>NZ_JBRBVB010000015.1:0-395824 GCF_052825805.1 Pseudaestuariivita sp. | reverse complement strand
GATCGATAATTTGTTTTGGGGAGGGGGCTTGGGGGCGCCCGCGCGGCACGTGGGGGCTCTGCCCCCACACCCCCGATTTCAATTGGGGGCCAGCCCCCAAACCCCCGAGGTATTTACAAACCAGAGAAGACAGGACCGACGTCGGAGCTTGGGGGCCGGTGCGCGGTTTGTCGGAGGATCATCATATGAAGAAGGTTTTGACGGGTTCGGCGTTTGCGCTGGTGCTGAGTGCGACGAGCGCGCTGGCAGGTGGGCATCTGTGCTGGGAAGGCAAGACGATGACCGAGGGCAAGCTGACCATGGCGACGGGCAACCCGGCCTATTACCCTTGGGTGCACAATGATGCGCCCGAAGCTGGTGAAGGGTTTGAGGCGGCGGTGGCCGCGGCGCTGGCCGAGGAGATGGGTGTGCCGGCGGAGGACGTTGTCTGGGTGCGCGCCGGCTTTGACGAGTCGATCCAGCCGGGCGCCAAGAACTTTGACGTCAACCTGCAGCAATATTCGATCACCGAGGACCGCGACAAGGTCGTGGATTTCTCGGCGCCGTACTACAGCTCGGCCATGGCGGTGCTGACGACCCAGTCGGTGGTCGATGGTGGCGCGGATGCGTCGCTCGCCTCGCTCAAGGGGCTCAAGTGGGGCGCGGATGCCAACACGACCGCCGTGCCGATGCTGACGGACCTGATTGGGCCGGAGAGCGATCCGCTGCTCTACAACGACAACACCGATGTGACGGCAGCCATGCAGGCTGGCCAGATCGACGCGGCGCTCTTTGACCTGCCGACGGCGCTGTATCTGGCAGCCGTGGTGGTCGAGGGCGGCGTGGTGCTAGGGCAGTTCCCGGCGGATCGCACCGAGAACCCCGATCAGTTCGGCATGCTCATGGAAGAGGGCGCGGCGATCAAGGAGTGCGTCGACGCGGCGATCATGGCGCTCACCGAGGACGGCACCCTGGCCGAGATCGAGGCCAAGTGGCTGGCCGAGGCCACCGGCGTGCCGGTCATCGAATGAGCGAGCTTTCGGCGGGTCCAAGTCGCAACGACGCCGCGCTGACCCGCCGGCAAGCCTATGACCGGGCGCTGAGACGGCGCTCGCTGCGCGTTGCGGCGGGCTCGACCCTGGCGGTGGTACTGGCCATCGTCATCCTCGTGCCCATGGCGCCGGGGTGGGCGCGTGTCCAGCAGAGCTTTTTCAACGGGGAGGTCTTTGCGCGGACCTTTCCAAGGCTGGTCGAGGCGTTCCTTTTGGACGTGGCGATCTTTGCCTGGTCGGCGCCGATGATCGCGATCCTGGGGCTGGCGATTGCGCTGGCGCGCGATGTGCGCAATCCGGTGCTCTACCCGCTGCGCCTCTTTGGGGCGGTCTACACCGACATCTTTCGCGGCGTGCCAGTGGTGCTGACGGTGTACCTGATTGGGTTTGGCATCCCGGGGCTGGGTCTCGACCGGCCGTGGAACTCTCCCTACATCTGGGGGACCGTGGCGCTGGTGTTGACCTACTCGGCCTACGTGGCGGAGATTTTCCGGTCCGGGATCGAGAGCGTGCACGCCAGCCAGCGCAATGCGGCGCTGTCGCTGGGACTCTCGGGGCAGGACACGATGCGCTACGTGGTGTTGCCGCAGGCGATCCGGCGGGTGATCCCGGCGCAGATGAACATGCTGATCGCCTTGCAAAAGGACGTCGCGCTCTTGAGCTTTATCGGCCCGGTCGAGATTTTCCGGCAGGCGGGTGTCTTCAAGTCGCTGCTGGCGAATTTCACGCCTTACGTGGTGGCGGCCTGCATCTTCCTCGTGATCACGATCCCCGCAACGCGGCTGGCCGATCACCTGATTGCCAAGCAGAACCGGGCGCGCTCCTGATGCTGCGGCTGGAGAATGTGCAGAAGTCCTTTGGCGACACGAAGATCCTCGACGGGATCTCGCTGGAGGTCTCGAAGGGTGAGATGGTCTGCCTGATCGGTGCTTCGGGCTCGGGCAAGTCGACGCTGCTGCGGTGCCTCAATCTGCTCGAGCCTCTCGACGACGGGGCGATCTGGCTCGGTGATCAGGACATCGCGGAGCCCTCGCTCGACCCCCAGCCGATCCGTCAGCGCATCGGGATCGTGTTCCAGAGCTTTAACCTCTTTCCCCATATGACCGCCGAGGAGAACGTGATGCTCGCCCCGCGCCGAGTGCGGCGGGTCTCGCGCGATACGCTCCGCCCGGAGGTCACGGCGCTGTTCGAGCGGTTCGGGCTGGCGGACCGGATGCAGCACTACCCCGACCAGCTGTCGGGCGGGCAGCAGCAGCGCGTGGCGATCGTGCGGGCCTTGGCGATGCGCCCTCAGATCATGCTCTTTGACGAGATCACCTCCGCTCTCGACCCCGAGTTGGTGGGCGAAGTGCTGGAGGTCCTCAAGGCGCTCAAGGCCGACGGGATGACCATGGTGCTGGCGACCCACGAGATGGCCTTTGCCCGCGATGTGGCGGACCGGGTGTGCTTTCTGGACCGGGGGCGGA
Organism: Pseudaestuariivita sp.; assembly: GCF_052825805.1. Lineage (NCBI taxonomy): Bacteria > Pseudomonadati > Pseudomonadota > Alphaproteobacteria > Rhodobacterales > Paracoccaceae > Pseudaestuariivita > Pseudaestuariivita sp. The sequence continues at coordinate 393,327 of NZ_JBRBVB010000015.1, read as the reverse complement.
TTTTGGAAAGCGGGACGCCAGAGCAGATGTTCGGCGCGCCGAAGGAGGCGCGGACCCGGGATTTTCTGGCGCGGGTTTTGTGAGGGTTTGGGTTGAGGCGATACGTATTGAGTAGAACTGAAATAAGGCTCTCGCAGTCTGCGCAAATTGCTTTGTCCAAACGGAAAAGAACCGTCTGAAGATGCCAATTGGATTTGATACTGAAGACGTGTGGCGCTCGCGGAATCGCGGGTTCCAAATGGGTGTGATCCAGCCGGATGGCGTCGTGATCCATCTCACCGGACAAGTAGCTTGGACCGCTGGCGAAACGATCGTCGGCGTGAACGATATCGAAGCCCAGACCCGCCAAATTTTTGATAACATATCTAAATTACTTGGAAAGGTGGGCGGCACGCTGGCCGATGTAGTCGCGATTACCACACATTACACGGATCAGTCGCAACTGCCTGTTATCCAAGCCGTAAGACGCGAAGTCTTTGAAGCGGGACAAGAACCGGTTTCGACGTCCGTCATGGTCGCGGGGTTGGGGCATCCGGACTTCTTGGTTGAATTGACGCCAATTGCTGTCGTGCCTCGGGATCGTTTCATTGAACAGTAAAGTTGGCGCTGCTGGAGCCCTTCCCCTTACCGCCGATGATACGTCAGCGCATTCCCGATCAGGGTCGCGACGGGGCCGCGCGGGAGCGAGGTGCCGGGGGTGAAGTGGATGGCGCGGTTGCCTTCGTAGGTGAAGTCGTCCGGGAAAAGCGCGCGGAACTCGGACAGAAGCGTCGTCTGGCAGTGGGTATAAAGCGCGTATCCGCCGGTCTTTGGCAGGCCCAGCCGGATGGTCGAGCCAGACCTGGGTTCGGGCGTGAGGTAGGCGGGCTGACACCATTTGAGCGTTTCTTCGAGGCGGCCGATCTCAGGCCGGCTTGCCGCCACTTCGAAGATCAAGGCACGCAGTTCGAGAAGGCCGGGACGGCATGCCTCGGGCATCGCGGCAAAAGCGGTTTTGACTTTGGGGTCCTGGAAGGGAGGCTCCATGGGCGCAATAGAGCACGCGCGTGAACCTCGGTCCAGTTGTGATCGCGTATGTAGGCGTTGAGCGGGACGGGCTGGTTGCGCTTTCGATGTTCTTGTTTCAGTCTCACGCACAGTCGCTACGACGGAGACCGACCATGTATCCCCTCAGCCACATCACTCTCGGGACCAACGATCCGGCGCGGTCGGGGCGGTTTTACGACGAAGTGCTGGGCGTGCTGGGCTTTGAGCGCCTGCCAAAGCCGCCGGGCAAACCGCCGGCCTACGAAAAAGGCGGAATGCCGACGATCTATCTCTACGCGCCAGAAGACGGACGCCCCGCGACGTGGGGCAACGGCACGCATGTCGCCTTTACTGCGGCCTCGCATGAGGAAGTGCGGGCGTTTCACGCCGCAGCGCTGCGCCTTGGCGGGTCGTGCGCCGGTGCGCCGGGTCCCCGCCCGCACTACGGGCCGGCGTATTACGCGGCCTACGTGCGCGATCCCGACGGCAACAAATTGCAGGCGGTGTGCTACGGCGCGGGCTAGTCGAACGGGAATAGCGTCCAGCGGTTGACCAGAGGAACTCAGGCAGGTGACGCGACCACGGTGTAGGGCGCCTCGAACCAGTGTTCTTCGAGGTTCGCCCCCTCTCCGATCCGGTCGACCACCGCAAAAAGGCCCGGAGCGTGGAGCGGGGTCAGGACGCCGTGCCAGGTCCCCTTGTGGAAATTGATGGCCTGGCCGGGCGCGGTTGCGAACGCGCGCGGCTGGCCGGGTTTGCCGCCTGCATCCTCGGCGACGATCACGAGAAAGCGGTCCATGCTCATTGGGATGAACGCCTGCGAGCCGGCGGGATGGCGCTCCATCATCTCGAGTGTGAGGGGGAGCTGACGCGGTTCGGCCTTGAAGAGGCTGATCCCCGCGCGGCCGTCCGAAAAGTCGAGCCGGGCCAGGTCGTGATACCGTCCGCACAGCCCCTGATTGATGATCTTGCCGGGCTGGCCTGCGGCCTCCATCACGTCGCCGTAGGCCGCGAACGCCTCCGCGGTCAGGGGCAGGATAGGGACGTCGCGGCTCACCGCGCGACCTGATCCGCGAGGCGGAGTTCGGCGATGCGCTCGACCTGGCGGCAGGCTTCGGCAAACTCGGCGGCGGGATCGTTGTCGATGCGGCGGTGGAAGGCGTCGAGGATCGTCGCCTTGGTGTTGTCCTTGACCGCGATGATGAAGGGAAAGCCGAACCGGGCCGTGTAGGTCTCGTTGAGGCGGGTGAAGGTCGCGCGTTCGGCATCGGTCAAGGCGTCGAGCCCGGCGGACGCCTGCTCCGCCGTCGAATCCGCCGTCAGGCGTTTGGCTGCGGCGAGCTTGCCGGCAAGGTCCGGGTGGGCGCGCAGCACGCCGAGCCGCTCGTCGTGAGAGGCCGACCGGAAGGCGCGGCAGAGCGCGGAATGCAGGCCGGCTGCGCTGTCGTGCGCCGGCCCGAGCTCGAGCGCCCACGCGCGCTCCGCGACCCAGGGCGAATGCTCGAAGATGCCGCCGAAGCGGTCGATGAACGCGGCCTGCGACAGGGAGGTGGGACGACTGACACCCCCTGCCCCGCTGGGGTGCTCCCGCGCCCAGTGCTCGGCGATCTCGAGGCGCGTTGCGAACCAGACGCCCGCATGGCGGCGCATGTGATCCAAGGCGCGCTGGAGGGCGGCTGCCCGGCTGGGCCGTCCGATGATGCGGCAGTGGAGCCCGATCGACAGCATCTTGGGCGCGCCCGCCTCGCCCTCGGCATAGAGCGTGTCGAAAGCGTCCTTGAGCATCTGCTCGAACTGGGCGCCGTCGGTGAACCCGGCCTGGATGGCAAACCGCATGTCATTGCAGTCCATCGTGTAGGGGACCACCAGCTGGTCCCGATCCGCGTGCCGCACCCAGTAGGGCAAGTCGTCGGCATAGCTGTCGGCGACGTAGGCGAACTGCCCGGTCTCGGTCACGAGCCGCTCGGTGTTCATGGAGCAGCGCCCGGTGTACCAGCCGCGCGGCGGGGCGCCGGTGACTTCGGTGTGCAGACGGATCGCCTCGGCGATCTGGGCGCGCTCCTCGTCCTCGGACATGTCCCTGTGTTCGATCCATTTCAGACCGTGGCTGGCAATCTCCCAGCCTGCCGCCTGCATCGCGCGCACCTGCTCGGGCGCCCGCGCAAGCGCGGTGGCGACCCCGTAGACCGTGACCGGCAGATCTTTGAGCATCCGGTGCACGCGCCAGAACCCCGCCCGCGCGCCGTACTCGTAAAGCGATTCCATGTTCCAGTGCCGCTGACCCGGCCAGGGCTGCGCGCCGGTGATCTCGGACAGGAACGCCTCGGAGGCCGCATCGCCATGCAGGGTGCAATTCTCGCCGCCCTCTTCGTAGTTGAGGACGATCTGCACCGCGATCTTTGCCCCGCCCGGCCAGTTGGCGTTGGGCGGCGTTTCTCCGTACCCGGTCATGTTGCGTGGATAGCGATGCACGGTGGCTCTCCTCGACCCTGTTCCGGGCACCCCGCCCGAGCGCCATTCCAGAGCAGGCCAGCGCGGGTTTCAATCCGTTTTTTGCAAGGCGAAGCGCTATCGGCGCTGGACGCGGCGCGCACGAGGTCAGTGCAGGCGTTTTGCACCGGCCTTGCGGGATGGGTGATATCACCGATCCTACGGGTGGCCGCCTCTTGCTCCGCCCGGCAATCTTGGGTCATCTGCAACGAGGCCAAGCGTGGAGCGCCCCCCAATGTACGACCTTGCCATCCTCTGGGACTGGATCGCCTTTGCGGTGCGCTGGCTGCATGTCATCACGGCGATGGCGTGGATCGGCGCGTCGTTCTACTTCATCGCGCTCGACCTGATGCTGAAACCGAACGACGCGCTCCCTGAAGGCGCCAGCGGCGAGGAATGGGAGGTCCACGGCGGCGGCTTCTACCACACCACCAAATACATGGTCGCCCCCGCGCGCCTGCCCGAGCACCTGACCTGGCACAAGTGGCAAAGCTACTCCACCTGGCTCTCGGGCGCGGCGCTTTTGATGATCATGTACTGGGTGGGGGGCGAGATTTACCTGCTCGACCCCACCAAGGTCGATCTGGCGCTGTGGCAGGGGATTGTGCTCTCCGGCGGCTCGCTCGCCATCGGTTGGCTGATCTATGACCAGATGTGCAAGTCAAAGCTGGCGGACAACCCCACGCTGCTGATGCTACTCCTCTTTGTCGTGCTGGTGGCGATGTCGTGGGGGTACAACCAGGTCTTTACCGGGCGGGCGGCGCTGCTGCACCTCGGCGCCTTTACGGCCACGATCATGACCGCCAACGTGTTCTTCCAGATCATGCCGAACCAGCGCATCGTCGTGGCCGACCTCAAGGCGGGGCGCACGCCCCATGCCAAGTACGGCAAGATCGCCAAGGTCCGCTCGACGCACAACAACTACCTGACGCTGCCGGTCGTGTTCCTGATGCTGTCGAACCACTACCCGCTGGCCTTTGGGACGGCGTATGCGTGGATCATCGCCTCGCTCATCTTCCTGACGGGGGTGACGATCCGGCACTACTTCAACACGATGCACAAGACCGGCAGGGGACCGCACTGGACCTGGGGTGTCACGGTTCTGTTGATGCTGCTGATCGCGTGGCTCTCGGTCGCCCCGATGCAGGACCGGCTGGAGGAGGCCGAGGCCCGCGCGCTCACACCGTTGGAGGAGACGTTCGCCGCGGCAGACGGGTTCGAGGCGGCCTACGACGTCGTGCTGGGCAATTGCTCGATGTGCCACGCGCGTGATCCCTTCTACAGCGAGACCATGCACTGGGCACCCAAGGGCGTGCACCTTGAGACGGTGTCCGATGTCGCGCGGCACGCCGAAGCGATCTACCTGCAGGCCGGGCTCAGCCATGCCATGCCGCCTCCGGGCGCGATCTCGACCATGACCGAGGAGAACCGCCTGGCGCTCGTCGCCTGGTACCGGAACGCGACCCGGCGCGGCGACTAGCCCGCCTTTGTGGAAAGGCGCCGCCCCACTACGCCCACCAGAAGCGCAGCCACCAGCAGAAATGCGGCGCCGAGGGTCCAGGCCACCGGCGTGGAGATCGCCTCGGCGACAGCCCCCGCAAGCACCAGACCCAGCGCCGCTCCCAACTGCTGGATCAGGGAGCGCAGCGACAGCATCGTCGAGCGTTGCCGGTCTTCGACACAGTCATGCAGGATGCTGCTGGCGGGCGTCTCGGTGATGCCGAGCACAACCGAAAAGGCAATGAACGCCGCAACGAACCCGAGGGCACCGCCCTGCAGCGCCAGCGCCACCTGCACGCAGGCCAGAGCCGCAAAGGCCGCCCGAAGCGTCACCGCATGGCGCCGCTTGAACAGACGGCTGACATGCGGCGACAGCCAGGCCCCGAAGGCAATCGCAAAGAAGTACCCGGCCGTCAGCGCCCCGATCGCCGTGTTGGCGTAGTCCGGGTCGAGGAGCGGCTTGGCATAGGTCGGCCAAAGCACTTCGACCGGGTTCGTCGCCATCAGGAAGAAGGCAAGCGCGGCAAGCAGCAAGGGCAAGACCGGGTGCGTCAGCGCAAGGCGGCCCGCCTCCCCGATCACCTCCGGCACCGCGACGAACCCCGCCTTGAGGGCCCGCAGGTGCAGCGGCCGCGGCGTCTCGTCGATGCCGAACCAGGTGTAGGCGAGGACACCCAGCATGACGGCAAAGCTCGCCGCATAGCTGACATCGTAGGCGCTGAACCCCGCGCGTTCGGCCAGCGGTCCGGCAACGTCCGGGAGCAGCCCACCTGCCACCCCCCCCAGCGCCAGCCCCATGGCGCCCGCCCATTGCGCCTTGGCAAGGACCGGTTGCACCTCCGCGCCCGGCGCCGCGCGACGGTAGGTTTCGACGAACCAGGCATCGAGCGTGCCGGACCTGAGCGCGCGCCCGAACCCGATAAACGCAAACGAGAGGGCGAGCACGGCAAACGCGCTGGTCGACAAAAAGAGCGCCAGCGAGATCAGACTGGCGATCACGGCCGCAAGAAACACCGGCTTGCGCCCGATCCGGTCCGCCAGCCCGCCGAACGGCAGCTCCATCGCCATGGTCGTGACCGAATAGACCCCAAAAAGGAGCGAAATCTGGAAAAGGTCCATACCCCGGTCGGTCAATGCCAGCGCGACCACCGCCACCGTCAGCCCCATCGCGAACCGGTCGAGGAACTGGTGCAGCTGAAACACCCTCACATGCCGCCGCGCCAAAGGCGGCAGCGCATCGAACGAAAAGTCTGTCCCCGAGGTCATCGGCCTACCATCCTTACCAATGGTGCGGCGTGCAATCGCCTTTTGGGCAATTCAGCTGGCAAAGCGTTTGAGCCACCCGCAAATCATGCGCCTGCTGCCATCGCTTTATTGTTCTAGCCTAGGCCATTGGACGAGGTGCATCAGGTCATGCCGGCATCAAAAGCCCACCAGATGGTTCTGGCGACCCACGAAATGGCCTTCGCGCGCGATGTGACGGACCGAGTGTGCCTTCTGCACCGGGGGCGGATTTTGGAGAGCGGGACGCCGCAGGAGATGTTTCGTGCGCCGAAGGAGGCGCGGACCCAGGATTTTCCGGCGCGGGTTTTGTGAGAGGCATCGCCTTACTGAAAAGTCTTCTGGCACACCGAACGGCACGCCGCCACGTCGCAAATAGCACATTTAACTGTAATGGACCGTGCAAAGCTCCAACGTGAAGGACTTTCATGGCGGAGCGCTATGTCCCAGCTGCTCGAATTTATACACAACACGACTTACGAAGACTTACCCGCGCAGGCGATAGCAGACGCCAAACGCGGTTTGCTCGACACATTGGGCGTCGCGATTGCGGGCTCGCAAACAGAGTTGTCGCGGATCATTCGATCTCACGCTGTAGCACACTTTGGCGCGGGCACCGGACCAGAGTCGCCTCTTTGGCTGGACGGAAGGATGGTTTCCAGTGTGGGCGCGGCGCTAGCGAACGGGATGACAATCGACGCGCTGGATGCGCACGATGGCTCGAAGCCGACAAAAGGGCATGTCGGATGCGGCGTCGTTGCCGCTTCGCTCGCATTGGCACAATGCCCATGCAGCGGGCAAGAGTTGTTGACCCGCATCGTCATTGGCTACGAAGTGGGGACCCGCGCGGGTATCGCGCTTCATGCCACCGCTTGCGACTATCATACCTCCGGTGCCTGGATTGCTCTTGCAGCGGCAGCCATCGGAGCGCGCACGCTTCGTCTGGAAAAAAGCCAGACACTGCACGCGCTCGGGATCGCGGAATATCACGGACCTCGAAGCCAGATGATGCGTTGCATCGACCATCCGACGATGGTCAAGGATGGCTCGGGTTGGGGGGCTATGGCTGGTGTCTCGGCGGCTTATCTGGCCCAAGACGGCTTCACTGGTGCGCCTTCGGTCACTGCTACGGGCCCCGATGTCTCGCACATCTGGTCCGACCTGGGGAAGCGGTGGTACGTCGGTGAGCAGTACATCAAGCTTTATCCGGTCTGCCGCTGGGCGCAGCCTGCCGTGGAAGGCACTCTGAAAGCCATAAACGATCATGGGCTTGAGCCGCACGACATTAAATCGATCGAGGTCGAAACGTTTCACGAGGCTGCGCGCTTGACCGCCATTCCGACAACGACAGAGGAGGCGCAATACAGCTTGCCGTTTTCAGTCGCTGCTGCCGTGCTGGCAGGCACAATCGGACCAAGCGAGGTCTCTGCGGCTTGGTTCTCTCAAGGTTCAGTATCGAGCCTCGCACAACGCGTATCGACACGCGAGAACGAGGCGTTCAATCAGGCTTTTCCCGCGCGGCGTTTTGGCGACGTCCATGTGACGCTCAAAGATGGCCGGGTGATTTCCTCGGGACGGATCGAAGCTCAAGGCGACCCGGAGACTCCGCTGCCTGCAAAGACCATTGAAGACAAGTTCTTGCGCCTCGCCTCCCCGGTGATCGGGACGGAGAGAGGAGAGGCCATTCGCAAACTTGTTGCTACATTGGATGTGGAGCGCGAAGTGTCAGGTTTGTTGGATGCACTGGCCGCCCCCCATCACACCAATTTGATGTGACCTCCTGACGCACTAGGCTCACCCTCATGCCATTGCCCGGGCACGGGCCACGACCGAGGGACTTCACATGTATCGTTTTCTGAGCGCCACGGCGCTGACACTCACGCTGGCACTGCCGGCGGCGGCGGAGAGCTTTTCCTGGGCGGGGACGACCGACCCGCAGACCATGGACCCGCACGCGGTGAACGCGGCCCCGGTGCTGGGCTTTCTCAACAACGTCTACGAGGGCCTCGTGCGGCGCGGCAAGGACATGTCCGTCGAGCCGGCGCTTGCGACCTCCTGGGAGGCGCTCGACGTCGACGGCGACGGCGGCGGCTGGCGGTTCACGCTACGCCAGGGTGTGAAGTTCCACGGCGGCGAGGACTTCACCGCCGAGGACGTGGTCTTTTCCTACGAACGGGCGTCGTCGCCTGAATCCGACACCTCGAGCTGGTTTGCCGGCGTGACGGATGTGATCGCGGTGAACGACTACACCGTCGACATCCTCACATCCGTGCCAAACCCGATCTTCCCCGACAGCATCGCCAACTGGATGATCATGGACAGCGGCTGGGCGGCCGCGAACGGCGCCGAGCGCCCGGCCAAGGATTCCGAGAACGCCGCGACACTCAACACCAACGGCACCGGCGCCTTTGTGCTGACCGAACGCCAGCCGGGCCTGCGCACCGTTCTGACGCCGTTCGACGGCTGGTGGGGCGAGGCGGAGCACAACATCACCGAGGCGACGTTCACCCCGATCCAGAATTCGGCCACGGCCGTGGCGGCGCTGCTCTCTGGCGACGTCGACATGATCAACCCGGTGCCGATCCAGGACGCGGCGCGGCTTGATGGCCGGGACGGCGTGCAGGTGATCCGGGGGATCGAAGCGCGGGTGATCATGCTCGGCATGGCGCACGGCGCCGACCTCTTGAAATACGGCACCAACGCGGGCGACGCGAACCCGTTCACCAACGTCAAGGTGCGCCAGGCAGTCGCCCATGCCGTCAACGTGCCGGCGATCCTGCAGACGATCATGCGCGGCAGTGCGGAGCCCGCGAGCCAGCTCGTCTCCCCCGCCATGCGCGGCTTTGTCGAGAGCCTCGCCGAGCGCCCGGCTTACGATCCCGAGCGCGCGCGCGAGCTCTTGACCGAAGCGGGCTACCCGGACGGGTTCGGCTTTGGCCTCAAATGCCCGAACGATCGTTACCTGAACGACGAGGCGGTCTGTCAGGCGGTGGTCTCGATGCTGGCGCAGATCGGGCTCGAGGCAGAGCTCGATGCGATGCCGGTGCGCAATTACTGGCCGGAGCTGCGCGAGGACAATTTCGACATGTACCTGCTGGGCTGGTCGCCGGGCACGTTCGATCACGAGCACCCGATCCGCTTCCTCGCCTCGACGCCGAACTCGGAGAAAAAGCTCGGCAGCTGGAACTTTGGCGACTACTCCAACGCGCGGATCGACGAGCTCCTGCCGATGATCCAGGCCGAAGTGGACGACACCAAGCGTCAGACAATGATGGAAGAGGCGGTCTCGCTCTATCAATCCGAGCAAGCTTATGTACCGCTTTACGTGCAGCCGCTGGTGTGGGGGACGCGCGACAACATCGAGCTGACGCAGCGCCCGGACAACTTCTTTATCCTGCGCTGGGTGACGGTAAACTGATTAGGCTGCGGGCACACACTACGCCGGGCGGAGATGTCGCAGTCTCCGCCCGGCAAATTCCGTGACTTTGCAAAAGGTGCGGCTATCGTTTCCCCTACGGAAACAAATGCAACAGGAGAAGACCACTATGCGTGAAGCAGCAGGCATTGCCACACTCCTCGTCATGCTGACACCGACAGTCACGCTCGCCATGGGCTGCAGCGGCGCACACAAGATGGAAGCCGAAACCGCCTCCATCAGCTGCGCCGAGGGCATGTCCTACGACGCGGAAGCCAAGAAATGTGTGGAGATGGTGGGCTAGGCGCACCTCTCACATGGCACGGGAAAGGGTCGGCGCGCCGGCCCTTTTTCTTTGCCGCGCGCATTGCCGCTTTGCGCGGGCTGTTGACGGAAAGTTTAACCCAATCGCCGGCGCGCCGCGTATATGATGAAACAAACGGGAGATCTGACATGCTGAAAAACCTAACCGCACCCGCGCTGGTTGGCGCGCTTGTTCTGGCACCGGGCCTTGCGCTGGCCGCAGGCGGAGGCGGCTCGACGCCGGCCACCACCAGCACGACCAAGCAATGCACCAAAGGCCAGATCTACGACGCCGACAGCAAGGCGTGCGTGGACGCGCAGGAAAGCTCGCTGACCGATGACGAGCGCTATGACGCCGCGCGCGAGTTCGCCTACGTCGGCCAGTACGGCGCTGCACGGGCGGCGCTCGAGGCGATGACGGTCCAGACCGATGGGCGGGTGCAAACATATCTTGGCTTCACCGCGCGCAAGCTCGGCGACATGGATCAGGCTATGGTCCACTACACCGCCGCCTTGGAGCAGGACCCGGACAACATCCTCGCGCGCTCCTACATGGGCCAGGGCTATGCCGAGCTCGGTGACATGGACGCGGCCAAGATGCAGCTGACGGAGATCCGCAAACGCGGAGGTCGTAACACTTGGGCCGAGTTCTCGCTGGCTCAGGCGATCCGCACGGGTGCTGGGTACGCGTACTAACGACATGGCCATTTAGCCGGCGCGTGAGCAACGAAAGTTCACGCGCCGACCCAAGGGGTGGCGCATCGCGCCGCCCCATGGGGGCGGGTCGGCACGGCCTGACAGTGCCTGTCAGGCGGACGCTCTGATCTAAGCGCGCATTTTAAGGCTGACGGGCGACGCATATTAAGTCTAGTGTTGTTGCCGCGCGAAACTTGGCTCTCGCTTCGCCCCACTTGAGGCCCCTCCCCTCCGCCGCTATCTGCTGAGGCAGACTTGGGCAGGCGGGATGGACGTGGCCAAACCTTCCAGAGATCACAGCACCAATGGCACCCGGACGCAGTGGATGCAGAACCTCGTGCTGCGCGGGATCATCCGCTGCCTGCTCGCCCTGCCCTACACATGGCGCGTGCCGCTTATGGGCTGGGCGGCCCGGACGCTTGTGGCCCCAATCGCAGGATGGCGGAGCCGCATTCGCGAGAACCTCGCCTACGTGCGACCCGACCTCTCCGAAGAAGAGGTGACCGGCCTCACCCGCGCAGTCCCCGACAATGTCGGGCGCACGTTGATCGAGATCTACTCAGGCGCCGACTTCGTCAAACGCGCGGTCGCGGCACCGATCGCGGGCTCGGGCCTTGCAGCGCTCGAAGAGGCGCGTGCCGAAGGGCGCCCCGTCATCCTCGTCACCGCGCATTTCGGCAATTACGACGTCGCCCGCGCCAATCTGATCGCGCGCGGGCACAACATGGGCGCGCTCTACCGGCGGATGTCGAACCCGTGGTTCAACGACCACTACGTCGCGGCTATCTCTCAGATAGGCGAGCCGATGTTCGAGCAGGGGCGCAAGGGCATGACCCAGCTCGTCCGGCACATCAAAGGCGGCGGCGTTCTGGGCATTCTGACAGACCTCAACGCCTTCGGCGCGCCCAAGCTCAATTTCTTCGGCAAGCCCGCCTTTACCTCGGTGATCACCGCCGAGCTGGCGCTCAAGTACGACGCGGCGCTGATCCCGATCTACTCGGTCCGGCAGTCAGATGGCATGAGCTTTGAAGTCCGGGTTGAGGCGCCCATCCCGCACACGGACGCCGAGACGATGACGCAGGCCGTCAACGACAACCTCGAGGCGTTGGTGCGGGAGCACATGCACCAGTGGTTCTGGATTCACAAACGCTGGAAGCCGGGCCGTAAGGAGCGGGTTGCGGCGGCGGGCGGTAGCTAACTTATTTGCAGAAACCGGTCGTTCACGCGCCGACCCGAGGGGTGGCGCATCGCGCCGCCCCATGGGGGCGGGACGGCGCGGCCTGACGGTGCCCGTCAGGCAGGCGCTTTGATTTAGGCCGTAGTGAACGCGTATTCTACTGGGAGTGCTATGTACCCCTATGTTCACTCGTCCCGGCCTTGAGCCCGGACCTCAAAACAAAACAGGCGAGGCCCCGGATCGTAGTCCGGGGCGCGATAGCTCCGTGCTCGGACGTACGCCATCCGATCTCGCGCCGAGAAATCCCTACCGAAGCTGCGCCGCGCTGAGCACCATGCCATAGCCCTCGGCCTGCACGATCACCACCACGGGTGCGTCACCGGCGGCCTCTGCGGTCAGCTCGAGGGGCGCGGCGGCGTCCCATGTGGCGAGCGTCTGCCAGGACGTCACGATGTTGTGGTAGGTTAGACGCTTGCCGCGGTTTTCGCCGCGCTTGATGTCGACGGTCTGCTCGGGCGTGTAGCGCACAAGGTGCACCTCGGCCGCAGGCACGTCGGAGAGCGCGGTCGCGACGATTGCCACGCTGTCGCCGCTCCGTGTCAGCTCGAGCGCGACCACCGGCTCGGCCATGGCGTGTTTCTGGATCAGCTCGGCCACGTCCATCGGGCGGGAGCCGACCACGGGATGCAGCCCGCCGACCACCATCTGGGGCGTGTAGATCATCCGCTCGTTCCAGGTCTTGGCGTAGGCGCGTTGGCGCTGGGTGTGGGCCGGCTTGGCAAAGATGTCCTTCCACCCGATGTAATCCCAGTAGTCCACATGCAGCGCCAGCGGGATCACGTCATCGCGCTCGGCCAGCTCGCCCAAGAGCTTGTCCGCGGGCGGGCAGGAATAGCAGCCCTGGCTGGTGTAGAGCTCGACCAGCACCACACGCCCCTCGCTTTGCGCCGACACCGAGGCGGTCAGGGCGGTCAAAAGAGCAGCGGCAGTGGCCAGAATGCGCAGCATGGGAGCAGTCCTTTGGGTCTTGGCAGCCAGCCCCACATAGATGGCCCGGGCGCGCGGCGCCAATCAAGCCTTGGTGAGGGATCAAACTGTTTCCGTGACCTTATGTTGCAGCGCCCGGATTGCGTTGCAGAGTCGGCGCCTCGCTAAGCGCAGCGCCACTACCGCTCGTTGTGGCCCTTACCGGCGAGGATGGCGGCGGCGGCCTTGGCCGCGCGGCTGTCCTGCGTCTCGCGCTTTTTGGCGGACCCGACGTGCAGCGCGTGGCTTTTCCGGCGTCCCGGCGTGAGCGCGTCGAACGCCTCCGAGACTTCCGGCGCGGCGGCGAGCATCTCCACCAGTGCGTCCGGCAGGCTGACGTCCGTGGCCGGCTTGGGGGGCTTCAGACCTTGCGCGGCATAGCCCCTGGCCTCCGCCAGATAGGCGCTGATCGTGCCCGCCAGCGCGCGCACGTCCGCCGCGGATGTGAACCGCAGCGCATCCGCAAAGGCGGTGTTCGGACCTTGCGGGGTCAGCACACCCTCGGGGTCGGCCATCAGCCCAGCGTGAAAGAAACTGAGCCGCACTTCGGACCGGAACGCGCCAAGGATCGCGATGTTTTGCCCGTGGGCGGTGTAGCACGGATGGCCCCACTTGACCGTCTCGGTCAAGCCCGCGTCACGGCAGAGCGCGCGCAGTTCGCTGAGCGCTTCAGACCAGACCCGCGCCGAACAGTCCGCAGTGGCGAACCGCGCACAGCGCCCGCAGCCCTTGGTGAAGTAGTCTTCGATCTCGGTGATCATGGAGGAAGTCTAGCGCAGATTGCCCACGACCCGTAGCACAGATACAAAAGTTCACGCGCCGTCCTGCGGGGTGGCGCAATCGCGCCGCCCGTTTTGCCGAAGGCAAACCTTTGGTTTGACGGGGGCGGGCCATGCCGGAGGCATGACGCGGCCTGACGGTGCCCGTCAGACGGGTGCTCTGATCGAGGCAAGCAATTCGATCTAAATGAACAGCACTTGTTTGAAAGCCTGCCGGTGTACCCTGCAAACCCGTCCGGGACGGTGCTGGCAGCACGTACCGGGCACGATCTCAAAAAACTGTATGCAATCGTACACAAAATTGTCGCACCCTCTTGCGCACAAGGGTTTCGGGCGGCTATTGCAGCGCCAACGTATCCCAAATTGCCAGCCGGAGGAGCGCCAGCCCCATGCCCATCACCGTCGGACAAGACAGCTCGAACACCCGCAAGACCCTCACCGTCGGAGGCCAGTCGGTCTCGTATTACTCGATCGCGGCAGCGACCGAGGCGGGCCTCGGGGATTTCTCCAAGCTGCCCGCGGCGCTCAAGGTGGTGCTCGAGAACATGCTGCGGTTCGAGGACGGCAAGACGGTCTCGACGGACGACATCAAGGCGTTCGCCGAATGGGCCGACAAAGGCGGGAAGAACCCGCGCGAGATCGCCTATCGTCCGGCGCGCGTGCTGATGCAGGACTTCACCGGGGTTCCGGCTGTGGTCGACCTTGCAGCGATGCGCGACGGGATCGTGGCGCTGGGCGGTGACCCGGAAAAGATCAACCCGCTGAACCCTGTGGACCTGGTGATCGACCATTCCGTGATGATCGACGAGTTCGGCAACCCGCGCGCGTTTCAGATGAACGTGGACCGCGAGTACGAGCGCAACATGGAGCGCTACACCTTCCTCAAGTGGGGGCAGTCGGCGTTCAACAACTTCCGCGTGGTGCCTCCGGGGACGGGCATCTGCCACCAGGTTAACCTCGAGTACCTCGCGCAGACCGTCTGGACGGACACCGATCAGAACGGCGAGGAAGTCGCGTACCCCGACACGCTGGTCGGCACCGACTCGCACACCACCATGGTGAACGGCGCGGCCGTTCTGGGCTGGGGCGTTGGCGGGATCGAGGCGGAGGCAGCCATGCTCGGCCAGCCGATCTCGATGCTGATCCCCGAAGTCGTGGGGTTCGAGCTGACCGGCGCCATGGTCGAGGGCACCACCGGCACCGACCTCGTCCTCAAAGTTGTGGAGATGCTGCGCGAAAAGGGCGTCGTCGGCAAATTCGTCGAGTTCTACGGCGCGGGCCTCGACAGCCTGCCGCTTGCCGACCGCGCGACCATCGCCAACATGGCGCCGGAATACGGCGCGACCTGCGGGTTCTTCCCCATCGACGGCGAGACGCTGCGCTACCTCCGCGTGACCGGCCGGGACGAGGACCGCATCGCGCTGGTCGAAGCCTACGCCAAGGAGAACGGCTTCTGGCGGGACGCGGACTACGCGCCCGTCTACACCGACACGCTGCACCTCGACATGGGGACCATCGTGCCGGCGATCTCGGGTCCCAAGCGCCCGCAGGACTACATCGCGCTCGACAAGGCGGCGACCACGTTCCACGCCTATGTCGACGGCCAGCGCGGCAGCGACAAGGCCGCCAAGGAGTGTAAGACCCGCTGGGAGGCCGAGGGCGGCCAGCCCGCGCCGGTCGACATCCCGGGCAACACCGGCAGCCACGCCATGGGCTATAACAAGGACGCCGGCTACCAGCTGCACGACGGCTCGATCGTGATCGCCTCGATCACGTCCTGCACGAACACGTCGAACCCCTACGTGATGATCGGCGCGGGCCTCGTGGCGCGCAAGGCGGCGGCGCTTGGCCTCGACCGCAAGCCCTGGGTCAAGACGTCGCTCGCACCGGGCTCGCAAGTAGTCTCCGCATACCTCGAGGCCGCGGGGCTCCAAGACGATCTGGACAAGATCGGGTTCAACCTCGTTGGCTACGGTTGCACGACCTGCATCGGCAACTCCGGCCCGCTCGAGCCGTCGATCTCGAAGACGATCAACGACAACGACCTGATCGGCGTGTCGGTGCTCTCGGGCAACCGCAACTTTGAAGGGCGCATCTCGCCCGACGTGCGCGCCAACTACCTCGCCTCGCCGCCGCTCGTGGTGGCCTACGCGCTGGTCGGTGACATGAACGTCGACATCACGAAAGAGCCGCTCGGCCAGGACAAGGACGGCAACGACGTCTTCCTCAAGGACATCTGGCCGACCGCCCAGGAGGTCGCCGACCTCGTCGAGCAGACGGTGACGCGCGCCGCCTTCCAGGAGAAATACGCCGACGTCTTCAAGGGAGACGACAAGTGGCAGGGCGTCGAGACGACCGAAAGCCAGACCTACGACTGGCCGGCCACCTCGACCTACGTGCAGAACCCGCCGTATTTCCAGGGCATGACCATGGAGACGCGCAAGATCGAGAACATCGAGGGCGCCAAGGTGCTGGCTCTGCTGGGCGACATGGTCACGACCGACCACATCTCCCCCGCCGGGTCGTTCAAGGAGACGACGCCCGCCGGCAAGTACCTGACCGAGCGCCAGGTGCAGCCGCGCGAGTTCAACTCCTACGGCTCGCGCCGGGGCAACCACGAGATCATGATGCGCGGCACCTTTGCCAACATCCGCATCAAGAACGAGATGCTAGATGGCGTCGAGGGTGGCTACACTAAAGGCCCGGACGGCGCGCAGACGTCGATCTTTGACGCGGCGATGGCCTATCAGGAGGCGGGCACACCGCTCGTGATCTTCGGCGGTGAGCAGTACGGCGCGGGCTCCTCGCGCGACTGGGCCGCCAAAGGGACTGCGCTGCTGGGCGTCAAGGCGGTCATCGCCGAGAGCTTCGAGCGCATCCACCGCTCCAACCTCGTCGGCATGGGCGTGATCCCGTTCGAGTTCACCGGCGGTGACACGCGCAATTCTCTGGGGCTCACGGGCGAGGAGACCGTCTCGATCCACGGGCTCGACACGGTGTCGCCTCTGGCCGAAGTGCCGGCGACGATCACCACGGCGGACGGGTCGACCAAGGAAATTACGCTTAAGTGCCGGATCGATACGGCGGTCGAGATCGAATACATCGAAAACGGCGGCGTTTTGCACTACGTTCTTCGGAACCTGGCCAAGGCGGCCTGACATATCCCGTAGGGTGGGCAGATTTGCCTACCCTACCTTGCCCACCGGAGCGCTGACCTGCGATGAAGTTCCCGCCGTTCTACACGCTTGTGGCCGCCGTTCTGGCGCTGATCCTCAATGCGCTGCCGCTGCTCGAGGTCGGCTCGCGGGCCTTTGGCGGGCTCGTCGCTTTGGCCGGTCTCGTCTTGGCCGGATGGGCGGCGTACCAGTTCCGCGGGCGCCGGACACCGATCCACCCGGGACAAGCACCCGCCGCATTGATCACCACCGGCCCCTTCGCCTTTACCCGCAACCCGATCTACCTCGGCATGATCCTGATCGTCCTCGGCATTGGGTTCAGCCAGGGCAGCCTGCTGGGCCTCTTGCCAGCAGCCGGTCTCTGGTGGCTCCTCGACCGCGACTTTGCCGCGCCGGAGGAGGCCGCGCTGGTGACGGCGTTTGCGGAAGAAGGCGAGACCTACGTTGCGCGTGTGCGGCGCTGGATCGGAGCGTAGAAGGCGGTTTCACACAATTCTGAAATTCGTACGCTTGGCTGTTGTCGGAGCCTCCGGCGGTGGGGTGAGCGGGCTCCTCGAAAACGCTCCGGGGGAGCGTTTTGCCCGAGAACGGGCGGAGCCCTTTGGGAAGATGAAGCTGGAGCCTGGCGCGCTGTTTTGACGGCTGGCCACAGTGGGCGACGTTTGGGTGCCTGCGTTATCCGCCTGCTCCCATCGCCGCGGCGCGCTCCATGGCGGGGCGGAGGGCTTCTTCGAGGACGCGGGATGTGACGGGGCCGGCGATGCGGCGCACGACCGTGCCGTCGCCGGCGATCACAAAGGTCTCGGGCATGCCGTAGACCCCCCATTCGATGGCCATTCGGCCGCGTGGGTCGGCGCCGAGGCCGGTGTAGGGGTTGCCGAGTTCTTCGAGGAACACTTCTGCGTTGGCCAGCGGGTCCTTGTAGTTCACGCCATAGATCGGGATGCCTTCGTCCGCGAGGCGCTCGAGGGTGGGGTGTTCGGCGCGGCAGGGCGCGCACCAGCTGGCCCAGTAGTTGACGAGCACAACCTCTCCGCTGCGCAGGTCTGCGTCGGTGAAGCCAGGCTCGTCGGAGAAGGGTTCGGCAAGCACGGCGGGGGCGGAGGCGCCTTCGGCGGTAGAGGGCAGCTCGCCCTGCCCGTCTCGATTCATCCCAAAATAGGCCATGGCGGCAAAGGCCACGAAGAGCACGGGCGGCAGGGCCATGAGGGGCGAGACTTTAGCCATCGGTAGACCTCGCCGCGCAGGCCTCGGCCGCGCGGAGCGCGCGCGCAGTGGTGCGGTATTGGCGGACAAACACGATGACAAGCGCCAGCATCAACGCGAGGCCCCCGGCGTAGGAAAGCAGCACCTCAGTGGCGTATTTGCCAAGGTCGACGTTCAGGGTCCAGCTCATGCGCGCACCTCCCGCGCCTCGAGCACGGCGATGCGGCGCTGGCGGATCAGCATGATCGTGCGCGCCAGCACGAGCGCGAGGAACATCAGGCCAAAGCCCACCATCGCGGTCACGAGCGGCAGGAAATAGATGTCCGAGATCGTGCGCCCACCCGTCGCCACGGGCACGGTCGTGCCCTGGTGCAGGCCCTGGTTCCAGAAGTTCACGGCGTAGCGGCTGAGCAGTGCAAAGACCGAGCCGACAAGACAGAGCACGGAGGTCAGGTCGGCGGCCGTCTCGGTGTCCTCGATCGCGGTCCAGAGCGCCATGTACCCGAGGTAGAAAAGGAAGAGGATGAGGAAGGATGTCAGGCGCGGATCCCAGGCCCACCACGTCCCCCACATCGGCTGGCCCCAAACCGCGCCGGTCCAGAGCGCGATCAGTGTCATCACCATGCCCACGGGCGCCGCCGCGCGTGCAGCAAGTGCGCTAACGTGGTGGCGGCGGATCAGCCAGATCAGCGAGCAGACCAGCATCATCAGCCAGGCGTTGATCGCCATCAGCGCGGACGGCACGTGCAGGTAGATGATCTTGACCGTGGACTCGAACTTGTCAGCATTGGGGGTGAAAAAGAACCCCCAAACGAGGCCGAGAACCGTCAGGATGCCTGCCGCCCAGGCGACGAACGGCAAGAGGGTTCCGGCGAGGCCGGTGAACTTGCGTGGATTGGCGTATTCCCAAAGCGACATGGGCGTCATTTAATCCCGATCTTTGCGCAGCGCCAGTGACATACGCGTGTCCCGGCCAGACTGCGCGCGCTTATCGCAGGGTCATGCGCAAGACCGCCGCGGTAGCGAAGGGCAAGAGCGCCACGGTGCCGAGCGTGATGCCTCCAAGCAGCGCCAGCGTCGGGCCAAGGTCGAGCCCTTGCGTCCCGCGCCGCGCCACCTCCGCGCCAAAGATCAGCGTCGGCACATAGAGCGGCAGCACGAGCAGCGACAGCAGCAGCCCTCCGCGCCGAAGCCCTACGGTGAGCGCGGCGCCAAACGTGCCGATGGCGCTGAGCGCGGGCGTGCCGACGGCGAGCGAGACCAGCACCCAGGCAAAGCCGGATGCAGGCAGCGAGAGCAGCACGCCGAGGCCCGGCGCGATCACGATGAGCGGCAGCGCGGTGGTCAGCCAATGCGCGAGCGCCTTGATGAGCGCGGCGGCCTCGAGCGGCAGCGGCGCGGTGGCCAAACGGTCGAGCGAGCCGTCCTCGAAGTCGAGCGCAAAGACGCGGTCGAGCGAGAGGAGGCACGCAAGCAGCGCGCCCAGCCACAGGATACCCGGCGCGATCTCGGCCAGCAGCGCGGTGTCAGGCCCCACGGAGAACGGCACCAGCACGACGACGATCAGGAAGAAGGCCAGCGCAAGGCCGAACCCACCGCCCGCGCGCACGGCAAGGGCCATGTCGCGCAGGAGCAGCGCCTTCATTCAAACGCCTCGTCAAAGCCCCGGGGACCGGTGCTTTTGGCCACGAAGGGGCTGACGTCGAGCGTTTCGGCGTCAAGGCCGAGGTCGATATGGGTGGCGATCAGCGCGGCGCCGCCGCCCGCGAGGTGCTCCCGGACCAGCTCTGCGAAGGCTTTGACCGTGAAGGCGTCGAGCGACACGGTCGGCTCGTCCATCACCCAGAGCGGCCGCTGCGCGACAAGGATGCGGGCAAGGCCCACGCGGCGTTTCTGACCGGCAGAGAGCTTGCCTGCCGGGCGGTCGCGCAGTCCTTGCAGGTCGAACGCGTCGAGTGCCGCGTCGATGCCGGCTGTGCCAAAGACCTCTGCCCAGAAGCTCAGGTTTTCACCGACAGTAAGCGCCGTCTTTATCCCGTCGGCGTGGGAGGCGTAGGCGGCAGCGCCCTCCTCCATCTCGATCGTGCCGTCGAGGGGTGGTTGCAGGCCGGCGATGGTACGCAGGAGCGTCGTCTTGCCGATCCCGTTGGGACCGCGCAGGATGAGCGCGCGTCCCGCCGTGACGTCGAACGTCAGCCCTTCAAGCACCGCCGTCCCGCTCCGGCCCACGGCGAGGTCGCGGACGGCGAGCACGGGCTCAGACCGGGAAGAGCGCGCAGGCGACGCGGCGCCCCTCGCTCAAAAGGATGTTGTATGTGCGGCAGGCGGACGGCGCGTTCATCGGCTCGGCACCGATCCCGGCGTCCTCGACCGCCTTGCGGAATGCGGGAGGCAGGTGCGCGATGTCCGCGCCCGTGCCGACAAAGAGCACGTCGATCTTGCCGGCGAGCGCAAGGATTGCCTCGATGTCATCATACCCGCCCCAGGCCGCCACACCGGTCGGCGCCACGATCTGCGGGCCCTCGTGGACTTCGCCGCCGATGCGGAAAAATCCGGGCCCATAACCGTCGATGGGCGGGGCGTCGGAATAGTCGATCTCGTTCAGGCGCATCGCTCAGACCCGCCTCAGGCGTCGACGTTGGCGAATTGGGTGCCGGCGTTGGCGTCGGGCTTGGACCAGTCACGCTTGACCCCGAGCCACAGCAGCATCGCGGAGGCGACGAAGATCGACGAGTAGGTCCCGATGATTACGCCCCAGATCATCGCAAAGACAAAGCCGCGGATCACGTCCCCGCCGAGGACAAAGAGCGAGATCAGCGCGAGCAGCGTCGTCACCGAGGTCATCACCGTGCGGCTCAGCGTCTCGTTGATCGAGATGTTGAGCACCTCTTTCAGTGGGCGTTTTTTGTACTTGCGCAGGTTCTCCCGCACGCGGTCGAACACCACCACCGTGTCGTTGAGCGAGTAGCCGACGATGGTGAGCAGCGCCGCGATGATGGCGAGATCGAACCGGATCTGCAGCTCGGAAAAGATGCCGATGGTCAGCAGAACGTCATGCACCAGCGCCACCACGGCCCCGAGGGCAAACTGCCACTCGAACCGCGCCCAGATGTAGATCAGCACCGCGCCGATGGCGAGGACCACGGCGATGACCGCCGTCTGGATCAGCTCGCCCGAGACCTTGGGACCGACCGATTCCACGGACGTGAACTCGATATCCGGCGCAACGGCCTGCAAGGCGGTCAGCACGTCGTCGACGATGGCGCCCGAGACGCTCTCCTGCCCCTCCTGGGCCTGGATGCGGATCATCGCGACATTCTGATCGGGGCCAAAAGTCGGATCGAACACCTCGGTGATCGTCACATCCCCAAGCTCCAGCTGGTCGATGGCTCCGCGGTAGGCGGCGACGTCGACCGGCTGCGCGCTTTCGGTGCGCACCGTCGTGCCACCGCGGAAGTCGATGCCGTAGTTCAGCCCCTGCAGGAAGAAGGACACGAACGCCAGCACCATCATCAGCGCCGAGAGACCCAGCCACAGCTTGGAGCGGGAAAAGAAGTCCCAGGACGTCTCTTTGGGAACCAGTCGCAGGCGCATTGCTCAGACCTCCAGCACTTTGGGGCGGCGGCGCTCGAACCACATCACCACCATCAGGCGCGTGACAAAGATCGCCGTGAAGACCGAGGTGAGGATGCCGAGACCCAGCGTGACCGCAAAGCCCTGCACCGGCCCAGACCCCATGGTAAAGAGGATCACCGCCGTCAGGAACGTCGTGATGTTGGCGTCGAGGATCGCGGACAGCGCCTTTTCATAGCCCAGCTCGATGGCACGCGCCGGGCCCTTGGCCGTCTTGGTCTCCTCGCGGATGCGCTCGAAGATCAGCACGTTGGCATCCACCGCCATCCCGATGGTCAGCACGATCCCCGCAATCCCCGGCAGCGTCAGCGTCGCCCCGATGAGCGACAAGAGGCCAAAGATCAGACCGACGTTGATGATGAGCGCGATGTTGGCAAAGATGCCGAAGAGGCCATAGCTGAGGAACATGAAGACCAGCACGGCGGCAAAGGCGACGATGCAGGCGATCTGCCCGGCCCGGATCGAGTCGGCGCCCAGCTCCGGCCCGATGGTCCGCTCCTCGAGGAAGGTCAGCTCCGCCGGCAGCGCCCCCGCCCGCAGAAGCACCGCAAGGTTGGTCGATTCCTCGACCGTGAAGTTGCCAGTGATGATGCCCGACCCGCCCGGGATGTGGCTCTGGATAACCGGCGCGCTGATCACCTCTTCGTCGAGCACGATGGCGAAGGGATTGCCGATGTTCTCGGCCGTGTAGTCGCCGAACTTGCGCGCACCCGCCGGGTTAAAGCGGAAGTTCACCGCAGGCCGCCCGTTCTGATCAAAGGCCGGCTGCGCGTCGACCAGCTCCTCTCCCGTGACCACCGGGGCCTGCTCGAGCGTGTAGAAGACGCCCGCCTCGTCGAGCGAGGGCAGGATCTCGTTGCCGATGCCTGCGTTCTCGTCCGGGCTGGAGGCGCGGCCCACCACCGGCTGGAACGTCAGCTGCGCCGTGGTCCCGATGATCTCCTTCAACTCGGAGGCCGACCCGATGCCCGGCACCTGGATCAGGATGCGGTCCGCGCCCTGCCGCTGGATCGTCGGCTCACGGGTGCCGACCTCGTCGATGCGGCGGCGGATGATCTCGAGCGACTGGCGCACGGTGCGGTCGTCGGTGGCGATCTGCTCGGCCTCGCTGATGCGCGCGATCAGAGTGTCACCCTCGGCGGTGAACTCGTAATCCGTCGCGCCAAGGCCCGTCGCGGTCTGCACTGGCTGCGCGAGGCTACGGCCCACTTCCAGCGCGCGGGACATCCCCTCAGGCTGAGAAATGCGCACGCGCAGCTCATCAGGTGCCGAGGGCTGAAGGCGGATCGTGCCAACGGTCGTCCGCTCAGGGCGCAGCGCATCGCGCAGCTCCGGCCAGAACGCCTCCATCCGGGCCTCGTAGACGTCCTCGACCTGCACTTCGGCGAGCAGGTGCGCCCCGCCGCGCAAGTCGAGCCCGAGGTTCACCAGCCCAGACGGCAGGAAGGACGGCCAGAGCCCGGCATCGCCCTCCACCGCGCTGCGGTCTTCCGCGCTCGAACGGTCATTAACCAACACCGCCTGCGCGTCGTTGTAGCGCTCGACCCGGTCATAGAACGTGTTCGGAAAGGCCAGCATCAGCCCCACCGCCACGGTGAGCACGATCAGGATGCGCTTCCAGATGTCGATTTGCAGCATCCGCCGCGCCTCCCGTTGGGACTAGCCGTGTGCGGCGTGGATCAGCTTTTGGCGTCTGCCGGCTCGGTCTTGTTGAGCACCGCCGAGATTGTGTTCTGCACCACGCGCACCTTGACGCCGTCGGCGACCTCGACCTCGATATTGCCGTCACCCGGCACTTTGGAAACCTTGCCGATCATCCCGCCTGCGGTCACCACCTGGTCGCCCCGGCGCAGCGCGTCGACCATCTTCTGGTGCTCCTTCATCTTCTTTTGCTGCGGACGGATCAGCAGGAAGTACATGATCGCGAAGATCAGGATAAGCGGGATAAACTGTGCAATAGCTTCCATGAGGGCCTCTGTCGGTGTCCGAAAAAGAGCGCGCGTGAGGCGTCTCTCAAAGTCGCGCGGAACGTATGCGCGGGGCGTGGGAGTTGCAAGGCGCCTCGTTCCCCTTTGCACCGTTCGGATGGCGGGGCATGGTTGAAGGATGGACACCGTCTGGACCCACCTCCTTGCCACCCCCTGGCCCGCGCATGTGCCGTGGGGAGCGCTGGGCTTCACCGCCCTTCTTGCGATCTGCGGTCTGGGTCTGCTCGCCGGTCCCGCCCGAGGCTGGCAAAAGGCGATGGGGCTCGAGCGTGTCCCGACCTTCGCCTTTCTGGTGCTGGGGCTTCTTTACGCGGTCCTGTCGCTCGTCCTGATCGCGTCGCTGATCTGGCTGGTTGGAAAGGTGGCCTTCACCTTTGATCCCGATATCAACGAGTCCAAGTTCCGCTTCGTCATCGCCCAACTCGTCGCCGTCACCGCCGTGACGGGCGCCGTGGTCACGCTGCCGATCTCACTGGCGCGCTTGGAGGAATTACGTAAACAAAATAGGATTTCCGAACAAACCGCTGTCACAAATCAACTGCTCGATGCCATGTCGCACTTTGCCAGCGAAAGCGCTGCAGTCCGCATGGGAGCGATCCACGCGTTAGAACGTCTGATGAAACAATACCCCTCGGACCGACCCATGGTACTCAAAACGCTGAACGCGTACGTGTTGGATCAGGCCAGAAACCCAAGAGCTGGTGAAGACGAAGGCTACACTAGTTCTCCTATGCCCATAGACCTTCAAGCCGCCATTGACGTGCTTTTGAAAGGGAATGAGGAAGCAACGCATGAGTAATCAACTGCTAAGTTTGGACTTTCGTGCGGCGAACCTATCGCATGCGAACTTGATCGAAGCGAATTTATCCAACGTGAAAGCGCGAGGCGTGAACTTTTCTCATGCCAATCTTACGGGTGCCAAGCTGCACAAAGCTCAGTTGATGGCGTCAAACCTTGCGCATGCAAACCTGTCTCATGCGACTTTAGACCATGCCGATATGACTTCGGTGAACTTGAACAACGCAATCCTAAATTATGCACGACTTAGAGAGGTTATCTTAACCGCCGCCAGCCTGGCTAACGCGCGGCTTAACGGCGCGGACCTAGGCGGGGTCAAACTAAACCGAAGTGTGAACCTCAATCAGGCAAACATGCTTGGTGCTTGCTTACGAAACGTGGACGAAGAAACAGTCGAAGTTCTTCGACCGTTCTGGCAGGACATTTTTGCTGATGGAAGCGTTCAACTGAACAATGGAGCCCGACCATCGCATTGGGCGACGAAAAAGCTAGGCGACAAAGACTTCTTTAAGCAGTGGCACACCTGGCAGAGGTCTATCGGCATGAACCCGGACTAGCTCGGTGATTAAGCTCACAAGTACGCGGCTGGCCATTTCCCTCCTGCTCTGCTGGGCCCTCCCGGCTCTCGCGCAGACACCGCTTCCGGCGCTGAGCGAAGAGGAACGCCAAACCTGGGCGGCGGTGGGCAGGATCAATGTGGCGGGCTACCGGGATCGGTCGTTTTGCACGGGCACGCTTGTGGCGCCGACAAAAGTGCTCACGGCGGCGCATTGCATGGTCTGGGAGGGCGCGCCGAGGGCGCTTCCGAGGATCACTTTTGTCGCGGGCTGGGATCGGGGGGAGATGGTGACCTTTCGGCGCACCACCCGGCTCGAGCTGCATCCGCAGTTTGACCTCACGCGTGGACGGGTGGCGCAGCCGGCCTGGGATCTGGCGGTGCTCACGCTCGACAAGCCGATCACCGAAAGGCAGCTTCCGAGCCTTCCACTCGCGCCGCTTGTGGGCACGCAAAGCGCGGCCATTGTCGGCTATCACCGGGTGCGGCCAGAAGTGTTGAACGGACGGTTCGACTGCGCCTTTGACGCCGTGCGCCTGCGGATCGCGACGCTCGATTGCCCGGTGATCGCGGGCAACTCGGGCGCGCCGGTGCTCCAGCAGACGGACGAAGGATGGCGCGTCGTGGCGGTCGTCTCCGCGCGGCCAAGCGCCGAGGGCGACGTGGGCGCGATTATCACGCGGCTCGATCCCTGGCTGACGGGAGCCCTCGCGGACTGAGCATCTCTGGACGCTGCGGCTGCGCTGGCGTAGAGGCTCACGCATTCCTATCAACATTCCCGTCAACCGGAGTGAGAGACATGCACGACATCCGCGCCATCCGCGAGAACCCCGCCGCCTTTGACGCGGCGCTGGCCCGCCGGGGAGACGCCGCGATGTCGTCAGAGCTTCTTTCCGTGGACGAGGCGCGCCGGGCGCTGATCCACGCCGCTGAGACGGCGCAGGCTGAGCAGAACAAAGCCTCCAAGGAGGTGGGTGCAGCCAAAGCGCGTGGCGACGAGGCCGAGTTCGAGCGCCTCCGCGCGCTGGTTTCCGCCAAGAAGGCCGAGGTCGCCGAGCTGCAGGAGAAAGCCAAGGCGGAAGACGCAAAGCTTACCGACATGCTCGCGCGCATCGCCAACCTCCCAGCCGATGACGTGCCCGAGGGCGCCGATGAAGAGGACAACGTCGAGGTGAGCCGCTGGGGCACACCCCGCGAGACGAACTTCGAGACGAAGGAGCATTTCGAGATCGCGGGCGTCGCGCCCGGCATGGACTTTGCCACCGCCGCCAAGACGTCGGGCGCGCGGTTTGTCATGCTCAAAGCCGCCGTTGCACGGGTGCACCGGGCGCTCGCGCAGTGGATGCTGGACACCCACATCTCGGAGAACGGGCTGACCGAGGTGCAGTCTCCGGTGCTCGTCCGCGATGACGCGATGTACGGGACCGATAAGCTGCCGAAGTTCGGTGAGGACAGCTACCAGACCACGAATGGCTGGTGGCTGATCCCGACCTCCGAGGTGACGCTGACCTATTCGGTGGCGGGGGACGTGCTCGAAGAGGCGCAGCTGCCGATCCGCCTGACGGCGCACACGCTGTGCTTCCGCTCGGAGGCGGGCAGCGCAGGGCGCGACACGGCGGGCATGCTGCGCCAGCACCAGTTCGAGAAGGTCGAAATGGTCTCGATCACCCATCCAGAGCACTCCGATGCCGAGCAAAAGCGGATGCTGCGATGTGCCGAAGGGCTTCTTGAAGCGCTAGGAGTGCCCTACCGGACGGTCGTCCTCTGCACGGGTGACATGGGCTTCGGCGCGCGCCGCACCTACGACATCGAGGCGTGGTTGCCGGGGCAGAATGCGTATCGCGAGATCTCTTCGGTCTCCACTACGGGTAACTTTCAGGCGCGCCGAATGAATGCGCGGTTCAAGCCCGCGGGCGGCGGCAAGCCGGAGTTCGTGCATACGCTGAACGGGTCGGGTCTGGCCGTGGGCCGGTGCCTGATCGCGGTGCTCGAGAACGGGCAGCAGGCGGATGGGTCGGTCGACCTGCCGGAGGTGCTGACGCCTTATTTGGGTGGCAAGACACGGATCGATCCTTCGGGGGCTCTGGTCTGATCGGCAGTGCCCACCTTACCTTGCGTTGATCGATGCGTTGGGTGCGAGGCTGTGCAAGCGCTTTGAACAAGGCGGAGTAAGGTGGGCTGCTTGACGCTGAAGTCTCGGCAGTGCCCACCCTACTCTCCGCAGAATTGCGCGTTGCAGAGGCGTGGAGCACAGGTTTCAGACCGGAGTGGAGTAAGGTGGGCACTGCCGGCAGCCTGTCCATCCCCTAGGCACATGCCTGACGTTTGGGCAAAGAGGCAGGGGAGGCGCTTGACCTCCCTCGCCCCGCGCCGCACCATCACGCGATGATCAGCTTTGTCCTGAGGCGGGTTTTGCAATCCGTCCTTGTCCTCCTCGTCGTCGGCCTCGTGGCCTTTTCGATGTTCACCTTTGTGGGGGACCCGATCGACAACATGCTCGGACAGGAGCGCACGGACGCGGACATCGCGCGCCTGCGCGCTCAGCTGGGTCTCGATCAACCCTTTCCCGTCCAGTACCTGCGGTTCCTCGAGAACGCGATCCAGGGCAATTTCGGCATCTCGTACCGCCAGGGGCGCCCCGTTGCGGACATCCTTCTGGAGCGCGCGCCGGCGACGCTCGAGCTGGCGTTCGTTTCGGGTTTTCTTGCGATCTTCTTCGGCATCGTGCTGGGCGTCTTCACCGCGCTGCGGCGCGGCACGGTCGCGGCCAATGCCGTGATGAGCCTGTCGCTCATCGGGGTGTCGCTGCCGACCTTCCTGATCGGGATCCTCTTGATCTACGTCTTTTCGGTCGAGCTTGACATGCTGCCCTCGTTCGGACGCGGGGAGACGGTGCAGCTTGGCTGGTGGAGCACGGGGTTCCTTACGTCTTCCGGCCTGCAGGCATTGATCCTGCCGTCGATCACGCTGGGGCTCTACCAGATGACGCTGATCATGCGGCTGGTAAGGACCGAGATGCTGGAGGTCTTGCGCCAGGATTACATCCGCTTTGCCCGCGCCCGCGGGCTGCGCGACCGCGCCGTGCATTTCCGCCACGCGCTCAAGAACACACTGGTGCCGGTCATCACTGTGACGGGGCTGCAACTCGGCTCGATCATCGCCTTTGCGATCATCACCGAGACGGTGTTCCAGTGGCCGGGCGTCGGCCTTCTTTTCATCAACGCGATCAGCTTTGTCGATATTCCGGTGATGGCCGCCTACCTGATGCTGATCTCGGTGATGTTCGTGGTGATCAACCTGATCGTCGACCTTTTGTACTTTGCGATTGATCCGAGGCTTAGAACGTGAGGGCGGGCACATGAGCGATCTGACCGACATGCCGGCGGACCGTCCTGCGGTGGTGCCGCCTTCGCGGCTGAAGCGCGCGTGGGACAGTGATTTCGCCTGGTCGTTCCGTCATTCTCCGGTGGCGATGGTGTCGGCGTTCTTCACCGCGCTTCTGGTACTCGCCGCCGTCTTTGCGCCGCTGCTGGCGACCACCAACCCCTACGATCCGGCCTCGCTCAACCTGATGAACGGGTTTACCCCGCCCGGCACGCCCAATGCCTTTACCGGGGACAGCTTTGTGATGGGGACCGACGATCAGGGGCGCGATGTCTTCTCCACCATCCTTTACGGGATGCGCATCTCGCTCTTTGTCGGGGTCTCGGCGGTGCTTTTGGGTATGGTGATCGGCGTGACGCTGGGGCTAATTGCGGGCTATCGCGGCGGCTGGGTGGAGACGCTGATCATGCGCACAGCCGACGTGCAGCTGACGTTTCCGGCGATCCTTGTGGCGATGCTGATCTTTGGCATCGCCAAGGGGATCACCCCGATCGAGTACCGCGACCAGATGGCGATCTGGGTGCTGATCCTTGCGATCGGCCTCAGCGATTGGGTGCAGTTCGCGCGCGTCGTCCGCGGGGCGACGCTGGTCGAAAAGAACAAGGAGTACGTGCAGGCCGCGCAGCTGATCGGCCGGTCGGGCTTTGCGATCACGTTTCGGCACATCCTGCCGAATGTGCTCTCTCCGGTGCTGGTGATCGCAACGATCTCGCTGGCGCTGGCGATCATTGCGGAGGCGACCTTGTCCTTCCTCGGCGTGGGCGCGCCGCCGACGCAGCCGTCCCTTGGGACGTTGATCCGCATTGGGCAAGGGTTCCTGTTCTCTGGGGAGTGGTGGATCCTCTTCTTCCCGGCGGCGACGCTGTTGGTGCTGGCGCTGTCGGTGAATTTGCTGGGCGACTGGCTGCGTGATGCTCTGAACCCGAGGATGCGGTGATGCGCGTTGAAACAGAGGGTCATGCCCGGCCCTGGGAGGGCACCGCAACGCATCTTTTGAGCGCGTACTCCAAAGCACCATCGACGCACACTTTGCGCACGACAGCGCCGTATGCCCTCCCGGGGGGAGGGTCGGGCATGGCCCGGACAAGCCGGGCGGGACAGCGACACTGGGCGCGCTCTAATTCCAGAGGTCGCAATGCCTAACCCCCTCCTCACCATCGACGACCTGACCGTCGCCTTCCCAACCCGCAAGGGCCTGTTCGAAGCGGTCAAAAAGGCCGCACTGACCGTCGAACCGGGAGAAATCCACGGGCTTGTGGGCGAGTCCGGGGCGGGCAAGTCGACCATCGGCGCCGCGATCATGGGCCTTCTCGAAGGGAGCGGGCATATCGCGGGCGGCAGTGTCTCCTACCGGGGCGACGAAATTTCGGGCAAGGACCGCGCGGCCATGCGGCGCCTGCGCGGCAAGACGATCTCGATGATCTTCCAGGACCCGCTGACGTCGCTGAACCCGCTCTTCACCGTGGGCGAGCAGCTGACCGAGACCATGGTGGCGCATCTGAACGTCAGCCAAAGCGAGGCCACGCGCCGGGCCGAAGAGCTCTTGGATCGCGTGGGCATTCCCGATCCCAAGACCCGGCTGAACCAGTACCCGCACCAATTCTCGGGCGGGATGCGGCAGAGGGTGGTGATTGCCCTCGCCCTTTGCTCGGAGCCGGACGTGATCATCGCGGACGAGCCGACAACGGCGCTCGACGTGGCGATCCAGAAGCAAATCCTCGAGCTGATCAGGGACCTCACAACCGAGCGCCAAGTGGGCGTGATCCTGATCACCCACGACATGGGCGTGATTGCCGAGACCACCGATCGCGTGACGGTGATGTACATGGGTGAAGTGGTGGAGAGCGGGCCGACGGCTCAGGTGCTCGGCCAGCCCGAGCATACCTACACGCAGAGCCTGATCGCCGCCGTGCCGCGTCCCGAGGTCAAGGTGCACCGCTTTCCGCAGATCAGCTATGGCGGGCGGGAGACGACCTTCAACATCGCCGATCTGGCGCGCAACTGGCCACAGGTCTCGCCCAAGCCGGGGCCGCTGATCGAGGCCAAGAACCTCACCAAGAAGTTCCTCGAGAAAGGCTCTCTGATCCCGTCGATGCGCCGGTACTTCACCGCCGTGGACGATATCAGTTTCGACATCCAGCCGGGCGAGGTCTTTGGCCTCGTGGGTGAATCCGGGTCGGGCAAGTCGACCATCGCACGGATGATCGCGGGGCTCTACCCGCTCGACGGCGGGTCGGTGCGCTACGAGGGGACCGAAGTGTCGGGCGCGGATGCGCAGACGGTGCTGGCCTACCGACGCGACATCCAGATGATCTTTCAGGACCCGTTCTCTTCGCTCAACCCGCGTCACCGGGTGGATCATATCGTGGCAGAGCCGGCGCTGCATCTGGGGATGATCCCCAAGAACGAGGTGAGCGCGCGGGTGGGAGAGCTTCTCGACCGTGTGGGCCTCGGCGCGGAGGCGGGGCTCAAGTACCCGCACGAGTTCTCGGGCGGGCAGCGCCAGCGTATCTCCATCGCCCGCGCGCTGGCCACGCAGCCGAGGTTCCTGATTTGCGACGAGCCGACCTCGGCGCTCGACGTGTCGATCCAGGCGCAAATCCTGAACATCCTGAAGGACCTGCAAGAGCATCTGGGCCTCACCATGCTCTTCATCTCGCACGACCTCCCGGTGGTGCGGCAGATGTGCGACCGGGTGGGGGTACTCAAAGGCGGCAAGCTGATCGAGCTGGCGGAGACCGAAACGCTCTTTGCCGATCCGCAGACGGAGTACACCAAAGAGCTCCTGAGGCTGATGCCGAAGACAGACCTTTTGTCCACAAAAGGTCTTGAGGCGGAGGCGGTGTGAGGTGGCATTCGACGCGTTTGATCCCGCTCTTTTGACGTTTCTCAAGGAGCTTGAGGCCAACAATGCGC
Organism: Pseudaestuariivita sp.; assembly: GCF_052825805.1. Lineage (NCBI taxonomy): Bacteria > Pseudomonadati > Pseudomonadota > Alphaproteobacteria > Rhodobacterales > Paracoccaceae > Pseudaestuariivita > Pseudaestuariivita sp. Next base: position 361,977 of record NZ_JBRBVB010000015.1, on the reverse strand, counting down.
GCGACTGGTTCAACGCGCACAAGCCGACCTACGAGACGCATTACAGAGACGCCGCGGCGCGGTTCTGCGAGGATATGAGCGCGGCGTTAGAGCGCATCTCCCCTGCCCCGGTCACGTCCAAGGTCCTGCGCATCTTTCGCGATGTCCGGTTCTCCAAGGACAAGTCGCCCTACAATGCATACCTGCGGATTTCTTTTTCACCAGATACAGGCCCACCCTGGTTCTTTGGCCTCGACCCACGCGGCGTGTCTCTCGGCACGGGTCAGTTCGAGCTGAAGAAGGAGGCTTTAGAGAGCTTCCGGCACAAGGTGGCTGGCCCTGAAGGAGCAGCCCTGGAAGAGGCCCTGGCGGAAGCTGAGGCATCGGGCCTCAGGCTGTCAGAACCGGACCTCAAACGCGTGCCGGCAGGTTTTGACGCCGATCACCCGCGCGCGGCGCTGCTCAAGCACAAGGGCCTCAGTGTCTGGAAAGACTTCCCACCTGCGTTTGCGTGCGAAGGGGATTTGGTGTCGCGGGCGCTCGAGAACTACCGTCAGATGGTCCCCGTCCGCGATTGGCTGGCGGCATAGAAAACGCCCCGGGGAGTGCCGGAGCGTTTGAGGCGGGCAGCACAATTTGCCCACGAAAACTGTGGACCCATAATCTACTTGCGAAGATTATGGGCGCGCAGCTCATAGGCCGTGCTTGGCTTTCACCTCGTCGAAGAAGCCCTTGGCCTGCTTCACCTTCACCCAGTTGTTCACGTAGTTGATCCAGACCTGGTCGTCCTGCGGCAGGATCATCGCGATGGGCGTGGGTGCGCGGGGCTCGGCGCCGGTCACTTTCACGACCGGGAATTTCGCCTCGAGCGTCGCGCCCTCGATGTTGGAAGTCACGAAGACATCGGCCCGACCGGCGAGCACCTCCTGGAAACCGCGTGCAGGGGCCTCGACCACTTTGATTTCAGCGTTCGGGAACCAGTTCCGCACCAGAGCCTCGAAGGAGGTGCCGAGCGTCGTGGCGACGATCACGCCCTCCTGGTTAATGCTGTCATATCCGTCGAAGCGGTCCGCCTTGTCCTCGGTGGTGAAGGGGAACATCTCAACCGCGATGTAGCTTTCGGAGAAGCCTGCGACCTTCATCCGCGCGGGAGAGATCGAGGCGGAGCCGGTCATGTGGTACTGTCCCGCCACCACGCCATTCACGAGGGTTTTCCAGTCGGTCGGCACAAACTCGACCTCGACGCCGAGATCGGTCGCCAGCTCGGTCATCACGTCGATGTCGAAGCCTTTGTAGGAATTGGTCGCCGGATCGCGCAGCGTCATCGGGTTCCAGTCGCCCGTGGTGCCAACCTTGAGCACGCCACTGTCCAGAATTTCATTCAGCGCCGATTGCGCCATGGCGCTGGTGCTCAGCGCCACGCTCACGAGAGCCGCCGAAGCGGCCATCATCCAATGTTTCATATGTTGGTGTCTCCCAAAGTTGACAGAATGGCCATCCCACCTGTCCATCACCCTTGATGTTCTGTGACATAGACCCGTAAGATCAAGTCACTTTTCGATTTTTCTGCCGAGCATCGGGGCCTCATGTCAGAAACTGCCATCACGATGCGGAACGTCGACAAGTACTTTGGCGACTTTCAGGTGCTGAAGAACATCTCGCTGACCGTGGACGAAGGCGAGCGCGTCGTGATCTGTGGGCCGTCGGGGTCCGGCAAATCGACGGTGGTGCGTTGCATCAACCGGCTTGAGCAGCACCAGGCCGGCACCATTGTGGTGAATGGCCGGGAAGTGACGGAAAAGACCACTGCCGACACGCTGGGGCGGGACGTCGGGATGGTCTTTCAGCAGTTCAACCTCTTTCCCCATCTGACGGTGCTCGAGAACCTGACGCTGGGCCCGATGAAGGCGCTGGGGCTCAGCCGCAAGGACGCCGAGGCGCGGGCGATGACCTACCTAGAGCGGGTGCGCATCCCCGAACAGGCGGGCAAGCGCCCGTCGCAGCTGAGTGGCGGGCAGCAGCAGCGCGTGGCGATTGCGCGGGCGCTGGCGATGCGGCCGAAAGTGCTGCTCTTTGACGAGCCGACCTCGGCGCTCGACCCCGAGATGATCTCGGAAGTGCTCGACGTGATGGTCGAGCTTGCCGAGGATGGGATGACCATGGTGGTCGTGACGCACGAGATGGGCTTTGCCCGCAAGGTGGCGGACCAGATGGTCTTCATGGACGCCGGCGAGATCGTGGAGACCGGTCCGCCGGAGGAGTTCTTTGCCGCGCCGAAGTCGAAGCGCTGCCAGACGTTCCTCAAGCAGATCCTGAGCCATTGAGGAGCGTGCGTATGTCGAGTTTTTGCTTCTCTTTGCGCGCTCTTGCACGTCGAGGTCCCGGGTCGGGCCCGGGACGGGAAGCGTTAAGTTCCGCACGCCCCGGACCTGATCCGGGGCCTCGCGACTTAGGCAACGCACCATCCTCTTGTAGGGGTCCCGGGTCGAGCCCGGGACGCGCCGTGCTGGGATCCACCCGCCCCGGACGTGATCCGGGGCCTCTCGCCCGCCTGCGCACCCTCCGCCTCGTCGCCTTCTTCACCGGCCTCGCCCTGCTTACCGGCTGCGCGTCCTCGTCGACATGGGGCTGGTACGTGATCGACCCGACCACCGCGTCGGGCTGGACCAACGTCAAGTTCCTTGTGGGCGGCATGTGGGCGACCATCCTAGTGTCGGTCATCGCCGCTGCGATCTCGATCACCTTGGGGCTGCTGGTCGCCCTGCCCGGCCTCAGCGACAAGTGGGGCTGGCGCGCAGTGAACCGCGTCTATGTCGAGTTCATCCGGGCGATCCCGCTCCTGCCGATGCTCTTTTGGGTGTTCTACGGGCTGCCGATCATCTTTCGCTCAATGGGGCTGAACATCCCGATCGACCCGTTCTGGGGCGCGATCATCACGCTGGCGATCTCGGACAGCGCGTTTACGGCCGAGATCTACCGCGCGGGCATCCAGTCCATCGCTCGTGGCCAGACGGAGGCGGCGCAGACCATCGGTCTATCCCGCTGGCAATCCATGCGCTACGTGATCCTGCCGCAAGCGATCCGCCGCATCCTGCCCCCCTTGGCCAACCAATTCATCTACATCGTGAAGATGTCCGCCTTTGCCTCCGTCATCGGGATGCAGGAGCTGACCCGCCGCGCCAATGAACTCGTGGTGACGGAGTACCGCCCGCTCGAGATCTACACGCTTTTGATCTTCGAATACCTCGTATTGGTGCTGGTCATCAGCGCGGGCGTGCGCTGGCTCGAGCGGCGGATGGGCGCGGACGAGCGGGGCTGATGATCGATCATCTCACGATCGAGGTGAGTGATTTCGCCGCCGCCCGCGCGTTCTATGATGCGGCGCTCGCTCCGCTGGGGTTGCGATGGGTGTACGAGGTGCCGCCCGAGCAGGCGGGCGGCGTTCAGGTGGGCGCCTACGGCACCAAGCTTGGGGAATTCTGGATTGCCGAGGCAGCGGAGCCGGTGCGTGCCATGCACTTTGCCTTCCGCGCCGGATCCCGTAGCGCGGTTGCCGCGTTCCATGCCAAAGCCCTCGTCGCAGGCGGCACCGACAACGGCGCGCCGGGCCTGCGCCCGCACTACCACGCCAGCTACTACGGCGCGTTCGTGCTGGACCCGGACGGGCACAACGTCGAGGCGGTCTGCCACAAGGCGTGACCCGCAAACGAAAGGACATCGCGATGGACTGGAACGACTTCATGGCCGAGACCGAGGCCAACATCACCGCGCTTGCCAAGGAGATCCCGGCGACCGCCAAGGGATTTGCCACCATGGGCGCGGCGGCCAAGACCAACGGCGCCCTTGATGAAAAGACCAAGGAGATCATGGCCCTGGGCATCGCCATCGCCACACGCTGCGACAGCTGCATCGGGTTCCACGTCCGCGCGCTTGTCCGGCTCGGGATCACCCGGGAGGAGCTGACCGAGGCGCTGGCGATGGCGACCTACATGGGCGGCGGGCCGTCCTACGCCTACTCGGCCAAGGCGCTGAAAGCGTTCGACACATTCTCCGAATAGCGAGAATTTTCGCAGGAAAATTCTGCGCGTCCTGCTAACTTGCCGCAAAGAGCCAAAGGAGACCCGCCATGCACTGCGTCTTTGTCCAGCTGCGCTGCAAACCCGGCACCACCTACGCCGTCGCCGACGCCATTGCCCTGCGCGAGATCCATTCCGAGCTCTACTCGACCTCCGGGGAGTATGACCTGCTGCTCAAGCTTTACATCCCTGAGGATCAGGACGTGGGCAAGTTCATCAACGAAGAGCTCTTGCACATCGACGGAATCGAGCGATCGTTGACGACGCTGACGTTTAAGGCGTTTTAGACCCGCACCATCGTCAGCAGCTCATACGTCGCGAGCAAATCACCCTCCTGATCGCGCAGGGACACCGCCCAGCGCACCTCACCGTACTCCTCCGTCCGGGGCGTCTTTGCCATCACCGTCAGATGCACGGTCAACTCGGTCCCGGCGGGCGCGGGCTTCATAAACCGCAAGTTATCGAGGCCGGTGTTGGCGAGCACGGGGCCCTCATCCGGGTCGACAAAGAGCCCCGCGGCGAAAGACAACAGCAAATAGCCATGCGCCACACGGCCGGGAAAGAACGGGTTTCGCGCCGCTGCCGCCTCGTCCATATGCGCATAGAACGTGTCGCCGGTGAACGTCGCGAAGTGTTCGATGTCTTCGAGCGTGATTGTCCGTGACGGCGTGACCAGCGTCTCGCCAATCTCAAGCTCGGTAAAGGTCCGGCGGAAGGGGTGCTGCGGGCCGTGGTGCGTTTTGGCGCCGGTCACGTGGACGCCGCCGATTGCGCTCAGGATGTCCGGGGAGCCCTGCACAGCCGTCCGCTGCATGTAGTGCATGACGCCGCGAATACCGCCCAGTTCCTCGCCTCCGCCTGCACGTCCCGGACCGCCGTGCACCATGTGCGGGAGGGGAGAGCCGTGGCCCGTCGCCTCCTCCGCCGCGTCATGGTTCATGAAGTAGAGCCGCCCGTTCCAGGCGGCGCTTTCGGCGACCGTCTGCTGCGCGACTTTGCCGTCGCGGGTGAAGACCGACGTGACAAGGCTCCCTCCGCCGCGGTTCACCAATTGGGTGGCGTGGGCGAGGTCCGAGTACACCATAAGCGTCGCGACGGGGCCGAAGGCTTCGGTGTCGTGGATGCGCGTTGCGATGTCCGGGTCCGCGCAATGCAAGAGGATCGGCGGGACGAAGGCGCCGGCCTCGGGGTCTGCGCCGAGGAGGTCGAAGTTTGCAGGATCGCCAATGACACGGGTGGCTTCGGTCTCGAGCGTGGCGAGCGTCTCCAGCACGTCGCGCTTTTGCGCGGCCGAGACGAGCGCGCCCATGCGGACGTCATCGCGGTCAGGTGCGCCCAGCGTCACCTTTGAAAGCCGCGCGCGCACGGCGTCGATCATCGCCTCGGCATGAGCCTCCGGCACCATCACCCGGCGGATTGCGGTGCATTTCTGGCCCGCCTTAGCAGTCATCTCGCGGGTGATCTCGCGGGCGCAGAGGTCGAACTCGGGACTGCCGGGCACTGCATCCGGGCCGAGGACGGTGGCGTTGAGGCTGTCCTGCTCGGCGATGAACAGCGCGCCGCGCTCGGTGAATGCGGGATGGCTGCGCAGCTGACGCGCAGTGGCAGCGGAGCCGGTAAAGCTCACCACGTCCTGCGCGCCCAAGCCGTCGATGAGACTGCCGAGAGAGCCGCTGACCAATTGCAACGACCCCTCGGGGAGAAGGCCGGAGGCCAGCATCTGCCGGACGCATTCTTCGGTGATGTAGGCGCTGGCCGTCGCCGGTTTGACGATGGCTGGCACGCCCGCCAGCAAAGTCGCGCCCAGCTTCTCGAGCATCCCCCAGACCGGGAAGTTGAAGGCGTTGATGTGCAGCGCAACGCCCTGTTTCGGCACGCAGATGTGCTGGCCAAGGAATGTCCCCTGCCGCGAAAGCTGCTCTACCGCGCCGTCCCGGTAGACCTGCGCATCGGGCATCTCCCGCCGCCCCTTCGAGGCGTAAACAAAGAGCGTGGCGATGCCGCCGTCGATGTCGATCTTGGCATCGCTCAGCGTCGCGCCCATGTGGTGCGAGAGGCGGTAGAGCTGGTCCTTGTGCTGATCGAGATGCAGCGCCAGCGCCTTGATCCGCCGCGCCCGGTCATGGAACGTGCCGGCGCGCATGGCAGGACCACCGACCTTGCGCGCGTGATCGAGGATCACGGCATCCGGGCCCTCCCCCGAGGCGACGGCAAAAGGCGCGCTGGTCACCGCGTCAGCAACTTCGCGGAGTTTGCCGCCCGGCGCGTGCCACGCGCCTGCGAGGAATGAGTCGATCTGCCGCATGTGGCCGCCTCCCGTTTGGCGCGCATCTAGCCAGAGCGCGTGGCCGGCGAAAAGCCCTCTCACCGCTGAGGGCCTTGCATCTTGGCCGCCCTACCTTCAGCAAGAGGCACAAAGGAGCGCGCCATGATCGAGAGCACCCCGGGACCGATGGACCCAGACCTTTTGAACGAGGTGCGCGGCAAGTTCGCCCACGTGGACGCCTGCCCCTTCACCGGACCGCGGGTTTTCTTTGAAAACGCGGGCGGCGCGCTGACGCTCAACTCGGTGGTAGAGACGTCCGCGCAGTACGCCGCGATCCCAGACAACCAGGGGCGCGACAACCCGGCATCCAAGGCGCTGATGGACGTGATCGCCAAGGGGAAGGAAGACATGCGCACCTTCTTCAACGCGCCAGACGGTCAGGTTTTTGTCGGCGAATCAGGGACGGAGGTGCTGTTCCGTCTGGTACGCGCGGCGGCGTTTGCCTCTGCCGGGGGCGGCGTGATGCTGGGCTCGACGCTCGAGCACCCGGCCTCCCGCAGTGCGATGCACCACTGGGCCTCGCGGACGGGGCGGGAGCATGTGCTGGTGCCGCATGACGATGCAACTGGCACAGTCACGGTGGGCGCATACCGCGCGGCGCTGACGCCGGAGGTGCGGGTTGCGACGATCGTGGCGACCTCCCCTGTGACCGGCAAGGCGGTCGACGTGAGTGCTATCGCGAATGCCATCCGCACCGCCAGCCCTGACTGCCTCATCGTCGTCGACGGCATCCAGCATGCCAGCCACGGGCGGGTCGATGTCACGGGCGTCGATGGCTACGCAGTCTCGCCGTACAAGATGTTCTCCCGCCACGGCTACGGCGTCGGCTGGGCGTCCGAGCGGATGGAAGCAGGCGCCGAGGCGCTGCAAGGCACCGCGCCAGGCACGTGGGAGCTTGGAACCCGCGACACGGGCGCTTATGCGACGTTCTCGGACGTTGTGGACTACCTGCGCTGGCTCGGCGCCGAGACCGGCGGGACAGGGGACGACCGCGCGCTGATCGAGGCGGCGGCAGACGCCATCCACGCGCAGGAAGCGGCGCTCACCGACGCGATGCTGCACGGCACCGGCAACCACCCGGGCCTGACCCAGATCGAGGGCGTGACGCTGATCGGCGGGACAGGCGCGCGGGAGGGCGTGATCTCGCTCACGCTGGACCGCATGCCCGCGGCGGCACTGGTCGATCACCTGAACGCGCGCGGCATCCGCACACATATCCGCAAGAACGACCATTATTGCGGCAACGTGCTGGGACCGCTCGGGCTCGAAGAGTGCATCCGCGTGAGCTACAGCCACTACAACACGCACGCCGAGGTCGTTCAGTTCCTCGACGCGATGGCGGAGGCCGCACGGTAGCTGTTGCCTTTGCCTGGCAATCGCGGCAAGCTGTGTCCACTTAACTTGACACATCTGAACCGCGAGGCTGGCCATGCGCCTGATACTTCTGGTGATCGTCCTGGGCGTCTACACCGGCGGCTATGCCATGGTGCGGTTCCTCAACTCCGCCGAAGTCGACGGTCAGACGGTCGTGTCCTTGCCGTCTGATCCCGGGGCGGTGCGCGCGATCTTTGGCCCGGCGGCCTGGGTGGACAACCTGATCACCGGCGCCACCGTGGAACAAGTGTCACGCAACTGACACCTTTACGCGCGGCCCCGGCTTTCTTATGTATCTGGTCAGGAATTGACCCCGCAGGTATATGATGAACGATGCGTCACACCCCGTGGAAGGCACGCCGCTGATTGCCCCTTCCTCCACCGATCACCCGCTCTACGACGCGGTCGTGGAGGCGTGCAGGACCGTCTATGACCCTGAAATCCCGGTGAATATCTACGATCTGGGGCTGGTCTACACGATCGACATCAACGCCGAAAACGAAGTGAAGGCGGTGATGACCCTCACCGCGCCCGGCTGTCCCGTCGCCGGCGAGATGCCCGGCTGGGTGGCAGAGGCGATCGAGCCTGTGGCTGGCGTCAAGCAGGTCGACGTCGAGCTCACCTGGGAGCCGCCCTGGGGCATGGACATGATGTCCGACGAGGCGCGGCTGGAGCTGGGGTTCATGTAGATGGCCGTCACCGCCGAAGAAATCGCCTGGGCGCGGGAGGTCTTTCAGGAGGTCCCCGATGTCACCACGCGCAAAATGTTCGGCGGGCTTAGCCTCTACTCCGAAGGCACGATCTTTGCAATCATCGGTCCCGACGAGGAGCTGCTGATCAAGGCCAAGGGCGATCTGGCCGAGGCCCTCGAGGCCGAGGGGTCGCACCAATGGGTCTATGACGGGCACAAGGACAGCGGCAAGAAACCGACCGTGATGCCCTACTGGAGCCTGCCCGACAGCGCGCTCGACGATCCCGAAGAAGCCGCAATGTGGGCGCGCCGGTCGCTCGCGCAAAACGCCTGAACCCTCGAAAAGGAGGCGCACGATGTTCAACATTCCCGGCAAGCAAGCCGTGACGCTCACCCCCGCCGCTGTGGCGCAGATCACCAAGCTGATGGCCAAGGGCGGCCATACCGGCCTCAAGATCGGACTCAAAAAAGGCGGCTGCGCGGGCATGGAATACACCATGGACTACGTCGACGAAGTCTCTGCCAACGACGAGGTGATTGAGCAGGACGGCGCCCGCGTGCTGATCGCGCCCACCGCGCAGATGTTCCTCTTCGGGACCGAGATCGACTACGAGACGGCCCTTCTCGAATCGGGGTTCAAGTTCCGCAACCCCAACGTCGAAGACGCCTGCGGCTGCGGCGAGTCGATCAAGTTCAAGGACGTCTCCGAACTGACCCTGCCGGAGTGATCCTGAGATACCTCAGCAGTTGAAGACGCCGCCGCTTGCGTTCCCAGCGGCGGCGACTGCGCAGGCGCGACGCGTAGAGCGCGGCCTCGCTGCGTGGGTGCGGGCGGCTGTCGGCGGGCAATCTGACATAAAGCGGGTTCATTGCGCATCCTTTCCATTCTGGAAGTCACGCTTACGTTCCGCCAAATGATGCTGCATATATAGAGCATGAATTCGCGACACGACTTTCGAAAATGAAAGACCTGGCCTCTCTCGACGACCTGTTCCTGTTGCTGGCGGTTGCCGACAAGGGCGGCCTGTCGGCAGCCGCACGCGCCACCGGCACCAGCCTGCCAACCCTCAGCCGCAGGATGACCGCGCTCGAAACCCAGCTTGGCCTGCGCCTCTTTGAACGCGGGGCGCAGGGCTACCGTATCACCTCCGAGGCCCGGCAGGTGCTCGAAGCCGCACGTCCACTGCAAGCTGTTGCAAGCCGCGTCGCCAGCGCCGCAAGCGGGCCGGAGCCCGTCCGCGTGCGCCTTACCGCCGGTGTCTGGACGTCCCACGCCCTCGCGCTCGCCCTGCCCGCCACACGGACCGAGCTTTGGTCGCTCGAGTTTCTCAGCTCCAACGCCATCATCGACGTTGCCCGGCGCGAGGCCGACATCGGTATCCGCAACATCCGCCCCGAACAGCCCTGGCTCGCCGCGCGCCGCACCGGCACGATCCGCTATGGCGTCTACGCCGCGCGCGACGCCGCCCTTCCCTTTGCCACACGGCCAGCTGCCAGCGGCATGACCCGCTCCGAACGGTGGCTGCGCGAAGCGCACCCCGACGCATCTTTGACGCTCGTGAACGACCCCCGGCTGGGGCTCGATCTGGCCCGTGCAGGGCTGGCCCGCATCGTCCTGCCGCGTTTTGTCGGCGACCCGGACCCGGCGCTGCACTGCCAATCCGGCACGATCGACGCGCTGACCCATGACGAGTGGCTCGTCTCGCACCACGACGCCCGCCACGACCCTCCGATCCGCGCCGCGCTCGACGCTGTAGGAGCGGTCCTGCGCGCTCGCGCAACTCCAACCTAACCTCGGCCACCAACGCAGCCTACCTTGACCTCGCGCGGATGCTTTGGGATGACGATGGCGCCTCACACCGGACAGGAGCCCTCACATGCGCCGCAAGATCGCCGCAGGCAATTGGAAGATGAACGGCCTCACCGCCAGCCTCACCGAACTCGATACGCTGGCCGCACGGTTCCCAAAGCCCGGCTGTGACGTGCTGATCTGTCCGCCCGCAACCCTGATCGCGCCTGCCAAGGCACGCGCGGGCAGCATCGCCATTGGCGGCCAGGATTGTCACACCGGCGTCTCAGGCGCGCACACGGGAGATGTCTCGGCTGAGATGCTCGCAGACATCGGCGCCAGCCATGTCATCGTCGGACACTCCGAAAGGCGCGACGACCACGGCGAGAGCTCGGAGCTGATCGAGGCCAAGGCCGAAGCCGCCTGGCGCGCCGGCCTCACGGCCGTCATCTGCATCGGCGAGAGCCTCGCGCAGCGCGAGGCAGGCGAGACCTTGGACGTGCTGACCGAGCAACTGGCGCAAAGCACCCCGGACGGCGCAACAGCCGCCAACACCGTGATCGCCTACGAACCCGTCTGGGCCATCGGCACGGGCAAAGTCCCCACGCTCGCGCAGATCGGTGAAGTCCACGACGCCCTCCGCGGCCAGCTCGAGGCGCGCTTCGGCGCCGAAGGCACCGGCATCCGCCTCCTCTATGGTGGCTCCGTGAAACCCTCGAATGCCGCCGAGATCTTCGCCGTCTCCAACGTCGACGGCGCCCTTGTCGGCGGCGCCTCGCTCAAGGCAGACGACTTTGGCGGTATCATCTCGGCGCTAGAGGCGGCCTAGACGCAACCTTACAGCGCCTTTGCCCTACGATCCGGGCTCCGCAGCCTTTGCGGCGGCAGCGGCGCGCTTGGCCTCGGCCTGCTCCGCGGCTTTGACCGCAAGCTCGGCGTAGGTGTCGTTCAGCCCCTTGATCGCGCGCACCTTCCCGTGCCCGTTCAGGATCGCATCGTAGGTCTGGCCGGTGGTGATCTTGCGCCAATCGTCATAGGGCAAGGTGTGCTCAACAGCCCGCGCTGCCTCGCCGTCCGCCGTTCCAAACGTTCGAAAAGAGATCGCATAGGTGATGGTCGGGTCCCCGGAGGTACGCTCGCACCCTGCGACAGGTCCGCTGTCAGAGCATAACTTGCCTGCCGCAATGCGCGGCATCGGCCGTTCGCGCAGGCCGTCTTCCTCAAGCGGAGGCAAAGCGTCCCAGCGCATGATCTTGTAGTCATACTGCGTACGGTAGACGTGCGTCTCGCCGACTTGCACCTGAACGTCATGCGAACAATCGTACGTGACGGGCGTGCCGTACTGAAGCCCGTCCGCATCCGTCACCAACTCGTTGCGCGTACAGGTCTTGGCCACGCGCCGGGTCTCGTACACCGGGTCCGTGCGGTGGATCACCTGTTTGGACGTGACATCGAAAGCCCCCTCGGGCGGTTCGCGCAGGCTGCCTTCGCGCGCCTGCATGGTCTCTTCGTGCAGCGCATAAACCTCGCGTGGCTGATGGAAGCTCCAAGTCGCCGTCATTGCAAGGAGTTGCGCAGGCACCAGTTCAGCGCTCTTGGTCGCATAGCCATAAGCCGCCACGACGCCAAAACCGATAAGGACTGCGCCGCCAACCTTGTTCGAAAAAGTGTCGCCACCGCCTCCGGCGGCATTTGCACCTGGCGTCCCTTTGGCGGCTGCGCGTTTGGCCTCTCTGGCGCGCCGATCTGCGTCTCGCCGCGCCGCCGCATTGGCCGCGTTCTGCCGAGCAATCTGATTGGACCAGGCGAGTGATGCCGCGTCTGTGTTGCTGAGACCCCAGTTTCGATAGTCAGACATCTTGCGCCCCTTCGCTCAGCGTGACTCAGCATGCGCCGAACGAGGTCAAAAGTCCAACGGCGGCGTAGGATGGGTGCTTGCACCCATCACCGTCTAGAAAAAGAGCGCCATGCCGGTCATCGACACGATCAGGAAGAGGATCGTCATGATCCCGCCCGACCGGACAAAGTCGATCACGCGGTAGCCCGCGGGCCCCATGATCAGTGCGTTGACCTGGTGCGTCGGGATCAGGAACGAGTTCGAGGTCGAGATCGCCACCGTCAGGGCAAAGATCGCCGGATCGCCCCCCGCGGCCACGGCGATCGACACCGCCAGAGGCACCAGCAGCACCGTCGCGCCGACGTTTGACATCACCAGCGTGAACGCGGTGGCCAGCACGGCCAGCCCCGATTGCAACGCCCAGAGCGGCCAGCCGTCGAGCAGCGCGAGGACGCCTTGCGCAATCCACTCGGCCGTCCCCGTCGATTGCACCGCGTGTCCCAAGGGAATGAGCGAGGCAAGCAGGAACACTGTGTTCCAGCCCACCGCCTCGTACGCCTCGTCGATCGACAGCACCTTGCTCAGGATCATGCCCACCGCGCCGACCAGGAGGCACAGCGACAGGCGCACGTCGGTAAAGAGGATCAGCGTCAGCGCTACCGCGAAGAAGGCCAGCGCCCAGCCGACCTTGTGCGGGCGCAGCTCCTCCTGTGGAAAGTCCGAGGTCACCACGACAAAATCCCGGTCCCGCTTGGTGCGCGTCAGCCTGTCCCACTGGGTGTGCACCACCAGCGTATCCCCGGCCTGGAACGGCACCGCGCCGATATGGGTGGCCTCGTGGTCCTCGGTCTCCACGTGGCTCATCGTCTCTTCACCGCGGTGGATGGCGAGCAGCGACATGCCGTGCGACTGGCGCAGGCGGATGTCGATGGGGGCCTTGCCGATCACGCTCGAGCCGGGCGGGACCACGACCTCCGCCACACCCGATTGCGTCGGAGCAAAGTCGTCGGCAAAGACATCGAGCGCCGGCAGGATCGTCAGGCCATAGGGATCGGCGAATTCGTCCTCCACCACGCGCCGCAGGCCCAGCACCGCAAGCCGCGCGGGCGCCTCGATGCGTGTGTCCGACATCGGCGCGATGACCTTCTTGCCGCGGTAGGACGTGCCGAGGATGTACATGTGGTGCGCCACCATCATGTCGGTCAGCGTCTGCCCGATCAGGATCGAGCCCTCGGGCACCTCCACCTCGAACATGTCCGCCTTCAGCCCGTAGGTCTTCTGGATATACGCCTGCATCGTCTGCGCCGAGGAGGCGTCACTGCCGCGGTCGCGCTTGTTCGGCAGCACCCATCGGCCGAAGATCACGAAATAGAGGATGCCCGTCGCCACCAGCATCAGCCCCACCGGGGTGACAGCAAAGAGGCCGAACGGTTCCATCTTTTCGCCGGCGGGCAGCATCTCGTTGGCGCTCAGGATCAGGTCGTTGAGCAGGATGAGCGGCGAGGAGCCGACCATCGTGATCGTCCCGCCGAGGATCGCGCAAGAGCCCATCGGCATCAGCAGCCGCGAGAGCGGGATGTTTGTCCGCGCCGAGATGCGGGAGACCACCGGCAGGAAAAGCGCCGCCGCGCCGACGTTCTGCATGAACGACGAAATGATGCCGACGACGCCTGACACGATGGGGATGATGCGCCCCTCGGTGGTGCCGCCCTTCTTCATGATGAGGGCGGCGACCTTGGACATGAGCCCGGTCTTGTCGAGCCCCGCCCCGATGATCATCACCGCGATGATCGAAATGACTGCGTTCGAGGCGAACCCGTTGAAGAGCTGCGTGACGTCGGCCAGGTTGCCCAGCCCCGGCAGGTAGCTGAGCGCACCGAGCAGCACCATGACCGACACGGCGGCCACGTCGATGCGCACGATCTCGGACACGAAAAGCGCCACGGTCAAGCCGAGAAGGGCCAGAACGGCCATCATCTCGAAGGTCAGGGTGATCGGCTCCACGTGCCTCGCCTCGCGCATGTTTTTTGCCAGTATGCATAACAGTTTGACAGCCGTGTGGCATCCCCAACCGGCGCCACGGAATGAGTCCAGTTCGGCGCGGGTGGACGTTCGGTGAGGCCGCGTTTCCTTTGTGCTACGAAGGGCGCGAGGTCGGGTGCGCTAGGTCAGCACATCGACGGGCCGCGGCGCGTCGATCCAGCCGTAGTTCCGAGCGCCTTTATGGTGGCCAAGTCCGGACGACCTCGGAGCGGAGCACTGGCGTCAACGTATCGACGGACCGTCACGCCAGAGGCGTGCCAATCATAGACGGCGCACCTTTGGTGCGACGAGGCGGTCCGTCGATGTGCGGCGCCTGCGGCTTGATTCCACACGAGGGCATTGATCAGCCATAAGAAAAAGGGCGGCCCGAGAGCCGCCCTTGCAAGCCATGCCAAGGGCACGGCTACTTCGTTATGATCTCCGGTCCCATGAACGTATTGGGCAGGTACGTGCTGAGCCAGGGGATATACGTCACCATGATCAGGAAGACGAAGAGCACCGCGAGAAACGGCAGCGCTGCACGCACCACCGCCATCATCGGCATCCCTGCCACCCCCGAGGTCACAAAGAGGTTAAGACCCACGGGCGGCGTGATCATCCCGATCTCCATGTTCACCACCATGATGATGCCGAGGTGGATCGGGTCGATGCCAAGCTCGATCGCGATGGGAAAGACCAGTGGCGCCACGATCACCAGAAGGCCGGACGGCTCCATGAACTGACCGCCGATCAGCAGGATGATGTTGACGATGATCAGGAACATGACCGGACCGTAGCCGGCCTCCAGCATCGCGCCGGCGATGGCCTGCGGCACCTGCTCGTCGGTCAGCACGTGCTTGAGGATCAGCGCGTTGGCGATCACGAAGAGCAGCGTGACCGTCAGCTTGCCCGCGTCGAACAGCGTCTTTTGCGTGTCGGGGTGCACCAGCGCCGTCACCAGCGCCCAGGGCGCGCGCAAGAGGCTCTTGTTCGGTGCGCCATCCTTGCCCGCGAGCGGGCCCATGTCCCGGTAGACAAAGCTGGCGATCAGGAACGAATAGACCGCGGCGACGGCTGCCGCCTCCGTCGGGGTAAAGACACCGCCGTAGATGCCGCCCAGGATGATGACGATCAGCATCAGACCCCAGAGCGCATTGAGGAAGGAGGCGCCGATCTCGCCCCAGCCCTTCCACTCGCCCTTCGGCAAGTTCTTGACCTTGGCGATGACGTAGATCGTGACCATCAGCATGAAGCCCGCCAAAAGGCCAGGGATCACACCCGCGAGGAACATGCGCCCGACCGAGACCTCGACCGCGGCGGCGTAGACGACCATCACGATGGAGGGCGGGATCAGGATGCCGAGCGTGCCGGCGTTGCAGATGACGCCCGCCGCGAACTCCTTGGTGTAGCCGACCTGGCGCATCCCGGCGATCACGATGGTGCCGATGGCGACCACGGTGGCGGGAGACGAGCCCGACAGGGCGGCAAAGAGCATGCAGGCAAAGACGCCCGCGATGGCAAGCCCGCCCGGCAAATGCCCGACGCAGGCGATGGAAAACCGGATGATCCGCTGCGCCACGCCGCCCGTCGTCATGAACGACGAGGCGAGGATAAAGAACGGGATGGCAAGCAGCGTGAAGTGCCCCTGGAACGCCTCGAAGAGCGTGCCGGCCACCGACGCCAGCGAGGACGAAGAAAAGAGCAGAAGGAAGATCGTGGAGCTCAGCCCCAGCGAAATGGCAATCGGCACGCCGATGAGCAAAAGCCCGATCACCATGGAAAAGAGCAGGATGACGTCCATTACTTCGCCTCCTCGGCTGCATGGGATTTCCGCAGCTCATCGAGCTCTTCCTCGACCTCGTGCGAGGCGACGAGGAGCGTGATATCCCCTTTCCACATGGCCACCGCGGCCTGGGAAAAGCGGAAGAGCAGCAGCGCCATCGAGAGCGGCAGCACCACGTAGGGCACGACCCGCGGGATCTTCTCGTAGCTGTCACCGTAGTTGATGAGGTCCTCGAGAAAGCGCAGCGGCGCGATCATCGGGATGTCGAGCGTCTCGTAAAAGCTCTGGCTGCGGAAGCGGTCCTCTAACCCGGTCGGGAACCAGCGGCCAGAGGTGGGCGGCAGGTCCGCAAAGACCGCCCAGTAGTCGTAGGCGCCTTTCAGCAGGAAGACGCAAAAGAGGATGCAGCACGAGACGGCAATCAGGCCAAGGATGCGGCGCACGGGCGGCGCGCAGAGGTTGACGACGGCGTCGACGCCGAGATGGGCGCTTTTCTTGACCGCGTAAGAGGCGCCGAGCAGCACCAGCCAGGCGAACATGAACACGGTCAGCTCGAGCGCCCAGAGGATGTTGGCATTGAACACGTAGCGCGCCACCACATTGGCAAACGTGAGCGCGGTCATCAGACCGAGGAGCGCCGCGATCAGCGTCTCCTCGATGCGGTCGGTGAACGAGGGTCTCTCGGCCATCGGCCTTCCTTCCAGATGTATGGGACGAAGTTGCAAAAAGGGCGCGGCATCGCGTGGACCCGCGCCCTTGATGGATGATGGTGCGATCAGGCCGCGTGGTGCGGCCTGCCAGGCCTTGCGGGCCGTCGGGGCTTACGAGCCGGCGTTGATCGCTTGCGCGGCGTCGATCATGTCCTGACCCACGTCACCCTCGAACTGCGCCCAGACCGGCTTCATCGCGTCGACCCATTCCTGGCGCTGCTCGGCGGTCAGGCTGCGGATTTCGCCGCCGGCCTCGATGATCGACGCCTTGGCGCCTTCGTTCACCGCAAAGGCTTCGGCGTTGCGCGTGGTGGTCACCTCGTCGAGGATCGTCAGGAACTGCTCGCGCGCGCCTGCGTCCATGTTGTCGAGCCAGTCGACCGAGGCCACGACGAGGTAGTCGATGATGCCGTGGTTGGTCTCGGTGATGCCGTCCTGCACCTCGAAGAACTTCTTGCCGTAGATGTTCGACCAGGTATTCTCCTGCCCGTCCACGACGCCCTGCTGGAGTGCACCGTAGACTTCGGAGAAGGCCATCTTTTGCGGGCTGCCGCCGATCGCTTCCATCTGCGCGACAAGCACGTCAGAGGATTGCACGCGGAACTTGAGGCCGTTGGCATCGGTGGGCGAGATCAGCGGCACGTTGGCCGACATCTGCTTCATCCCGTTGTGCCAGAACGCAAGGCCCTGCAGGCCGCGGCGCTGCATGCTGTCCTTCATCGCCTGACCGGCCTCGGAGGCCTGGAACGCGTCGACGGCGTCGATGTTCTTGAACATGAACGGCAGATCGAAGAGGCGGAACTGCTTGGTGAAGGTTTCGAATTTCGACAGCGACGGCGCGGCGAGTTGCACGTCGCCCTGCAGGATCGCCTCGAGCACCTTGTCGTCGTTGTAGAGCGTCGAGTTCGGGAACACCTCCATGCAGGCGGTGCCGTCCATCTCGGTGTTCACGCGCTCCATCAAGAGCGAGGCGGCGATGCCCTTGGGGTGCTTGTCGGTGTTGGTCACGTGGCTGAACTTGATGACCATCTCGCCCGCGTCACACGCGGCGAAGGCGGCGGTTGCGCTCAATGCCAGCGCGGTGGCGGCGGTTGCCAGGTATTTCATGTCCCATCCTCCCATTGATTGACATGTGTCAGCGGTGTCTCCCGCTTGGGAGCCATCAGAGGGCCGCGCGCCGCACCGCTCAAGCGCTCATTTCGCCTGTTGCGCAAACAGTGCCAAAAGCTGCGCGTTCATAAACGGTTAAGGCGTGTGCGGGGTGTGAATATACGGTGCCCCTGTGCGCTGCCGTGCGGTTTGCCGCACAGGCTGTGGCCTGGCTTGTGCGGTTTTCCGCACAGGTGCGCGTGTGGCGAGCCGGGTTGGGGGCTCTGCCCCCGACGTCGAAAATCGGGAGATTTTCGACGCACTCCCCCGAGGTATTTTCAAACCAGAGAAGCTGGACCCCGCCTTGAAGTCTACTGGAAGTCTTGGGCGTCTAGCGGAAGTCCTCGGGCCGCAGGCCGTAGCGCGCGAGTTTGTCGTAGAAGGTCTTGCGCGGCAGTTTGAGGGCGCGGGCCGCGGCGCTGGCCTGGCCGGCGTGGCGTCTGAGCGCCGCCTCGAGGAGGGAGCGTTCGACCTGGGCCATCTGCTCGGCAAGGCCGAGGCCGCTGCCAAGGGTATTGTCGGGGACGCTTTCCCGCGACACGCCAAGCACGTAGCGCATGGCCTCGGTCATCAGTGCGCGCGCATTGCCGGGCCAGTCGCGGGCCATGAGGGTTGCGACGACTTCGGGGGTAACGTCTGGGGCGGGCTGGCCTGACTGCTCGGCGGCCTGGGCGACGTAGCTCTGGAAGAGGTCGGGGATGTCTTCGGGGCGGTCCGCAAGCGCCGGGATGCGCACGGTCATCACCGTCAGGCGGTAGTAAAGGTCCGCGGTGAAGCGTCCTTCGGTCACCGCGCCCTCGACGTCGCGCGTGGTCCCGCCGATCAGCGCCGGGCCGGTGCCGGCCTCGAGCGCATCGAGAAGCTGCACCTGGGTGTCGGGCGGGAGCGCGCCGATGTCATCGAGAAAGAGCGTCCCGTCCTGCGCTTGCGTCAGCCGCGCCTCGAGCGTTGTGGGCGTCATCCCGCGCGCCGCCGCCTTGACGAAGGGGCGTGGGCCGCGCGCCGAGCACAAGTGGATCGCTTCGGCGACCTTACTGACCCCGCCGCCCGGCGGTGAGACCACCAGCGCGTCCGTGCCGGCACGGGCGGCCGCGCGCACGTCGGCGCGCAGTGCCTCGGCCCGGTCGGACACCCCAAAGAGGAGGCGCGCCGCGGCATCGCCCTCTTCGGCCTTGCGGCGGGCGGCGCGGGCGGTGAGCGTGTCGTGCCGGGCGGCGAGTGCCTTGCGCAGGACAGCCACCAGGTCATCGGGCGCGCAGGGTTTTTCCAGAAAATCGAACGCGCCTTGCGCCATGGCTTGCACGGCGAGCGGGATGTCCCCCTCCCCCGTCAGCAGCACCACCGGCAGCTCGGGATCGCGTTCGCGCGCATAAGCCAGAAGGTGAAAGCCGTCCCGCCCGGGCATGCGCAGATCCGAGAGGATGACGCCCTCAAAAGCGCGGGTGATCCGGTCCTTGGCCGCCACGAAGGAGTTGGCGGCGAGCGGTGTCATGTCGTGGAGTTCGAGGGTTTGCGCAAGCGCTTCCCGCACGGCGGCATCGTCGTCGACGAGCAGCACGTGGGGCGCAAGGCCGGAGGTGTCTTGCGCGCCAATCATGCCGCGCTCCGCGCCGTGGCCGCGCCCAGCTCGATGGTAAAGACTGCACCGCCGTCTGCGCCGTTGCTGCCGCGGATCTCCCCGCCGAAGCTCTGCACGATGCCGTAGCTGATCGAGAGGCCAAGCCCCATGCCCTCGGAGGCGCCGACCTCCTTGGTTGAGTAGAAGGGATCGAAGATGCGCCCGGGATCGGCAAGGCCCGGGCCGTTGTCGGCAATCTCGATCCGCACGCGCGCCCCCGCCGCCGTCAGCGAGATCGCCAGCGCCTTGTCCTCCTGCCCCTGCATGGCGTCGCAGGCGTTGGTGATGAGGTTCACGAGCACCTGCACGAGCCGCACATCGCCCGCCTCCGCCCAGACCGGGCCGGGGGGCGGCACAGCGGTCAGGGCGACGCCCTCCCGCAGCCGGCGCTCTTCGGTCATCTCGAGCGCGGTTTCGAGCGCGTCGCGCACGTCCGTCGTGCCGAAAGGCTCGGTCTCCTGCCGGGCAAAGGCGCGCAGGTTCTTGATGATCCGCCCCATGCGGCGCGCCAGATCGGAAATGCGCGTGAGGTTCTCGGCGGCCTTTTCAGGCTTGCCGCGGGCGACAAAGGCCGCGCCGTTCTCGGCAAAGGAGCGGATCGCCATGAGCGGCTGGTTCAGCTCGTGGCTGATGCCGGCGCTCATCTGGCCGAGCGCCGAGAGCTTGGAGGCTTGCACCAGGTCCGCCTGCGCCCGCGTCAGCGCCGCCTCGGCTTCCTCGCGCTCGGCGATCTCGCGCATGAGCGCCGTGTTGGCCGCTGACAGCGCCTCCGTCCGCGCGGCGACGCGGGTTTCGAGCGCGGCGTTCACCTCCGCCAGTGTGCGCCGGCGGATCATCGCCAGCCCGAGGAGCGCGCCGAAGAAGAGCATCAAGCCGCCCACCGCCGCCGCCTGCAGATGCGCGATCCGCCGGGCGGGGGCGACGTCGATCAGCGCCTCGGCGGTCAGGCCGATCACCGGCAACTCCTGCGTCAGGTGCAGCGCGCGCTGCGGCAGGTATGGACTCCAGGACTGTTCCCAGATCGTGCGGCCGTCCGTTTGGCGCAGCGTGGCCGGGCGCGCGCCGGGGGCCGACAGGCCGGCCTCGGTGCGCTGCCAAAAGAGCAGCTCGGACCGGTTGGAGATAAAGACCTCCCGCGCGCCATTCACGAAATAGACCGTAGGCCGTGCGCCGCGCCATTCTGCCTCCACGATGTCCACGTCCGCCGCCACCAGCAGCACGCCCTGCACCCGGCCTGCCGCGTCGAACCCGGGGGCTGCATAAAAGTAGGCGCGCCGTCCCTCGGTGGCATCGACACCCACGTAGGCGCCCAGCGCACCGGTCAGGGCCCGGTCGAAGTCCGCGCGCCCCGCAAAAGAAGCCGGGCCCGGGTGCGAGGCCGCGAGCACAGTTCCGTCCGGTGCGGCATAGGCAAGCATCATCGCCGAGGTCTTGTCCGCGATCTCGAGCAGCAGCCTGTCCGCCTCCGCCCGTGGCGCCCCGTACGTCAGCGCCGTCAACACCGGATGCTCCGCGGTCAGCACGGCCAGCTCCTGGTAGCGTTGCAGCTGGGCGGTGAGCCGGTCCGCGGCCAGCGCCAGGTCCGCCTCGCCCCGCCGCGCCACCTGGTCAAGCGCCTGCCCGTAGCCCAGCCGCCAGACACCCGCCGCGACCGCGCAGGCCAGCGCCACGCCGATCAGCGTCCAAAGGAGAAAGTTGCGCCCGCTGCGTCCCATGGGGACGGGTCTAGCAAGATGTGGCTTGCCTTGAAAAGCGCCGCGCGCCACATCTCGCGCCATGTACCGCCTGCAGCAATCCCCAACCGACCCGGCCTTTGTCCAGGATCCCTACACGGTTTACGCCGACGCCCGCGCCCACGGCCCGCTCGTCTGGTGGGAGGAGTACGGCATGGTCGCCGCCCTCGATCACGCCACGGTGCAGGCGCTGCTGCGCGACCGCCGCTTTGGGCGGGCGCCAATCACGCCGCGCGCCGCCCAGCCGCACCTTGCCGCCTTCGACGCGGTCGAAGCGCACTCGATGCTCGACCTCGAGCCGCCGGTGCACACGCGTCTGCGCGGGCTGGTGCTGCGCGCGTTCACCTCCCGCCGGGTGGCCGCGCTGGCACCCGAGATCGACGCATTGGCGCACCAGCTGATCGACGCATTGCCGCCCGGCCGGTTCGACCTGATCGCGGACTTCGCCACGACGCTGCCGGTGACGATCATCGCGCGCCTCCTTGGCGTGCCGGAGGCGATGGGTCCCCAGCTCCTGGCGTGGTCGAACGCGATGGTGGCCATGTACCAGGCCCGGCGCGACCGCCTTCTCGAGGACGCGGCGAACGCCGCCGCGAAAGACTTCGCCGCGTACCTGCGCACCCTCATCGAGACCAAACGGACCGCGCCCGCGGACGACCTCATCTCCCACCTGATCGCTGCCGAGGAGAACGGCCAAAAGTTGACGACGGATGAGATGATCGGGACCTGCGTGCTGCTCCTCAACGCCGGCCACGAGGCGACCGTGCACACGTTCGGCAACGGGGTAAAGGCGGTCCTCGAAAGCGGCACGCAAGCCGCCTTCCAAGCCGAGGACTGCGACACCGCCGTCGAGGAAGTCCTGCGCCACGACCCGCCGCTGCATATCTTCACGCGGATCGCCTACGACCGCGCAGAGATCGCCAGCCACACGTTCGAACGAGGCGACGAAGTGGCGCTGGTTCTCGGCGCCGCAAACCGCGACCCGGCAGTCTGGCAAGACCCGGACTGCTTCGACCCCGAGCGCCCGGCGCAGCCCATGACGAGCTTCGGCGGCGGCATCCACTTCTGCCTCGGCGCCCCGCTCGCCCGGCTCGAGCTCAAGATCGCGCTCCACGCGCTCTTCACACGGCTGCCGACCCTGCGCATCGCCGCCCCGCCACGCTACGCCAACCTCTACCACTTCCACGGCCTCGAAGCCCTCTGGGTGGACCGTTAAAGCAGCGCGCTCCACTCCAGCTTCATCTTCCAAAGGGCTCCGCCCGTTCGCGGGCAAAACGCTCCCCCGGAGCGTTTTCGAGAAGCCCGCTCACCCCGCCGCCGGAGGCTCCCACCCTATCGGCGCGCACCGACTTCAAGAGTAAGGGCACCACCCCGTAAGGTGGGCAGTGCCGAACAGACCAACCTCTTAAAAAGCGCGGCACTGCCCACCCTACAGGTCAAGCAGACCCGGCGCTTTCCGCCTTCTTCTCCCAGCGGCCACTGTCCTGCGACCAGTATTGCGCGGCGCAGCCCGCCTCGGTCAGGACCTTCCACTGACCCCGCGCGACTTCAAGCGCCTCGGCATCGTGACCGTCGAAGAGCACGCAGACCCGGTCGAGCGCCTGCACTTCATCCGGCCCGACCACCGCGCCGTCGACGCTCATCACACAAGTTGCACCATTCGGCGCAGCGGCCTCGGTCGTCAAAAGCACCGGTTGGCGCGCGTCATGCGGACCGCCGGCGCGGCCATGGGGCAGGAACCGCTCCTCGGGTCCCAGCCACAGCTTGTCGTCGAGCCAGTCGAGCTTTGCCGCATCCGTGCCGCGCACAGCAACCTTCCACCCGGCTCCCAAGGCGCGGGTCAAAAGCTGCGGCAGCGCCACCTCCAGCGGCTCCCGCGTCAGGTGATAGAAATAGGCCGCCCCCACGTGCGGGTCAGCCCTTCTCGCACATGTCCGCCACCAGCCGGTTCAGCGCCATCACGCCCCAGCCGGTCGCACCCTTGGGCGCCAGCGTCGTGTCGGACTTGACCGAGGCGACGCCTGCGATGTCGAGGTGGATCCACGGCACGCCGTCTTTGATAAACCGTTGAAGGAACTGCGCGGCAGTAATCGAGCCTGCGGGGCGTCCGCCCACGTTCTTCATATCGGCGATGCGGCTCTTGAGCTGGTCGTCGTAGCTTTGCCCCAGGGGCATCCGCCAGGCGCCCTCGCCTTCGGTCTTGGCGGCCTTGAGGAAGGCATCGCAAAGCGTGTCGTCGTTCGAGAAAACGCCTGCGTTGTCGTGGCCCAGCCCGATGATGATCGCGCCGGTGAGCGTGGCGAGGTCGATCACGCCCGACGGCTCGAACCGCTGCTGGGCGTACCAGAGCACGTCGCACAGGACGAGCCGCCCTTCGGCGTCGGTGTTGATGATCTCGACCGTGTCGCCTTTCATCGAGGTGATCACGTCGCCCGGACGCGTCGCACGGTCCGACGGCATGTTTTCCACCAGCCCGATCAGCCCGACCACGTTGGCCTTCGCCTTGCGCAGCGCCAGCGCGCGCATCACACCCGAGACGACGCCCGCGCCGCCCATGTCCATGGTCATGTCTTCCATGCCGCCCGCGGGTTTCAGCGAGATGCCGCCCGTGTCGAAGACGACCCCCTTGCCGACCAGCGCGAGCGGCGCCTCGTCGCCGCCGCCCTTCCACTGCATGACCGCCACTTTCGACGGGCTGGCCGAGCCATGGCCCACCGACAAGAGCGTGCGCATCCCGAGCTCTTCGAGCTGGTCTTCCTCGAGCACCTCGACCTCGAGGCCAAGGTCGGCCATCGCCGCCACGCGGTCCGCGAACTCGGTCGTGGTCAGGATGTTGGCCGGCTCGTTTACCAGATCGCGGGTGAAGAAAACGCCGTCAGCAACGGCCAGCAAAGGCGCGGCGGCGGCCTCGGCCTCGTCCGGTTTCGAGCACATCACGCGGATGTCCTCGGCGGCCTTGCTCTCATCGGTCTTGTGGTCGCCAAACGTGTAGTCGCGCACGGCCGCGCCGAAGGCGAGTTCGTGGGCCTTGGGAAGGGCACCCGCACAAATCGTGACCGGCGCGGCGCCGCGCGCGCGGGCGATCCCGGCGCCTGCCTTGCGCAGTGTCTCGGCATCGGCGCGGCGCGGCAGGACGACGACGCTCAGCGCCTCGGCTACCATCCCGACAGGCATTGCCAGCGTGATCACGTCACCCGCCTTGACCTTGGCGAACCTGTCGCTGTCCGCGAGCCGCTGCACGGCACCCTTGGTGACGCGGTTGGCGCGGCGCGCGGCGGCGTCGAGCTTGCCTTCGGGTGTGACGATCACGGCCACGTGGCCCTCGGCCTCGGCGATGGCCTGGATGTCGGTTTCCACAAAGGACACGGAAGCGGGGGTGGTCATTGGCGAACTCCTGCTGATTTCCCACAGACATAAGGCGGCATGGCCAGAGGGGCCAGATACCAGTTTTCCCCAGGGTCCGTTTGGGCTAACTTATGCGAAAAGCAAAAGATGTCACGGGGTGCGGGTTTTGGCGAGGTTCGACAGATATGTCCTGTCGCAGCTGCTGGTGCTCTTTGGCTTTTTCTCGCTCGTGCTGGTGTCGGTCTACTGGGTCAACCGGGCGGTCGTGCTCTTTGACCAGCTGATCGCGGACGGTCAGCCGCTGCGCATCTTTGCCGAATTCATCGCCCTCTCGCTGCCGCCGGTGATCGCGCAAATCCTGCCGATGGCGACCTTTGGCGCGGCGGTTTACGTGACCAACCGGCTGGCGTCCGAAAGTGAGCTGACGGTGGTGCAATCGACCGGCACCTCACCCTGGCGGCTGGCGCGCCCGGTGATCGTCTTCGGTCTGATCGTGACGCTGATGATGGGTATCCTGAGCCATGTGCTGGTGCCGACCGCGCTGAAAGAGCTTAAGGAGCGCGAGCGTGAAATCTCCGGCTCGGTCAGCGCGCGGCTCCTGCAGGAGGGCACGTTCCTGCACCCCGCCGACGGCGTGACCTTCTACATCGGGGAGATCACGACCGAGGGCGAGCTGCGTGACGTGTTCCTGTCGGACCGGCGCACGCCGGACCGCTCGGTCGCCTACACCGCGCAGCAAGCCTACATCTTTGCCGCGGACGCAGGCCCGACGCTGGTGATGGTCGACGGGCTGGCGCAGGTGCTGGTGCACGAGACAGGTCGGCTTTCGACGACGAACTTTTCGGACTTTTCCTATGATATCAGCGGGCTTGTCACGCAGCCCAGCTCTCCGCGGCCGCGTCTGCGGCACGCCGCGACGCTGGACCTGATCCGTACGCCGGAGGCGGTGGCCGAGGCGACGCGCTCGGACCTCGGAGAGGTTGCGGAGGAGTTGCACGCGCGGTTCCAGCAGCCGCTGCTGTGCCTCGTCGCCGCGCTGATCGGGTTCGCCACGCTGACGGCGGGCAGTTTCAGCCGGTTCGGGGTCTGGCGGCAAATCCTGCTCGCGATCTTTTTCCTCGTGATGATCAAGATGGTCGAAAGCGCGGTGATCGAGCCGGTGGAGCAGGATGCCCGGCTCTGGCCTTTGATCTATGCGCCTTCGGTGCTGGGCGGGGTGCTGGTCTGGGCGCTGCTCTTCCGCGCGGCGCATCCGGTGCTGCGTACGCCACCTGAACGCATCGAGCCTGAGCGGATGGAGGAGGTTGCATGAAGTTGCACCTCTATTTCGCGCGTCGCTTTGCGATGGCGTTTCTGGCGACCTTCGGGATTTTTTTCCTCTTTATCCTGCTGATCGACCTCGTCGAGCAGGTGCGCCGGTTCGACACCGATGTGGCGTTTACCGATATCCTGCGGCTGACGCTCCTGAATGCGCCCGAGGGACTTTACCAGTTTTTGCCGCTGATCCTGATCATCGCGGCGATTGCGCTTTACTTGAACCTCGCGCGGTCCTCCGAGCTGGTGATCGCGCGCGCTGTGGGGCGCTCCGGGCTTGGCACGCTGCTCGGGCCCACGGCGGTCGCGGCGCTGATCGGCACTTCGGCGGTGACCATGGGCAATCCCATCGTGGCCGCCACTTCCGAGCGCTATCACGACTTGCGCGAGAGCTTTCGCAGCGGCGGCTCGGACACGTTTTCCATCGGGTCCGAAGGGCTCTGGCTGCGGCAAGGCGATGCGACCGGGCAAACGGTGATCCGTGCAAGCCGCGCCAGCCCGGATGCGGCGGTGCTTTATGACGTCAGCTTCTTCACCTACGCGCCCGGACGCGGTCCGGTGCAGCGCGTCGAGGCGGCACGGGCGACGCTGATCGCGGGCGCCTGGCAGCTGGAGGACGGGAAGATCTGGCCCATCGGCGCGCTCGGCAATCCCGAAGAGGGCGCGCGGGTGTTCGAAGAGTTCGAGCTGGCCTCGACCCTCACACGCGGACGCATCCTCGACAGCCTTGGCGCGCCGCAAGCGGTGCCGGTCTGGGACCTGCCGGCCTTTATCAACCGGCTCGAAGAGGCCGGGTTCAGCGCCAACCGCCACCGGGTGTGGTTCCATATGGAGATGGCGCGGCCGTTCTTCCTCGTCGCGATGGTGCTGGTGGGCGCTGCCTTTACCATGCGCCACACGCGGTTTGGCGGCACGGGTGTCGCGGTACTCTCGGCGGTGATGCTGGGGTTCGGGCTCTATTACATTCGCAACTTTGCGCAGATCCTGGGCGAGAACGGCCAGCTTGATCCCGTGATGGCGGCCTGGGCGCCGCCTGCGGCCTCGATCCTTTTGGCCACGGGCCTGATCCTGCGATCGGAGGACGGGTAGATGCGGCGTCTTTTGGCGGGTCTCCTCGCGCTCTGCCTTCTGAGCGCACCTTTGCAGGCGAGGGACAGCTTGCCGTCCGAGACGGCGGTGCTGGTTGCTGACAGCGTCTTTCTCGAAGGGGACACGCGGCTTATCGCAACCGGCAACGTGCAGGCGCTGCAGGACGGCACGCTGATCACCGCCAGCCAGATCGTCTATGACCGCAGCACCGACAGCATCACCATCACCGGCCCCATCCGCATCGAGGAGCCGGGGGGCACCATCCTAATCGCGGATCAGGCGGAGCTCGATCAGAGCCTAGAGAACGGGATCCTGAACGGCGCGCGGCTGGTGCTGAACCAGCAGCTGCAACTGGCCGCCGTGCAGCTGCAACGGGTGGGCGGACGCTACACGCAGTTGAGCAAGGTGGCCGCGACCTCCTGCCAGGTGTGCGGACCCAACGAGACGCCGCTTTGGCAAATTCGCGCCAAACGCGCGGTGCACGATCAGGAAGAACGGCAGATCTACTTTGACGACGCGCAGTTCCGCGTGCTCGACGTGCCGGTGTTCTACCTGCCGCGCCTGCGCCTGCCGGACCCGACGCTGAAACGCGCGCAGGGCTTTTTGATCCCCTCGATCCGGCAGACGTCGCTGCTCGGGCTGGGGCTCAAGCTGCCGTACTTCATCCCCATCGGCGATCACAAGGACCTGACCGTGACGCCCTATGTCTCGGTCGAGACGACGACGCTCGAGCTGCGCTACAGGCAGGCATTCCGGCGCGGGGACGTCGAGTTCAACGGCGCGGTCTCGCGCGACACGCTCAGCACGGATCTGCGGGGCTACTTC
This sequence comes from Pseudaestuariivita sp., assembly GCF_052825805.1. NCBI lineage: Bacteria > Pseudomonadati > Pseudomonadota > Alphaproteobacteria > Rhodobacterales > Paracoccaceae > Pseudaestuariivita > Pseudaestuariivita sp. The sequence continues at coordinate 334,317 of NZ_JBRBVB010000015.1, read as the reverse complement.
TTTGGAGAGGGCGCGTTTGCCCTGCCGCGCGACTACACGCTGACGTTCGACATCGAGGCGGTGAACGACCGCACGTATCTCGAGGATTACGACTACAGCGGCAAGAGCCGCCTCGACAGCGAGATCGCCCTGACGCGGGTCAAGCGCGATGCGTTCTTCGACACGCGGCTGACGCATTACCAGAGCCTGCGCGCCGGCGAGGACAACTCGCTGATCCCGTCGATCGCCGCCGACATGACCTATGAGCGGCGGTATTTCCCCGGCGGTCCGCGCGGCGGGGAGCTGCGGCTGGGTCTGGCGAGCCACGCGCATTACCGCTGGTCCGAGGTGGACGTGGACGGGCGCGACGTGGCGCGGATCACCGGCGATCTGAGCTGGCAGAAGCGCTGGACGCTGCCGATGGGCCTTCGGCTGGGGCTCACGGGCGGGCTGGCGTTTGACGCGGTGCAGACCTGGCAGGACAGCACCGCCGACTACCGCACCGACACGCTCACCCCCGCCGCCGCGGTCGAGTTGCGCTGGCCTCTGATGGCGCGCACGGCGGGCGGCACGATGCACCTGATAGAGCCTGTGGCGATGATCGGCTGGGCGGGCGGTGACCGTCCCAACACCGCCAATGACGAAAGCGACCGCGTCGAGTTCGACGAGGGCAACCTTCTGTCGCTCAGCCGCTTTCCGGCTGCCGACCGCCGCGAGCGGGGCGCACAAGCCGCCCTGGGCCTGCGCTGGCGCGCGAAGGCCGCCGATGGCTGGCACGCAGGGCTCACCGTGGGCCGGGTCTTCCGCGAGGAGGCGGATGCCGATTTCTCCGCCACGTCCGGGCTCGAGGGCGCCAGCTCCAACTGGCTGATCGCCGGGCAAGTCGCCTGGGACCAAGGGTTCGGCCTGACCGCACGCGGGCTTCTCGACGCCGACCAGCGCTTTGCCAAGGCCGAGGCGCGCGCGGCCTACAACACCGACCGGTTCGACATCGGCGCGGGTTATGTCCTGCTCGGAGCGGACACGGACGAGGACCGGCCCGACACCATCTCCGAATGGACCTTCGACGGCGCCTACCGGGTCAGCCGCAACTGGACGCTCTCGACGGATTTCCGATACGATCTCGTCTCGGACCAGTTCGCCCGCGCCGAGGCCGGGATCGGATACCGCAACGAATGCGTCGAGGTAGACTTCAGCGCCAAGCGCCGGTTCACCTCCTCGTCAAATGCCGACCCGTCCACATCCTTCGGGTTGACGGTCGCCCTAAAAGGCTTCAGCACCGGAGGAAACGCAGGCGCGTACACGAGGAGCTGCCGGAAATGAGACATCCCCAGACCTTTGCCCCCCTTCGGTTTATCGAGACGGTTGTAGCGGCGCTGCTTGTCTTGTTGCTGGCGGGCGCGGCGCTTGCGCAGAACGCCTTTTCCACCGCGATCCAGGTCAACGACAGCGCGATCACGTTCTACGATCTGCAGCAGCGCGAGCGCTTCGTGACGCTGTTGCGCGCGCCGGGCAATCCAGCTGATGTGGCGCGCCAGCAGCTGATCGACGACCGCCTCCGCCTGCAGGCGGCGCGGAACGCCGGCGTGCGCCCGAGCAACCAGGACATCCTCGACGGCATGTCCGAATTTGCAGGCCGCGCCAACCTGACCCGCGAGGAATTCGTGGCCGCCCTCGAAGGCAGCGGCGTGGACCCGCAAACCTTCCGCGACTTTGTCGAGGCCGGCCTCAGCTGGCGCATCTTGGTCCAGCAGCGCTTCGGCAACCGCTCCCGCCCCTCCGACGGGGAGATCGACCGGGCGCTGAACCGCTCGGGCGGGCAGAGCAACATCCGCGTCCTGATCTCCGAGATCATCATCCCCGCCCCGCCCCGCGAGGCCGCGCGTGTGAACGCGATTGCGCAACAGGTCTCGGCCTCCACCTCGGAGGCGGAATTCTCGCGCTATGCCCGCCGGTTCTCGGCCACGCCCTCGCGCCGGGCAGGGGGCAAGCTGCCCTGGCAGAACCTGAGCGACTTGCCGCCTGCCCTGCAGCCGATCATCCTGTCGCTGTCGCGCGGGGAGGTGACCGATCCGTTGCCGATCCCGAATGCCGTGGCGCTCTTCCAGCTGCGCGGGATCGAGGAAGGGCCCTATTCCGCGCCGAGCTACGCCGCGATCGAGTATGCCGCCTTCTACCTGCCCGGCGGGCGCACCGAAGCCACGATCCAGGAGGCGCGGCGCATCAGCCGCCGCATCGACAATTGTGACGACCTTTACGGGGTGGCACGCGGCCTGCCGGAGGACCGGCTGGAGCGCGTGTCGCGCACGCCGGACCAGATCCCGACGGACATCGCCTTTGAGCTGTCGAAGCTCGACCCGGGCGAGACCTCCTACACGCTGACGCGCTCGGACGGTCAGGCGCTCATGCTGCTGATGCTCTGCGGGCGCAGCGCAACGCTGCCGGAGCTCGACGAAGGGGTGGAGGACACCTCTCGCGACGAGATCGCGCTGGGGTTGCGCAACCGGCGTCTGGCGACGCTGGCCGACAGCTACCTCGAGCAACTGCGCGCCGAAGCCCGGATCCGCGAATGAGCAATTCCGCACCCGTGGTCGTGCTGACCTGCGGGGACCCGTCCGGGATCGGGCCGGAGCTGGCCGTGGCCGCGCGCGCGGCTCTGGGTAGAGAGCAGCCCTTTGCGTGGATCGGGGACCCGCGGCATTTGCCGGCCGGGACGGCAGTGTCAGAGATCTCCTCGCCGCGCGATGCCTTGGACGTCGCAGCAGATCATCTCGCGGTCTTGCGCCATGACTTTGCCGCCGAGGCGACGCCCGGCACGCCCGATCCGCGCAATGCGCAAGGTGTGATCGACGTTATCGCCCGGGCGGTGGAGCTGGTTCAGACCGGAGAGGCCGCCGCCGTGTGCACCGCGCCGATCAACAAGAAGGCGTTGCAGGACGGTGCGGGCTTTGCCTACCCCGGTCACACCGAGTACCTCGCTGCGCTTGCCGGAAGCGGCGCGCGGTCGGTGATGATGCTCGCCTGTGACGCGCTGCGCGTGGTGCCGGTGACGATCCACATCCCTTTGAGCGAGGTGCCGGCGGCACTGACGCCCGCGCTTCTGGAAGAGACGCTGCGCCTCACCGCGCGCGACTTCGCTGCGCGTTTCGGCATCGAGGCACCCAGGATTGCGGTCGCCGGGCTCAACCCCCATGCCGGCGAGGGTGGCAAGATGGGGCATGAAGAAATCACCGTGATCGCGCCTGTACTGGACAAGCTGCGCGCCGAAGGGTTCGACATCGCTGGGCCGCTGTCGGCGGACACGATGTTTCACGCGCCCGCCCGCGCGCGCTATGACGTGGCGGTCTGCATGTACCACGATCAGGCGCTGATCCCGATCAAGACGCTGGATTTCGACCGCGGTGTGAACGTGACGCTGGGATTGCCGTTCGTGCGGACCTCACCCGACCACGGCACCGCCTATGACATCGCGGGTCAGGGCGTGGCAAAGCCGACCTCGCTGATCGCGGCACTGCGGATGGCGGCGCGGATGGCCGGGGGCGGGATTTGAGTTTATTTGGGAAGATGAAGACGCATGGCGATTGATGCGCTTCCGCCCCTGCGTGAGGTGATTGCGGCGCATGGTTTGAGTGCAAAGAAAGCGCTTGGCCAGAACTTTCTTCTGGACTTGAACCTGACCTCCAAGATCGCGCGGGCCGCGGGGGATCTGACGGGCGCGGATGTCCTCGAGATCGGACCCGGGCCGGGTGGGCTCACGCGGGGGCTTTTGGCCTCGGGCGCGCGCAAGGTGCTGGCGGTGGAAAAGGATGCACGGTGCCTGCCGGCGCTGGCGGAGATCGCAGAGGCGTATCCCGGGCGGCTCGAGGTGATCGAGGGCGACGCGCTGGAGGTCGATGTGCTGGCGCAATTGCGGGCGCCGGTGAAGGTCGTGGCCAACCTGCCGTATAATGTCGGAACGGAGCTTTTGGTGCGCTGGCTGACGCCGGAGGCGTGGCCACCCTACTGGGCCTCGCTGACGCTGATGTTTCAGCGCGAGGTGGCCGAGCGGATCGTGGCGCAGCCGGGGACCAAGGCCTATGGCCGGCTCGCGCTCTTGGCGCAGTGGCGGTGCGAGGCGCGGATTGCGGTGACGCTGCCGCCCGAAGCCTTTACCCCGCCGCCGAAGGTGGCGAGCGCGGTGGTGCATCTCGAGGCGCTGCCGGCGCCGCGGTTTCCGGCGGATGCAGCGATGCTGGAGCGGGTCGTGGCGCGCGCGTTCAACCAGCGGCGTAAGATGCTGCGGGCGGCGCTCAAGGGGCTGCACCCGGAGATCGAGGATGTGCTGGAGAGTGTGGGCATTCCACCGACGGAGCGGGCCGAACAGGTGTCGCTGGAGGCGTTCTGTGCGTTGGCGCGCGCGCTGAAAGGCTAGAGCAGATCACGCATCCTGAGGATCGAGGGCTCGGTTGTCTTTTCCTCGAGGCGGCCCAGCGGCACCCAAGCGAGCGCGTGGCTTTCGTCTGAAACGTGTGTGTCCCATGTCGCCGCGCCGAAGAGCCAGCGTACGTCGTAGTGTAGATGGGCCGGCTCCCTGGCCGTGGCCGGGATCTGGTGGATGTCGATGTCGAAGACGGTGTGCTGCAAGAGGGTGAGCGAGGATTGGCCGCCTTCCTCCTGCGCCTCGCGGAGCGCGGTCTCGGCGGTGCTGGTGTGGCCGTCACAATGCCCGCCGAGCTGCAGCCAGAGGCCGAGCTTGCGGTGGTGTGTCAGGAGCACTGCACTGCGGTCGGGAGAAAGCAGAAACGCGGAGGCCGTGACGTGACCGCCGATCGTCGCATCGCGGGTAAACGCGCGCGGCTCGGATGCAACGAACCGGGTGATCCGGTCCCAGACCTCGGCGTCCCGATCCGTGCGCGGTGTGAAGTGGCCAAGCCCTTGTGACAGCCCCTGAGGGAGCGGCGTCATTCGGCGGCGTTTTGCGTTTCTTCACCGCCTGCGGGCACATCGGCGGGAGGCGTATCCCCCCCATCATTGGCGGCCTTCTTGGGTTTGCGGCTGCGCGGCGCGCGGCGCTTGGGCTTGTCGGGAGCATTTTCGGGCGTGTCGACGACGTTGCTGTCCTCGCCCTCGCTCGAGGTGTCGATCACGTCCGGTTGCGGCGCCTCCGACGGGTCCTGCGGGGCTGCGTCCTGAGCCGGCTCGGCCGGCTGGTTCGCCTCGCGCTCCTGCCGTTCGGCGCGCTCGCGGTCGCGCTGCGCCTGGCGTTCGCGGTTCTGGCGCTCCTGCTCCTCGCGGCGGGCCTCCTGCTCGCGCTGCGCTTCGCTCAGCATCCGCAGGTAGTGCTCGGCGTGCTGCTGGAAGTTCTCGGTGGCGACCCGGTCGCCGGCAAGCTGCGCATCGCGGGCGAGCTGGTTGTACTTGTCGATGATCTGCTGCGGCGTGCCGCGCACCTTGCCCTCGGGGCCGGAGCTGTCGAAGACACGGTTCACGACATTGCCGACCGACCGATTGTTGTTTCGGTTGTTCTTGTTCCGCGAACGGGACTTGGATGATCTCATGCGAAAAGGCAGCCTTGTTGCGTTCAACTGTCCCAAGCGTCGTGCGGTGCAGCGGCCGGGGCGTCGGGAGGCATCAGGGCGGGTCGCGGAGCAGCGTCCCATGTCGACCTGATAGAGGCGTGAAAGCACGCCAGCCGCCGTGGGGCAAGGGCAAAACCGCCCGATTGCGCGTTTTTCGCGTATTTTGAACGGTCAGGCGGGGGTTTGCACGGCGCGCACCACGCGGTCGCGCCCGTCGAGGTCGGTGAGCACGTTCGTGGCAAAGCCCTGGGCGGCAAAGAGCGCGGCGACAGCACGCGCCTGTGTCGGCCCGATCTCGACAAGGATTGTCCCGCCCGGCGCCAGGTGCCGCGTGCCTGCAAGCGCGATCGCGTGATAGGCGGTCAGCCCGTCCCGCCCGTCCGTCAGCGCCATACGCGGCTCGTAGGCGAGCTCGGGGGCGAGATGCTCCATCTCGGTCGCGGCGATGTAGGGCGGGTTCGAGACGATCAGATCGTAGGGTCCCGCGATCCCGTGATCCCAGTGGGTGGCGATGATCTCGGCGCGCTGTGCGACCCTGTGCGTGACCGCGTTGGCGCTCGCGACAAGGCAAGCCGCCTCGCTGAGGTCCGTGCCGGTGCCGACGGCGCCGGGACGTTCGGCGAGGAGCGTGACGAGGATCGCACCCGAGCCCGTGCCGAGATCGAGGACGGAGGCAAAGGGCTGCGCCAGTGCCGCCTCCACCAGTGTCTCGGTCTCGGGCCGGGGGTCGAGCACATCGGGTGTGACCTGGAAATCCCGTCCGTAGAACGCGCGGCTGCCGGTGAGGTGGCTGACCGGTCGCCGCGCCGCGCGCTCGGCGACGAGCGTGTCGAACCGCTGCGCCACGCTCTGCGGTAGATCGTCCGGTGCCATCAAAGTCACCCGCGTCGCATCAACTCCGGCGGCAAAGGCCAACAGCTTGCGCGCATCGCGAGACGCCTCCGGCACACCGGCCTCCGCCAGCTGCGCGGCCGCCTTTGCCAGCGCCTGTCCTGCGGTCATGCCTCCATCGCCGCAAGCTGGCGCGCTTGTGCATCCGCCGTCAGCGCGTCGATCACCTCGTCGAGGTCACCCTGCATCACCTGATCGAGCTTGTAGAGCGTCAGGTTGATCCGGTGGTCCGTCATGCGGCCTTGCGGGAAGTTGTAGGTCCGAATGCGCTCGGACCGGTCGCCCGAGCCGACCTGTGCCGCGCGGTCCTCGGACCGTTCGGCGTCGATGCGCGAACGCTCCAGATCATAGAGCCGCGTGCGCAGGACCTGCATCGCGATCTCGCGGTTGCGGTGCTGGCTCTTCTCGCTCGAGGTCACGACGATCCCCGACGGCATATGGGTGATCCGAACAGCCGAATCGGTCGTATTCACGTGCTGCCCGCCCGCCCCGGACGAGCGCATGGTGTCGATGCGGATGTCTTCGTTGCGGATCTCGATGTCCACGTCCTCAGCCTCCGGCAGCACCGCCACCGTCGCCGCCGAGGTATGAATGCGCCCGCCACTCTCCGTGGTCGGCACACGCTGCACCCTGTGCACGCCGCTCTCGAACTTGAGCCGGGCAAAGACGTCCTGCCCGGTAACATGCGCGGTGACCTCCTTGATCCCGCCCAGCTCCGTCATCTGCTCCTCGAGCACGTCGAACTTCCACCCCCGCGCCTCGGCAAACCGCTGGTACATGCGCAACAGATCACCCGCAAAAAGCGCTGCCTCCTCGCCGCCCGTGCCGGGCCTGATCTCGATCATCGCAGGCCGCGCATCCGCGCTGTCCTTGGGAAGGAGCGCCAGCTGCAGCGCATGCTCCGCCTCCGGTAGCGCCACCTTGAGCGCGGGAAGCTCCTCGCGCGCAAGCTCCGCCATGTCCGGGTCGCCCAGCATCTCCTCGGCTTCAGCCAGATCCTTCCTAAGCCGCTGATAGGCGGCGATCTGCGCCACCACCGGCTTGAGATCGGCATACTCCTTGGCAAGGACCGCAATGTCCTGCCCATCCAAACCACCCGACATCGCCGCCTCGAGAAACTCGAAACGCTCGGTGATCTGGCGGAGGGTGTCTGCGGGGATCATGCGCCCAGCACATGGGCGACAACCTGTCCTTGGTCAAGCCCGGTGGCCCGTGCTACTCTCGCAACATGAGACATATCCTGACCTGCACCGCCTTCACCCTGATCGCCGGCACAGCCTTGTCGGACGTCACCTCGCCTTCGGGCAAAACCGTCGAATGCTACTGCACCGACCGCACCGGCGCGCGCGTCGAGCTTGGCCAGATGACCTGTCTGCAAGTGGATGGGCGCATGTTCATGGCGCAATGCCAGATGTCGCTGAACTCGCCCATGTGGCGCGAGATCTCGACCGGCTGCCTGTCGTCCTCAGCCGGCGCGCAGCTCAGCCAGCCAGCCGTCGATGCGGGCGGCGTTGACTCCTAGGTCCGCCTGCCCGAACCGCAAACGGCCAAAGACGCGCAGCCGCCCCTGCGCGTAATCCACCGTGGTGTAGTCGGGAAACCCCCACACACGCGAGCGGGTCACATAGGTGACCTGCCCTTCGGCTACCGACCCCGCCAGCACCTCTGTCCGCGGCGTGGCGCGAATGATCCCGTCCAGCCGCTCGAAATCCTCACGCGGCGCCGTCAGCACCCGCACCACCCCCCCAGCCATATCCGTGTCATCCACTTGCGTGGGCGTGGCATGCCACTGATCGGGGTTGCTCGGCGCCAGCCGCACATAAAGCGCAAAGGCCAACACCGCGAGGATCAAAATACTCAGCAATCTCATGCCATGTGACATAACCCGCCCATGCCCAAAGAAAACCGCAGAACCCCCTCCAGCTTCATCTTCCCAGAAAAACTCCCCCCGGAGGGCCGGCCAGCCACAATCTCCCACCCCGTAAGGTGGGCACTGCCGTCACCACATCTCCTGTAAGGTGGGCGCAGCCCACCGTTACCCCACAGGCTGCGCCGTCTCCACGACCCGGGCAAAGAACGACGCCCCCAAAGGCGCCACCGCATCGTTGAAGTCATACCCGGTGTTGTGCAGCCCGGCTCCCGGGCCCTGCCCCAGGAACAGATAGGCCCCCGGCCGCGCCTCGAGCATGTAGGCAAAATCCTCCGCCCCCATCTCCCGATTGGCATCATCAGTCACACGGTCCGCACCCACCAGGTCCCGCGCCACCTCCGCGGCAAAAGCCGCTTTGCCCGGATCATTGACCGTCGCCGGATACCCGTCCTCGATCCTGAGCTTCGCCGTCACGCCATAAGACGCGCCTTGCCCCGCACAGATCGCCTCGAGCCGGTCCCGCACCATCTGCCGCACCTCTGCATCAAACGTGCGGATCGTCCCATTCATATACGCCGTGCCCGGAATGACATTGTCCGTCGAGCCCGTGTGAATCTGCGTCACCGAGACCACCAGATCCCCGAGCCCATGCCGATTGCGCGAGACAATCGTCTGGATCGCCGTCGCGATCCCGCAGGCCGCCACCACCGGATCACATGTCTCATTCGGATAAGCCCCGTGGCCACCAACCCCCTCGATGTCGATGTGGAACGTGTCGACCGCCGCCATGATCGGCCCCGGCGTGGTAAAGAAACTCCCCTCCTCCACATTCGGTACATTGTGCAGCGCGTAGACCTCGCCGATGTCGAAGCGCTCCATGATGCCCTCCTCGACCATCACGCCCGCGCCGCCACCGCCCTCTTCGGCGGGCTGAAAGATCAACGCCACCCGGCCCGCGAAATTGCGCGTCTCCGCCAGATACTTTGCCGCCCCCAAAAGCATCGTCGTATGCCCGTCATGCCCGCAGGCGTGCATCGCGCCCGCGCGGGTGGAGGCATGGGGCAGCCCTGTCGTCTCCGTCATCGGCAGCGCATCCATGTCGGCGCGCAGACCAATCGTCGGCCCGTCGCCGCGCCCCTCGATGATCGCCACGATCCCGGTCTCGGCAATGCCCTCGTGGATCTCCGTGATCCCGAACTCCACAAGCCGCTCCTTCACAAAAGCCGCGGTGTCGTGCAACGCAAATTGCAGCTCGGGAATGGTGTGCAGGTGCCGGCGCCAGGTCTTCATCTCTTCGGCGAACCCAGCGATGCGGTTGATGACGGGCATGGACAGCGACCTCTCTGCGACTACCCTGCCAGCCAAACCCGACTCGCAAGGCCAACGCAATGCACGACGCTGACATCGACGCCGATATCCGTGACAAAAACGGCGGCCTGCCCCGCCTTCTGGAGATCATGCGCCGCCTGCGTGACCCTGAGACAGGCTGCCCCTGGGATGTCGAGCAGACCTTCGCGACCATCGCCCCCTACACGATCGAGGAGGCGTACGAAGTCGCCGACGCCATCGACCGAGGCGACATGCAGGACCTCGAGGCAGAGCTGGGCGACCTCCTCCTCCAAACCGTCTACCAGACCCAGATCGGCGCGGAGGCAGGGCTCTTCGACTTCCACTCCGTCGCGTCCAGGATCGGGACCAAGATGGTCGACCGCCACCCGCATGTCTTCGGCACCGAGAGCAACGCCAAGAGTGCCGAGCAGCAGACCCGCGACTGGGAGGCGCAAAAGGCCGCCGAGCGCGCACGCCGCGGCGAGACCCGCGTGCTCGACGGCGTGGCCATGGGCCTTCCCGGCATGACCCGCGCGGTGAAGCTGCAAAAGCGCATGGCGCGCGTGGGGTTCGACTGGAGCGACGTGAATGACGTGATGGCCAAGGTCGTCGAGGAAGCGGGCGAGCTGGCCGAGGTCAAAGGCTCTGCCGACCCGAACAGGATCGAGGACGAGTTCGGCGACCTGATGTTCGTGATGGCCAACCTCGCCCGCCACCTCGGCGTCGACCCAGAGACCGCCATCCGCCGCACCAACGCCAAGGTCACCCGCCGCTTCAACGCCATCGAAGACCGCCTCGCCGCCACCGGCGCCCGCCCCGAGGACAAGAGCCTCGAAGAGCTCGACGCCCTCTGGGATGCCGTGAAAGCGGAAGAGCGCGATTAGCCGAAAAGCCCACGTACGGAGCCGAACGATGGTGCTCGCCTAAGCTACGCGACCCTCGCAGGTGCCGTGAAAGCGGATGAGCACGGTTAGACCAAAAGCGAGCGCGGAATAGCACCAAAGGTGCCCGGCGCATCGACGGGCCCTCCCCAGGCCCGGCGATACGTCTGACGTCAACGCAACGCTCAAACCTCATGCGGACTTGGCCATTATAAAGCGCACCAGAACGCCCGTTAGGATCGCCGGTCCAGGGCCCGCCGATGCGCTCGCGTAGCGCCCAACGTGACCCGGCGCAGCTCCGCGCATCGGTCCACACCATCGCTTGCACCCACCCGCACGCTGCCCCATCTTGCCGCCAAAGGAGATCGCCATGGCGCCGCGCAAGATCATCATCGACACCGACCCGGGCCAGGACGACGCCGTCGCCATGCTTCTCGCGCTCGCCTCACCGGACGAAATCGATGTCGTCGCGATCACGGTCGTCGCGGGCAACGTGCCCCTCGCGCTCACCGCCAAAAACGCGCTCAAGGTGTGCGAGCTGGCGGGCATGACCTCCGTCCCGGTCCACGCCGGGTGCGACAAGCCCATGGGCCGGCCCCTCGTCACCGCCGAGCACGTGCACGGCGAGACCGGCCTCAACGGCCCCGACCTGCCCGAGCCGACGATGCAGCTCGACCCCAAACACGGCGTCGACGCGATTATCGATATCCTGCGCGCCGAAGCACCGGGCACCGTCACGCTCTGCCCCCTGGGACCACTCACGAACATCGCCGAAGCCTTCACCCGCGCGCCCGACATCGTGGCCCGCGTGCAGGAGATCGTCCTCATGGGCGGCGCCTATTTCGAGGTTGGCAACATCACCCCAACGGCGGAGTTCAACATTTATGTGGACCCGCAAGCCGCTGACATCGTGTTCAAATCCGGCGTGCCGCTTGTGGTCATGCCCCTCGACGTCACGCACAAGGCGCTGGTCACCAAGCCTCGCAACGACGCTTTCCGAGCCTTGGGCAACCGCGCAGGCGTGGCGGTGGCGGAGATGACGGACTTCTTCGAGCGCTTCGATAAGGAGAAATACGGCTCCCAAGGCGCGCCCCTGCACGACCCTTGCGTGACCGCGTATCTCATCAAGCCAGACCTCTTCTCGGGCCGGCACATCAACGTCGAGATCGAGACGACTTCGGAGCTGACCATGGGCATGACCGTCGCCGACTGGTGGCGCGTCACGGACCGCACCCCGAACGCGCTCTTCATGGGGGACATCGACGCCGACGGCTTTTTCGCCCTCCTCACCGAACGGCTGGCACGCCTATGAGTGCGCAGCTGCATCTGGCCCGCGAAGGGCATCTGGACGCACTCTTGCCGCTGGTGGAGGCGATGCACGCCGAGGCGGGGATCGAGAGTACTGTGGAGAGCCGGGCGGCTGGGATTGCGCCGCTGCTGGCACCCGATGACGGGCCGGTGCTGGGGGCGGCGTATCTGATTGGACCGGCAAGGGCGCCGATGGGGTATCTGGTGGTGACCTTCGGGTGGTCGGTGGAGTTCGGCGGGATGGATTGCTTTCTCGACGAGATTTACCTGCGCAAGCCCGTGCGCGGCCGCGGGATCGCGACGGAGGCGATTGCGGATCTGTCCAAGACGCTGACAGCGGCGGGCGTGCGGGCGATGCACCTCGAGGTCGACCGGGAGGACGCGGGGGCGCAAAAGCTCTACGCTCGGGCCAAGTTCCAGATGCGCGAGCGCTACGCGCTGATGACCCGGATGCTCTGAGCCATGGCGGTCTGGGACAACAGCTATGCCGCGTTGCCGGAGGCGTTTTACGCACGGCAGAAAGCGGCGGAGGTGCCGGAGCCAAAGCTCTTTCAGTGGAATGAGGCTTTGGGTGCGCAGCTGGGGCTGAACGACATTCAAGACAAGGCGGAGGTCTTTGGCGGAAACGTCGTGCCAGAGGGCGCGGCGCCGCTGGCGCAGCTTTATGCGGGGCATCAGTTCGGGCACTTCAACCCGCAACTTGGCGACGGACGTGCCTTGCTCTTGGGTGAAGTCTTGGCGGACGGGGCGCGCTACGACGTACAGCTTAAAGGCTCGGGCCAGACGCCCTATTCGCGGAACGGCGACGGACGCGCGGCGCTGGGTCCGGTGCTGCGGGAGTACCTCGTTTCGGAGGCGATGCACGCGATGGGTGTGCCGACGACACGGGCGCTGGCGATTGTCACAACGGGGGCTCGGGTGCAGCGGGAGGTGGGGCTGCCGGGGGCGGTGCTGACGCGTGTGGCGGCGAGCCATCTGCGGGTCGGGACCTTTCAGGTCTTTGCCGCGCGCCAGCAGTACGACCATTTGCAGACGCTCTATGAATACGCCGTGGACAGGCATGCGCCGGGGGCCGAAGACCCGCTCGCCTTCCTCACCCATGTGATCGACGCGCAGGCGCGGCTGGTGGCGCAGTGGATGTCGCTGGGCTTCATCCATGGCGTGATGAACACCGACAATTGTACGATTTCGGGGGAGACGATCGACTACGGGCCCTGCGCCTTTATGGACACCTATCACCCGAACAGGGTCTACAGCTCGATCGACCACACGGGCCGCTACGCCTACGCCAACCAGGTGCGCATCATCGTGTGGAATATGGCGCAGCTGGCGACGGCTTTGGTGCCTTTGATGTCGGAGGAAGACGCGGCCATCGAGGCGTTCACGGCTGCGATCCATGCGATGCCTGTGAAGATCGAGCGGGAGTGGCGGGCGCGGTTCGGGGCGAAGATTGGTCTGGCCTCACCCGTGGCGGAGGATCAGGCGTTGATCGAAGACTTTCTGACGCTGATGGCGGAGGGGCACGCGGACTTTACCAATACGTTCCGGGCCTTGGCGACTGACAAGGCACGGGATCAGTTCCTCGATCCTGCGGCCTTCGATGCGTGGGAGGCGCGGTGGTCCGAGCGGGTGGCCGGTGAAGCGGATCCGCACGCGGTCATGGCGCGGGCGAATCCGGCGGTGATCCCGCGCAATCATCTGGTCGAGGCGGCGATCAATGCCGCCTATGACGGGGATCGCGCGCCGTTTGATGCTTTGCACAAGGTGCTGTCGACGCCTTTCGAGACGCCGGATGATGCCAAGTACACCCGCCCGCCGGCGGACGCAGAAGTGGTGCGTGCCACCTTTTGCGGCACCTGACGCGTTGTCTCCGCTGCCTGCGCAAGGCTATAAGCGGCACGAGGGTGGAGAGCAGATGACCGACACGATTACAGCGCGCTGCGAGGCCAAGGGCCTGCGCATGACCGGCCAGCGCCGGACCATCGCGGGTGTGCTCGAGGAGTCCGACGATCACCCCGATGTCGAGGAACTGCACGCGCGGGCCGCGGCGCGGGATCCCGGCATTTCGATTGCGACGGTCTACCGGACGGTGAAGCTCTTTGAAGAGGCCGGGATCCTCGAGCGGCACGAGTTCGGTGACGGGCGCGCGCGCTACGAGGATGCAGAGCGCGACCACCACGACCACTTGATCGACATGTCTACGGGGGAGGTGATCGAATTCGTGGACGAGGAGATCGAGGCTCTGCAGGAAAAGATCGCTGCCAAGCTGGGGTATGACCTGCGCGGGCATCGGCTGGAGCTTTACGGGATCAAGCGGAAGTCTTGAGGCTTGGGTGGGGCTCAGAAAATGCGTACGCATTTTCTGTGTAGAGGTCTGACTATTGGGGGCTCTGCCCGCCGTCCATTGGGCTTGAACCAATGGCGCCAAATGAACGGCCCCCCGAGATACTTGTAGCCAGAAGAAGTAGGGACCTTGTGCGGGTGGCGGGCCGGGCGTAGGGGTCTTGAGCTGTTGCGTGGATGGCTTTGCATGACCGACAACCTCACAGGAATTCTCTGGATGATCGCCGCGATGGCGGGGTTCGCGCTGGGGGATGTGGGGATCAAGGCGCTGGCCAACCTCGGGATGCCGGTCGGGCAGATCATGCTGGGGCTCGGGGCTGGCGGCACGCTCGGGTTTGCGATGTGGACCCGGGCCAAGGGGTTGCCGCTTTGGACGCCTGAGCTGGCGCGGCCAGCGATGCTGATCCGGTATGTGGCGGAGCTGCTCGCGGCGCTGTGCATGGTGACCGCGTTGGCGCTCACGCCCCTGTCGCTGGTCACGGCGATCTTGCAGGCGGCGCCACTGGTGGTGACGCTTGGAGCCACGCTGATCTTTCAGGAGGCTGTGGGTTGGCGCCGGTGGAGTGCGATTGCGCTCGGGCTGATCGGCGTTCTGGTGATCTTGCGTCCGGGAACGGCGGCCTTCGAGCCGGAAACCTTGTTTGCCGTGGGCGCGATGCTGTCGCTGGCCGCAAGGGATCTCGCGACGCGGGCTGCGCCCAAGAGCATCGCCAATCTGCAGCTCGCGACGTTCGGGTTTTCGGCGCTGATCCTCGCAGGCGCGATCCTGCTGCCGCTTGGGGACGGAATGATCCGGGCGCTGCCGGTGCATTGGCTGTGGATGGTCTTTACCGTTGTCACGACGATTGGCGCCTATTTCGCCATCACCTCCGCGATGCGGGTGGGCGATGTCTCGGCGGTCTCCCCGTTCCGGTACACTCGGCTGCTTTTCGGGTTGGCGCTCGGTGTACTGCTCTTTGGTGAGCGCCCGGATGTCTGGACGCTGGTCGGGTCGGCCATCGTGGTTGGCTCGGGCGTCTACGCGTTTGTGCGCGAGGGGAAGGTGCGGGGGCGCCGTTAGCGCTATCGCATCTGGTTGTCCCGGCGCGTCAGGCGGCGTATGACGCAGCGAAAGCCAACAGCCGACCGGAGCCGCCGCCATGAGCACCATCCTCGACATCCACGCCCGCGAAATCCTCGACAGCCGGGGCAATCCCACGGTGGAGGTCGACGTGACCCTCGAAGACGGCTCGATGGGGCGGGCGGCGGTGCCGTCTGGCGCCTCCACCGGCGCGCACGAGGCGGTCGAAAAGCGGGACGGCGACAAGGCGCGCTACCTCGGCAAGGGTGTGCTGAGCGCCGTCGAAAGCGTGAACGGCGAGCTGGCCGAGGCGCTGGTGGGCTTTGATGCCTGCGAGCAGGTCGCCATCGACGGCGCGATGATCGAGCTAGACGGCACCCCCAACAAGGGGCGGCTTGGCGCGAACGCGATCCTGGGCGTGTCGCTCGCGGTGGCCAAGGCAGCAGCGGAGTTCACCACCCAGCCGCTTTACCGCTATGTCGGAGGCACCTCGGCGCATGTCCTGCCGGTGCCGATGATGAACATCATCAACGGCGGCGAGCACGCGGACAACCCGATCGACATCCAGGAATTCATGATCATGCCCGTTGCGGCGGAGACCATCCGCGAGGCTGTGCGCATGGGCGCGGAGGTGTTCCACACGCTCAAAAAGGAGCTCTCGGCAGCCGGCCTCAGCACCGGGATCGGCGACGAGGGGGGCTTCGCGCCGAACCTTTCGTCGACCCGCGATGCGCTGGATTTCATCCTCAAGTCGATTGAAAAGGCCGGCTACAAGCCCGGCGACGACATCCACCTGGCTCTCGACTGCGCGGCGACGGAATACTTTAAGGACGGCGCCTATGTGCTGTCTGGCGAAGGCAAAACGCTGACGTCTGAGGAGAACGCGGCCTATCTGGCGGCGCTCTGCGACGACTACCCGATCATCTCCATCGAAGACGGCATGGCCGAAGACGACTGGGACGGATGGAAGGCCTTGACTGACATGCTTAGCGGGAAGGTGCAGCTTGTTGGCGACGATCTTTTCGTGACCAATCCAGCACGCCTGTCGGACGGGATCGAGAAAGGCTGCGCCAACTCGATGCTCGTGAAGGTGAACCAGATCGGCACGCTCACCGAGACGCTGCAGGCGGTCGAGATGGCGCACCGCGCGCGCTACACAAACGTCATGTCGCACCGCTCGGGCGAGACGGAAGACGCGACGATTGCCGACCTCGCCGTCGCCACGAACTGCGGTCAGATCAAGACCGGGAGCCTTGCGCGCTCGGACCGGCTGGCCAAGTACAACCAGCTGATCCGTATCGAAGAGCAACTGGGCGAGACGGCGGTTTACGCCGGGCGGTCGATCCTGCGCTAAAGGCTTGAGCCGGGCGCTTTTCGAACGGCTGACGGGCGGCGCGGTGGTGCACATCACCGCCGCCGGCAACCAGGCTTTGATCGAGGAAGGCGGGCTTAAACCGGCACACGAGCTGGCGTGTGATGCTGGCGTTGATCCTACGTCGATCCTGTTAAGATCCGAGCGCATCACCCTCCCGACCGGCGCGATGCTCAATCATCAACGGCCCATCACGCAGGCGCTCAAAGCTGCACATCACGTGCTCGAGGGTCATACGCCTGAAAGCTGGGCGACGCAGCTCGATGCGCGTGTGTTCTTCTGGCCGCACGCAAAAGGTCTCAAATTCGCCGCCTCCATCGCGCGCGACACGCCCATTGCGGTGCTCACGGTCGACGCGGGACGACTCTACGACGCGGTGCAAGATCATCTCGACCTCGCCCCCGCCAACTCCGGCAACTTCAAGCAAGGCGGCGCACATCTGCGGCGGGGCGATTGGCTTTACGTACCCGCCAAGGAGGCAGCACGGTTTCCACGCAGCCGGATAACAAGAGGGCTCAAGACAACGCCCGACACGCTGCGCGAAGTCTCCTTGCGCGGCGCTCTCCCCGCCAGCACATTGGCCACACTCAACCCGAGATGGACATGACAGAGACGCCTCCGCTCACCCCCGGTTTCCACGCTGTCCCGCCTGGAATGGTGGCGACCGTGGTGACTTACTTGGAGATGCGAACCACGCCGGAAACCACGCCGCTTCCCCCGGATGCCGCGCTGGTCCCCGCCCCGACCGAGCCTGAAACCTATCGGTCGCTCTTTCGTGCTGTCGGCGAGGACTGGCTCTGGTTCTCGCGGCTGCAAATCCCAGACCAAGCTTTGCGCGACATCTTGGAGGACCCTGCCTACGAAGCCTACGCACTCGTCAAAGATGGCCGGCAAATTGGCCTTCTTGAACTCGACTTCCGCGAGGAAAGCGCCTGCGAGCTGGCCTTTTTCGGACTGGTGAAAGACGCCGTCGGCACGGGCCTCGGTCGCGCCTTGATGGGCGAGGCCATCCGGCGCGCCTTTGCCCGCCCCATCAGCAGGTTCCACGTACACACCTGCACGCTCGACAGCCCACAGGCGCTTGGGTTTTATCGAAAATCTGGGTTCACACCTATCAAACAAGAGATCGAGATCGCCCCCGATCCACGCCTGACTGGCGACCTGCTACGCAGTGCAGGCGCGCATGTTCCAATTTACGACTGACCCAGCAAGTTGAGCACGCCGGCCTCGGCCTGGGTCAAACCATCCGGCACATCGACAACAGCTTGCGCATCCGCCCCGGCAAGCGCGATGACATCCGGATGCACATAAGAGTTACGCGCAATGGTCGGGGTATTGTGCAGCCGCTCTGCCGCCGCCTCGGTCATCGCTTTGATGCTGGTTCCACCTTGCCGCGCGACATCGTAGGCCGCGACCGTGCCAGCCCATGTGCGAAAGGTCTTGGCCGTCGCATCGCTCCCGGTGTGCTCGGAGAGGTAGTCGTTCAAAGCGCCCGACTGCAAAGGCCGCACCTCCCCGCCAGACACATAGCTCAGCAATGTCGCCCCGCCGTGATCCTGGCACGCCTCCAAAGCGCGGGCCAAGGTCCGGTCACTCCGGCTCTGCCGCACGCGCTGCCCACCCTTGGCGGTGAAATCGAGCCGCACCCGCGTCCCTTCGAGCCGCAGATGCCGGTCCCGCAGGGTCAGCGCACCGTAGGACCCGTTGTCCTGCGCATAGGCTTCGGTCCCGGCGCGCAGAGCCATCCTGTCGATCAACGCCGCTGCCGCCGCAAGAGCAAAATGCAGCTCACCCGCCTCGCCTTTCAGATCCCGGAGGATGCGCCGCCTGAGACGTGGCAACCCCGCTCCAAAGGCCGGAAGCTCCGCAAACTTGTCCCGCGCCCGCGCCTCCACCCAGTCGGGGTGATACCGGTACTGCTTGCGCCGCCGCGCATCGCGGCCTGTCGCCTGCAAATGCCCGGCGGGCTCCGGGCTCATCCACACGTCCTCATAGGCCGGCGGGACGGCCAACGCCTCCAGCCGCGCCCGCTCCGCGCCCCGCGCAATGGTCGTCCCGTCGGGCGCGATGTAGGAAAATCCCCGCCCCCGCCGCAGACGCTGAATGCCCGGTTGGTCGTCGGGATAGTAGATGAGCCCGCCCACGCTCACGCCTTGCGCACCTCAGAGGCGAGCTTGAGCACGCCGTCGCCGTCCTCCTGCTCGATGTAGAGCGCGGGATCATCATCCGACCCGTCTCGGGTCACCTCGCTGCCCTGCAGCTTGCGCGTAATCTTCCGGGTATAGGTCTTTTCGACCTTGCCCGAGGCCGTGCCATCGCCCCAATCCCATTCCACGCGGTCGCCTTCTGAATAGCTCATACCATGTCTCCTGATTGTAGGGTGTTGCCTTGCCAACCCCGGCGCGCAAAACATCGTTCCGAACCTTACGAGGCGTGCCGCACATGACCGCAGACGAGATCATCGCCAAACTCGGGCTCAGCCCCCACCCCGAAGGCGGCTGGTACCGCCAGACGTGGGAGGGCACCGAAACACCCCGCGCCTCCGGCACAGCCATCTACTTCCTGCTGAAAGAGGGCGAGGCCAGCCACTGGCACAAAGTCGACGCCGTCGAAATCTGGCACCACTACGCCGGCGCCCCGCTGATCCTGTCGCTCTCCGCAACGGACGACAGCCCCTATACCGAACACCTGCTGACCCCAGACCTTTCCCAAGGCCGCCCGCAAGTGATCGTGCCCACGGGTCACTGGCAAGCCGCGCGCACCACCGGCGCATGGAGCCTCGTCGGCTGCACCGTCTCCCCCGGCTTCCAATTCTCCGGCTTCACCCTCGCAGACCCCGACTTCACAATCCCGGGCCCCCAAAACTGAGAAATGTAATTCTTCTGGCCAGAAATATCCTCGGGAGGGTGAATGCCCGCAGGGCAGAGGGAGGGCAGACAGCCCTCCCTGCCACGTCTCACAAAGGCAATGCGGTTGTCGACTTGATCTCCTCCATCGACAAAAGCGCCGTCACGTTGTGGATCTTCACCTCTGAAATCAGCGCCTGGTAAAACGCGTCATAGGCCCGCGCATTCGGCACACGCACCTTGAGGATATAGTCGATGTCGCCCGCCAGCCGGTGCGCCTCCTGCACCTCGGGGCGCGCGTTCAGCGCCTCGAGGAACCGCAGCTGCCAGTCGGCCTCATGCTCCGACGTGCGGATCAGCACGTAGAAACAGGCATCGAACCCCAGCGCCTCGGCATCGAGCAGCACCGTCTGCTGCTTGATCACCCCCGCCTCGCGCATCTTGCGAATCCGGTTCCACACCGGCGTCTTGGACGAGCCCACCTCCCGCGCGATGTCATCGAGGGACCGGCTCGCGTCGGCCTGCAAGGCCCCGAGGATTTTCCGGTCGAGCGCATCAATGCGAACAGACATTCCGACTTTCCCTTTCCCGCGTATTGCCACGCCTCAATTCAGCGCATAGCAGAACAAGCGTTCCTATCTTACTGCGCACATCTGCCCTGATGCGGAATAATTTCCTATATGTCTAGTGAGAAACACGCTGCATCTGCGCAGGAGACACCCATGCCCAAGGCCTTTACGCCCAAAGTCATCACCGCCAACGCGCTCCTGGAGGGCGACGTGGTCTACCGGGATGCCAACGGCCAATGGGTGCGTCAACTGGCCGAGGCCGAGGTCCTGACCGACGAGGCAGACGCCGAGCTGCAACTCCTCGAGGCACAGCGCGGGACCGGCGATGTTGTCGGCGTCTACCTCGCAGACGTCACACCCGATGGCACGCCCACGCACTTCCGCGAGGAGTTCCGCCGCACCGGCCCCTCCAACTATTTCCACGGCAAACAGGCGCAGGAGAACGCACATGTATAAGTACAACGCCTTCGACACCGCCTTTGTCGCCGAGCGCAACCGCCAGTTCCGCGCCCAGGTCGAGCGCCGCATCGCGGGCAACCTGACCGAGGACGAGTTCAAACCGCTGCGCCTGATGAACGGCCTCTACCTGCAGCTCCACGCCTACATGCTGCGCGTCGCGATCCCCTACGGCACCCTCAATGGCGTCAAGATGCGGCAGCTCGCCATGATCGCCGACCGCTGGGACAAGGGGTACGGCCACTTCACCACACGCCAGAACATCCAGTTCAACTGGCCCGCCCTGCGCGATGTGCCAGACATGCTCGATGCACTGGCGGAGGTGGAGTTGCACGCCATCCAGACCTCCGGCAACACGATCCGTAACGTGACCTCCGACCACTTCGCGGGCGCTGCCGCGGACGAGATCGAGGACCCCCGCCCCACCGCCGAGCTCTTGCGCCAATGGTCCACCGACCACCCGGAGTTCCAGTTCCTCGGGCGCAAGTTCAAGATCGCCGTGGGCGCGTCAGAGAATGACCGCGCTGTGCTTAAGGCCCACGACCTCGCCGTGCAGATCGTCCGCAAAGACGGCGCTTCTGATGGGGAGATCGGCTACCGCATCTATGTCGGCGGCGGACTTGGCCGCACGCCGATGGTGGGCAAGGTGCTCGCGGACTTCATCCCGCGCGCGGACCTGCTGCCGTATGTCGAGGCCGTGCTGAGCGTCTACAACCTGCTCGGACGGCGCGACAACAAGTACAAGGCGCGCATCAAGATCACCGTGCACGAGACCGGCATCGAGACCATCCGCGAGATGGTCGCCGCCGAATTCGCCTCGATCAAGCCGACCTACGCCGGCGCCGACATGGCCTTGCTCGAAGAGATCAAGACGCACTTCACCGGCCCGGCCTTTGCAACCCTGCCCGAAGATGCCTTTGACACGGCCTACGCTGCCGACCCGCTCTTCCGCTCCTGGGTCGACACCAACGTAACGGCCCACAAAGAAGACGGCTACGCCATTGCCACGATCTCGCTCAAAGCCCACGGCGCAACGCCCGGCGATGCGACCAGCGACCAGATGCGCGTGATGGCCGAGATCGCTGAGACCTACGCCCACGATGAGCTGCGCATCTCCCACGAGCAGAACGTAATCCTGCCCCATGTGCCGCGTGCGCATCTGCCCGCCGTCTTTGCGATGCTTCAGCAGGCGGGGCTTGCCACCGCCAACCTCGGGCTCATCTCCGACATCATCGCCTGCCCCGGCATGGATTACTGCGCGCTGGCCACTGCCCGCTCCATCCCCGTGGCGCAAAAGATCGCGGAGCGCTTCGACGCGTTGAAACTCGAGCAAGACATCGGCCCGCTCAAGCTCAAGATCTCGGGCTGCATCAACGCCTGCGGTCACCACCACGTCGGTCACATCGGCATCCTCGGCCTCGACCGCGCGGGGGTGGAGACCTACCAGATCACGCTTGGCGGCGACGGGACCGAAACAACCACCATCGGCGAACGCACCGGACCCGGTTTCTCCTACGACGAGATCGTGCCCGCCATCGAGCGCCTGATCGACGCCTACCTGGACGTGCGGGAGAGCGCGGAGGAAACCTTCCTCGCCGCCTACCGCCGCCTCGGGATGGCGCCCTTCAAAGAGGCGCTCTACGGTGGAGAGAAGGCTAAGGCAGCATGATCCATGCAGCAAACCTTGCGCCCCAAGCGGCCGCGCTGAACCTTGCGTATCAAGAGCAGGCGGCGCTTTCGCTGCTGTCGTCGGTGCTGATCGGGCGCTCGGCGGGCCGGACGGCAGTGGTCTCGGCTTTTGGCGCGGACAGCGTCGTGATCCTGCACCTCGTCAGCCGGATCGCGCCGAAGACGCCGGTGCTCTTCGTCGACACGGACATGCTCTTTGCCGAGACGCTGACTTACCAGCGCGAGGTGGCGGCGGAGCTTGGCCTGACGGATGTGCGCATCCTGCGCCCCAACACCAACAAAGACGCCACCGAGGACGCGGACAAGACCTTGCACCAGACCAACCCCGACGCTTGCTGCGCACTGCGCAAGACCGCGCCTCTTGATGCCGCCTTGGAAGGGTTCGACGCTTGGATCACCGGGCGCAAGCGCTTTCACGGCGGGCAGCGGGCCAAGGTGCAGACCTTTGCCGCCGATGCGCGCGGGCGCGGCATGACGATCAACCCGCTCGCCACCTGGACCGCGGACGAAGTCGCCAGCTACATGGACCGCCACGCCCTGCCCCGGCACCCTTTGGTGGCAGAAGGCTTCCGCTCAATCGGCTGCGCGCCCTGCACCACCGCCACGCGGGAGGGCGAAGACCCCCGCGCCGGGCGCTGGCGCGGCTCGGACAAGGACGAATGCGGCATCCACATCGTGAACGGCAAAGTGCAGAGAGGCGCTTGAAATGAGCATTCTTGTGACGGACGCGGGCTTTGGCCCGGAAACCTTTGACGGCGCCTTCGTCCCGTTTGGTGAGGCCGCGAACGACGTAGCGGCGGTGGACCTTCCTTCTGACACGGACCCGGCTCTGCTGGAGGGCCAGCTGGGCGCCGAGATGATCCGCATCGACTTTCCCTCCTTCGCAGATGGGCGCGGGTTCACCCTGGCCCGGCGCTTGCGCCGGATGGGCTACACCGGCCGGTTGCGTGCGAAGGGGCACGTGATCTCGGATCAATATGCGATGGCGCGGCGCTGCGGGTTTGACGAGGTGGAGATCTCCGAGGAGTTGGCCGCGCGCCAGCCGGAGGGAGAATGGCTCTTCCGCGCGAACTGGCAGGCGCATGATTATCAGAGCCGTGTGCGGGAGTGATGTGCGGTGAGGCCCCGGGGCGAGCCCGGGACGGGTGCGCCCAGGCGCCCCGCGCGCCGGACCTGATCCGGGGCCTCACAAAAACCCCGCCCCGGACCTGATCCGGGGGCCTCCCAGGCACCCCCTCAAACCCAACCAAGGCACCGCGCCGCGTTGACAGACGGCGCCGAACCTGTGACATCGAAAGGCATCGGGGTGTAACCCCAAGTTGACACATATGACCGAGCAAACACCCGTGAACACCCAGACCGCCGTCAAAGCCATGCCCGACGCCCAGACGATAACCCATGTGGAGCACTGGACGGACCGGCTCTTTTCCTTTCGCTGCACGCGCCCTGCGAGCCTGCGGTTCCGGTCGGGTGAGTTCGTGATGATCGGCCTGATGGGCGAGCCGGACCCCAAGACAGGCAAGCAAAAGCCGCTCTTGCGCGCCTATTCGATCGCCTCGCCAAGCTGGGACGAGGAGCTCGAGTTCTACTCGATCAAGGTGCAGGACGGCCCGCTGACCTCCAAGCTGCAGCACGTGCAGCCGGGCGATCAGCTGATCCTCCGCCCCAAGCCGGTCGGCACGCTGGTGCATGACGCGCTGCTGCCGGGCAAGCGGCTGTGGTTCTTTGCGACCGGGACCGGGTTTGCGCCCTTTGCCTCGCTCCTGCGGGACCCGCAGACGTTTGAGGATTACGAGCAGGTCATCATCACGCACACGTGCCGGGATGTGGCCGAGCTCGAGTACGGCAAGCGCTTGATCGACCACATCCGCACCGATGAGCTTTTCGCCGAGCTGATCGGGCCGGAAAACCTGGCCAAGCTGGTCTATTACCCGACCACGACCCGCGAGGAGAGCCCCAAGATGGGCCGGATCACGGACCTTCTGAAAGATGGCACGGTGTTTGGCGATCTGGGAATTGACGGGATGTCGGCCGACACGGACCGGGCGATGGTCTGCGGGTCGATGGGCCTCAACCTCGACATCAAGGACATCCTTGAAAGCTACGGCCTTGAGGAAGGCGCGAACTCCGATCCCAAGCATTACGTCGTGGAAAAAGCCTTCGTGGGGTGAGGCGTAAGGTGGGCCTCTGCCCACCCTACGTGGCCCGCAAATGAAAAACCGCGCGAGGGGTCCCGCGCGCTTTTCCTGTGCTTAGCCTTGGCCAGCTTAGAGGTTCAAAGCCTCACGCACAGCGGTGATGGCCGCCTCGATCAGCGCGGGATTGTCGGCGGCCTGCTTGACCGTCTCGAGGAGCACGGTCTGCTGCAGGGCGCTCAGGTCGGAGTTCTCGATCATCTCCGTGATCATCGAGGCGTCGAAACCGCCAACGGTCAAAGCTTCCTCTGCGGCCTCCGGCGATGGCGCTGCGGCGGTTGCGGTGTCGTCGGTCGCGGTCGCAGCATCCGACCCTTCGGTCACGGCTTCCATGCCCTCGGAGGTCTGCGTGGCAACGTCTTCGGCTGCCGCCTCGACGTCTTCGGTTGTGGCAGCCGCCGTGCCTTCGGCGCTCTCCGTAGCCGCTTCAGCGCCCTCAGCTACCTCGGATGCCGCGCTTTCAGCCGTGTCGGCAGCGGCGCCTGCGGTGTCCGTGACAGCGTCGGCCGCGCCTTCGGCAGCCTCAGTGGTTGCCTCGGCAGCGTCGGACGCCGCCTCAGTGGTCGCATCGACAGCGGTGTCTGCCGCATCAGCAGCACCTTCAGCTGCTTCTTCCGTTGCGCTGGCAGCACCCTCGACCGCGTCTTCGGTCGCTTCAACGGCGCCCTCGACAGCCTCTTCGGTTGCAGCCGCAGCGCCTTCCACGGCTTCTTCGGTCGCAGAAGCGGCACCTTCGGCAGTCTCGGCTGCCCCCTCGACGGCACCCTCTACAGCTTCTTCAGTTGCAGCGGCAGCGCCTTCGGCAGTCTCGGCAGCCCCTTCCACGGCACCCTCAACAGCCTCTTCCGTTGCGGCGGCTGCGCCCTCCGCGGCCTCGGCGCCTTCGGCAGCGGTGTCGGCAACAGCGTCGGCGGCAGAGGTTGCGGCCTCTTCGGTGGCTTCCGCCGCTTCGGAGGCAGTCTCGGTTGCGCCGTCAGCAACGTCGCCTGCCGTATCCGCGGCGGCGTCAGCTGCGTCACCGGCAGTTTCCTGCGCGGCGTCGGCGGCCCCACCAGCGGTGTCGGCGGCAGCATCGGCGGCGTCTGCAGCCTCGTCGGTCGCCTCATCCGCAGCACCAGTCACGGCGCCAATCGCGTTCTCGACGGCCTCGGTGGCGCCTTCGACCGCTTCGTTCACCGCCGTTTCCGCCTCGGTGGCGGCATTCTCGGCGGCCTCGGTCACGGCGGCAGCGGCGTCATTGGCGGCTTCGGTTGCGCTCTCGGCTGCGCTCTCGATCGCGCCGGCAGCGTCGCCGGCAGTCTCTTCGGCGGCGGTGGTGGCCGTCTCGGCCGCCTCGCCTGCGCTCTCGGCTGCCGTATCAGCCGTTTCGGTGACCGTCTCGACAGCCGCCGTGCCAGCGTCCTGTGCGGACTCGACCGCTTCTTCGACCGATTGTCCGGTGACCACGAAGTAGCCGATCACAGCCACCACGATCACACCCGCAACGAGGATCAGATTCTTCATGTTTCAAACTCCATACCTTGGACTCGCTACACCGCGCGCTGCAGCGCAGCGATGCCGTGGTCTCGCGCAGGACATGGCGCTGATGCGCGCCGGTCTCAAGGGGAAACACCCGAGAATTCGCCCGGGTTCCGGCTTTTGACGCTTGAAACGCTGCGGGTGCGCCTCTACCTTGCGACTTCAAGCATTTGCGCAGCAATTCAAGGATAAAAGCCATAGCCCGCAGACCGCACAACGCGCCGCCCACCCGTGACACTGGCCCTCGTGTGAACGACCGCATACGCGCCTCCGAGATCCGATTGATCGGCGCCGAGGGGGAAAACGTCGGGGTGGTCTCGCCCGCCCGCGCTATGGACATGGCCGCCGATGCCGGGCTCGACCTCGTGGAAATCTCGCCAAACGCGAACCCGCCGGTCTGCAAGATCATGGATTTCGGCAAGTTCAAGTATGAACAGCAAAAGCGGGAATCCGAGGCGCGCAAGAAGCAGAAGACCATCGACATCAAAGAGGTCAAGTTCCGCCCGAACACGGACGTGCATGACTACGGCGTGAAGATGAAGAACGTCTTCAAGTTCCTCGAGAACGGCGACAAGGTGAAGGTGACCCTGCGCTTCCGTGGCCGCGAGATGGCGCACCAGAACCTTGGCCGCGAACTCTTGGAGCGGGTGGCCGAAGACACCAAGGAGATCGGGCGCGTCGAGAACTTCCCCAAGATGGAAGGCCGCCAGATGATCATGCTGATCGGTCCCCTGCCCGCGGGGCAAAAGCCCAAGCCGAAGCCGGCCCCCGAGCCCGAAGCGGCGCCGGAGGCGTCAAGCGGGAGCTGACCTTACGGGTCTGATACTCGTGACAGCGGATGCGCGCGGTGCCGATGGCCCGCGCGTTTTGCTTTGCCGGGGTGTGGGCTGATCGGAGGCGACCTTAAGTTTGATACCGAGGCAAACAGAAGTTCACGCGCCGGACCGAGGGGTGGCGCAATCGCGCCGCCCCATGGGGGCGGGTCATGCCGGAGGCGTGCCTTCGGCATGGCGCGGCCTGACAGTTCCTGTCAGGCGGGAGCTTCGATTAAGACCCCCTGTATCAGATTAGAAGTCGCCTACTGAGATGCCGCTACGCCTCGTGTGCGCGGCGGGGCGCGGGGCGTGTGGGGATCTCCTTGAGCAGGCCGCCAACGCCCATCGCGGCGATGTCGTCGGAGGTCACCGGGACCCCACAGATCGTGCGCGCCAGCACCCAGTCTGCGCCGTTGAGCGCGGGTGAGCGCGCGCAGCCGGGCAGGCCGATCACCGGCACCGGCCCGAGCGTTCCGCAAAAGAGCAGGTTGCCCGGATCGACCGGCATCCCGAACCGCGTGACGGTCCCGCCCGCGGCCCGCAGCGCGGACGGCGCGACGTCGTGCGCGTCGGAAGTCGCCGAGCCGGTGAGCACGAGGATCAGATCGACGGCACCTTGGACCTGGACGTCAGTCAGCGCCGCCGTGAGGGCATCGGTACGGTGCGGCACCGTGAGTGGAGAACCCTGAGTCATATCAAGCGCTTCGAGCCGTGCCGCGATGGCGTCCGTCCCTTTGAGACCCGGGCCGCCGGGCACTTCGGTCACGATCAGCGCTGCGGTTTTGAGCTGCGGTTTGGCAAGCGATATCGCGCCGGCGCCGACAGCCTCCGCTTTCGCGAGACGCGCGCCGGGGACGGCGTAGCTGATGACCTTGACCGTGGCGACGAGCCCTTTGGGTGCGATCTGGTGCAACTCCGGCACCGTCGCGAGGGAGATCATCGGGTCGACGCGGTTCACTTCGGCCAGACGGCCTGCGTCCAGCTGCACGACGCCGGGGCTGGTAGCAACGATATTAACCCGCCCGTTGGTTGGCGGGGTCAGGCGGAGCCCGTTCGGGTCCGGTCCTACAAGTGCCTCGGCCAGACGCTGCGCCGCGTCCGCCTCCGGCACATCGCCGGGCTCGAGACGCGCGACGGTGATCTCGGTGTGGCCCTCGGCGGCGAGCCGGGTGAGGTGGTCGGGCGTCAGGACCTGGCCCTTGCGTAGCCGCCCGGACGCCAGGCCGATGGAGTGTGCGAGGATGGCTCCCGCCCCCTCCCCCAAAGGGACGGGACCAAATTTCATGCGCCCTTGCGCAGCACGCGCGTCATTTCGGCGAGGATCGAGACGGCGATTTCCGCGGGGCCGGAGGCGCCGATGTCGAGGCCGACGGGCGCGTGAATGCGGGCGATCTGGGCCTCGGTCATGCCGGCTTCGGTCAGGCGCTGGACGCGCTTGGCATGGGTTCGGGTCGAGCCCAGCGCGCCGATGTAAAAGGCGTCAGAGGCCAGCCCCTTGAGCAGGGCCGGATCGTCCAGCTTGGGATCGTGCGTCAGGAGCACCAGCGCCGTGCGGGTGTCGAGGCCCGCGGCCTCCACCGCCGCGTCGGGCCAGTCATCGAGAAGCGTTTCGCCGGGGAAGCGCTCGAGCGAGGCAAAGGCGGGGCGCGGGTCGATGATGACCGGGTCGTAGCCTGCCGCGCGCGCCATCTGCGTCAGGTGCTGGGCAATGTGTACCGCGCCGACGATGACGAGCCGCAGGGGTGGGTTGTGGACGGCGACAAAGGTCGCACCGTCCTCCTCGACGCCGGAGCGGTCGAGGCGAAAACGATCGGGGTAGCTGTCCTCGCGCAGGGCGCGGGCGCCGGTTTCGAGGTTCACTTCGTAGGCGACGGGTGTGCGGGCGGCGCGGGCGGCGACAAGCTCGGACAGCATATCGACGAGGAGTGCTGAGCCGATGGGTTCGACGAGCACGCGAATTGTGCCGCCACACGCGAGCCCGACGGCAAAGGCATCGTCGTCGGACACGCCGTAGGTGAGGAGCTTATGGCTCGGTCCCTCACTTAAGTGATCCTCCATGGCCTCCAGCGCTTCGAGGACAACGGCGCCTTCGACGCAGCCGCCGGAGACGGAGCCCTGCATCTCGCCGTCTTCGGCGATCACGAGCTGCGCTCCGGTGCGGCGGGGGGCGGAGCCCCAGGTCTCCACCACGGTGGCAAGCGCGACCTTGCGGCCGGCCTTGTGCCAAGCGAGCGCGGTTTCCGGGGCGCCGGTCAGGTCGTGCATGTCAGGTCCTCAAGCCTTTGGACAAGGCATACAAGCTACCACCGGCAGGGATCAGCGCAAGCGGGTCACGACATGCAAAACGCCCCGCTTCGCATCGAAGCGGGGCGTTTGTGTCAAGCTAGAGAGCCAAGGTGTTAGCCGTCGTTGGTGTCGAGGCTGTCGTCACCATCGAGCGGGTCGTTGGTCGTCTCGAGGTCGGTCATGCCGGCCACCGAGCTGCCACCATCTGCTTGACCCGTGCCCATGTCGTCGGTCATCGGCATGGCGTTGGTGTCCGCGCCACGACCGGGGCCTTCAGCGGCTTGGTTGTCGACGTCAACTTCTTCGCTCGACAGGCACGTGTTGTTTGCGGACAGACCACCTGGGCAATTCGGCACGTTCGCGAAGCCAGCGGTTGCAGTTGCAGCGGTCAGAGCGGTTGCGGCGAAAAGTGTCTTGATATCCATCTTGTACTCCTTGCACCATCCGGTGCGTCTGTTTGTCGGCCACTCGTAAGCGGCGTTGAAGCAGTAATGCGCGCAGCCCGGGTTTGGTTTCTCACAATGAGTTGAGAGGCCGTGCGGGAACCTTTTGCCTGCGCAGCGCGTTCGCGCGCGATCTGTTACTTCGGCAGCTGCGTCATCATTTGAGCTTTCAGGCCGCTATCGGAGCCTTTCGACAGTGCCTTTGCGAGGTCTTCGAGTGAGGCGATCGAATGGCCGGCGCGGAAGGCGTCCACGTGCGGCAGCATCGCAGCGATGCCGCGCGCCTTGGGTGCGAACCCGTCCCAACGCAAGAGCGGGTTGAGCCAGATCAGGTGCTTGCACGACAGGTGGAGCCGTTCCATAGCCCGCGCCAGATCGCCGGTGTCGTCGCGGTCGAGCCCGTCGGTGATCAAAAGCACGACCGCGCCCTGCCCCAGCACCCGCCGCGACCAGTCGCGGTTGAACCGGTCGAGGCACGCACCGATCCGCGTGCCGCCTTCCCAGTCCTGCGCTTCGGCACCCGCTGCGCTCAGGGCAGTATCGACGTCGCGGGTGGCGAGGTGGCGCGTGATGTTGGTCAGGCGCGTGCCGAAGGTGAAGGCGTGTACCTTGGCCCAGCCGGCGCCCTTTTGGTTGGCGACGCTGTGCACGAAGTGCAGGACGAGGCGCGAATACTGGCTCATGGAGCCGGAGATGTCGCAGAGCACCACCAGGTTGGACCAGCGCGTGCGGCGCGTGGCGCGGGCGATGTCCTGCAGGTCCCCGCCCCGCCGTATGGCGCTGCGGAGCGTCGCAGCCCGGTCGATGCGCGTGCCGGAACGGGCGGCAGCGAGCCTGCGGGTGACAAGAGGCGGGACGGGCAAGGTCATCTGCGACAGGAGGCGCTTGGCGGCGGCGACCTCGGCGGTCGACATCTGCTCGAAATCGAGGGTGCGCAGCTTTTCCTCGGCGGACATGGTGAGCGAGGCGTCGATGTCGATCCGCGTTTCCTCGTCGCTCCCTTCGGAGCGCGCCTCGGGCGGGTCCGGCTGCGTCCCGTCGAGGAGCGCTTCGGCGGCGCGTTTCTCGGCGGCCTTGGCGGCGCGTTCTTCCTGCACGCCGCGGATCGAGGGGAGCATGACGCTCATCATGTGTTCGAGGTAGCGCGGGTCGCGCCAGTAGAGGCGGAAGACCTGCGCAAAGGTCGCGCGGTGTTCGGGGCGGGAGACGAAGCAGGCGTGCAGCGTCCAGTAGAAGTCACGTTTGTCGGTGAAACCGGCGGCGGACACCGCCTCGATCGCGTCGATCACGCGTCCGGGGCCGATGGGCAGGCCGGCCTTACGCAGCGCGCGGGCGAAATAGGTGATGTTGCCGGCGAGGCGCGGGGTGTCGGGCAAGTCGAGGGGGGCGTATTCAGGCATGGATTTCTTGGGGCTCTGCCCCAAACCCCGGGATATTTTTAGCCAGAAGAAGCTGAGGGGAGGTCATGCTGAGGCGAGCGATGCCTTGGCTTCGTCGAGGATGCGTTTGGCCTCGGAGCCTTGCAGTTTCTGGATGTCGTCCTGGTATTTGAGGAAGGCGCCGAGGGTGTCGGCGATGACTTGTGGGCTGAGTTCGAGCACGTCGAGGGCGAGCAGGCACTTCGCCCAGTCGATTGTTTCGGCGACGCCCGGTTTCTTGAAGAGGTCCTCGGTGCGCAGGCGCTGGACGAAGGCGACGACTTCGCGGCTGAGGGTGGCGGCAGCTTCGGGCGCACGGGAGGCGAGGATGCCCAGTTCACGCTCGGCGGAGGGGTAGCCTACCCAGTGATAGAGGCAGCGGCGCTTGAGGGCGTCGTGCACTTCGCGCGTGCGGTTAGACGTCAGGATCACGATGGGCGGCTCGGGCGCGGCGATGGTGCCAAGCTCGGGGATGGTCACCTGGAAGTCGCTGAGCGCCTCGAGGAGGAACGCCTCGAACGGCTCGTCGGTGCGGTCGAGCTCGTCGATGAGCAGCACGGGCGGGCCGGCTTTGTGCGGGCGCATGGCTTGCAGCAGTGGGCGTTCGGTGAGGTATTCGGGGCCGAAGAGCTCGGTCTGCAGGGCCTTGCGGTCGGCCTGGCCTGACGCCTCGGCGGTGCGGATGGCGACCATTTGCGCAGGGAAGTTCCAGTCGTAGACGGCGGAGGCGGCGTCGAGCCCTTCGTAGCATTGCAGGCGGATGAGATCGCGTCCGAGGGCGGCGGCGAGCGCCTTGGCGATTTCGGTTTTCCCGGTGCCCGCCTCGCCTTCGAGAAAGAGCGGCCGGCCGAGGCGGAGCGCCAGAAACACCACCGTCGCGAGCGCCCGGTCGCAGATGTAGCCCTGCGTGCCGAGTGTCGTTTCGACCGCGTCGATGGATGACATGTCCGCCATGGAGCCTCCCGCGTTTGCGGCACCCTCGCGCGCAGGCCAGGCGCCGTCAAGGTGGGCCAAAGGACCGGTTGACCCGGCGCCTTTGCCCCTCTTTTGACGTAATTGCGCCCCGATGGCATCATTTTGTTAGGCGATCACGCGCTATGCACCGGGCACGATACGACCCGGAATAATGAGTGCAGGCAGGACGCGAGCAATGTCCAAGAGTACCGCGCCCGAGGGCGGCGCACCGCGGATCACCGCGGTCACATGCGTGAAGAACGAGGGCCCGTTCCTGCTGGAATGGATCGCCTTTCATCGCCTGATCGGCGTGACCGACTTTCTGTTCTATTCGAACGATTGCGACGACGGCACGGACCTGATGCTGGACGCGCTTGCCGCGCGCGGCGCGCTGGTGCATCTGCCGAACCCCGCCGAGGGCCGCAACTACCAGATGGAGGCGCTCAAGGCGGCCGCCCGGCATCCCGTGGTGCAAGGCGCCGACTGGGTCTGGATCGCGGACGTGGACGAGTTCCTGAATATCCATGTGGGTGATCACACCATCCCGGCGCTGATTGCGGCCTGCGGCGATCCCCAGGCGATCTCGGTGACGTTCCAGTTCATGGCGAACGGCGGGATCGAAACCTTCGAGGACCGCCCGGTGACCGAGCAGTTCGCATGGTCACACAACCCCGACATCTGGTGCGCCGAGACGGCGATCGAGGTCAAGTCGCTGGTACGAAACGACTTTCCCCTGCATTACTTTGGCGCGCACCGTCCGTTCTTTCGCGGCGGTCTGGCCAAGGCGGACCGCCCGCGCTGGACCGACGGGTCCGGGCGCGCAGTGCCGGAGACCTACCTGTTGGCCGCCAACAAGCGTCGGATCCGCAAGTTTCCCGCCAAAGGCGCACGCGTGCATGCGACGCTCAACCACTACGCGCTGCGCTCGCTCGACAGTTACCTCGTCAAGAACGACCGGGGCGACGTGAACCGCGACAACCGCGCTTTTGACGACACCTACTGGCGCGAGCGGAACGATGCGGCGGTGCGCGACACGTCGATCCACCGCTACCTGCCGGCGCTCGAGGCAGCGCTGGCGGAGATGAAGCGTGACCCTGAGATTGCCCGCTTGCACGACCTGTGCGTTGCGCGGCACATCGCCAAACGCGACGCGCTGCTGGATCAGGACGCCTACCGCGCCATGCGCGACCAGCTGCGCGCGGCGCCCACCACGCCTCCGGGGGAGACTGAGCTGCTCAAACGGATCGGAGCGGCGGCGTGAGCCTCAAGGTGATCAACCTCGGCCTGCCGAAAACCGGCACGACGACGCTCGCACGCGCCTTGCGCCGGGCGGGGCTCAGCGTGGCAGACCACCGGATCAAGGCCAAGCAGACGGACGATCCGGCGCTGCAGGGCCTTTTTGTCGGGGCGCAGATGTACCGCGACTATTTTGCCAGCGGTGATCCCCTGCGCATCTTGCAAGGCTTTGACGCCTTTACCGAAATCTCGACGCTGACCGGGCGGCGTTCGGTCTGGCCGCAGATGGACTGGGGTCTCTTGCAGGCAATCCGCACGCATCATCCGGGCGTCAAGTTCCTCGCCTCACGACGCGACCCGCGCGATCTTTCGAACGCGATGCTGCGCTGGGGCGATCTGGCAACCGAGCGGCTGCCGAAACGGGCGGTACCGGGCCTGCCGCACGGCTATGGCAAGACGACGCGCGAGCGGATGATCTGGATCGCCGGGCACGACGCGCATCTCGACCGGCTCTTTGCCGGGGACCCGGATTATCTGGCCTATGACATCACCGACCCCGACGCGCCGCGCAAGATCGGTGCGCATATCGGGCGCACGCTGCCGTGGTGGGGCAAGGCAAACGCCAATCCCAGGACGCTTCAAGAGGTCGCGCGATGAAGATCACGTTGCACATCGGGTGCGACCCGTGGGTCTCGGCGCGGCTTCAGGCCGTGATGGACGCCAAGCGCGGCGCGCTCGCTGGCAAGGGCGTGCTCTACCCCCGCAGTCCCGGACGGCGCAACCACACCCGGCTTGGCATGGCGGTGTCTGACCCGGCGCGCGTCGATCTGCTGCGCGCGGCCCGCGGCTTTACCGACCCCGCGCGGCAGGCAGAGCTGCAAAGCGATGTCCTGCAGGCCCTGCAAAAGGAGATCGCCGAACACGCGCCGAAGCGACTTATCCTGTCGTGCCAACAGCTTGGCACGCAGCTGGTGAACGGAGCAGAGCTTTCCCGGCTCAAGGACCTGCTCACCCCGCTCTCGCCGGAGATCGAGGTTGTGCTGTCCGTGACTGAACCCGCCACTGCGCTGGCCCGGCACTATTCTGAGGCCGTGCTCGACGGGCGGCGCAGCGATCTGGACCACGACCTGAAGCTGCTCGAGGCACCCTCGTGGTGGCAGGCGGCGCGGGACAGCCAGCCCGCACCGGACGCGCAGAACGGGATTTTCCCCGAAGTCCAGGGCGCGCCGCATTGGCTCGACACCGCAGACCTCGTCACATTCTGGCAAAGCGCCTTCGACACTGTGCGCCTGACCAGCTGCGACGAGGCGGAGCTGGCCTCCGATGCCGCCCCTGCCGAGATCTCGCGCATGCTGGACCTGCCCAAATTCGGAAAGGCTGACCCGGCGCGGCGTCCAACCCTCCCCTCGGCGGCGTGGCTGTCGCGCGGCGCGGCCTACAACGACCTTCTTCTGCGGCTGATCGCGACCGACGGCCTCACGCTGCCACGCAAGTTCACCCGTCGCCTCATCGCCGAGTTGCACGTGGACGGCCCGGCGCTTGACCCCGGCGCGCTTGGCGCCGTCTCGGACCGCTTCGCGCCGCAGCTTGCGGACCTCGCGCAGCACCACCCCCGGCTCGATCCCACGCATCTTGCGCGCCCCGCGCAAACCGAGCCCTGGAGCCAGCCCGACATGCAAAACCGCTTCCGCGCCAGCCAGTACCTGCTGTCGGACCTGCCGCGCATCAAACGCACCGACAAGGCGGCCAAGGCTGACGCCAAGGCCGAAGCGCAGGACACCGCGCCCACCGCGCTTTCCCAGACCGCGCGTGCGATCCTGCCGGAGGCGGCACAAAAGAACTTCGCACGGCTCCAGCGCTCCGCCTTCCGACCGCACAACCGGCTTGGCATGGTCAACGAGGAAGCGCTCGCCGAAGCCTTTGCCCCCGCGCCCACGCGCGACTTGCCCAAAGGGTCCAGCGGCAACGTCATCGTCGCCTGCATGAAGAACGAGGCGCCCTACATCCTCGAATGGATCGCTTACCACCGCGCGATCGGCGTCGACAATTTCCTCATTTACACCAACGGATGTGAAGACAGCACCTCGACCGTCCTCGACCGCCTGGACGCCCTTGGCATCGTCCAGCACCGCCAGAACGAGGACTGGAAAGGCAAGTCGCCCCAACAGTTTGCCCTCAACCAGGCGCTCAAAGAACCGGTCGTGCAGAACGCCGACTGGATCATCCACATCGACGTCGACGAGTTCATCAACATCCGCTGCGGCAATGGCACCCTCGCCGACTTCTTCGCCCGCGTCCCGGGGGCCACCAACGTCGCAATGACCTGGCGCCTCTTTGGCCACAACGGCGTCACGGCCTTCGACGACCAGCTGGTGATCGACCAGTTCGACACCTGCGCCCCCAGCTTTTGCCCAAAACCGCACACGGTCTGGGGGTTCAAGACGATGTTCCGCAACATCGGCGCCTATCAAAAGATGTCCTGCCACCGCCCCAACAAACTCGAAGAGGCCCGCGCGAGCGACGTCGCTTGGGTCAACGGCTCGGGCAAGGACATCACCGCCGACGTCATCAAGAACGGATGGCGCTCGTCCAAGGGCAACATCGGCTACGACCTTTTGCAGCTCAACCACTACGCCCTGCGCTCGGCCGAGAGTTTCCTGATCAAGCGCCAGCGCGGGCGGGCGCTGCACGTCGACCGATCGATCGGGCTCAACTACTGGATCCGCATGGACTGGTCCGACCACACCGACATCACGATCAAGCGCAACATTCCCCGCGTGCGCGCCGAGATGGACCGCCTGATGGCCGACGACCAGACCCGCGCGCTGCACGACGAGGGCGTCGCCTGGCACCGGGCCAAGGCGGACGCGCTGCACAAAATCCCCGAGTTTGCAGAGCTTTACGACCAGGCGCTCAAGCTGAAACTGACCGAGACCGAGCGTGTGGCCTACGCCCTCGCCCTTGATTTGGAGAGTTAACGATGGACGACCAACAGGGCTTCCAGCCACGCAACCCGTTCTTGCGCTCACGCGGCCTGCGCATCCCCAAGCACCCCCAGTTCACCACGGGCCAGGTGCGCGGCGCGCTGCGCGAGGACCGCTACGAGCTCAAGGAATCGAACGCCGCAAAGCGCATCATCAATGGTGACGACGTGGTGCTCGAGCTGGGCGGCGGCATCGGCTACATGTCTGCTTTCATGGCGAAAGTCTGCGGTGCCAAGCACGTGCACACATTCGAGGCGAACCCGGCGCTCATCCCCTACATCCACGAGGTCCACGCCGCCAACGACATCGAGAACGTGACCGTGCACCACGCGCTGCTCGCAG
This sequence comes from Pseudaestuariivita sp., assembly GCF_052825805.1. NCBI lineage: Bacteria > Pseudomonadati > Pseudomonadota > Alphaproteobacteria > Rhodobacterales > Paracoccaceae > Pseudaestuariivita > Pseudaestuariivita sp. Next base: position 297,975 of record NZ_JBRBVB010000015.1, on the reverse strand, counting down.
GCCGCGCCTCCAAGCCGGTGCCGTTCTACGTGCGCAAGAACTTCCTCGCCTCCTCGATGGACAAGGAGAACGCCGAAGGCATCATCGAAGAGGCGTCGGTCGAGGTCCTCGGCCTCAACGCCACGCTCAAGAAGGTCAAACCGACTGTCCTGATGTGCGACATCGAAGGGGCCGAAGCGACGCTGCTTCCGCAGGGCGACTTCACCGGCCTGCGCGCCGCCGTGATCGAAACACACCCTCAGTGGATCGGACAGGCCGGCGTGCAGGCGGTGTTCGACACGATGCACAAGGCTGGGCTGACGTATTTTCCCAAGGCGTCGCACGGCAAGGTCGTCGTCTTCCGCAAGGACTTTTGATCGGCCATGCGCGCGCTGGCGGTCCTGTGCGTGCGCAACGAGGCGGCCTTTCTGCTCGACTGGCTGGCGCATCACCGCGCCTGCGGATTCACCGATTTCCTCGTCTTTTCAAACGATTGCGACGATGGCACGGACCGGATGCTGGATCGGCTCGCGGAGCTGGGCGGGCTGACGCATGTGCGCAACGACGGGCCGTACGATGCGCGCGGAGTGCAGTTCACGGCGCTGAAAATGGCCGGAAAACTTGACGTGGTGCGGGATGCGGACTGGATCCTGCCGCTCGACGTCGACGAGTTCGTGAACATCCACGTGGGCGATCACACGCTTCCGGCTCTCTTCAAGGCCGTCCCGCAGGGGGCCGCGATCACGCTCACTTGGCGGCTCTTCGGCAATGCCGGGCAGGTCAATTACCAGGACACGCCCGTCCCCCAGACCTTTACCCGCGCCGCGCCCGAAATCATGGCCTGGCCTTGGCGTGCGGCGATGTTCAAGACGCTCTATCGCAACGACGGCACCTACCGGAAGCTGGGGGTGCACCGTCCCCGCGACCCGGTGGAGGAGCGACTCGAGAGCACGATCTGGGTCGATGGCAACGGCGAAGCGCTCGACGACCAGTTCAAGACGCGGCGCATCTTTTCGAACTTTGGCCGGCCCATGTACGGCCTCGTGCAGCTCAACCACTACCCGCTTGGCGCGATGGAGAGTTACGTGCTGAAAGCCAACCGGGGCCGCGCGGTGCACAGCGATCACGTGCTGGGCCTCGACTACTGGGTGGAGCGGAACTTCAACACCGACGAAGATACCTCGATCCTCGCGCTTGCGGACCAGACGGCTGAAGAGCGTGCCAAGCTGGTCGACGACCCCGAAATTGCCCGACTGCATGCTGAGGCCGTGGCCTGGCGGAAGGCACGTTTCAACGCACTGATGGCCGAAGAGCCCTACCGAGCGCTTTTTGGGCGTCTGATGATGACGCCGCCCTCTCAGCCGCTTCCCGAGAACGCGGCCCGGATGCTCCGAGCCCACGCGGCCCGGTCGCAAAAGGCTCACTGAAAGGCGATCTGCGCCTTTATCGTCTGGGTGCGGTCGCTGGCCAGCGCGAAGCCTTTCACCGCGTCCTTCATCGGCACCGTGTGGGTGATCAGCGGTTTCACATCGATCCGCCCCGCACGCATCAAGTCCACGCCGATGGCGAACTCGGGATGAAAGCGGAAGGAGCCAAAGACCTTGAGCTCCTTTGTCGTGATGGCGTGCATCGGCATCATCATGTCGCCGCCCAGCCCCACCTGCACGAGGGTCCCGCCGGGCCGCATCGCGGGCACGGCGCCGGCAATCGCTGCCGCCACGCCGGTGCATTCAAACAGCACGTCGAAAAGGCCTTTGTTCGCGGTGTAGGCATCGAGCGCATCCGGTGTCTCGGCAAGGTTGTGCGTCCGGTCCGCGCCTACCTTTGCCGCCAAACCCAGCGTGAAGTCCGTCAGGTCCGTCGCCACAACCTCTGCCGCACCCGCTGCCCGCGCGAGCAGCACACAAAGCGCACCGATGGGTCCAGCCCCCGTCACCAACACCCGCTTTCCAAGCATATCCCCCGCGTGGCCCGCCGCGTGCAAACAGACCGCGAGCGGCTCGGCCATCGCCGCCTCCCCGGGCGTCAAGTCTCCGGCAAACACGCAGTGCCGCGCCTCGGCGATGATGTGCTGGCGGAAGGCGCCTTGGATATGTGGCATTGGCATCGCCGAGCCAAAGAAGCGCATGTCGAGGCAGAAGGCGTGCTTGCCCGCGTCGCAATAGGCGCAGTTCATGCAGGGCCGCGAGGGGCTGAGCGCAACGAGATCGCCAACCTTGAACGTGGTCACACCTTCGCCGAGCGCGGTGACATGACCCGACACCTCGTGCCCTAGGATCATCGGCTGGCGCAGGCGCACCGCGCCAAAGCCACCGTGGTGGTAATAGTGCAGGTCCGAGCCGCAAATCCCACCCGCCGCCATCGCCACCGCGATCTCGCCGGGGCCGGGCGTGCCGACGGCTTGCTCCTCGATCCTCAGATCGTGCACATCGTGCAGCATCAGAACCTTGGTCATCTAAATCACCGCTTTCTCGACAATCGGCGCGTTCCGCACGATCCGGTCAAAGGCAAAAGGCGTCATGTCGAGGCTCCGGTAGGCGCCATAGGTCAGCCACTCCGCCGTGCCGCGCCCCATCGCGGGCGATTGCTGCAGGCCGTGTCCTGAAAAGCCGTTGAGGAAGACAAAGTTCTCAACCTCAGGGTGCGCGCCCATGATCGCGTTCTTGTCAAAGACGTTCATCGCGTAATGGCCCGCCCACTCGGACTGCACCTTGATCGCCTCGAACTGCGGGATGCGGGTGGCGATGGCGGGCCAGGCGTGCTCCTGCCAAAAGCTGTGGTCCATGGCGAAATCGTCAAAGTCCACAGCCGGATCGTACTCCGTGTGACCGCCAGCCAGATAGGTACCGCCGCCGTTCTCGCGCACATGGATGCCCGAGGGGTCGATGGTCAGCGGCAGCTGCTGGCCCAGCGGGTTTTCCGCTTTGAAAATCCAGGTGAAGCGCTTGCGCGGCTCGACGGGGATGTCGATCCCGGCCATCGCAGCGGTGCGCGCGGCGCGGGGACCCGAGGCGTTGACGAGCTGGCCACAGGCGATCACGTCGCCCGAGGCGAGCGTCACGCTTTCGATGCGGGTGCCGGCGGCGTTCCTGGTCATCGCCACGACCTCGCCCTGCAGGTATTCGACGCCCCGTTCGCGCGCCTGCCTGCGCCACCATTCGAAGACTGTGTGTCCGTCCCAGTATCCTTCGTCGACCGTGTTGATCGAGCCGAGCACGATGTCGTCCACGGTGTAGAAGGGGTACGCCGCCTTGATCTCATCCGCCGTCATCAGCTGCGTCGCCGCGCCCGCTGCGCGCTGCACCTTTTGGTTGGCGCGCAGGACATCGGCAAATGCCTCCGTGTCCGCGAGGTACATGTAGCCGTAGGACTGGATGCCGAGCTCGGGGATGCGCGCGTCACCGCCCATGTAGCTGCGGATGTTCTTCACGAAATCTGCGGCGAATTGCGAGATGCGCACGTTGAGCTCGGTGCTGAACTGCTGGCGCATGCAGGAGTTGGTGTGCGCGGTGGAGCACTTTTCATAAGCCGGGTCTTTCTCGATCACGAGGACCGAGCCGTCGAAATCCGCGTTGTCGGTGAGGAACCACGCGGTCGATGAGCCCATGATCGCGCCGCCCACGATGACCACGTCGTAGCTGGCGCGGGAGGGCGTGTCGGTGAAGCCGGAGGCGGGCATCAGAACGTCTCTCCTGTCTTGGCGCGGGCTTGCGTCTCGGTGATCTCGGCCTCGGTCAGGCCGTAGGTGTCCCGCGCAATTTCGGCAGAGATGTAGCCCAGCGCAAGATCGCGGATCACCGCGTGCTTGTCTCGGTCCGAGGGGGCGCCGTAGCCCGCGCCGCCGGGGAAGGCCATGACGACCTTTGCCCCGTGCGGCACGAATTGCTTGCCCTTGCCCTGCATCGCGGCACCGTCGCTGCGGGCGATGGTCGTCGGCGCGCCGTCCGCGCCGCCGCGCCGTCCGCGCGCGGGGTGGTGGACCCGGTCGAACATCGCCTGAAAGTCGAACTCGTGTCCCTCGCGCGCGCCGACCTCCATGTGCTGGCCCAGCCCTCCGCGATGCGCGCCCGCGCCGCCGCTGTCGGGCCGGAGCTCCTTGCGCCAGATGAGCACCGGGCCGACCTGCTCCGTCGCCTCCACCGGCATCGTCATCACGCCCGAGGGGAAGGCCGTTGCGTTCATCCCGTCGAGGCTCGGCCGCGCGCCGGAGCCGCCGGAGTTGAAGGTCAGAACTTCGGCGCGCACGGCATCGTCCGGTGCAGGCGCGTCCATGCGAGGGCGCAAAGAGACCTGGAAATTGCAAAGGCACCCCGCCCCTTCGGCAGGCACGACGCCCGGCAACAGCTGGTCCAAAGCGGCGTAGACCGTGTCCGGGACCATGTGGCCGATCACGTGGCGCAGAGCGACCGGCGCGGGCCAGACTGCGTTCACGATGGTCCCCTCGGGCGCCGTGATCTCGAACGGCGCGAGGGAGGCGGCGTTGTTGGGGATTTCCGGCGCAATGGCGCATTTCAGCGCGTAGCAGGCGTAGGCCTTGGTGTAGACGAGCGGGACGTTGATCCCCTTTTTGTCGACCGGGCTGGTGCCGGTCCAGTCGCTGAGGATGCGGTCCTTTTCGATGGTCAGCCGCACACGCAGGTCGATGGGCTGGGCGTATCCGTCGATGCGCATATGCCCGTCCGCCGTGCCGGGGGTGAGCGCGTTGATGCGTTCCAGCGTGGCCTTGCGCGAGTTGGTGAGGATGAAATCGGAGATGCCGGAGAGGTCCGCCAGGTCAAATTCTTCCATCATCTCGACGAGGCGGCGATGGCCGATCTCATTGCAGTTCGCGAGCGCGTAGATGTCGCCGACGAGCTGGTCGGGTTCCCGCACGTTGCCGCGGATGATCGAAAGGAGCGTTTCGTTGACCTCGCCTGCCTCTGCGAAGCGCATGATGGGGATGTAGAGCCCCTCTTCGTGCACATCGCCTGCGTCCGCGCCAAAGCCGCGTCCGCCGATATCGGTGACATGCGCGGTGCAGGCGAAGAACCCGATGAGCGCGCCCTGGTGGAAGGACGGCGTGACGATGGTGATGTCGTGCTTGTGGCCGGTCCCTTCCCACGGGTCGTTGGTGATGTAGACGTCGCCGGGCTGCATGGTGCCCACGCCGATGCGGCGCATGAAGTGGCCGACGGCGTCCGCCATGGCATTGACGTGACCCGGCGTGCCGGTGACGGCTTGGGCGAGCATGGCGCCAGTCGCGTTGTAAACCCCGGCGGAGAGGTCCCCTGCCTCCCTGACGGAGGTGGAAAAGGCCGTGCGGACAAGGGCTTGGGCTTGTTCCTCCACCACAGAGATAAGGCGGTTCCACATGACTTGATAGGCGACGGTGCTGATCTCGGTCATGGGCGCGTCTCCTTTGCAAAGACATCGAGCGTGCCGTCCTCGAGCACGCGGACAGCGCGGCTGGCAGGGACGACGACGGTTGTTTCGTCTTCGGTGATGAGCGCGGGGCCTTGGGCTTCGGTCAGGGCGTCGCGCGGGATGACGGCGGCGTCGGTGGGTTTACCGAGGGCCGGGTCGAAAAGGGTGCGGGTGGGGTGGTCGGTTGTCGGAGCTGCGCCGCGAGGTCCCGGGTCGAGCCCGGGACGGGTTGTCTGCGCGGTGCGGGCGTTGACGGACCAGACGGTGATCTCGACCTCCATCCCCGCGACGGCACGGCCGAAGAGTGAGACGTAGGCCTCTTCGAAGAGCTCTTTGAAGCGGTTCTGGTCTGGGTTTGCGGCCTCTTCGGCGGTGAGGGAGACGGGGATTTCCCAGCCTTGGCCCGCGTAGCGCATGTAGACGCGGTGGTCGGCGAGGATGTCGGAGGTGGCGTCGCAGGAGCGGACAAAGCGGGTGGCTTCCTCGGTCATCTCCTCGAAGAGCGCGGTGACGGCGCCTGCGTCGAAGGCCGAGAGGCGCATAAAGACGGAGCGGTTCGCCTCGAAGCTGAACGGCGCGCGGAGAAAGCCGATGGCCGATCCGACGCCGGCGCCTTGCGGCACGAGGCAGCGGTCCACGCCCAGCTTTTCGCAGAGCCGTGCGGCGTGCAGGGGCGCGGCGCCGCCGAAGGCGATCATGGTGTAGCCCGCGAGGTCCTCGCCGTTTTCGACAGCGTGCACGCGGGCGGCGTTGGCCATGTTCTCGTCCACGACTTCGGCAAGGCCCCAGGCCGCCTCGGTGGCGTCCATGTCCAGGGTCTGACCGATGGCGGCGTCGAGGGCTGCCTCCGATTTTTCACGGTAAAGCGGGATCGAGCCGCCGGCGAAATTCTGTGGGTCGAGCTTGCCCAGCACCAGGTCGGCGTCGGTCACCGCAGGCCGCGTGCCGCCCCGTCCGTAGGACGCCGGTCCCGGCTCGGACCCGGCGCTTTCGGGGCCAACGCGGATTTGGTTCATCGCGTCCACATGGGCAAGTGAGCCGCCGCCCGCGCCGATCTCGACCATGTCGATCACGGGGATCGAGATGGGCATGCCGGAGCCTTTCTTGAACCGGTAGGTGCGGGCGACTTCGAAGACGCGGGCGGTCTTGGGCGCCTGGTTCTTGATGAGGCAAATCTTGGCCGTGGTGCCGCCCATGTCAAAGCTGAGGACTTTGCTGAGGCCGTGCCGTGCGGCGATGTCGGCTGCAAAGATCGCGCCACCTGCCGGGCCGGATTCAACGAGGCGGACAGGAAATTCGGCGGCGCTCTCGAGCGACATGATCCCACCGCCGGAGTGCATGAGGAAGACCGGGCAGTCCGCCCCTTCGTCCGCCAGACGGCCCTTGAGGCGCGTCAGGTAGGACTTCATCAGCGGCTTGATGTAGGCGTTGGCGATGGTCGTGTTGAAGCGCTCGTATTCGCGCATCTGCGGCGAGACATCTGACGAGAGCGAGACCATCACGCCGGGCAGTTTGGCGGCAAGCACCTCGGCCACCTGCCGCTCATGGGCGTCATTGGCATAGGCGTGCAAAAAGCCGACAGCGACGCTTTCATACTGCGCCGCGCGCAGCGTTTCTGCCAGCGCCTCAACCTCCGCCAGATCGAGCGGGATCAAAACCTCGCCGCGGGCGTCCATTCGCTCGGTCACCGTATACCGGCGGTTGCGCGCCAGAAGCGGCGGCGGAAGCTTGAGGTTCAGATCATACTGCTCGAACCGGCTCTCGGTGCGCATCTCGATCACGTCGCGAAAGCCCTGCGTGGTGATGAGTGCGGTCTTGGCGCCCCGCCGCTCGATCAGGGCGTTGGTGGCGAGCGTCGTGCCGTGGATGATCTGAGTGATCGCGCCGAGGTCGATCCCGGCTTTGCGCGCGACCTGGTGCATCCCGTCGATGATCGCGTCCTCGGGCGCGGCGTAGGTCGTGAGCACCTTGGTCGAGTGCCATCCCTCGGGCGTTTCCAGCACCACGTCGGTGAAGGTGCCGCCGATGTCCACGCCAAGTCTGATCGTCATGTGCCGCGCTCTTTGTTGTCCGTGCGCGGAGCGTAGCGGGAAGTCTCGTAGGGCTCCATTTAGAAAACCGCGCCCCGTGATGAAAATCCCTGCCACTTTGACCGGTCGATAATCTGACTTCTTTTATCGGAATTGACATTCCCGACAAAAACAGTCAGCCTGACGTCATCATGTCTCAGCCACCCGTGGTTTTCCGCGCGGGCAGCCCGGACCATCGCAACACCTCAGGAGGTGACCCATGGACCATGGCTTTCAGGCTGCGCCATTGCCGCAGAGCGCGGCGCTTGGCCCGCGCGAGGACAGCGTGTGCTGGCGCGACATTCTGCAAACCGCTCTGCACGGGCTTTACCCGTCCGATGAGCACCTCGAGCGCTTGCTCGACCATCTGGAGCGGACGCCGTGAACGCCATGACCCAAGTGCCCCGCCCGATGGACGTGCCCGAACGCCCGCAGGTCGCCACCTATGACGCGCGCGACCTGATCCGGGACGGCGTGCAGGCGCAGATCGTTCTGGACGGGCAAACCTACATCCTGCGCATCACAAAGGCGGGCAAGCTGATCCTGACGAAGTGAACTCTTTCGCCGAACCAAGGCAGCACGCGCGGCGTTGAGCCCGCGAGGCAACCGAACAAGGGACCCCATGGCCAAGACACCCAGCCCCTGCATCGACGTGTGCAAGTTCAAACGCGAAGGCCACTGCATCGGCTGTTCGATGACCAAGGCGCAAAAGGCGCTCTTCAAGGGCCTGAAAAAGGACAAGCACCGCGCGGCATTCGTCACCATGCTGGTCGCGCAGCAACGCCAGCTCGGGCGGTACTCGCACTGGACGTCCGCCTATTTGCGCAAGTGCCTCAAGAAGAAGGTCAAGCCGGTCTCAGCCGTGCGGGATGCGGCCTAGGCGGGACTGTGTACCCTCGTGACACAAGGTGCAGGAGCGCGTCTGCGCAGGCAAAAGCCTACGCCGCGCCGCGCAGGGGGAACTGGCCGATGACCTCGAAGGCGCTGTCCTGACGCTCTCCACAAAGGGCGATCTGGTCCAGCACGAATGGAGCCGGCATCGGCGGGAAATGCGCGGCGACCCGCTCGGTCCAAAGGGGCAGATCGGCGGTCGGGATCGGGCCCGTCAGGGTCATGTGAAAGCGGAATTCGTCCAGCACATAGGGATAGCCCCACCGCGCAAGCAGTGCCTCTTGCCGCGGCGTGAGCTGCGCCTTGCGCCGCCGCTCGGTCTCTTCCGCGGTCGGTGCGGCGCGAAAGTCGTCGAGCTCCTGCACACAGGCCGCCGCCACGCTCGCTAGATCGTCCTGGCTCCCGAGCGGCACCAGCGCCAGAAACCGCCCAATCGTCGCCACCTGCAGCCCTGCGCAGCGCGCGGCGGGCGTGCGTTCCGCAAGCGCCTCCACGGCCGCACATAGCTGGTCACCCGTCATGCCCTCGGCCAGTCGGAACGGCGGCTTGAGCGTTGCGTGGAAGCCGTATTTGCGCGGGGTGCGAGTCACGGCGTCCAGCCCTGCGAGGTCGGGCTTCGGCACGGGCACGCCGCGCAACACGTCCCACCCAAGCCAGCGCGCGCCGGCCTCGGCCAAAGCACCTGCGCGGGGGGTGAAGTAGATGGCATGGCGGGCGTACTTCATGCTGCGGCACATACCGCAGATGGCATCTCGGCACCACACGCTATTCGCCTGCGCGCGCGTCTCGGACCCCGAAAACGCCCCTTGAAACATCCCCCAGGGGCGATGCGCGATTGACAGACTCGAAAGGATGCGGCTTTGTCCGCGATGATGGTTCTCGCAAGCCCAAGGCGCGCGGGATGAAAAGGGAACACGGTGCGGCGTAGCCAACAGGCACCAAATCCGTGACTGCCCCCGCAACTGTGAGCGGTGAGCGAGCCCGAGATGAGCCACTGGACGTTGCGTCCGGGAAGGTTCGGGCAAGCAGCGACCCGCGAGTCAGGAGACCTGCCATCGACGGCGCGCACCCGTGCGCCGGAGTTTCAACGCGATGCGGGCGGGGCGCCCGGTCAGGAGCACAGCATGGCGACGCGGCATCTTCCGCAGCGACATGGCCCTTTGCGCCCGCAGGCGCGTGGCGGAGGGCCATATGACACATCGGATCACAATCTGCACCTCGTGCCGGCACAAGGGCACCGACTGCCGCCCGGGCTATGAGCTGATCGACAAGCTGCGCACGGCCATCGCGGCCGCCGGGGCGTCGGTGCCGGAGGATTTCGAGATCTCGGGCGTGGCCTGTATGGCCGGCTGTGACCGCCCCTGCACCGTGGCCTATCACGGCACGAAAAAGGCGACGTATCTCTTTGGCGACATCGAGCCGGAGACGGACATCGCCGACCTCGTGGCCTTCGCGCGCCAGTATGCCTACCTGCACGACGGCTGGTGCGCCTCGGTTGACCGGCCCGGCAAGCTGCGCAAGGCGACGCTTGCGCGGGTGCCTGCGGCAATCATCGCGCTCGAAGAGAGCGAGGCCCGGGCGTCGTGAGCGCGGCAAACCTCACCGTCACCGACCTCTCGTGGTCGCCGGGGCGCAGAGCGCCGACGCTGCTGCATCCGGTGAGCTTTGCGCTCGAGGCGGGGCGCGTATTGGGCATCGTCGGCCCGAACGGCGCCGGCAAGACGACGCTGCTGCGCCTCCTCTACCGGTTCCACCGCCCCACAACAGGCCACGTGCAAGTCGGTGGCGCCGACATCTGGGATATGCCGGCCCGTGCCGTGGCGCAGCGCGTCGCGGCGGTGCTGCAAGAGCAACCCGGCGACTTTGCTCTGACGGTTCAGGAGATCGTCACCCTGGGGCGCACGCCGCATCGGCGCGGCTTTGCCGGCAGCGCCGGTGTGCGTGACGTGCAGATCATCGAGGGCGCGCTGGCCCGGCTCGACCTCGACGGTCTCGCGGAGCGCCACCTCAGCACCCTCTCGGGTGGGGAGCGCCAGCGGGTTATGGTCGCGCGTGCGCTCGCGCAGGAGCCGCAGCTTTTGATCCTCGACGAGCCGACCAACCACCTCGACATCCGCCACCAGCTGGAGGTGCTGGAGCTGATCCGCACCCTGCCCCTGACAATCGTGACCTCGCTGCACGATCTCAACCTGGCCGCCGCCCTCTGCGACGACGTCCTGCTCCTTCACTCCGGGCGCGCGCTCGGATTTGGCCCGCCGCACGAGGTCCTGTCCGAGGCTGCCGTGTCAGATGCCTTTGGCGTTCGGGCGCGCACAGAAACCCTGTCGGTCAGTCAGACCGAGCACCTCACCTACCACCTTCACACTCATGGACCCCAACGATGAAGACGACACTCCTGACCACCGCCGCCCTCGCGCTTACCGCTGGCGCTGCCTTTGCCGAGACAACGGTGCAAAGCTGCAACCGCACCGTGACCTTTGACGAGGTGCCGAGCCGCGCGATCTCGAACGACGTGAACCTGACCGAGATGATGCTCGTGCTCGGGCTGACCGACCACATGGTCGGCTACACCGGCATCTCGGGCTGGAAGACGCTGGATGAGGACATGCGCGCCGGCGTCGAGGCGCTGCCGGAACTTTCGGCCAAGTACCCCTCCAAGGAAGTGCTGGTCGGCGCGGATGCAGACTTCTTCTTTGCCGGCTGGAACTACGGCATGAAAGTCGGTGGCGACGTCACGCCCGAGACGCTCGCCCCCTTCGGCATCGAGGTCTACGAGCTGACGGAAAGCTGCGCGCATATCATGGAGAAGGGCAAGGCCAGCATGGACGACATGTACGCCGACCTGATGAACCTCGGTGCGATCTTCGATGTGGAGGACAAGGCAGCCGCGCTGGTCGAGGGTTACAAGGCGGAGCTGGCCGCGATCACCGCAGGTCTCGAACCCGGCGCGCCGGTGCGCGCCTTCGTCTACGACAGCGGCGAGGACAAGCCCTTCACCGCCGGCCTCTACGCGATGCCCACCGCGCTGATCGAGGCGGCGGGCGGCACCAATGTGATGAACGGCTTTGAGAAGAGCTGGGGCATCGTCACCTGGGAAGAGGTTGTCGAGCAGAACCCGGAGGTCATCGTCATCGTCAACTACGGCACCGTGACCGCCGCGCAAAAGCGGGCCTTCATGATGTCGAACCCCGCCTTTGCCGAGATCGACGCGGTCAAGAACGACCGGTTCGTGACGCTCGAATACGTCGAGGCGACGCCCGGCCCTCGCAACATCGCCGCGGTCAAGACGCTGGCGGACGCGTTCCGGGGCAACTGAGCGATGAGCGATACGGCCGTTCCGTCCCCCGTGCAGTCCCCAGTGCAGTCCGCCGCGCAGTCTCCGGTGCGCGAAGCCAAGAGCCGGGCGCTGGGGCTGACCGCGCTCGGGCTGACTGCATTCGGGCTGGCGGCGCTGCTCGTATCGCTCTCGATCGCCATCTCCGTGGGAGCCGTGCCGGTCCCCACAGGCACGGTCTGGGGGGTGCTGGTGGGCAAGATCTCGCCCGGCATCATCGAGGCGGACTGGAGCCGGGGCCGCGAGGCCATCGTCTGGGACATCCGCTTCCCCCGCGCGCTGCTCGCGATCCTCGTCGGCGCCGGCCTTGCGGTGGTCGGCGCCGCGCTGCAGGCAGTCACGCGCAACCCACTGGCCGATCCGCACCTCCTTGGCATCTCGTCGGGCGGTGCATTTGGCGCGATCTTTGCCCTCCTGCACTCCGGGCTCTTTCTGGGGCTTTTGACGGTTCCGATCCTGGCGTTCTGCGGCGCGCTCCTGGCGACGCTGGTCGTGCTCGGCGTCTCGCGGCTGGCGGATGCGCAAAGCGCGGACCGGCTGGTGCTGGCCGGTGTCGCGGTCTCGTTCATCATCATGGCGGGCGCGAACGGGCTGATCTTTCTCGGCGAGCCGCACGCCTCGCATACGGTGGTCTTCTGGATGCTCGGAGGGCTGGGCCTCGCGCAGTGGGACCACCTGATCTACCCGGCTGTGATCCTTTTGGCTTGCGGCGCGTGGCTGGCCACCCGCACGGCGCAGCTGAACGCGATGACCGTCGGGGACGAGACCGCCGCCACGCTTGGCATCCCCGTCGCGCGGTTCCGGCTGGCCGTGTTCGTCGCCGGCGCGCTCATCACCGGCGTGATGGTCGCGTTCTCCGGGATCATCGGCTTTGTCGGGCTGATGGTGCCGCACGTGGCGCGGATGCTCGTCGGCGGAGACTACCGCCGCGTCCTGCCTGCCTCGGCGCTGATCGGCGCGATCTTCCTCCTCTGGGCCGACATCGCCGCCCGCACCATCATGGCCCCCGAAGACATGCCAATCGGCATCGTCACCGGCCTCGTCGGCGGCGTGTTCTTTGTCTGGCTCCTGGGACGCAGGCGCGGCGTCTAGGGCGGCGAGGTAAGGTGGGCCGTGGCCCACCCTACGGGCTTAGCCCTTGAGGTGGGCGCGGAGGAACCAGGCGAATTTTTCGTGTTCCTGGCCGCGGGCGATGCAGAGGTCCTCGGTGAGCGTGTCACCGTGTTCGGCGGCGAGCGCGCCGGCGCCGGCGAGGGTCGCCGCGAGCGTCTCCTGCGCCTCCTGCATGGCCGCGATCATCTCCTTGTCGGAGGCGTGGCCATCGTGCTCCTTGACCTTGGAGCGCGCGAGCATGCCGGCCAGCGTGCCTTCGGCATGGGCGTCCAACGCCTTCACCCGCTCGGCCAGATCGTCCTGCGCGACGAAGTGGTCCTCGTAAATCTTCTGGAAAAGATCGTGCAGCGGGCCAAAGCCCATCCCCGTCACGTTCCAGTGAAAGTTCTGCGCCAGCATCGTGGCAACGGCGGTCTCGGCGACCGACTGGTTGAGCGCGTCTGCGATGGCGGCGCGCGCGTCGGTGGTGAGCGCTTCGGCTGTCTGGGTCATCCCTTGCTCCCTCTCCTGCAAGTCTGGGGTCTCTCGATCCAGCTGGCTGGCGGACGTGCTGGCTTGCTGTGCGGGAGTACGTAGACACCCGCAAACCAAAAGCAAGATGTTTTTAGAATTATTCTAAAACCGACAAGTTCACTCGGTTACAGATCAAAGCTGACTGCGATCCGGGCGATCAGAAACTTGACGAAGCGCCGGTTCTGCGGCGCCACCCGCGACGCCAGAAGGAACGCGACGCTGGGCGCGTCATCCGCCACGGACGATCGCGCCAGTTGCAAGAGCCACGTCTCGTCGAATGTCATCTCCACTGCGCCCGGCGCATAGAGCCGAGCGGTCTGTCCCAGCGCTTCGGGCAGGCAGCGCATCAGCGCCTCGGCGTAAGCCTCCCGCGAGGCACACTTCTCCACCTGCAACAGCGCGCACGCCTCGAAAAGATCCGTCCGCCGCCGCACCCGGCACTGCATCGCCACAAAGCGCAGATGATTCAGAAACGCCCGCGCGCCGTCGTCGAGCCGCGGCGCAGAGCGCTTCACATGAGGCTGGTCGAGACGTAGGGGCAGCATGTCGCAGACCTTTCTGTCAGGCCGGGCAAGATTGCGGAGGACAACCGCCCTATCCTGAGTATATTTATAGGATATGACCCGGATCACAAGCCTAAGCCTTACGCTTTTGATCACCTTAGCGTCAAGCCAGGCTGACGCTCCCGTCTAGTCAAGCTGACACCTGACCTAAGATGTCGGGTGCACAAGTATACGGTCCAAGTCCTACCCGCGGGCGCCTTCGGCACAGCCTAATACCCTGTCACCACGAAACTATTTTGCATCCAATGTGCTCGACGCTTGCCGGCTTGGCCGCCCCCTTGTACCTTCAAACCCATGGAAAATGCGCCAAACATGTCCGGGCACGAACGCAGCCTTGAGGGCCTGCTCGACAAGGCGGATATCGCAAAAGTCATCCACGACTATTGCTATCATTTCGACCAAGCCGAGATCGAAGCCGTGCTTGCGCTCTTTACCGAAGATGCGGTTGTGGACTACGGGCCGGACGTGCCGACCATGGCGGGGCTCAACGAGCTCCGGCCGATGGTCACGAACGGCCTGACGAGCTTCTTTGCCGCGACGAGCCATCATATCTCGAACATCGACATCCGTTTCGAGACGCGCGACAAGGCGCGCAGCACTTGCTACGTTTACGCGTGGCACCGGTACCAGGACGGGCGCGCGAACAGCGAGTTGTGGGGGCAATATGCGCATGGTTTCGAGCGCACATCGGACGGATGGAAGATTTCCGAACTGGTGCTGAAAGCGGCCGGGTCGGAGAACTTTCACCGCGACCAGATGCACCCGATTGGCCGCCGGGCCGCACCACCCGAAGGCTAACGCGCGCGTCTCGAAAAAAGCCTCTCTTGGGTCCGGTCTTGCGGGACGGGACGACCCGGATGGCCGCCCCGCTTTTGTTGCATCGGCTCAGTTGGACGCGATGAACGCCTCGAACCTGTCCTTGAACTCCGCCGCTTCGGGCTGATCGGTCAGGATGACGTCCCAGCTTTGCTTTGCAGCCTCCATGAAGGGCGCAAGATCGGGCTCGAGGATTTCCACCCCGGCCTCTGCCGCGGTTTCCAGACCGGCATCGGCAAGGCCGTCATGCGCCTCGATCCCGACGGCAATGGCGTCGGTCGCAGCGGTCTGGATCATCTCCTGCACATCTGCCGGCAGGCCATCCCACCAGGACTTGGACAGGACCATGACGGTGGTTGACTGGTGCGCCTTGGTCAGCGTGTAGGTGTTGACCGTCTCGTAGAACCCGTCCGCGACGATCGCATCGGGCGAGATCTCGAGCGCGTCGACAACGTTGTTCTGGATCGCCATGAAAAGCTCGCCATACGACATCGGCGTCGGCTGGGTGCCCATGGCCTTGTACGCCTCGACAAAGCCCGGCGTCGGCAGCACGCGGATCTTCAGACCCTGCATGTCGTCGACGGTCTCGACCCGCGCGGGTGCCTTGGTCGCGACGGACCGTTCGTAAATCGAGCCGAAGCCGAGGCCGTGCATGCCGTACTCACCGAGCAGGTCGAGCATTTCGCGCCCCATGTCGCTTTGCAGCACCTCGTAGGCCTGCGCCTTGTCCTCGAAAAGGTACGGCAGGGAGAGCACGCGGTAGGCCGGCACAACCGTCTCGAGTGTCGAGCCGCCCACGAAGCCGCCGGTCAGAATGCCCGTGCGCATCGACTGGATGGCCCGCGTTTCGTTGCCGGCCTGTCCACAGCACTGGATCTCGACGGCGATGCTGCCGCCAGAGCGTTCTTCGATCAGCGATTTGAACTCGTTGAGCGTGACCTGGTACGGGCTCTGGTCGCTCAACACGTGGGCCATGGTCATCGTGTAGTCCTGCGCCTGCGCGGCACCGGTCCCGACGGCCATCGCCACCGCGACGCCAAAGGCGGTCTGTCTGAATGTCATGTCTGTTGTTTCCCTGTCGAACTGGTTAGCGGAGCAGGACGAGCGAGATGCTCGGGACGTAGGTGATGATCATCAGGTTGGCCAAGAGGACCATCAGGAACACCGCCAGCGGACGCATCAGCTGCTCCATACTGATGCGGGCAATGCCGCAGGCGATGAAGAGGTTGACCCCGACCGGCGGTGTGACCATCCCGACGGCGAGGTTCACGATCATGATCATGCCGAAATGCACGGGGTCGATGCCGTAGCTCACCGCGATCGGCGACAGGATCGGGGCAAGGATGACGATGGCGGCAAACGTCTCCATGAACATGCCGACCACCAGCAGGAAGAGGTTGACCAGCAAGAGGAAGTAGATCGGGTTCTCCGTCACCGTCGTCAAAAGCTGGCCCAGCTGTTGCGGCGCGCGCAACAGGTGCAGCGCAAAGGCGAACATCGCGGCAAAGGCGACGATGATCATGACCACCGACGACGTGACCGCAGCACTTGCAAAGATACGCGGCAGGTCCCGCACCCCGATCTCCCGATAGACGACGACGCTCAGGAAAAGGGCGTAGAACACGGCCACGACAGCCGCCTCCGTGGCGGTAAAGATGCCGCCAAAGATGCCGCCCAGGATGATGACCGGCATGAAGAGTGACAGCGACGCGCGCCAGAACGCACCCGACACATCGCGCACCCAGGGCCGCATCTGAAAAGGCTGGCGCTCGCCGTATCCCATGATCCAGGCCACGAGGATCGCCGTCGTCATGAGGGACACGCCGACCATCAACCCGGGCAGAAAGCCCGCGATGAAAAGGTCCGTGATCGAGATACCGGTGATGACGCCGTAGATCACCATGGCGACCGAAGGCGGGATGATCACGCCCAGCTCGCCCGAGGCCGCCGTCGTCGCGGCGCTGAATGGGCGCGGGTACTTTTGCTTTTCCATTTCCGGGATCAGCATCGACCCGATCGCCGCTGCCGTCGCCGCCGACGAGCCGGAGATCGTGGCAAAGAGCATCGACGTCATGACAACCGCGGCAGCCAGCCCGCCACGCACCCAGCTGACAAGCGCCTTGGCCAGATCGACGAGCCGCTTGGCGATGCCGCCGTGCTGCATCAACCGCCCGGCCAGTACGTAAAGCGGCAGCGCCATCAGCGCAAAGCTGTCCAGCGCCTCGAAGATCACCTGCGGGATCGCGATGAACGGAATGTTCTTGTCGATCAGGGTCGGGATCGCAGCCAGCCCCAGCGACATGGCGATGGGCACGCTTGCGATAAAGAGAACCAGAAGTGCGCCGACCAGCAGGATCATCTCAATCCTCCGGCGCGAAATCGGACGCGAACCGTATGTCGCGCCCTTCGATGAGGGTTTCGGCGATCAGGGCGAGCGAGTTGACGATCATCAGACCCATGCTCACCGGCATCGCCCAGTAGACCTTGTCCTTGGTGATGCCGAGGACGGGGCTGGTCTCCGTCCGGCCAAGCGCGATGAAGTCCAGGCCGGTCGAGAGCAAGAGCCCGAAGAAGGCGATGCAGAGGATCATCACGGCGTAGCGGATCGGAATGCCGGTGCCCGCCGGCAGCTTGCGCACGCCGAATTCCAGCGCGATCATCCGCGCGTGCCGCACGCCGACGGCAGCACCGAGAAACACCATCCAGATCAGGGTGTACCGCGCCAGCTCTTCGGTCCAGGGCGCCGAGATGTTGATGTCGAGCGCCGTCAGGACAAACCGGACCGTCACCTGTGTCATGACCGCAAGCGCGACGACGCACAGCAGGGCGGCCACCAGCAGTGTCACGAGCGCGTTGATCTTGTCGACGATGGTCACGTAGCTCCGCAACAGGCGAGCCCCCACAGCAAGTTCACGTGTGTCAGCGGGCCGGAAAGCGCCGCCCCGCCGATCAGACTACGGATATCTCAAATGTTCGCAATACAAATTTTTGTTCGCTATGCGCACTATTTACAAAGAAAGGCATGGCGATGAGTGCGGAGCCAA
The DNA here is from genome assembly GCF_052825805.1 of Pseudaestuariivita sp. Lineage (NCBI taxonomy): Bacteria > Pseudomonadati > Pseudomonadota > Alphaproteobacteria > Rhodobacterales > Paracoccaceae > Pseudaestuariivita > Pseudaestuariivita sp. Next base: position 280,250 of record NZ_JBRBVB010000015.1, on the reverse strand, counting down.
GCAGATATTTCACCTTTGGATTGGCAGACTCGAAGAGGAGAGTGGCTTCACCGCGCCGCGAAAAATCGAAGCCAGGCGATAGCGCTTCGAAAGCCGCTTTTAGCCATAAGCCACTGATTTTAAGATAATTCAAGCACGCCCAACCCTACAGTCTGCCGCAACGACCTCAAGTAGCTCCCGCCGCTTCCACCAATTGATTGCGACACATAGCGACAGCGCAGAACGGATCTCGCGGCTGCAATGTCGGCATCGCTTGATCTCTCGGCATTTTGCGAGCAATAGTTCGTTATGCGAACGCGTGCTGTATCTTTCGAGCCCCCCCGAGCCGGCGGAAAGCCCGTGCTGGCACGAGGCTCACGGGCGGTCGTGACAGGGTCGGGCGAGATCGCGCGCATACCTTCCAGCGCCATGTATCGAGGACTATGAGATGACGGATCTGCCCCCACAGGACTGGCCGGAAGAGGTCTGGCGCGGGCATGTGAACCGCGTGCGTGCCGGGCGACGTCTCGCGCCGCCCTCGTGGCCCGGCGGCGCCAAAGCCGCGCTGGCGCTGTCCTTTGACTGCGACCACGAGACCTTTGAGATGGGCGGTGGACGTCATGCCGTCGGCCGGCTGGGATGGGGGGAGTTCGGGCGGCGCGTGGGCGTGCCCCGCATCCTCGAGACGCTGCGCCGCCACGATGCGCACGCCTCCTTCTTCATGCCTGCGGTCGCCGCGCTGATCGACCCCGATGAGCCGCGCCGGATCGTCGAGGCCGGTCACGAGATCGGGGTGCACGGCTGGATCCACGAGGCCAACGCCACCCTCGGCCAGACGCAAGAGCGTGACCTGCTGCTCCGCTCCCGCGACACACTGGAAACCCTCAGCGGCCAGCGTCCCGTCGGTCACCGCGCCGCGCATTGGGATTTGAGCGACCACACGATCGCTCTGGTCGCAGAGGCCGGCTTTGCCTACGACAGCTCCATGATGGCCGATGACAGCTGCTACGAGCTGATCTGCGACGGCTCCCCCACCGGGCTTGTCGAAGTGCCGGTGGATTGGGTGCGCGACGATGCGGTGTACCTGCTCTTCAACCGCGTGCCGCCCACCCGTCCGACGCTGAGCGCGGACGATGTGCTCAAGGTCTTCTTGCGCGAATTCGATGCCGCGTTCGACGAAGGCGGCGTCTGCCAGCTGGTGATGCACCCCTTCGTGATCGGCTATCGCTCGCGCATCTGGATCCTCGACGAATTGCTGCGCCACGCCCGCGCGCGCGGGGATGTGTTCATCGGCACCCATGCCGCCGTCGCCGCCCATGCCAAGGAAGCCGGATGACCATGACCTCGCCAACGGACGCCCTCGCCCGATTTGAAGCAGCGCTCGACGACGCAAAGACCGCCGATGACGCATACAAGGCGCTTGGCGAGCTCGTGGACGTGACCGTCGGGGCGCGCCTCTTTACCATCATGACGGTGGACATGCAGATGATGCTGGCCCGGCGGGCCTACAGCTCGGACCCAGTGAACTACCCGGCCTCCGGCACCAAGGAGATCACGATGAACCGCTGGTTCGATCACGTGCACGGCAAGGGGCAGACGTTCGTGGCGAACACGCTGGCGGAGATCGACGAAGTCTTCCCGGATGCCGCACTCATCGGGCAGCTGGGCTGCGGGTCCGTCGTCAACCTGCCGGTGACCCGAGAGGGCGCGTTGGTGGCGACGATGAACATCCTGCATGCAGAGCAGCACTACACGCCCGAACGGGTGGCCTTTTGCAACGCGCATCTTTCCGGGCCTGCCCACCGCACGGTCGCGCGCGCGGAGGCGCTTGGCGGCTAGGCTAGGTCTCGCCCCGCTCGTCAAAGAGGTTGATCGTCCCGGTCCAGAGCACCCGGACCGGCATATCCGACGGGTTGGCCCAGCCATGCGGACGGCCCGCGTCGTAATGCGCATTGTCGCCTTCGGCCAAGGTCAGCTTTTCGCCGTCCAGCGTCAGCTCGAGCGACCCGGTCAGCACGTAGACGGCCTCCTCGCCCGCGTGGGTCACCATCTCCGAGGTGTAGCCCGGCTCGAGCGTCATGATAAACGACGACAGTTCATTGCCGGGGAACGTGGCGCCCAGCCGCTCGTAGCGCATCTGTGACGCCCCGACGATGAATTGCGGACGGTTCCGGGCGCGGCTGATGCAAGTATTCGGTTGCGGTTTCGCGATCAGAAAGTCGATCCCGACCCCCAGCGCCCGCGCGATGGCCGACAATGTCGTGAGCGTCGGGACGGATTTGTCACGCTCGATCAGGCTGAGATACCCGATGGAAATGCCCGCCGGCTCCGCCACCTCCTGCAACGTCAGACCCAGGTGCTGACGCCGCGCGCGGATGGTCCTGCCGATCTGCAACCCTTCTGCCTTGGCGGCGTCGTCCAAACTCACACGCCTGCTCCCCTGACGCTCACACGTGCCTCGTCCGCGGTCCGGTCCTTTGTGCCGAGGCTGGCGCTGTATAGCTCCTGCGCATAGGGTTCGGCAAATGCCCCGGTGCGCAGCGCCGAAACGGGGGCCTGCTCGACCAGGCTGCCATGCCGCAGAACGCCCAGCCGGTCGCACAGAAAGCCGACGACAGGCAGCGCGTGGGTGACCAGGATATATGTCAGATCGCGCTCCTCGCGCAGGCGGACAAGCAGGTTGAGGATCTCGGCCTGCACGCTCACGTCGAGCGCCGAGGTCGGCTCGTCGAGGAGCAGCAGCCTGGGTTCCAGCATCAACGCCCGGGCGATGGCCACCCTCTGCCGCTGGCCCCCGGACAGCTGGTGCGGAAAGCGGTAACGGAACCGCGGGTCGAGCCCCACATCGCGCATCATCTGCACCACCCGGTCCGCGCGGTCGCCGATGCCATGCACCTTGAGCGGCTCCGACAGGGTCGCGTCCACCGTGCGGCGGGGATGCAGCGAGGCGTAGGGGTCCTGGAAGATCATCTGGCAATGCCGTGCAAACAGCAGGTCGATCCGCCCGGCGCGCGGCACACCGTCAACCTCAATCGTGCCGCGCCAGTCGCGCGCCATGCCGACGATGGCGCGCAGGATCGTCGACTTGCCTGACCCGCTCTCGCCCACCAGCGCATAGCTTTCGCCCTGCCCGACGGCAAAGGAGACATCCCGGACCACATCCGTCCGGCCATAGCGCACAAAGAGGTGCTCGATGTTCAGCGCCGGCGTCATGCGTCGTACACCATGTCGCGGTCCATCACCGGCAGCACCGCGCGGCTTTCGTCCATGCGCGGGACCGCCGCCAAAAGGCCCTGCGTGTAGGGATGCGCGGCCGTGTGCAGCTTGCCGGCCTCGAGCTCCTCGACCACGCGGCCACGATGCATGACCAGAACCAGGTCGCAGTAGCGCGCGACCAGCTCAAGGTCGTGGCTGATCAAGATCAGCGCCATGCCGTTCTTGGCAATCATCGTGTCGATGAGGTCCAGCACCTGCGCCTGCACGCTCACGTCCAGTGCCGACGTCGGCTCGTCCGCGATCAGGATGTCGGGCTGTGGAATGAGCATCATCGCGATCATCACGCGCTGGCCCATGCCGCCCGAAACTTCGTGGGGGTAAAGCTTCATCACGCGGTCCGGGTCCGCGATACGGACCTGATCCAGCATGTCGCGAACCCGCGCCTGCACCTCGCGCCGGGGCAGGTTTTCGTGCACCTTGAGCGCCTCTGCAATCTGCGCCCCGATCGTCATCACCGGGTTGAGAGAGAACTTGGGGTCCTGCATGACCATCGAAATCCGGGCACCGCGGATGTCGCGCATCTGTCTTTCGGAGAGCCGCGTCAGGTCGATCCCGTCAAAGATCAGCCCGCCCGTCTCCACCTGCGCGGGCGGCTTGAGCAGCCGCAACAAGGCGCGCCCCGTCAAGGACTTGCCTGACCCGCTTTCGCCCACAATGCCGAGCCGCTCGCGGCCAAGGTCAAAGGACACGCCGTGCACGACCTGCACCGGGCCGCGCGGTCCGGGAAAGGTGACGCGCAAATCGCGCAATCGCAAAAGTGTTTCCGTCATCGGCCTTCCCTCTGCCTCGGGTCCAGAACGTCGCGCAGCCCGTCCCCGAGAAAACAGAAGCCGAGGCTGACGATGATGATGGCAAAGCCCGGCATTGTCGCAACCCACCACTGGTCGAGGATGAACGAGCGCCCGCGGGAGATCATCGCCCCCCACTCCGGCAGGGGCGGCTGCGCGCCCAGCCCGAGAAAGCCAAGGCCCGCCGCGGTCAGAATGATCCCCGCCATGTCGAGCGTGGCGCGGATGATGGTCGAGGACATGCAGAGCGGCAGCACGTGCACGGCGATCACCCTTAGATGCGACGCGCCCTGCAGCTGCACCGCCGCGATGAATTCCGAGTTACGGAATGTCAGCGTCTCGGCGCGCGCGATCCGCGCATAGGCGGGCCAGGCGGTGATCGCGATCGCAATGATCGCATTTTGCAGACCGGCCCCGAGCGCGGCCACGAACGCCAGCGCCATGATGAGCTTGGGCAGGGACAGGAACACATCGGTGATCGCCATCAGGATCCGGTCCGTCCAGCCCCCGAAATAGCCGGCCACGGCGCCAACGATCAGACCGATCGGCGCGGAGATGACGGCAACCATCACGACGATCAACAGCGTGATGCGCGCGCCATAAAGGATGCGGCTGAGGATATCGCGGCCAAGCTCGTCCGTGCCGAGCCAGTGCTCTGCGCTCGGCGGCATCAGCCGCATCGAGAGGTTCTGGCCCACCGGGGAATGCGGCGCGAGAAACGGCGCAAAGACCGCGATCAGGATCAGCGCGCCAACGATGAACGCGCCCAGCATCGCCAGGGGGTTGCGCGCAAAGCTGCGCCAGATCGCAAAGGCTTGCGCCGCCTGCGCCTGCCATCTCGACGCGGGGGCGTCTGCGGTCAGCCAAAGTCTCAACCGGGTCATGGCTCAGCGGCTCCTCGGGTCGAGGACGCGGTAAAGGACGTCCGTAGTGCGGTTGATCACGATAAAGACCGTGCCGATCAGGATCGTGGCGCCCAGCACCGCGTTCATGTCCGCCGTCAAAAGCGCGGTCGTCAGGTAATTGCCGATGCCGGGCCAGGAAAAGACGATCTCGATCATCACCGAGCCTTCGAGCAGCACCGCATACGAAAGGCCGATCACCGTCACCAGCTGCACCCGGATCGGGTAGAACGCGTGCTTCCAGATCACCGCGCGCTCGCTCACCCCCTTGACGCGCGCCGTCGTGACATACTCCTGGCTGAGCTGATCGAGCATAAACGAACGGGTCATGCGCGCGATGTAGGCGAGGCTGAAGAACCCCAGGATCGAGGCGGGCAGCACCAGGTGCGAGAGCGCGTTGCGAAAGATCAGCATGTCGCCGGCAAGCAGCGCATCGAGGGTCAGGATCCCCGTCACGGTCGGCACGAGACCATCGTAAAAGATGTCGAGCCGCCCGGGCCCCGCCACCCAGCCGAGACCTGCGTAAAAGATCGCAAGCCCCACCAGCCCCATCCAGAAGGCCGGCACCGCATAGCCCAAAAGGCCAAGGACGCGGATGACCTGATCGATCCAGCTGCCAGCGTTGGCGGCCGCGATCACCCCCATCGGCACCCCCAGCACGACACCGATGATGATGCCGAACGTCGCCATCTCGAAGGTGGCCGGGAAGAACCGGACAAGGTCTTCGACCACGGACCGTCCGGTTGAGAGGGACATGCCGAAATTGCCGGTCAGCACGTCACGCACGTAGATGGCGAACTGGGTGACCAGCGGCTTGTCGAGGCCCATCTGCCGGAAGGTCGCGTCATATACCTCCTGCGAGGCCCGGTCCCCGACCACGGCCACAACCGGATCGATGGGAACGATTCGCCCGATAAAGAAGGTGATCGCCAAAAGGCCGAGAAACGTCAGCGCCGTTACCAGAACAAAGCGTCCCACGGTGCCGATACCGGCTTTTAGCCGCGGCGCACGCGAGGCTTCGGGAAAAGGCGACAGGGCAGACATGGGCGCAAAGCCTCCAAATCGGGCAGATGTTCGCATTACGAACAAAAGTTCTTTAAATGTAAACCCACCTTTGGTTATACTAAAAGCGTTTTACTGCCAGTTGACGTTTTTGCCGGCAGGAACCCCGGACCGGATCCACAGGCATCTGGCGGGCAACACCCGTTCACAGGAGACAGACTGGATGAACACTTTCACCCGATCCATCGCGGCGGCGCTCTTGGCCGTTCCGTTGCTTGGCAGCGCGGCGCTTGCCGACACGCCGCCCAACGTGCTGGTGGTGGCACAGAACATCGACGACATCGTCGCCATCGACCCCGCGCAGGCCTACGAGTTCACCTCTTCGGAGATCATGACCAACACCTACGACCGGCTGGTGCAATACGACGCCGAGGACACGACCGAACTGGTCGGCGGCCTCGCCGAAAGCTGGGAGATGGATGCCGATGCCAAGACGCTGACCTTCACCCTGCGCGACGGCGTCAGCTTCCACTCGGGCAATCCGGTCCGCCCCGAGGACGTTGTCTTCTCGTTCAAGCGCGTGATCGAGCTGAACAAGAACCCGGCCTTTATCCTCGCGCAGCTCGGCTGGACGCCCGAGAACTTTGAAGAGATGGTCATGGGCGAGGGCAACACCGTCACCGTGAAGTACTCCGGCGACTTCTCGCCCGCCTTCGTGATGAACGTGCTCGCCGCGCGTCCCGCATCGATCGTGGACCGCGAGCTGGTCATGGCCAACGAGGTCGACGGAGACTGGGGCAATGCCTGGCTCAACCAGAACACCGCCGGCTCCGGCGCGTTCAAGCTCGACATGTACCGCCCGTCCGAATTGCTGCGGTTCTCCGCCAATCCCGACTACTACAAAGGCGCGCCTGGCCTGGAGTCGATCATCATCCGCCACGTCGCCGAGGCGGCAACCCAGCAGCTGCTGCTGCAGCAGGGGGATGTGGACATCGCGCGCAACCTGACGCCGGAACAGATCGCCGGCCTGCCCGAGGACGGGTTCAAAGTCGCGACGCTGCCGCAGGCGACGGTGCACTTCATCTCCTACAACCTCAAGACGCCCGAGCTGAACAACCCGGCCCTCTGGGAAGCCTCGCGCTACCTGATCGACTACGACGGCCTGGCGGACACGCTGCTCAAGGGGCAGATGGAAAAGCACCAGGCATTCTGGCCAAAAGGCTTCCCCGGCGCGCTCGAAGAGACGCCCTACAGCTACGATCCCGAACGGGCCAAGCAAATCCTCGCCGACGGCGGTGTGGAACTGCCGATCACGGTCGAAATGGATGTCTTCAACTTTGCCCCGTTCACCGACGTGGCGCAGTCGATCCAGGCAAGCTTTGCCGAGGCCGGCATCAACTTTGAACTGCAGCCGGGCACGACGGCGGGCATCATCACCAAGTACCGCGCGCGCGAGCACGAGGCGATCATGCTTTACTGGGGGCCGGACTTCAACGATCCACACTCCAACGCCAAAGCCTTTGCCTACAACGCCGACAACTCGGACGAGGCTTACATCTCGACCACCACGTGGCGGAACGCATGGGCCGTGCCGGAAGAGATGAACAAGGCGACGCTGGCCGCCCTGACCGAAGCCGACCCGGAAAAGCGCAACCAGATGTACATCGATCTGCAGCGCGAAGTGCAGAAGACCGCGCCGTTCTTCATCATGTTCCAGGGCACGCTGCAGGTTGCGATGGCGGAAAGCGTCGAGAACTACGTCCACGGGGCAAGCTCGGACCTTGTCTTTTATCGTCTCGTCGAAAAGGAGTGAGCCCAGCCGCGGCTTGCGCCCTTTGACGCCAAACACCAAAACGGCCGCCGGATTTCGGCGGCCGTTCCTGTTTGCAAGGCAGGCTTGCGACTACCGCGCGTCCGCGAAGATCTGCGGGTAGAGGTTGCGGATCGCGGCATCGTCCATCTCGGTCTTGAAGGGGTGCCGGGTCGGCAGGTCGAGCGCCCTTTCAGCGGCAGGACGGGCGTTCAACTCGTCCATCAGCCGCGTGATATGGGTGAACCCGGCCATCGTGGCCTCGTCCAGCATGAACGGGATCCGCGGCGCCCAACCCCAGACCGCCATGTCTAGGATGGTGTAGGTATCGCCCAGCATGTACCGGCCCTTGGACAGCTGGTCGTCGATGATCTTCCAATGCCTGTGCGCCTCGTAGCGGTAACGCTTGATGGCATAGGGGTCCTCGGCAGGCGCAAAGTGCTGGAAATGCACCGCTTGCCCCGAATAGGGACCCACGCCCGAGGCGATGAAAAAGAGCCAGGACAGGAGCGCGGCGCGCTGCTCGGCTGCGGGCATGAACTGCCCGGTCTTTTCGCCGAGATACAAAAGCATCGCGTTGCTGTCGAAGAGCGACACGTCTCCGTCGATCATCGCGGGGACCTTGGCGTTCGGGTTGACCGCGAGAAACGCCTCCGTGTGCTGCTGGCCCAGCTTGGTGTCCACCGGGACCGGACGATAGTCGAGGCCGCTCTCCTCGAGGAAAAGCGCGACCTTCATCGGGTTCGGCGCAGCGTTGAAATAAAAGTCGATCATCAGGCGTCCTTTCACGTCTCAAGGCAAACCGCACGCGACCGGCAGGCAGACACCGGTGATGCCGGAGGCCAGGTCGGAGGCAAGAAAACAGGCGGCGCGGGCGACATCACGTTCCGTGGCGATGCGGCCAAGCGCCGTTTCGGCATTGAGCGCAGCGAGGGCATCAGGAGCAGGTGGCCCGCCGGCCTCGGCGCGGGCCTCGATCCGCGCACGCAGCGCATCGGTCAGGACCGGGCCGGGCGCCAGCGCGTTAACCCGTGTGCCGTCTCGCCCCATGTCGAGCGCGGCCGCACGCATCAGGCCGAGCACCGCGTGTTTGGTTGAGGTATAAAGCGCCTGATCGGGATGGGCGCGATAGCTGTTGATCGACGCCATCATGACGGCCGAACCAAAGGGCGATTGCGCCAGCGCCGGCGCTGCGGCCTTCAGGCTAAGCGCGACGCCGCGGACGTTGAGTGCAAAGGCGCGATCCCACGCGCCCAGATCGAGCGCGCCGATCCGGCTCCATGGCGGGACCATGCCGGCATTGGCAATCAGGATGTCGAGCCGCGCTAGGCCGGCCACATAGGCCGTCAACTCCGCCTCAGCATTGTCGTGTGTGAGGTCGAGCGCGTGCCGCTGCCAGTCGCCCGGCAGCGCAGCCGCGTCGAGGCTTTCCGCCAGATCGACCACCACAACCGACGCCCCTGCCCCGGCCAGAAGCCCGGCGATCGCGCGGCCAAGACCGCGCGCGCCGCCCGTGACAAGCGCGGTGCGTCCGCCGAGGTCGATCATTCGATCACGATCAGCTCCTGGAAGCCCGACGTGAGCGCCTCCCCGCCGCCCGGTCGGGCAACGATGCAGTCCTCGACGCGGGCGCTAAAATCCATGTCGCGGAAGATCGACGGCTCGATGGTAAAGACCATGCCCTCGCGCACCTGGGTCGTGTCGCCTTTCGTCAGGAAGGGCGGCTCGTGCACATCCCAGCCGATGGCATGGCCAAGGCGGTGGCGGAAGTCCTTCCCGTAGCCTGCGTCTTCGAGCACGTCGCGGGCGGCCTTGTCGACCTCCTCGCACGTCACCTCGCCCGCCTTCAGCGCGGCAATCCCGGCGGCCTGGCTCTCCATGACCAGCTTGTGCACCAGGCGCTGCTCTTCGGTCGGCGCCCCGAACGCGATGGTGCGGCCAAAGTCATAGCACATCCCGTCGAGAACGGCGCCGAAGTCGAAGTTCACCGACACCGGCTTGTCGAGCTTGCGCGGCCAAGTGCCCAGCTTGTCGCCGAAGCGCAGCGGGTGATCGGGCCCGGAGTTATAGAGCGACGTCGTGAACGACGGACCAAGCGAGCCGTGCGCGCGCATCTGGTAGTCGATCTCGGAGCTGATCTCGAGCTCGGTCATGCCCATCTTGAGGTTCTTGACCGTCGCTGCAAACGCCTTTTCGGTGATCTCACCGGCGCGGCGCAAGAGGTCGATCTCATCCTGATCCTTGATCACGCGGATCGGGCGCAAAAGCTCGGTGCCGTTGGCGAACTTGACGCCCGGCAGCAGAGTCTGCAGCTCCATCAGGGTCTCTGCCTCGCCATCCTCGGACACCGCCACGGTGGCGCCCTCCCCGATCTCGAGGTCCTTGAGGATCCCGCTGACCATCTCGACCGGATCGTCCCAGTCCCCGAGCACCCGCAGGTCGACACCCTCAATGTTGCCCGCACCGCCGAACTCTGCCGTCATGCGCGGAAGGGTCAGGATCGGGTCCCGCCCCGGCGCGATCCACATGCCCTCGAGCCAGCCTCCGGGGTGCAGGTTGCGCCCGTAGTTCGGGATCTCGCGGTGAATGCCGGTGAGGTAGTCGAGGTCGGTTCCGATCGGGAAGAACACCAGATCGGCCTTGCCGCCGATCGTGCCCTGGAACTTGTTCATCCGGTCTGCGTAGCTGGCCACGTTGGCTCTCCTTTGATGGCGTCTGGTTCGATGAGGTGACAGGCCGCCTGCCGTCCGGGCGCGATGTCGCGCAAGGCGGGACGCGCGCTGCGGCAGCGCGCCTCGGCCAACGGGCAACGGGGGTGGAAGTGGCAGCCCTTTGGCGGGTCGATGGGAGACGGGATGTCCCCCTTGATCGGCGCGTAGACGGTGCGGCGGCGGTCGAGCCGCGGCACACCGTCGATCAGCGCGCGGGTGTAGGGATGTTGCGGGTCGTGAAAGATCTGCTCGGCCGGGCCGCACTCGACAATGCGGCCGAGGTACATCACGATGATGCGGTCGGCGATGTGTTCGACCACGCCAAGGTCATGGCTGATAAAGAGGTAGGTCAGGCCGAACTCGTCCCGCAGGTCCATGAATAGGTTGATGATCTGCGCCTGGATCGACACGTCGAGCGCGGAGACGGCCTCGTCGCAGACGAGGATTTCCGGCTTGACCGCCAGCGCGCGGGCAATGCCGATGCGTTGCCGCTGGCCGCCCGAGAACTGGTGCGAAAAGCGGTCGCGGTAGCTCGCGTCGATGCCGCAACGGTCCATGAGGTCGGTGACGTAGCCGTCGAGGTCCGAAGGAGAGACAATGCGGTGCACACGCGGCGCCTCCCCGATCAGGCTCGACACCCGCTTGCGCGGATTGAGCGACGAGAACGGATCCTGGAAGATCATCTGCATCGGCAGCGGCCCGGTGCTGGCATCGGGCGCCTCAGCCGTAATCTCTCCCTCGGACGGGTCTAGAAGGCCCGCGACCATGCGCCCAAGCGTGGACTTGCCACAGCCCGACTCGCCGACGACGCCCAGCACTTCTCCGCGGTGCAAGTCAAAGCTGACGTCTTCGACGGCGCGCACCACGGGGCGCGGTCGGGCGAGGCCGAGCCGGGCAAGCCCGCGCGCGATCACGTCGCCGCGCCCGCCAAAGCGTTTGGTCACGCCCCGGGCCGACAGGATCACCGGCGCGGTCATGGCGTGTCTCCTGTCAAAGGGTGGACGCAACGAACGGTTCGCGTCTGATCCACAGGCACCATCTCCGGCATGATCTCGCAGGCTGCGGTTGCGCGCGGGCAGCGAGGCGCAAAGGCACAGCCCGGCGGCAAATCCGTCAGGGCCGGCATGCGCCCGGGGATCTGGTTGAGCCTCTGCCCTCGGGTGCCGCGCGCCGGCACCGAGTCGATCAGGCCGCGCGTATAGGGATGCGCCGGGGTGTCGAGCACGGCGTCCACGCCGCCCATCTCTACGATCCGACCGGCATACATGACCGCCAGCCGGTCCGCGATGCCGGCCACGACGGCAAGGTCGTGGGTGATCCAGATCAGCGCCGTCCCGCGCTCACGGCACAGCTGCTGGACCAGCGCGAGGATTTGCCCCTGGATCGTCACGTCGAGCGCTGTCGTCGGCTCGTCCGCGATGATGAGATCGGGCCGGTGCAGCAACGCGATCGCAATCGCAACCCGCTGCCGCATCCCGCCCGAAAGCTGGTGCGGATACGCCCTGAGGCGCGTTTCGGGCGCGGGAATGCCGACTTCGTCGAGCGCTGCAATCGCGCGGCTGCGCGCCTTGCCCTTGCTGATGGTTTCATGCGCCGACAGCGCGTCATACATCTGCGTTTCGATGCGCAACACCGGGTTGAGCGTCATCATCGGGTCCTGAAAGATCATCGCGATCCGCCGGCCGCGCAGCTGGCGCATGTCTTCCTCGCCGAGCGCCAGGACGTCCTCGCCGTGCAGCAGCACCTCACCGCCCACGACCTCGCCCGGCGGGCTGATCAGGCGGTTGATCGAGAAGCCGGTGAGCGATTTGCCCGAGCCGCTTTCCCCCACGAGGCCGAGGATCTCGCCCTGCCCCACGGTCAGCGACACGCGCTGCAAGGCGGCAATCGAGCCCGCCGCGGTGACAAAAGACGTATCGAGATCGCGCACGTCGAGAACCGGTGTCATGCCCTGCTCCTTCACAGCCGCGGATTGAGGACATCGCGCAGGCGGTCGCCGAGCACGTTGGCGCTGATGATGATCGCCAGAAGGACAAGCCCCGGCAGGACGCTGATCCAGTACCGGCCCGACTGCAGGTAGTCGAAACCGTTGGCGATCAGCAGACCCAGCGACGGCCGCGTCGGCGGCAGGCCGAGCCCGAGAAACGACAGCGTCGCCTCCAGCGAGATGGCCATCGCCATCTGCATGGTCGCCACGACCAGCATCGTCGGCAGGCAATTGGGCAGGATGTGTCCCAGAAGGATGCGTAGCCCGCCCAGCCTCAGCCCGCGCGCGGCATCCACGTATTCACGCGCACCCTCGACAAGCGCGACACCGCGCACCGTGCGGGCAAAGTAGGCCCACTGCACGACCACCAGCGCAAAGATGATCTTGTCGACGCCGCGTCCGAGGATCACGAGAAGGATGAGCGCGACGAGGATCGTCGGAAAGCTCAGCTGCAAATCGACGATGCGCATGAGCACCGTGTCGACCCAGCCGCGCCGGTAGGCGGCGATCAGGCCGACAATCGTGCCGACAACCAGCGCCAGAAAGCCGGACAGCAGGCCGACGATCAACGAGATGCGGATGCCATAGAGCATCGCGCTTAGCATGTCGCGGCCCTGCCCGTCGGTGCCCAGCCAGTACCTCATGCCGCCAAAGCTCTCGCTGCCGGGCGGCAGAAGGCTGTCAAGGATGTCGATCTGACGCAAGTCATAGGGGTTCTGCGGTGCGATCAGCGGCGCCCCGAACCCAAGGATGCAAAACCCGAGGAACACCGCGAGCGCAACGACGGCGCTGGGAACCGAGAGGAAGCGTTTGGCCAGATCGCGCGGCGAGCCGGCGACGATCGGCGCAGAGGTTGTCGTCGCACTCATGACTGGCCATCTCCCAGCCGCACCCGCGGATCGAGGATGGAGTAGAGAATGTCCACGACGAGGTTCAGCACCACGAACATGAACACGACGAAAATCAGGTAGGCGACGATCAACGGCCGGTCGAGAACGCCGATCGCGTCGATCAGCATCTTGCCGACACCGGGCCAGCTAAAGATCGACTCGACCACCACCGCAAAGGCGATCACCCCGCCGAACTCCATCCCCAGCACGGTGACGATGGGAATGAGGATGTTCTTCATCACATGCGCCGACAGGATGCGCCGCTCGCGGATGCCATTGGCTCGGGCGAACTTGATGTAATCGGCAAACAGCACCTCGCGCATACCGGCGCGGGTCAGACGGATGACCATCGCCATCATGATCAGCGAAAGCGTGAAGGCGGGCATGGCGAGGTGATGCAGCCCGTCCAGCGTAAGAAAGCTCAGCTCGGCGCCAAAGACCTCGACCGTGTCCCCGCGCCCGATGGAGGGCATCCAGCCCAGCTGAACTGAAAAGACGAGGATCATGATGAGGCCGATCCAGAACACCGGCAGCGAGAACCCGATCATGGAAAAGGCCATGATGCAGCGGCTGGAGAACGCGTCGGGCTTAAGGCCCGCGCGCATCCCCAGCGGCAACCCGACCACCAGCGCGATCACGAGCGCGGCAAAGGCCAGCTCCAGCGTCGCGGGCAAGCGCTCGAAGATCAGCGTCAGGGCGGGGATGCCATGGGTGAACGAATTGCCCATGTCGCCCTGAACGAGGTTGCCGAGAAAGACGAGGTATTGCTCCCAGACCGGCCGGTCGAGACCCAGATCCTCGATGATCAGGGTCAGGCAGGCCTGGTCGCATTCGGACGAGGCGAAGATGTAGACCGGATTGCCGATCACATTGACACCGAAGAACACCAGCACCGTCATCACAAGCAGTACAAGGAGCGCCTGCAACACACGTTTGATGATGAATTCAGCCATCGGGTCTTCGCCTCGTCCTGGGGGTGGCGCTTAGTCGACGCGCGACACTTCGATCGCGAGCGTACGCTCGTTGGTGCGCGGCTGGTGCTCCAGATCGGAGGTCATCGCCCAATTGTTCACCTGGAAGTGGATCGGGATATAGGCGTAGTCGTCCATGCCGATCGTGATGGCCTCCTGGAGGATGCCGCGGCGGGTTTCCGGGTCGATGGTGCGCTTGGCCAGAACCGACCGCGCGTCGATCTCCGGGTTCGAGTAGCGGCCAAAGTTGCCGTTCCCGCCGCCGGTCGCCGCGTTGTAGGTTTCGAGCGTGCCGGACACGGTGTAGGTCGCCTCACCGGCCACGGTGCCCCAGCCGGTCATCGACATCGAAAACTCTGGCACGTCAAAGCCCGGCATCGACAGCTCGTCACCGCGGATCAGCCGCGAGAAGAAGACGTTGCGCGGCATGGCATCGACCTCGGTGGTCACACCCACACGGCTCCACATCTGGGCAACCGCCTCGAGGATGCGCGCATCGTTGATGTAGCGGTCGTTCGGACCGTGCAGCGTGATGCGGAAGCCATCGCCATAGCCCGCCTCGGCAAGCAGCGCCTGCGCCTGTTCGGGATCATAGGGATCGGCTTCGAGACCTTCGACGTAACCGAAAAAGCCCGGCGGCACGATGTTCTTGGCCGGCAGGGAGGCGCCGCCCATGACGCGGTCGCGGATCGCTTCACGGTTTACAGCAAGGCTCAGCGCCTTGCGCACACGCCAGTCGCGCAGCGGGTTCGGAACCATGACGTTGCCGTCGTTGTCGGTGATGAAACGCTCGACGTGCTTATAGCCAGGCATCAGGTAGATGAGACGGTCCGAGGGGATCGTGGACACGGTAAAGTCCGGGTCCTCCTGCAGCTGCGGCAGGTCGATGGTGGGCGGGTAGTCGATCATGTCGACGTCGCGGTTCAGGAGCGCGGCCAGCCGGGAAGCGTCCTGCGTGATCGGGCGGAACACGACCTGGTCCCACTCGACCTCGCCGCCCCACCAGTTGGGGTTCTTCGTGACCGTCACGCGGCTGCCGGGGCTGTATTCCTCGAACATGAAGGGACCGGTGCCGATGGCGGCCTGACCGCTGTTGAAATCAACCGATTCCGTGACGCCGCGCGCCGCGTGCTCGGCAACGATCGGCAGCATCGCGAGGTCTTCGGCCACCGTCGGATACGGACCGTCGGTCGTGATGTGCACGGTGAAATCGTCCACCTTGGTCCACTGCTTGGACCCTTTTTCGAGCTGGAAGGCAGGCGAGGCCGGTGCCCCGGAGATGCCACCGCGCAGCCGGTCGAAGGTAAAGATCACGTCGTCGGCGTTGAACGCCTCTCCATCGTGCCACTGCACCCCTTCGCGCAGTTTGAACTCCCACGTGGTCTCGTCCAGCGGCTGCCAGGACGTGGCAAGGCCGGGAATGGGCTGAGACGCCGAATCGAGCGCGACAAGCTTTTCAAAGATGTGTTCCTGAACCTGCACGTCCGCAGACAGCTGCGTCCAGTGCGGGTCAAGCGAGCTTGCTTCGGAGCGGACCCCGATGGTCAGCACCTCCTGTGCGACGGCAGGCACCGCCGCCAGAAGTGCGGCGCAGAGCAGCCCGGGCTTCCAGAGTTTCATGAGAGCGTCCTTCTTGTTGGAGGGGACGGGCGCCGAAACGATCGTGGCACGGCGCCCATCTTTTTATTGTGGCAGTAAAACTTTTTTAATTTTGATTCCGCCATCTGTCTAACAAATTTTGTTATGCGAACTCCTGTTCGCATAACAAAACATCAAATTCCGCCGATGCAGGTGTATTTTGTCTCCAGATAGTCATCGAGACCCTGCCAGCTGCCCTCCTTGCCGAGCCCGGATTCCTTCAATCCGCCGAATGGCACCTCGGGTGTGACGATGAGCACCTCGTTGATTCCGATCAGGCCGTAGTCGAGCTGATCCTGCAGTCGGAACGCCCGACCGAGGTCGCGCGTGTAAGCGTAAGCGGCGAGCCCGTATTCCGTGTCGTTGGCCATGCGGATTGCGTCCGCCTCGGTCTCGAAACGGTAGACCGGCGCAACCGGTCCAAAGATCTCCTCGCGCGTGACCCGCATGTCGGAGGTCGCGTTCGATACGACCGTGGGCTCAAAGAACAAACCGCCCAGCGCGTGACGCTTGCCTCCCGTCAGAACCGTGCCGCCGTTGGACACCGCGTCCGCGATCAGCTCTTCGGTCTTCTCGATGGCCTCTGCGTCAATCATCGGGCCCTGCTCGGACCCCTCCTCGCCACCGGGGGCCACCTTGAGCGCCGCGGCGCGCTCGGCGAACCGCGCGACGAAGGCATCGTAGATACCTGCCTGCACGAACACGCGGTTCGAGCAGATGCAGGTCTGACCTGCATTGCGGAACTTGGCGATCATCGCCCCGTCCACCGCGCGGTCTAGGTCGGCATCGTCGAAGACGACAAAGGGCGCGTTGCCACCGAGCTCCATCGAGACTTTCTTGACGGTGTCGGCAGAGCCGCGGATCAGCTCCTTGCCGATTTCCGTGGACCCGGTGAAGGTCAGCTTGCGCACGGCCGGGTTGCGCAGGATTTCGCCCCCAATCTTGCGCGCCGAGCCGGTCACGATGTTCACGACGCCAGGCGGAAAGCCGGCCCGTTCGGCCAGGAGGCCCCAGACAAGCCCGCTATATGGTGTGGCCGTCGCCGGCTTGACCACCGCCGTGCACCCCGCTGCGAGCGCGGGGCCGAGCTTGCGGGCGAGCATGGACGACGGGAAATTCCAGGGCGTGATCGCCGCAACCACGCCGATGGGGTGGCGCGTGGTGAGCAGCTTTCGGTTAGGCCAGGGCGACGGGATGACCTCGCCGCCGGCGCGGCGCGCCTCCTCGGCAAACCACAGCACGTAAGCCGCCGACGACATCACCTCCCCACGCGCCTCGGCGAGCGGTTTGCCCTGCTCCGCGGTCAGGAGGGCAGCAAGCGCGTCGACGTTTTGGGTGATCTCGCGGTGAAGGTTGCGCAGCAGGTCCGCGCGCTCGGTCACAGTCAGTCCCGCGAAGCCTGGAAACGCCTTTTCCGCCGCAGCGATCGCGCGCGCCGTCTCGTCATTACCGGAGTTCGGAACGGTCCCGATGACCTTGCCGCTCGACGGGTCGGTGACGTCGATCCGGGCCCCGTCATCGGACTGCACCCACGCACCGTCGATCAGGTTTGCGTCCATCTGGAACTCGGCAAAGCTCATCATGCTCTCCATATGCGAACTATTGTTCGTATATCGAACACTTGGAATTTCGGCAATACGCAAAGCGCGTCAAAGCCCGAACCCGCGCAGATCGACGGCAGGCGTCTCGCCCAACGCCAGGGCCGCAATCGCCTCGGACACCGCTGGCGCCGCCGTGAAACCCATCCAGGGAAAGAGGTTGAGGTAGAAACCGGGCACCTCCGGCGCCTCCCCGAGGATTGGACGCCAGTCCGCCGTGCCGTTGACCATCGCCGCCCAGCTGCGCACGATGTCGACGCCGTGGAGCGCCGGCACAACCTCTTGCGCGATGCTCAGGTTGCGAATCATCGAGCGCTGATCGACGACCGGGTACCCTTTGAGCCGCGCCGGCCACCCGCCTCCGATCAGAAAGCCGCCTTCGGCAGATTGCTTCAGCGTCAGCTTCTCTCCGGTGAAATACAGCAGGTAAGGCAGTGTCTGAGGCCGCTTTTCCGTGACCGAGACCTGGATCGCGTGCGCTTCGATCTCGACGTGGATGCCCGCCATGGCCGCCACGCGCGCGGCATCCGCGCCCGCCGCGTTGACGACGCGCCGCGCGGTGAAATCGGCCTGTGACGCCTTGAGTGTAAACCCGTCCTGCCCTGCTGAAATGGCAACGACGTCGGCGTTGCGGCGCAAATCGAGGCCCAGCGCGATCGCGCGTTTCGCGTAAAGCGGGGCGACTGCGAATGGATCGGCCTTGCCTTCGATACCGCAAAAGGCGCCGAGCTTCATGCCGCTGGCGAGAAACGGAGCCTTGCGGTCCAGCGCGTCCTTGTCCCACAGGTCCACGTCCAGACCCGCGGCGCGCTCGATCTCGACCTTGGCGCGCAGGGCAGCGCAATCGCCCTCGGTCGCAGCCACCATCAGCCCGCCTTTCGCGGACAAACCAAGGTGTCCCTGCAACTCATCCTCGAGCCCGCCCCACTGGCGGATCGACGCCTGAAAGAGCGGCAGCGTCGCCGCGTAGCGCCGCGCCCATTCGGGTCCGAGGTTGCTAAATGGATCAAACGGGATCTGCGCGTGGATCGAGCCGGCGTTCGATCCAGAGGCGCCAAGGTTCAGGTCCCGCCGCTCGAGCAGCAGCACCGACGCGCCGCGCTTGCACGCGTAATAGGCAGTCGCCGCGCCGGCGAGGCCGCCCCCGATGATGGCCAGATCATACTGCGGCATGGCTTGAAAACCCCGTTGAGTCGCGCGACATGTTCGCTATACTAACTTTTGTGCGCATGATGAACAGCCTGCGCAACCGACGCATCAGGAGTTTTTCGCCAATGTCGCAACTGCAAGTGGCCGTCAGTACCTTCCCCCACCTCTATTCCTCGACCGGTCTTGAGTCGCTCAAGCATCTGCACGGGATGGGGTACAAGGCTTTCGAGCTCATGATCTTCCCGCCGCATTGCTGGCCGTCGCTGCTCTCTGCGGACGAGCGCAAGGCGTACAAGTCCTGGCTGGACGGCGAGGGCGCAAAGATCACGTCGTTCTGTTATCCGCTGATCGACAACAATCCGAACTCGCCTGATCCGCACATGCGGCAGTACACGCTCGACCGCTATTACGAGGCGATCGATTTCGCCGCCGAGCTGGATTGCCCCTACGTTGTGATGATCCCCGGCGTCTACGGCGGGCTGATCGATCCCCCGAAGGAGTGGCTCGACGACTGGTTCGTGGAGTCCGCCAAACAGGTCGTCGCCCATGCCAAAGGCACCGGCGTGCGCATCCTGCTTGAAAACGTGCCGTTCACGCACCGCCCGTCGGTGCAGGACATGGTCGACCTCTGCGGCATGATCGGGGACATCGGCGTGAATTACGATGTTTGCAACGGCCTCTATATCGAGGAGGACGCGGGCGACGCGATCCGCCTCCTGGGTGATCTGTGCGAAAACGTGCACATCTCCGACAGCCCGGCCGATGTCTTCAAGCATGAACGCCTCGGCACCGGCATCGTCGATCCCGCGCCGGTCGCGAAGGCGCTCAAAGACATCGGGTACGACAAGCTCACCGTGCTCGAGATGATCTCAGACGCCAACCTGCCCGGCACCGACCCCGATGGCGACATCCGCGCCAGCCACGACATTCTGGCCCAGCACGGCTGGGCGGCCCTCTGAAGGCCGACACGAAGGACATCCCCATGAAACAGTTTCGCGGCAGTCACTCCGTCAACGTGACCCCTTTCACCGCCGATGGAAGCGCCATCGACCTCGAGGCCAACAGGCGCCTCATCGACTGGCAGATCTCGCAGGGCGTTCCGGGGGTCATCATCCTCGGCACCACCGGCGAATTCCTGACCGTGTCGGACGCCGAACGCGCCGCCTTTGTCGAGGACACGGTGGCACATGTGAACGGCCGGATCGACGTCTGGGTCGGGGCGTCCAACGCCTACAGCGTCAACGCCGCCCGCTATGCGCGCGAGGCCGAGGCGGCGGGTGCGGACGGTCTGATGATCATCCCGCCCTACTACTATGCTCCCACCGATGACGAGATCGTCGGCTATTACGACCTGATCACCAAGACCTGCGATCTGCCGATCATGCTCTACAACAACCCGGTCACGTCGAATGTCGACATGTCGGCCAAGCTGGTCGGGCGCCTGACCCGCGCGTTCGACACGGTGCGCTACATCAAGGAAGCCTCGATGGACGTGGCCCGTGTCTACGACATCATCGAGGAGACCGAGGGCGTGATGAACGTCTTTGCCGGGGAGCGCATCGTCGAGTCGTTCCTGCTCGGCGCAGTCGGCTACGTGAACCCCTTCGGCAACTACATCCCGCGCGCCTCGACCGGCATCTGGGACCTGCTCGTCGCGGGCCGGATCGAAGACGCCAAGGCCATCCAGCGGCACATCACGATCATCGAACACACGATCGCCGAGGGTCACCCGACCTATGGTCATCAGTGCTATTCCAAGGCGCTGGCCGCCGAAGCCGGCTGCCCCGTCGGGGACGTGCGCCCGCCGCTGACGCAATTTGCGTCTCTCGGCGAGGAAGGCCGCACGCGCGCCGCCAAGCTCAAGCGCATCATGGCCGACCTCGACACCCTTATGGACGATCTGGAAAGCAAGGCCGCATGAGCGAACTGCCCCCCCTCTTCACTCCGTTCACCCTGCGCGGCGTGACCTGTCCCAACCGGATCACGCTGGCGCCGATGTGCCAGTACCTCGCCGATGACGGGCATCCGAACGACTGGCATGTGGCCCACCACGGGCGGTATGCCACCTCGGGCCTCGGCTGCGCGATCACCGAGGCGACCGGGATCACCGCGGATGGCCGGATCAGTCCCGGCTGCACCGGCATCTACACCGACAGCCAGGTCGAGGCGTGGAAGCCGATCACCGCGCTCTACCGCAAGCAGGGCATCCCGATCTTCATGCAGATCAACCACGCCGGGCCAAAGGGGTCGACCATGCGCCCCTGGGACGGCGGCGGTCCGCTGGACCCGGCCAGCGACGAGAAGCCCTGGGAGACCGTGGCCCCATCGGCAATCCCGGCCCGCGAGGGCTGGCACACGCCCCGCGCCCTCGAGCTGCACGAAATGGCCGGCATCGCCGAGGATTTCGCGACCGCCGCCAAGCGGGCGCTGGCCGCCGGGTTCGACGGCGTGCAAATCCACGGCGCCCACGGCTACTTGCTGCACAGCTTCATGTCCCCCTGGTCGAACCGCCGCGAGGACGCCTATGGCGGACCGGTGGAAAACCGGATGCGCTTGCCGCTCGAAGTGGCCCGGGCGGTACGCGCGGCAGTCCCGGACGATGTGCCGGTGCTCTACCGCGCGTCCTGTGTGGACGGCGAGGGCGGCGGCCTGACGCTCGATGACACGGTTGCGTTGGCGCGCGCGCTCAAGGAGGCCGGCGTCGACCTGATGGACGCCTCCGGGGGCGGCATCCCGGCCGGGATGCGACTTGCCCAGATGAAGACCGGGCCCGGCTTCCAGGTGCCTTACGCCGACCGGATCAAGTCCGAGACCGGCCTGCCCACCATGGCCGTCGGCATGATCACCGAGCCGGAGCTTGCCAACGGCATCATCGCCGAGGGAAAGGCCGACATGGTCGCCATGGCGCGCCAGTTCCTGCGTGAGCCCGCGTGGCCCTATCGGGCGGCACAGGCCCTCGGTCACCCGAACCCGCCGTCGATCCTGCCCAAACTCTATGCCTTCTACTTGCGGATCGCGGCCTGAGCGCACACGGGGTCAGCGCACGTAGCTGGCCCCGTTCACATCCAGCGTCGCGCCCGACAGATGGCGACACCCGCCGCTGAGACAGAACGCCGTCAGCTTGGCGATGTCCGACGGCGGCACGAATTCTCCCATCACCAGGCGATCCTCGACCACGTGGCGACCGCCCTGCGACTCGGCAAAGTCGCGCGACATCTGCGTGTCCACGACACCCGGCGCGATGATGTATGTGCGGATCCCGTCCCGCGCATAGCCCGTCGCGACGGTCTGCAGCGCAGCCTTGAACGCCGCCTTGGAGGCCGCGTAGGCAATCGTGCGGGGATTTGTGACACCCTTTTGCGCCGCCCAGCTCGAGATCCCGACGATGTCACCGCCCCCCACCTCGCGAAAGTGCCGGACGGAGGCGCGCAAAAGACGCGCCGCGGAATGCACGTTGACCTGAAAGGTCTCGTCCCACACGGCGTCCCAGGCGTCATCGCCATCGTCGATCCCGCCGTCAAAGCGCATCACGGCGGCGTTGTTGACCACGCCGTCGATCCGTCCGACCTCTGCGAGCGCCGAGGCGAACAGTTGGTCCGCCCCGTCCCGTGCTGATAGGTCCGCCTGCAGAAGGACCGCGCGGTCTGCCGGGACACCGGACATCGCCTCCTCCGCGCCGGCACGGTCGCGCCCGTAGTGGGCAACGACGCGCGCGCCCTGCCGAGCCGCCTCGCGCGCGATGGACTGGCCGATCCCCTTAGAGGCTCCGGTGACAAGAACGGTCTTTCCATCCAGCATTTTTCTGGTCCTTTTGACTGACATGCGTTGACGCAATCGTCATTTTCGCACATTTGTTCACATATCGAACAACTTCAGATCGGGCAATATGAGTCTTCCTCCGCGTGTCTTCCTTTTGGGTGCCGGGGCCATCGGCACCGCCTTTGCCGCCGCATTCCGCGCAGCAGGCTGGTCCGTGACCCTCTGCGACACCTCACTCGGCGCGCGCGAGGCCGCGGCAGACAGCGTCTCCCGCCATACGCGCAGCTTGCGCCGCGCCAGCTACAGCGAGGCAGAGACGCCTGGCGCACTCGACCTCGTGGACGCCATCCCCGAAGCCAGCCACTTTGACCTCGCGATCGAGGCCGGGCCCGAGCGGCTCGAGCTCAAGGCGGCAGTGTTCCAGGAGATGCTCAAGCGCCTCGGCCCCGACACGATCCTGACAACCGCCTCATCGGCCATTCCGATGTCCGAGATCCTGCCCGAGCCCGCCGATCAGGCGCGCTGCCTCGTGGCACATCCGGGCAACCCGCCAAGCCTGATCCGCGTGATCGAGCTCGTCCCCGCCCCCGGGACCTCGCCGGACACTGTGACCCGCGCGGACATCCTCTTTCGACGCGCAGGCTTCGCGCCGGTCGCGCTTGGCAAGGAGGTCCCTGCGTTTGTCTTCAACAGGTTGCAATCCGCGCTCCTGCGCGAGGCTTATCGGCTGGTCGACGAAGGGGTGGTCGACGTCGACGGCATCGACCGGCTCGTGCGTGACGGGCTCGGTCCACGTTGGGCGCTGTCAGGCCCTTTCGAGACCGCCGACCTCAACACCGCCGGCGGCATACGCGGCCATGCCGAACGGCTCGGCCCGGCCTATGCGGCCATCGGCGCCGCGCGCGGCGAGACGCAGGCCCATTGGTCACCAGACCTTGTCGACAAAGTGGAGGCAGAGCGCCGCGCCATCCTGCCGGAAAAGGACTTGCCGAAACGACGTATGTGGCGTGAAACGGCACTGGCCGACCTCTTGGCCGCCCGCCGCCGCCTCCTGGCAGAGGGATTTGACGAATGACCAAACTGCACTTCACCTTTGACGGCGCGCCCAAGTCGGCGGCCCCGGACCTCTCCGTCGCGGCGGCGCTGACCCGGTCCGGCAACCGTGTGTTCCGTCACAGCGACAGCGATGCGCCGCGCGGCATCTTTTGCGGCATGGGCGTCTGCCAGGATTGCTTGGTGACCATCGACGGCACGCCGAACCAGCGCGCCTGCATGACGCCGCTCCGTGACGGGATGCAGGTCGAGACGCAGGTCCCGCGTCCCAGCCTGACCGTGCCGCCCGCGCAGGAGAAAACGGCGCAGCGATTGTCGCCGTCCGTGCTTGTGATCGGCGGCGGCGCGGGTGGTCTCAACGCAGCGATTGCCGCGCGCGAAAGCGGTGTTGACGTGCTCCTCCTCGACGAGCGCAAGGTGCCGGGCGGGCAGTATTTCAAGCAATCCGCCGCGCCCGATGCCGCGCCAATGGACGCACAGCAATCCGAAGGGCAGGCCCTCGTGCGCAAGGCGCGGGCCGCAGGCGTCGATTTCCTCACCCAGACCGAGGTCTGGGGCGCCTTCGACGGACCCGAGATCATGGCGAGCGATCCAGGCACCGTCTACGCCATCACGCCGCAAAAGGTGATCGTGGCAACCGGGGCCTACGAGCGCCCCGCGATGGTGCCGAACTGGACGTTGCCCGGTGTGATGACAGTTGGCGCAGCGCAGACCCTTTGGCGCAGCTACCGCACCCTGCCCGGGCGCCGCGTGGCACTGTTCGGCAACGGCCCGCTGACCGCGCAGGTGGCGCTGGAACTGGCCGAAGGCGGCGCCGAGGTCGTGCTGCTCGGCGAGGCGGCTCCCTCGCCGTCGCGCGCTCCCGGCGCTGCGCTCGCGATGGCGCGGGCAGATTTCGGTCTGACGCTCAAGGGGATCGGAATGCTGGCACGGCTGCGCCGCAAGGGCATCACCTTGCGCCACGCGTGCCGCCCGACATCCATCGCGCAAGACGGCGACAGCCTGCGCGTCACCTACGAGGCAAACGGCAGCGCCGCAGAGGTCGAGGCGGATGCGGTCTGCATGAACTTCGGCTTCCAGCCGCAAAACGAGATCCTGCGGCTCCTTGGCGTGAAAATGTCGTTCGACACCCGCTTTGACCAACTGCGCCCCGCGCGCACGGCAGAGATGGAGACCTCGGTCAAAGGGGTCTACGCCATCGGGGATTGCTGCGGCCTCGGCGGTGCGCCTGCCGCAGCCGTCGAGGGCCGGATCGCAGGGCGCGCAGCGGCTGTCGGGACGGGCGCGAGCGCCGCAGACCGCGCCGAGCTGCGCCGGCACCGCGCCTTTCAGGACGCGCTCTGGTCGACTTACAGCGCGGCGCCCGCCCAGCTCGAAACGCTTGGCCCCGACACCATCGTGTGCCGCTGCGAGGAGATCACCAAGGGCACGCTCGACGCGGCCTTGTCGGATGGACACACCGACATCGGTGCGGTCAAACGCGCGACGCGGGTCGGCATGGGGCGCTGTCAGGGCCGGTATTGCGCCCCGGCGCTGGCCGGCTACATGGCGCGGCGTACCGGGGCGGATGTCGAGGACCTGTCGTTCTTTGCGCCGCGGATCCCGATCAAGCCTGTGGGGATCGGCACGCTCGTGGCGGCGGAAAAGCTGCTGGACGCAGACGGCGCGGATGACTGACCGGACCGACCTTTTGGTGATCGGCGGCGGGATCACCGGGCAATGCGCCGCCTTGGCCGCCGCCGAAGAGGGCGCTTCGGTGCGAATCGTCGACTTTTCACGCAACGCGGGATCGCACGCCAACGCCGGCAGCCTGCACGTGCAGATGCAGAGCCGTTTCCTGCGCCTCAACCCGCATCTCGCCGGCAACCTCGAAAGCTCCCTGCCGCTGTACCTGCAGGCCGTATCGGCCTGGGAGGCGCTCGACGCCAAGCTGGGCGGTGTCGAGCTGACCCGCGAGGGCGGCCTGATGCTGGCGGACGCGCCCGAGCAGATGGCATTCCTGCGCCAAAAGGCCGAGCGCGAGGCGCGCAAGGGTCTGTCGGTGGACATCCTCGACCGCGACGCGCTTTTCGAGATCGCGCCGTACCTTGGCCAGACCGTCGTCGGCGCCGAGATCTGCCACAACGAAGGCAAGCTCAACCCGCTGGTGGCCAACCGCAAAATGCAGGCCCGGCTCGATGCGCTGGGCGTGGTGCAGGCGCACGACCGGATCACGGGCTTTGACATGGGCAACGGCAGCGCCGTCGCCGTGGGGCGCGCGCGCTACGGTGCCGACCAGATCGTGATCGCCGCGGCCTGGGGGGCGGGCGGTCTGGCCAGCGACCTGGGCCTGCCGATCCCGACCCCGCCCGAGCCCTTGCACATGAACATCACCGAGGCGGGCGCCTACCAGATCCGGCACCTCGTGCAGCATGCCGAACGGCCGATCACGCTCAAGCAGTTCCGCTCCGGGCAAGTTGTGATCGGAGGCGGCTGGGCGGCGCGCGAGGGCAGTGGCGACGCGGTGCCGACAATCCTGCAGCGCAGCCTGATGGGCAACGTGGCGCTTGCCGCAAAGATCGCGCCCGGTATCGGCGGCCTGCGCATCCTGCGCACCTGGGCGGGGTACAACACGCCGGTCGACGGCAAGGCCACGATTGGCCCGTCGCACCGTCACCCGCGCATTCATTTCGCGCTGCCGGGCGATGCCGGATACACGCTGGGACCGATCGTCGGGCAATGTGCTGCGGCACAGGCGCTGGGCTTTGATCCCCTGACCGATCCGGCGCCCTACGCGGTCTCCCGCTGGGCCGCCTAGCGCGCCAGCGACAGCTGGATTTGCTCCGCCGTCTCGCGCAGCTTGGGAAGGTATGTCTCGATGATCATCTCGGGCGTTGCGCGGATCGTCGGCACGGCGATGTTGATCGCGCCCGCCGTCACGCCAGAGCGGTATTGCAACGGGATCGCAAGGGACAGCAGGCCCAGTTCCAGCTCCTGATCGACCAGCGACCAGCCCTGATCGCGGACTTGCTCGAGGGTGCGCCGGAACTCGGCCTTGTTGGTCATGCTGTGCTGCGTCAGCGGCACCAGTCGCGCGTTTGCGATGATCGCGTCCCAGTAATCCTCGGGCTGTGCCGCCAGGAGCACGCGCCCGTTCGCCGTGTAAAAGGCCGACTGCCGGCTGCCGACGGAGATGCCGACGCTGATGATGTTGTGCGCCTGCACACCAGCCACGTAGACCACCTCCATGCCATCGAGGATGGCGGCGGTGCAGCTCTCGCCGGTCTGCTCGGACAGCCGCTCCATGAAGGGGCGGGCGCGGTCCCAGATGCCGATCTTGGAGAGGACCGAAAAGCCGAGCTCCAGCACCTTCGGCGTCAGATCGAAGAGCTTGCCGTCGGTGACGACATAGCCTTCCTTGACGAGGGTCAAAAGGAAGCGGCGGGCCGTGGCGCGGCTCATGTCAGTTTCGGCGGCCACCTCGCTCAGCGTCATCTTGCGCGACGTCCGGCTGAAACTGCTCAGGATCGCAAGCCCGCGGGAGAGGGACGAGACGAAATCGCGGCTCGACAGCTTGTCCTGCTCTTCGAGCGTCGATTCGGGATCAACCGTGCCAAGTCGGTTTTCAGTCGCCACCGGCACACGCGCCTTCGAAGCAGATTTGGCCATTTTAATCACTTTCCCTGCAGTGAGTGGGCATTACCACCTTCGGCGTTTCATCGGAAGGCCGAGGTTTTTCCCTGTCCTGCCTAAAAAATGCTTGCCAAATTCGCTTTCGTCAAATCATATTACGAACATATGTTCGATATGCGAACACAGCGAACCGGAGATGCCACATGACTTCAAAGCCATTCAAGACACCGGCCATGCCGCGCAGAACGATGCTCGCGGGTCTCGCTGCGGCGGGTGCGACAGCTGCGATGCCGATGCGCCTGCGCGCCCAGGAGCAGATCACGCTTCGCTGGTGGTCGCCGCAATCCTCGCCGGAACAGCTGGCCGCGTACCGCACGCAGATCGCGAACTTCGAAGCCCAGCACGAGAACGTCAAAGTCGTCTTCGAGAAGACCTCCGACGAGGGGTATGCCCCGCAGCTTGCAGCCGCCTTCGCGAGCGGTGACGTGCCGAACGTGGTCACGCACCTGCCGTCCTTCGCCGTGTCGACCTACTGGACCAACGGCCTTCTCGAGCCGTTCAACGATGTTATCGACATGATCGGCCCGGACAAGTTCTACCCCGGCGCCAACGACATCTACGAGGTCGACCCTGGTCAATACGCAGGCACCGGCATCGGCAACTCGGCCGCCAACATGATCTGGCTCCGCAAGGACCTGATGGAGAAGGCCGGCATCGACAAGAACCCGCGCACCTGGGACGAGCTGCTCGACGCCGTCGGCAAGATGCAGGGCGGCGGCATCTGGGGCGCTCCCCTGCCCTACGGCCGCAACTCGATGACCTCGCTTGTCTTCATCGGTGTCATCCACCAGGCCGGCGGCCAGGTCTTTGCGCCTGATCTGAGTGTCGCCATCGACTCGGACGCGACCCGCGACGCGCTCGAGTTCTACAAGGCGATGCGCGAATTCTGCCCGCCGGGCGCCACCAACTACAGCTGGGGCGAGAGCCTCACCGCGTTTGTGTCGGGCGCCTGCGCCACCGGCCTTTATACCGGACGCGTGCTGATCAACGTCGCCAATCAAAACCCGTCGATTGCCGATCAGATCACCTGCGATCTCTACCCGACCAAATCCGAGGACATCGCGCCGTGGACGTTCAACGACTTCCCGTCGGTGTTCATTCCCAAGCAGGCGCCGAACATGGAAGCGACCAAGCAGTTTGCCGCGTTCCTCTTCGATCCCGAAGGCTACATCCAGCAGCTGCACGCCGCGCCCGGCCACGTCCTGCCCGTGCTCGAGACAATCAGCAACGATCCGGCCTACCAGACCAACGAGATCATCGAGAAGTACTCGGCCGAGGTCGGGATCATGTCCGAAGCTGCGGCCAACGGCTTTAACCTCGGGTGGGAAAGCCGCGAGCACCAGCCGAATGCAAAGGCCGGTGAGATCGTGAACTCGGGCGTCATCGCAGAGCTTGTGCAGCGCGTCGTCCTGAATGATGAAAACGTGGATCAGGTCCTGGGCGAGACCACCGCCCGGATCGAAGAGATCATGGCCGGTTAAAAGCCGTTTTCATCGCGGGCGGCGTATTCTCCCTATCGCCGCCCGCACGCACGCTTTCGAAGAAAGACACCATGGCTGCCACCCTGACCAACACGCCGCGCCTCGAGCGCAGCTACGCGCGACTTGGCGTGCTCTTGATTGCACCGACCATCCTCGTGTTCTCGCTGGTGATCGTCTACCCGCTGCTTGCCGCGATCTACCTCAGCGTCTTCTCGATCTACACGCCGACGCTCGAAGGCAATTTCGTCGGGGCGGCCAATTACATCGACCTGCTGACCGGCAGGGAGTTCTGGAACTCGCTCTGGGTCACGCTGGTCTGGACGGTCGGCACGTTGTCGCTCCAGATCGTGTTCGGCGTCGGCATGGCGCTGCTGTTGCACCAGAACATCTGGTTTCGCAGCCTCGCGCGCAGCCTCGTGCTCTTTCCTTATTTCCTGTCCACCGTCGTCGCGGTTCTCGTGTGGCGCTGGCTCTTTAACGACCTCTACGGCGCCCTGAACCACGGGTTGATGCAGCTTGGCATCCTCGACATGCCGCTCGACTGGCTCGGGTCCATGCCGAATGCGATGATCGGTGTGATCCTCGTCGGGGCGTGGAAATACTTTCCGTTTGTCGTGATCGCCGTGCTGGCGCGCCTGCAGACGATCCCCGAGCACCTTTACGAGGCGGCCAAGATCGACGGCGCCGGTCCCATCGCGCGGTTCTGGGATGTGACGCTGCCGCAGCTGCGCAACGTGCTCGTCGTCATCATCCTCCTGCGCGCGATCTGGGACTTTAAGGAGTTCGATTTGATCTACCTGCTGACGGGCGGCGGTCCGGTCACCTCGACCCAGACGCTCTCGCTGCTGGTCTATCAGGAGGCGTTCGGCCTCAACCAAATGGGTCAGGCGGCCGCCTATTCGGTCGGCATGATGCTGGTGATGCTCGTCTTCATGGTGGTCTACATCCGCAAAACGGGGCGCGAGGGATAATGCAACACTCCAGACTGCAGAGCCTGATGCTGAACCTCGTCACGTGGACGCTGGTGCTGCTGATCGCCTTCCCGCTATTGTGGATGATCATAACCTCGGTGAAACCGCAATCCGAGCTCTTTCGCATCCCGCCCACCTGGATCCCGGAGACGGTGACGTTCGAACACTACTGGCGGCTCCTGACGGAAACGCCGTTCCTGACCTACTTCCGCAACTCGATGGTGCTGGCGACCTCCACGACGATCTTTGTCGTCGCGCTCGGCACGCTTGGTGCCTACAGCCTCGTCCGGTTCAAGTACCGCGGGCGCGAGACGCTGGCGATGCTGGTGCTCTTCACCTACCTGCTGCCGTCGGTGGTGCTCATCATCCCGCTTTACCTGATGATGGTTGGGATTGGCCTCTCGAACACGCTGGTCAGCCTGATCCTGGCGCACACTACCTTTGCGCTGCCCTACGCGCTGTGGCTCTTGCGCTCGTTCATGGAGGGCGTGCCGGAGGACCTCGAGTCGGCGGCGCTCGTGGACGGCGCGACCCGGATGGGCGCGTTCCGCGACATCATCCTGCCGCAACTCCTGCCGGGGATCATCTCGACCGCGCTCTTTACCTTCATCCTGTCGTGGAACGAGTACCTCTATGCGCTGGTGCTGGTGAATTCCGACAGCGTCGCCCCCCTGACGACGGGCGTGATGTCGATGCTGATCTCGGCGTTCAACATCGAGTGGTCCCTCCTGATGGCGGCCTCCGTGATGATGAGCCTGCCGCTCATCGTCGTCTTCGCCTTCCTGCAAAGCTATCTGACCAGCGGCTTCGGCGCCGGTGGCGTGAAAGGATGATCCCCCTTGGCTGACGTCACTCTCACCAATGTCCGCAAGCAGTTCGGCGACTTCGTCGCGCTCGAGAACCTGGACATCGAAATCAGATCGGGCGAGTTCGTCGCGCTCCTCGGCCCATCCGGCTGCGGCAAGTCCACGACCCTGCGGATGCTGGCCGGGCTGGAGTTTCCCACCTCGGGAGACATCTCCATCGACGGGCGCGTCGTGAACGATGTCGCCCCCGGCAAGCGCGACATCGCCATGGTGTTCCAGTCCTACGCGCTCTACCCGCACATGAGCGTGGCCGAAAACATCGCCTACCCGCTCAAGAAGCGCGGCGTGAGCGCGGCGGACCGCAAGGTCGCGGTGCAGCGGGCGGCGGAGCTGTTGCAGCTCGAGCCGCTGCTCGATCGCAAGCCCAAGCAGCTTTCGGGTGGCCAACAGCAGCGCGTCGCGCTCGGCCGCGCGCTCGTGCGCGAGCCCAAGGTGTTTCTCCTCGACGAGCCCCTGTCGAACCTCGATGCCAAGCTGCGCAGCTACATGCGGGCCGAGCTGATCGAACTGCACCGCCGCCTGGGCAAGACGATGGTCTACGTCACGCACGACCAGCTCGAGGCGATGACGATGGCCAACCGCATCGCCGTGATGCACGGCGGCAAGCTGCAACAATTCGACACGCCGGACGCGGTCTACAACCGCCCGGCCAACCGCTTTGTCGCCAGCTTCATCGGCACGCCTTCGATGAACCAGCTCGAAGGGCATCTCGACGGCGGCCAGTTCCACGTGGCCGGCGAAAGCATCGCAATCGACCGCAGCCGCTTTGCCGACGATCTCGGGACCGGCGAGCTCGCGCTCGGCGTGCGGCCGGAGTTCGTGAACATCGGCGACGGCGGCCTGCCCGCCAAGATCCGCCTGGTGGAGAACACCGGCCACGAGCAGATCGTCACGCTGGAGCTGACCGACGGCACGCGACTTCTCGCCCGCACCGACGCAGGGCGGCGGCTGGATGTGGGGCAAACGGTCAACGTCGGCTTCCAATCGGACGCGATCCACCTCTTTGCCCCCGGCGAGGAGGGCCCAAGGCTCAACAAGGATGATGCGGCACCGGTGATCCCGTTGCGGTCGCGATAGGAAAGGGATGAACATGGCACAGATCAGGGATCTCGACCGAAAATACGTCTTTCACCCGTTCAGCATGGCGCATGCCCACGAACAGAGCGGCGCTGCCATGATGGCGCAAAGCGCCGAAGGCTGCTGGATCACCGACGACGCCGGCAAGCGCTACTTTGACGCGATGGCGGGCCTTTGGTGCGTGAACGTCGGGTACGGGCGCGACCGGATTGCGGACGCGATGGCCGACCAGGCCCGCAAACTCTCGTATTTCCACGGCTTTTCGTCGATGGCGACGGAACCGGCGGCGCTTTTGGCGGAACGCGTGATCGAAAAGGCGCCGGCGGGTTTCAGCAAGGTGTTCTTTGGCGCGTCGGGGTCCGATGCGAACGACACGCAGGCCAAGATCGTCTGGTACTACAACAATGCGCGCGACATGCCGCAAAAGAAAAAGATCATCGCGCGCGACCGCGGCTATCACGGCGTGACCGTGATGACGGGCGGTTTGACCGGGCTGCCGAGCCTGCACGCGGGCTTTGACCTGCCGCTGCCGATGATCCGCCACGTCTCGGCGCCGCACGGCCTCTGGACCCGGTTGCCGGATGAAGACGACGACGCTTTCGCCACGCGTATGGCGCAGGAGCTCGAGGACCTGATCGTCGAGGAAGGGCCCGAGACCGTGGGCGCGTTCATCGCAGAGCCGGTCATGGGTGCGGGCGGCGTGATCGTGCCACCCAAGGGCTATTTCCCGAAAATCCGTGAGGTGCTCGACCGCCATGACGTGCTGCTGATCGCAGACGAGGTGGTCTGCGGCTTCGGCCGGCTCGGCACATGGTTTGGCGCCGAAAAGATGGAGATGGCGCCGGATCTGATGTCGGTCGCCAAGGGCATCACCTCCGGCTACGCGCCGCTCTCGGGCGTGCTGGTCAGTGACAGGATTTGGTCGGTGATCTCCGGCGCGGGTGCGGCAAAATACGGCGCCTTTGGCCACGGATACACCTACACCGCGCATCCCGTCATGGCGGCGGCGGCGCTGACCAACCTCGACATCGTCGAGGAGGAGAACCTCGTCGCCCGCGCCGGCGAGATGGGTGCCTACCTCAACGACACGCTCAAGAAGGCGTTCGACGGCATGCCGATTGCAGCCGAAGTGCGCGGACGCGGGCTGGTTGCCGCGGTCGAGTTCGCCCAGCCGACCGTCGACGGGTGGCGCAAATTCGACCCAAAGCTGACGGTCGGCGCCCGCATCGTGCGCGCCGCCCTCGAAGACGGGGTGATCTCGCGAGCGCTGCCCAATGGCGACGCGGTCTCCTTCTCACCGCCTTTTGTCGTCACCCACGAAGACATCGATCTTGTGATTTCGACGGTCCGGCGCGCTGCCGATCAGATCTGCGCGGCGCTCAAGGCCGAGGGCCACCTTTCCACCATTCCAGCCTGAGGTCAGACACTTGGACAGAACCAGCATCGACTGGACGGGCGCCATGCCCGCCATCACCACCCCCTTCACGGCGTCGGGCGCGGTGGACCACGACGGGCTTGCTGCCAACATCCGCCGCCTCATGGCCGCAGGCGCGACCGGGTTCGTCTCGGCGGGCTGCACCGGGGAATTCTGGAGCCTGACCGAGAAAGAGCGCAGCGCGATCTACAAGACCTCCGCCTCCACGATCGGGGACAAGGGCGCCAAGATTGTCGGCGCGGCGGCCATCACGCCCGCTGCCGTGCTCGAAGCGCTGCATGCGGCCAGGGAGGCCGGCTGCGATGCGGGTCTGGTCATGCCGCCCTACTTTGCGCACCTGACGGACCGCGAGATCATCCGCCACTACGAACTGGTCGCCGCCGATGCGCCGCTGCCGATCATGCTCTACAACATTCCGGGCAACGCGGGAAATGCGCTCACGCCGGACATCGTCGATGTTCTGGCCGACCTCGATCCCGTCGTGGCGATCAAGGAGAGCTCGGGCGACTGGATCAACTTCCACAAGACGCTGAATATCGCCTCGGACCGGATCAAGGTCTTTTGCGGTCCCTCCTCGACCATCGGTGTGCCGGCGATGCTGGCAGGATGTGACGGGTTGGTGGATTGCTTCCCGAACGTGTGGACCGGGTGTATCGACATGTGGTCCCTGTTCAAGGACGGACAGATCGAAACGGCCTGGGACTACCAGGCGCGCGCGCAGGCGCTGACAGATCTGTTTGTCAGCGGCGGGCGCACGCTCTACCCGGCGACCAAGGCGGCGATGGATCACCTCGGGTACCCCGGTGGCGGCACCCCGCGCGCGCCGCTGCAGCCGCTCGAAGGCACGCCGCTGCAGGAGCTGCTGCAGGGGCTGGAGCGTATCCTGGGACGCAAGTCCTCCCGCGGCCTGAGCCGCACGACAACACTGGAACTGGAAGGAAGCACGACACAATGGACCTCGGTCTCAAAGGACGCACCGCAATCGTAAGCGCGGCGAGCAAGGGGCTGGGCCGCGCCTGCGCCATGTCACTGGCCGGCGAGGGGGTGGACCTCGTTTTGAACGCCCGGTCCGAAGAGGCGCTGGATGCCACCGCAGAGGACATCCGGCGCGCGCACGGCGTCAAGGTCACCACCGTCGCCGCAGACTACAACACCGACGAAGGCCGCGAGGCGGTGTTCAGCGCCGCCGGCACGCCCGACATCCTCGTCACCAATCCCGGCGTGCGCCAGATCCCGGGCGATTTCAACGAATGGGACAAGGACGAGTGGCAGTACTGGCTCGACGTGCACTTCTTTTCGTCGCTCCAGATGATCCAGAAGGTCCTGCCCGGCATGCGGGAGCGCAAGTTCGGGCGGATCGTGAACATCTCGGTCAGCTTCATCAAGTTCCCGCAGCAGAACTTTGCCCATTCCCATGCGGCGCGTCTGGCCCTCTCGGGCGCGATTGCCTCGATGGTGCGCGACGTGGCGCCGGACAACGTGACGATGAACACGGTCTGTCCGGGCTTCTTTGACACCGACGCGCTCCACACAAACCTGCACAACCACGCCCGCCGCGGGAACACGACCTACGAGGCGATCGTCGAGAACCGCCTGCAGAGCGTGCCGGCCGGCCGCTTCGCGGATCCTTCGGAATGCGGCGATCTTGTCGCGTTCCTCTGCTCGGCGCAGGCCGGCTTTATCCTCGGCCAGAACATCATCAACGACGGCGGCGTCTACCAGGGCCTCTTCTGATGACGCCCCGGCGCGTGATGGTGTCGGGCGGCGCCCGCGGGCTCGGCGCCGCGCTCGTCCAGCGCTGCCTCGACGACGGGTATGCCGTGTCCGTCGGGGCGCGGGACCCGGGCGCGGTGCGGGATGTGTTTGGGGGCAAAGTGGCGGCCTTCCGGTTCGACGCCGGCGAGCCTGCCACGGCGCAGGGCTGGGTTGACGCCACGGTCGCAGAGGTCGGCGCGCCCGACGCGCTCATCAACAACGCCGGCATTCTCAAGATGGTGACCTTCGAGCAGGGCGACGAAGACGATCTCGACGCCATGTGGAACGTCAACGTCAAGGCGCACTTCCGCGTGATCCGCGCCGCCCTGCCCCACCTCAAGGCATCGGGGCGCGGGCGCGTCGTCAACATCGCCTCCACCGACGGGAAGCGCTACCGCGACGCGACCGCCTCCATCGGCTACGTGATGACGAAACAGGCGCTTGTCGCCATGACCCACGCGGTGCGCTTTGCGGGGTGGGACGAGGGCCTGCGCGGGACGGCCATCTGTCCGGGGGCGATCGACACCGAGCTGATCGCCAACCTGCCCGGCGTCACGCCCAAGGCACAGCGCCTGCAGCCGGAGGACGTGGCCGAGATCGTCTCGATGGTGCTGAAGCTGCCGAACAGGGCAAGCATCCCAGAAATCATCGCGAACACACGTCTGGAAAGCACGATCTGACAGGTAGCGCGTCCGGCGTTGACCGGCGCCGCATTCAAGTCCTTAGACCATGACTGAGAGGGGTCAGCCGCGTTTGGCTGGCCCCTCTGGCTTTTGCGCTATTCCGCGGCGAGGCGCTTGGCGTGCTTGCGGGTGTAGGCGCGCCACGTCGTCGCCCACTGCGCGGGATCGGCCATGTCGGTGCCCTTGATCTGGTGGATCGGCGCGTTGTGCGGCGCGGTCTTGACGACGTCGGGCGTCTCGTAGGCCTCGTTGATGACATGCGCCATCACGTCGATCCAGTAGTCGATGTCCTCCCGCGACCACAGCTCGCCAGCCTCCGGCGTGAAAGGCTCGGCGACCAGCCACGGCTCGTGGCTGAGCCAGAGCGCGTCGATGCCAAAGTCTGTCATTCGGTTCGAGATGTCGACGATGGTGCAGCCGGTGTCCTTGGTCACCTGCTCGACCGAGTGGCGCGTCATCTCCATGCGGGGCGCGGTCACGTCGGGGTTCGAGCGCGAGACGCCCTTCACCTCGGAGAGCCGCTTGTCCATGTAGTTGTTCGCCAGCACCGAGATGTCGGCGGCTGTGCGCAGCCCCTCGCCGCCCATCGCGCGCGCCCAGGCATACGCCTTGAGCACCTGAGGCGCATTGCCCCAGAATTCGCGCACGCGTCCGATGCTCTGCGGCCGGTCGTCGTCCAGCGTGTAGCGACCTCCGTCCTTGACCACGAGCGGAGAGGGCAGGAACGGCACGAGGTGCTCAGCACATCCGTAGGCGCCGACCGCCGGGCCGCCGCCTCCTTTCGGGGCGCCAAACGTCTTGTGCAGCATGTACATGCAGGCGTCAAAGCCCAGCTCCCGCGCGCGCAGGCGGGTCATTACGCCGTTGAAGTTGGCATGGTCGTAAAAGCACAGACCGCCGGCCTCGTGCACGAGCCTGACCCATTCCTTGATGTCGGGATTGTAGATGCCCATGTCGTCGGGGTTGTTCACCATCAGCGCGGCCGTGCGCGGGCCGATCACCGATTTGAGCTGTTCGAGCGACGGGTAGCCGCCCTCCTCGAGGCTGAGCGTGATGACCTCGAACCCGGCCGTGTTGGCGGTGGCGGGCGAACAGGGATGGGTCTGGATCGTGGTGATGATCTGATCGCGTTGCTCCAGCTCGCCGCGCGAGGCGTGATAGGCGCGGGTCACGCAGGCATGGGTGTAGGCAGCATCGGCCCCGCCGCCCGCCTGAAAGACGAACTGGTCCATGCCGCTGACTTCACAGAGAAAGTCGCTGAAATTGTCGTAGAGCTCGAGCACGCCCTGCAGCGTGTCGGGGTGCTGGAGGGGATGCAGGTCCGCCAGATGCTCGAGCGCCGCGCGCTCACCGATGCGCGGGTTGTACTTCATCGTGCAGGTCCCAAAGAGCGACACGCCCATCATCCCCAGCGTCATCTGGCTGAGGTGCAGGTAGTGCCGCAGCGCGTCATGCTCGGTCATTTCCGGCAGGGCTGGCGCGGTCTTGCGCATCGCGCCCATGGGAAGGTCCGGCGCCGGCGCGTCCTCAAAGACGACACCCCGTCGGCCCGGGCACCCCATCTCCATCACCACGGGCTCCGCCCAGCGAGGGGCCTGAAATCCGGTGAACTGAGCTTCGGATCGGTTTGGGATCGGCGCTGTCATGCCAGGACCTCCTTCAATGCGGATACAAGTTTGGCGATATCGTCCGTCGTGTGGGCCTCGGTGACGCAGACCAGCATGGCCTGGCCGGAGGCGCCGGGTTCCCCGCTGATGTCCTTGCCGCCAAAGATGCCCTTGGCGCGCAGGGCGTCAATGACATCGGCCACCTCAGCGCCCTCGAAGCGCACCACGAACTCCTTGAACACAGGGCGCGCGAGGTCCACCGAGCAGCCCGGAACGGCGTCGATCTCTTCCGCTGCATGGCGTGCGCGCGACACGATCAGGCGCCCGATCTCGGCAAAGCCCTCAGGCCCCATCGCGGCCATGTAGGCGGCATTGGCCAGCGCCCAGAGATAGACCGAGTTCCCGGTCCAGTCCTTGCCCTCCTCGCGGCTGCCGTAGGAGCTTTGGTGGAAGAGCGTCAGGCCGAAGCCGTACTCGCCCTCCTTCAACGTTTCGCCGATGGAGATGTTGAGCGTGTTATACTCGCTGGCGTAGCGCTCCTCGTCAGGGCTGGCGATAAAGCCGCCGACCCCGCCGCCGGCGTTCATGTGCACGCCCAGCGGCTGCGTTGGCCCGACCGCGATGGTGGCCCCGTAGGCGCCCGGCGCCTCGAGCAAACCCAGCGAAAGGGGATCGACGCCGACGATCGCCTCGGCGCCGGCCTTGCGCGCCAGCTCGCAGAGGCTGCCGGGGTCCCCCTCGATCACGCCGTGGTAAGAGGGCGTCTCGAAATAGAGGGCCGCCACGCTCTCATCGAGTTTGGCTTGCAGATCATCGCGGTCGATGCAGCCGTCCGCCGCCACCGCCACCTCGACGATTTCGATGTGGCGCGCCATCTCGCGCGGCTCGCAATAGTTGCGCAGAACCGACAGGCGCTCGGGGTCCATCACTGCCGGGATCAGCACCTTGCGCCGCCCCGTCATGCGCGCGGCCATGCGCACCGAATGGCCGATGGCGCAGCCCCACGAGTAGACCGGCAGTCCAACGAAATCCATCTCCACCAAAGCGCCGATCTGGCTGCAGAACTCGAACCATGCCTGGTTGCGGCCGTGATCGGAGGTCGGCGAGCCAAAGACGGACGTCTGCCACTCGTATCGGTTGCACACCTCGTCACAAATCGCGGGCACGTAATGCGGCCAGGCGCCCGCCCCGAGGAAGGACAGCGTGTCGGCGCAGGTCACGTTCTTGCGCATCATGTCATCAAGGTGCCGCGACAGCGCCACCTCCGAGGCAAGCTGCGGCGGCAGGTTGAACGGCTTGCCATAGAGGTGATCTTCGGGGATTTGCGAAAACAGGCTGTCGACGGAGTTCAACCCCAGCGCCGAAAGCATCTCTTGCTGTATCGACGGGACAGAGTTCGCCATCCACGGATGCGCTTTTGTCATGTCTCGGCTCCTTGGTTTATGTTGCAATGTTGTTTCAATGGACGACCCGGACGACTTGACGCCGTCCCGGACCCGTTGCGACCTGGCAGTAGCCCGACAGCCGCGCATCGAGCGCGGTGTCGCCGGTGTCCACGGTCAATTCCTGCGGTTCGAGCGCGTTGAGCTTGTCGATCGCGCAGATCACGTCGATGCGGTCAGGTCCGACCCGCTCGATCACGCGGGACGAGATTTGCTGGTTGCCCCGCCCGAGCAGGAACCCCTGCCCTCCGACAACCGTCAGAACGATGCGCGCTTCGGCCCTAGCCTCGAGATGCGCGAGCAGCTGGTCCTCGCTCAGGTCGCGCGCGATGATGTCTTTGTCCTGTGCGAGGTCGACACCCAGCAGGGTGCCGCCGCCCAGCCGGTCTTTGAGCGCAGACATCGTCGTGCCAGGTCCCAGCACATAAAGGCACCCGGGCCGCATGCGCCGGACATAATCGCCAAGCGCGGCGTCCACCTCGGCCACCATGTCGCCGTTGCCCGCCTTCGGGTTCTGCCGCACGCCGCTTGCGACCGGGCTGCGGACGACGGAAAAGAGACGCGCCGAAAGCCGTCCGCGCCGCCGGGCCTCCTCGTCGATGTCGAGCACCTCGACGAGCTCGACGGGATGGCCCGGGGCGTTCAGGAAAGCCGCCGCGGCTTGCCCTGCCCGTTCGGGGCTGCGCGCAAAGACGCCCGAGTGCATCTTGACCCCCGCCGGCACGCCGAGGACCGGGATACCGGTCCGGTTGGCCGCCGCCACGTCCCGCGCAGTCCCGTCGCCCCCGCAAAATAGGATCAGGTCCACCCGTCCCTGCATGGCCTCCACCACCGCGCGCGTGTCGGCCGCTGCATGTGTCACGTCCGGGACCGAAACCACCTCTGCCGAGGGGACACAGGACTGCCCAAGCTGCCCGGGACCCGTCACGACGGTATGGCCATGGCTTGACTGGAGGAACGCCGCTGCCGCGCGCTCTGCCCGGGACAGCGCGGAAAGCGGTGTGCCGCCCTCTTGCGCCACGGCAACCAGACGCGGATCGTCGCTGCCCTTCTGGCCCAGTGGGCCACCCAGCCCGGCATACGGGTTCACCAGAAATCCAAGGTTCGGCATGCTTTTTTCCGAGTCAGCGCGTTTTCGGACTTTTGTTCGCATAATGAAACATGCACATGCTTGGGGCGGGGAGCAATACGAAAAACGCCGTGAGGCAGGTGAATCTGAAAGATCGGCGCGCGGCACCTCGCCACAGGACCGCAAATGCCGTAGCGCGCAAAAGCCGTCACGCACCCGCTGCACCCGCGGAGCAAAGACCCAAACGCGCCCGAACCTGAGAGGAGTTCCGATGCCCGACAAACGCTACGCCATGGCCATGGCCCGCTACAATCACTGGCAAAACCAAAGCCTGATCGCGGCGGCGGACGGTCTAACGGATGCCGAGCGCACCCGCGACCGCGGCGCATTTTTCGGCTCCATCCTGCGGACGCTGTCGCACATCTATTGGGGCGACAGCCTTTGGATGAGCAAATTCGCCGGCACGCCGCCTCCCCCCGGCGGCATCGCGGACTCCGTCACCCTTCTTGGCAGCTGGGAAGCGTACAAGGCCGCGCGAACCGACCTCGATACCCGGATCACGCAATGGTCGCAAGACGTCGACCCCGATTGGTTCGCCGGTGAGATGAGCTGGTATTCTGCGGTTCAGGGAGCCGAGGTCACGAAATCCAACGCGCGCATCATCATGCACTTCTTCAACCACCAGACGCACCACCGCGGACAGGTCCACGCCATGCTGACCGCCGCAGGCGCGCAGCCGGGCGATACCGACATCGTCTTCATGCCTGATTGATGCTTGGAAAGCGCGTAATCAAGGCAGTGCAACAGATCGGAGCGGCGGATCATCCCTATCTCGGCAGGCGATGGGCTTGGCGGAGGCGGTGGGATTCGAACCCACGGTAGACTTTCACCTACGTCGGTTTTC
Source organism: Pseudaestuariivita sp. (assembly GCF_052825805.1). Taxonomy (NCBI): domain Bacteria; kingdom Pseudomonadati; phylum Pseudomonadota; class Alphaproteobacteria; order Rhodobacterales; family Paracoccaceae; genus Pseudaestuariivita; species Pseudaestuariivita sp. Next base: position 239,775 of record NZ_JBRBVB010000015.1, on the reverse strand, counting down.
AAGACCGGTGCATTCAACCACTCTGCCACACCTCCGACGCGTCAGGGCGTAGCGGGCGGGATGCGATTCTGAAAGGTCACAGCGCCACAAAACTTTTGTAGCCGTGCCGAAAAGCTTCCCACAGCCGCCGCGAGCCGCTAATCTGATGCCAATAACGCCGCGCCGGCAACGCACCGGACGGCAGAGCAGTGTGAACATGTCCCGCAGTCAAAACCGCGACCAACGCGGCCCGGGATCGAGGCAAAAGGCAGGTACCCCATGGCTATCGAGAGCAATCCCCCATCCGTGCGCGCGCGCCGCGCTGTGGCCGTCTCCTCCGTTCTGGCGATGAGCCTTGTCCTGTCGGCTTGCTCGGAGGGCCAGGGCTTTTCGCTGAAAAGGGACGGCGCGGGCAGTGGCGACGTGGTCACGGCCAACCGCTCGATCCAGCTGGTCGAGCGCGACGTGGAGGCGCCCGACGTCTTTCAGGCGACCGAGGCGGGGCTTTGGGACGGACGGCCCTCGCTGGGCGGTGTCTGGGTGGCGCACCCGGACGTGACCGACCCCGAGCGGGTCATCATCCGCAACGGGAACAACTCGAAATTCGTGATCGGGGCACTCTTCAAGCGCCAGACCGAAGAGGCAGGCCCGCGCCTGCAGGTCTCTTCCGACGCCGCCGCCGCGTTGGGGATGGAGGCGGGCCAGCCGATGAACCTCAACGTCACCGCGCTGCGCCGCGAGGAGACCGTGGACGACGCCGCGCCCATCCCCGCCGCCTCCGCCGGGCTGACGCCGGCCGCTGCCACCTCCGTTCAGCCGCTCGATCCAGTGGCCGATGTGGCGAGCCGCGCCATCGACAGCGCGCCCATCACGCCCGCCGCCGCAACGGCGACCAACCCCGCACCCAAACCCTCGTCGCTCTCGCGCCCGTTCATCCAGGTCGGCATCTTCTCGATCGAGCAAAATGCGCGGAATACCGCCACCACGCTGTCGGGTCTCGGCATCCTGCCAACTGTTAAGGAGCAGACACTCAAAGGAAAAACCTACTGGCGCGTGGTCGCGGGACCGGCCACGACCAAGGGCGAGCTTCAGGACATCTTGAAAAAGGTGCAGGGCAAGGGCTTTACTGACGCCTATGCTGTGTCGAACTAACCGCAAGGGGATCACATGCGGACGATGACGACAGGGGCCCGGCGGGCCCCTTCTCTTTTGAGCGGGCTTTTCGCGATGATGCTGGCGCTGGCGCTCCCGGCACAGGCGTTCGAGACGCGGGCGAGCTCGGCCTTCGTGCTCGATCAGGGGACGGGGACGGTTCTTTTGAACAAGAACGCCGATGTGCCGTTGCCGCCGGCCTCGATGTCCAAGCTGATGACGCTCTACGTGGCGTTCGAGGCGATCCGCGACGGCCGCCTGCGCATGGACGAAGAGCTGCCGGTCTCGCAACACGCGATGGACTACGGCGGCTCGACCATGTTCCTGCGCGCCGGGGAGCGCGTCTCCGTCGAGGACCTGGTGCGCGGCATCATCGTACTCAGCGGCAACGACGCCTGCGCGGTGATCGCCGAGGCGCTGAGCCCCGACGGCACCGAGCGCGGCTTTGCCCGCTTCATGACCCAGCGCGCCGCGCAGATGGGCATGACCCACTCGACGTTCAAGAATTCAAACGGCTGGCCCGAGGACGGCCACCGTATGTCGATGCGCGATCTGGCGCTGCTGGCGAACCGGCTGATCCTCGACTTCCCCGAGTTCTACCCGATGTTCGCCGAGCGCGAGTTTCTCTTTGATCCCAACGAGTCGCAGAACCGCTACAACCGCAACCCGATCCTGGGGCTCGGGATTGGCGCCGACGGGCTCAAGACCGGCCACACGCAGGAGGCGGGCTACGGCCTTGTCGGGTCGGCCAAGCAGGGCGACCGCCGGGTGATCTTTGTCGTGTCGGGCCTGCAGACCGAGCGCGCCCGCGCCGAAGAAAGCGAGGCGATCGTGAACTGGGCCTTCCGCCAGTTTGCCGAGAAGGAAGTGCTCAAAGCCGGCACACGCGTCGCGACCGCGGACATCTGGATGGGCGATGCCAAGGAAGTCGGCCTTGTCCCGTTCGAGGACCTCAACATGCTGCTGCCGGTGCTGGGTGACGGCACGGTCGAGGCCGAGATCGTCTACGAAGGGCCTCTGTCGGCGCCGATCACGCGGGGCGATCCGCTGGCCGCGCTGGTCATCCGGCCCGATGGTCTGCCTGAACAAACGATCCCGCTCGTCGCCGAGAGCGATGTCGGCCACGCAGGGTTTGTGCAGCGCGTCTCGACCGTGGGCCAGCTCTTGCTGAAGAACCTGCGCGAAGGGCCCGAGGGCGCGTTTTGACGGGCCAGTCAGGGCTGTTCGTCAGCTTTGAAGGCATCGACGGGTCCGGCAAGTCCACGCAGGCGCGGCTGCTCGCCGATGCCTTGCGCGCGGCGGGTCACGAGGTGGTCCTGACGCGCGAGCCGGGTGGCTCGGACGGCGCCGAGGAAATCCGGGCGCTTGTGCTTCAGGGAGACCCTGACCGCTGGTCGGCAGAGACGGAGCTCTTGCTCTTTACCGCGGCACGACGCGACCATCTCGAGCGCCTCATTGCCCCTGCGCTGGACGCGGGCAAGATCGTGATCTGTGACCGGTTCGCCGATTCCACGCGCGTCTATCAGGGCCAGTCGCGCGGCGATCTCAGCACCAAGGTCGATGCCCTGCACCAGCTGATGATCGGGCGCGAGCCTGACGTGACGGTGCTGATCGACATGGACCCGGAGAAGGGCCTTTCCCGTGCCAAGGGACGGCAAGGCGTCGAAGAGCGGTTCGAGGATTTCGGCCTACCCCTGCAACGCGCCATGCGGGACGCCTTTCTCGCGTTGGCGCAAAAGGCGCCAGACCGCTTTGTCGTGATCGATGGGGATGCCGCGCCCGAGGTCGTCGCCCAACGCGTGCTGGACGCCGTGCGCCCGGCCCTGCCATAAGGCGCCATGGCCGACCCGCTTCCCGAACCTGACCGCCTGCCCGGCGCACCACAACCGCGCGAGACAGCGCGGCTGATCGGTCAGGAGGCGGCACAGGCTGCCTTTCTCGACGCGCTCGCAAGCGGGCGTCTGCACCACGCGTGGCTGCTGACCGGCCCGCAGGGCGTGGGCAAGGCCACCCTCGCGTGGAAGATCGCCGCGCATCTGATCGCGCACCCGCCGGTCGAGGACGACGGCCTCTTTGGCGCGCCGCCCCCGCCCGCGTCCCTCGACCTCTCGCCCGACCATCCCGTCTCCCGCCGGATTGCGGCAGGTGCGGAGCCCGGCCTTTTTGCCCTGCGCCCGACGCCGAGCGACACCACCGGCAAGATGCGCGCGCAGATCGTGGTGGACGACGTGCGCAAGCTGCACGGGTTCTTCGCGCTCAGCTCTGCGGATGGAGGACGGCGCGTGGTGATTGTCGACTCGGCGGACCTGCTCAACGTCTCGGCGGCCAATGCGCTGCTCAAGATGCTCGAAGAGCCGCCGAAGAATGCAGTGCTCCTCCTGATCGCGCACCAGCCTGCCCGCCTCTTGCCGACCATCCGCTCGCGGTGCCGCACCTTGCCCCTTACGCCGCTCAGCCCCGAGGATATGGGTGAAGCCCTTGCGCAAGCGGGGGTGGAGGCACAAAACCCAACCGCCGTGGCAGAGCTTTCGGGCGGGTCGGTCGGGACCGCGATCCGTCTGATCTCGGGCGAAGGGCTCGATCTCTACGCGGCGCTGATCAAGCTGGCGGCGACCCTGCCCCGTCTCGACCGCACTCAGGCGCTGGCGCTCGCCGAGCATGTGGGCGCGCGCGGCAAGCCTGAACGGCTGGATATGTTCATCGACCTTCTGGACCTCTTCCTTGCGCGGCTCGCCCGGTCGGGCGCGACAAGCACGCCGCCGCAGGGACAGGCCGCCCCGAACGAGGCAACGGTGATGGCCCGGCTCGCGCCGCACCCGCAGGCGGGACGCGCCTGGGCAGAGCTGGCGCAGAGCCAGGGCGCACGGCTCAGGCACGGGCGCGCGGTGAACCTTGACCCCCAGACGCTGGTGCTCGATACCCTCCTGAGGCTCGACCAACCCGCGCTGACCTTTGCATGACCGCTCCCAAGATCACCGACAGCCACTGCCACATCGACTTCCCCGACTTCGAGGGCGGGCAGGCGGAGCTTGTCGCACGGGCGGCGGAGGCGGGCGTACACCGGATGGTCACGATCTGCACCAAGCTGCGCTGCGAGCCGGACATCCGAGCCATCGCCGAGGCGCATGACCCCGTCTTCTACGCTGCCGGCACGCATCCGATGTCAGCCGCGGACGAGCCGATGGCCACGGTCGATCAGCTGAAGGAGATCGCCAGCCGCCCCAAGATGGTGGGGATCGGCGAGACGGGGCTCGACTATCACTACACCGCCGAGAGCAAGGATGTGCAGCAGGAGAGCCTGCGCGTGCACATCGCGGCGGCACAGGAGACCGGCCTGCCGCTCATCATCCACGCCCGCGCGGCGGATGACGACATGGCGCGCATCCTGACCGAAGGGTACCGCGAGCAAGCCTACACCTGCGTGATGCACTGCTTTTCCTCTTCGGCGGAGCTGGCACGGGCGGCGCTCGATCTCGGCTTTTACCTCAGCATGTCCGGCATCACGGCCTTTCCCAAGAGCCAGGAGCTGCGGGACATCTTTGCGGCGGCGCCTATGGACCGGATCCTGGTGGAGACCGACGCGCCCTACCTCGCCCCGCCCCCGCATAGAGGCAAGCGCAACGAGCCGGCGTTTGTCGCGCATACAGCGCGCAAGGGGGCGGAGGTGTTTGGCATGGACTACGCCGAATTCGCCGCAGCAACCGAAGCAAACTTCGAACGGCTCTTTTCCAAGGCCGCCGCCTGGACGCCGGGAAGCTGATGGCGGAGCTGCGCTTCACCATCCTCGGCTGCGGCTCCTCGGGTGGCGTTCCGCGGCTTGGCGGGCATTGGGGCGCTTGTGATCCAGAGAACCCAAAGAACACCCGCACGCGCTGCTCGATGCTCGTGGAGCGCGTGACCGAGGCTGGCACCACCCGCATCCTCATCGACACCTCCCCCGACATGCGCAGCCAGCTTTTGCGGGCGGAGGTCGGCACGCTCGACGGGGTCGTCTTTACCCATCCCCATGCCGACCACGTGCACGGGCTCGATGACCTGCGGATGATCGTCTTTAACATGCGCCAGCGCCTGCCGGTCTGGGCGGACCCGGAGACGCAGGACGATCTGATCTCGCGGTTCGGCTATGCCTTTGTGCAGCCGCCGAACTCGAGCTATCCGCCGATCCTGGACCTCCACGGCATCGACGGCCCTTTCGAAGTGCCGGGCGCAGGCGGTGCGATCAATCTGACGCCCTTCGAGGTTCAACACGGGCGCATCCGCGCCAAAGGCTTCCGTATCAGTGGACTTGCCTACCTGCCGGATGTCTCGGAGATCCCGGAGACTTCCTGGGAGCACCTTAGAGACCTCGACATCTGGGTGGTCGACGCGCTCCGCCGCGACCCGCACCCGAGCCACAGCCATCTCGAGAACACCCTTGCGTGGATCGAGGATGCAAAGCCCCGCCAGGCGGTGCTCACCAACATGCACATCGACCTCGATTACGAGACGGTGAAGAGGGAGACGCCCGCCAATGTCACGCCCGCCTTTGACGGGATGCAGCTGACCTTGCCTTTGCCCAGCCAACAATCTGAGCAGGCGTAGGCGCTTGGGAGCGCTCCTCCAGGTCGTCCTGCCCGTCTTTCTGGTGATCGGCTTCGGCTATCTCGCGCGCAAGCTCGACTGGGTCACGGATGCCTTCAACGACGGGCTGATGACCTTCGCCCAAAAGTTCGCGATCCCCTGCCTTCTCTTTGGTGCAGTCTCGCAGCTGGCCGTGAGGGACTTCGTCAACCTGCCGCTCCTTGGCACCTACTACGGCGTCGGCCTTCTCATCTTTGCGCTTGGCGTGATTGGCGCGCGCCTCCTCTTCAAGCGCGGGTGGGAAGACAGCGTCGTCATCGGGTTCGGCTGCCTCTTTGCCAACTCGGTTCTGCTGGGCCTGCCCATCTCCGAACGCGCGTTTGGCACCGAAAGCCTGACGGCGAACTTCACCATCATCGCCTTCCATGCGCCCTTTTGCTACGGCCTCGGCATCACCTGCATGGAGATGCTGCGCGCCGGCGGCACGCCCGGACCCGCACAGGTCACGCGTATCTTCAAGGCGATGTTCTCGAACGCCATCATCCTCGGGATCACCGCAGGTCTGATCGTGAGTGTCTCCGGCTTGCCCGTGCCAGACGTCGTCACCGACGCCACCGACATGCTCGCCCGCGCCGCCTTACCCGCCGCACTCTTTGGCCTGGGAGGCATCCTCACGCGGTACAAGCCCGAGGGCGACACGACCACCATTCTCGCCGTGGTCGGCGTGAGCCTTGTGCTGCACCCAGTCCTGACGCTCGGCGTTGGCAGCGTCGTTGGCCTGCCTTCGGGCGAGCTGCGCTCGGCGGTGCTGAACGCCGCCATGCCACCGGGGGTCAACGCCTTCCTCTTTGCGACGATGTACGGGCGGGCCTTGCGCGTGGCGGCCTCCTCGGTGCTGATCGCAACCGCTGGCTCGGTGGTGACGGTCTGGCTGTGGCTCTTGGTCCTTTCTTGAACCAAATGCCCCAGAAGCTAGCCCAGTGAAAACAGTCGTTCACGCGTCGTCCCGCGGGGTGGCGCATCGCGCCGCCCCAGGGGGGCGGGACGGCGCGGCCTGACGGTGCCCGTCAGGCGGGTGCTTTGAACTAAGCTGCGAATATCAGGTTTACAGCTTGCGCTTACACCCCTGCCGCATAGGCGCACCAGACATGCCTTCCTCGTGCCACAGAGTTCGTCTAGGGTCCCGCGCAACCGGCCAAAGAGCCGGGATGTGAGAGTGACAATCGAGTAGACGCGCCGATGCCTGAGGCCCAAACGCCCCCGTTCAATATCGTGATTGTCGCCCAGGGCGGGCGCCTGCAATACGAGGCCGTACTCTTTGCCGCGTCGCTGCGGCACAGCGCGCCGGATTTCCAGGGACGGCTGCTGGTCGCGGAGCCGCAGCCCGGCCCGCTCTGGGACGGCAAGCCCGGCATCTCGAACGGCGACGCACGCAAGGCACTGCAAGAGCTTGGGGCCGAGATCATCCCCTTTGAAAGCAAGCACTTCGGCCAGCGCTATCCCTACGGGAACAAGATCGAGATGCTCTGCGCTTTGCCCGAGGGCGAGCCGTTTGTGTTTTTCGACACCGACACGCTCATCACCGGCGACATCACCGCGGTGCCGTTCGATTTCACGCGCCCGACCGCCTCCATGCGGCGGGAGAACACCTGGCCGAAACAAGAGCTCTACGGACCCGGATATACGCAAACCTGGAAATCGCTCTACGACCAGTGCGAGCTCGACTTCGAAAGCTCGCTCGATGAAAGCTGGCCGGACGAGTACTGGCAGCGCTATCTCTACTTCAACGCCGGGTTCTTTTTCTACGAATGCCCGGTGGAGTTCGGAAAGCACTTCCTGCGCCACGCGCTTACCATTCGCGACACGCCCCCGGCCGAGCTGGTGTGCCAGTCGCTCGACCCGTGGCTCGACCAGATCGCGCTGCCGCTCACGATCCATGCACTTGGGGGCGGGCGGCACACGATCCCCGAGGGGCTGCTCGATGGCGAGATCTCCTGCCACTACCGCGTGCTGCCGATGCTCTACGCGCGCGAGAGCGACCGGGTGGTCGAGGTGCTCGAGGAGGTGAGCGCCCCGCAAAAGATCAAGAAGGTGCTCAAGCAATACGAGCCGATGCTGCGCATGGTCTACCAGGGGCGCGGACAGAAGGTGCGCGCGATGTTCGACCGCGAGAACCTGCCGCGCAAGGAGCAGGCGATCCGCAACCGGCTCAAGCGCGAAGGCTTCTGGATGCGCTGACCGCTTGACGCCCTTCCGCTCTGCGGCCACGACGGGCGGGCGGAGGTGTACGATGGGCAAAGCGATCATGTTGCAGGGCGCCGGCTCGAACGTCGGCAAGTCGATGCTGGTCGCCGGTCTTTGCCGTGCGGCGCGCAAACGCGGGCTGAGCGTCGCACCCTTCAAACCGCAGAACATGTCCAACAACGCGGCCGTGACCGTCGATGGCGGCGAAATTGGCCGCGCACAGGCGCTGCAGGCGCTGGCCTCGGGGCTTGATCCTCACACCGACATGAACCCGGTGCTCTTGAAGCCGGAAACCGAAACCGGCGCGCAGGTCGTGGTGCAGGGAAAGCGCCTCACCTCGGTGCGCGCGCGGGGCTATGCGCAGCTGAAACCACAGCTGATGGCGCCGGTGCTTGAAAGCTTTGAGCGGCTTAAGGCGGCGCATGACCTCGTGATCGTCGAGGGCGCGGGCAGCCCGGCGGAGGTCAACCTGCGCGCCGGCGACATCGCCAACATGGGCTTCGCGCGGGCTGCCGATGTGCCGGTTGTGCTGATCGGAGACATCGACCGGGGCGGTGTGATCGCGCAGATCGTCGGCACGCAGGCCGTGATCGATCCCGAAGACGCCGCCATGGTGGCAGGATTTATGATCAACAAGTTCCGGGGCGACGTCTCCCTCTTCGACGACGGCTACAGGCTGATCGCAGACACCACCCGCTGGCCCGGCTTCGGCACGCTCCCGTGGTTCGCGGACGCGCACAAACTGCCCGCCGAAGACGCGCTCGACCTGCCAAAGGTCTCCCACGGGAGCGGGATCAACATCGCAGTCCTCGGCCTCTCGCGCATCGCCAATTTCGATGACGCCGACCCTCTGGCGCAGGAGCCGGGCGTGCGCCTCACCATGCTCCGCGCGGGCCAAGCGATCCCCGGCGACACCGACCTCGTGATCATCCCCGGGTCAAAGTCCACGATCGGAGACCTTTCCTTCCTCCGCGCGCAAGGCTGGGACATCGACCTTGCCGCCCATGTGCGGCGCGGCGGGCATGTGCTGGGCATCTGCGGCGGGTATCAGATGCTGGGCAGGACCATTGCGGACCCGGACGGGATCGAGGGGCCTGCTGGAGAGATCGCAGGGCTCAGCCTTTTGGACATCACGACGGTGATGACACCGGACAAGCATCTAACGCAGGTGCAGGCCAGACACAACGCGAGCGGCACGACCTTCGACGGTTACGAAATCCACATCGGCGAAAGCTCTGGCGCAGACCGGAGCCGCCCCTTCGCCACCGTCCGAGGCGCGCCGGAAGGCGCGACGAGCGCAACCGGAAGGGTCCAGGGCAGTTACCTGCATGGCATGTTCCGCGACGACACCTTCCGCGCAGCCTTCTTGGCAAGCCTTGGTGCGGAGACGTCTGCGCTCTCCTATAGCGCCGGGGTCGAGGCCACGCTCGATCTGCTCGCCGCGCATGTTGAGACGCATCTCGACGTCGAAGGGCTCTTCTCTTTGGCATGCTGAAGGGCGCCCGCCTCAGTTAAGGAACCCCAAAAACAGAAGTTCACGCGCAGTCCCCGGGTGGCGCAATCGCGCCGCCCATGGGGCGGGTCGGCGCGGCCTGACGGTACCCGTCAGGCGGGAGCTATGATTTAAGCGTTGCTCTGAACTTATGGGCCACCCTCTTTCGGCCCCTTCGCCCGGCACGCCTTCGAGCAGTACTTCACCTCGTCCCAGACCTTCTCCCACTTCTTGCGCCACTCGAAAGGGCGCCCGCAGGTCACGCAGACTTTCTGCGGTTTCGGAGGGCGTTTGCTCTCGCGTCTCACAGGTCGAAACTCATTTGACCGGTGTCTTTCTTCGGCGCAGCCCGGCGCTTCCGAGGTGCGCGGTCGTTGACGAAGTGCCGGTCCTTGCGCGAGGCGTGCTTCTCCACCACGCGGCTCGCCTCGTCGCGGAAGCCGTCTCCGCGCCGCACCGCCCAAATCTTAGACCGCGCCTCCCGCGCTGCCTCGGCCACATCCACGATAGGCGCCGGGTAGCGCAGACGATCCACCTCCTCCCACCTCCAGGGCGCTTGCAAGTGCTTGTCCGGCACCTCCGCCAGCTCCGGCACCCAGCGCCGGGTGAAGGCGCCGGTCGGGTCCTGATCCAGCCCCTGCTTCATCGGATTGTAGATGCGCAGCGTGTTGATCCCCGTCGTGCCCGACTGCATCTGTGTCTGCGCCCAGTGGATGCCCGGCTCGTAGTCGGTGAACTGCCGCGCGAGGTGCAGCCCCGTTTGCCGCCAATCGAGCCAGAGGTGGTAGGAGGCAAAGGCCATCAGCATCGAGCGCATCCGAAAGTTGAGCCAGCCGGTCGCGTTCAGATACCGCATGCAGGCATCGACAAACGGCACCCCCGTCTCGCCCGCCACATAGGCCGCGAGCCTTTCGGGATCGGTGCCGCGCAAGTTGTCGTAGCCCGAGTGCATGTTCCGCCGGTCGAGGTCCGGCATGTCCTCGAGTTTCTGCATGAAGTGCTCTCGCCAGGCGAGCCGTGCCTGAAAGGACTTGAGCGAGCCTGCCCAGCCCTGCCCCGGCTTTTCGCTTTGCCGCGCCGTGGTCGCCTGCACCACCTCTCGCGAGGAGATGCAGCCCAGCGCCAGGTAGGGCGAGAGCCGCGAGCAGGCCCATTCCCCTTCGACCGGAGACGACATCGCCTTGCGGTAGGTCTGGCCCCGCTCGGTCAGAAAGCCGCCCAGCAGCGACAGCGCCATCGGGCGCCCGCCGGGCTGGCGCTCGGGGCAATGGTCCGGTTTGTCGATCGGAGGCCAGGGATCGCTTGGCGCCTCTGCCCACGTCAGCCCTTGCGGCACCTCCACCTGAGGTGCCGCCATGAACATGTTGCGCTGCATCGCCCAGCGGTCGCGGGTGTCGAGGCGGCGCACGACGCCCGACTGCCTGAGCTCGGTCCACGGGATGCCCTGCCCCCGCGCCCAGGCGCCGACCGCCAGATCGCGCTCAAAGGTCCAGAGCGTGCCCGTCTCCTCGTGGCTCACAAGCGCCGCGACCTGCGCCTCGCCAGCCAGCCGCGACAGCACCTCGACAGCGTCCCCGACCCGCAGGCACAAGGCGCCGCCCGTCCCGGCAATCTCCGCCCCGAGGCTCTCGAGGCTCTCCTGCAGGAAGGCAAGTTGACGGCCCGAAGTGTCCGGCTCCTCCCAGAGCTCCGGCTCGAAGATGTAGAGAGGCAGCACCGGACGGCCGAGCGACACGGCATGCGCCAGCGCCGGGTGGTCACCCAGCCGCAGGTCCCTCTTGAACCAAAGCACCGTGATCTCGCGCGTCATTGAAGCTCCCCTGCCTGCGCACTAGGACATAAGGCACAGCGCGCGCCGCGCCAGCACGACAGAAGGACGCCCCGCATGAAAGACGCCGCCCCGCAGACGATCCTGCTCAGCGACTACACGCCCTTCGGCTACCAGATCGAGAGCGTGCACCTGACCTTCAAGCTTGCCCCGCACGCTACGCGGGTGCTGAGCCGGATCGCCTTTGCGCCGAACCCGGAGGCGAGCGATGGCACGTTCTTTCTGCATGGCGAAGAGCTGAAGCTGATCTCGGCCAGGATCGACGGGGCGGAGGTGACGCCGGATGTCACGGACACTGGCCTGACCTGCGAGGTCCCCGAAGGCGCCTTTGCCTGGGAGGCGGAGGTCGAGATCGACCCGGCAAACAACACCGCGCTCGAGGGGCTCTACGTCTCGAACGGGATGTACTGCACCCAGTGCGAGGCCGAAGGGTTCCGCAAGATCACCTACTACCCCGACCGCCCGGACGTGATGGCGACCTTTACCGTGCGCGTGGAATCGGACCTGCCGGTGATGCTGTCGAACGGGAACCCGGGCACGTCGGGCGAAGGCTGGGCGGAGTGGCATGATCCCTGGCCAAAACCGGCCTACCTCTTTGCGCTCGTGGCGGGCGAGCTGGAGGCGCATTCGGACAGCTTCACCACGATGGAGGGGCGCGACGTGGCGCTAAACCTCTACGTGCGTCCCGGAGACCTCGGCAAGTGCGCCTTCGGGATGGAGGCGCTCAAGCGCTCGATGACCTGGGACGAGGAGGTCTACGGGCGGGCCTATGACCTCGACGTCTTCAACATCGTTGCAGTCGACGATTTCAACATGGGAGCGATGGAGAACAAGGGCCTCAACATCTTCAACTCCGCCGCCGTTCTGGCCTCGCCCGAGACGGCGACGGACGCCAATTTCGAGCGGATCGAGGCGATCATCGCGCATGAGTATTTCCACAACTGGACGGGCAACCGGATCACCTGCCGCGACTGGTTCCAGCTGTGCCTCAAGGAGGGGCTGACGGTCTTCCGCGACGCGCAGTTCACTGCCGACGTGCGGTCGGAGCCGGTCAAACGCATCAGCGACGTGATCGACCTGCGCGCGCGTCAGTTCCCCGAAGATCAGGGGCCTTTGAGCCACCCCGTGCGCCCCGACCGGTATCAGGAGATCAACAACTTTTACACCGCCACCGTCTACGAGAAGGGCGCCGAGGTGATCGGGATGCTCAAGCGGCTGGTCGGCGATGACGGATACGCCAAGGGCTGCGCCTTGTATTTTGACCGGCACGACGGGGAAGCCTGCACGATCGAGGATTGGCTTGCCGTCTTCGAGGAGGCGACAGGCCGCGATCTGACCCAGTTCAAACGCTGGTACACGCAGAGCGGCACGCCGCGGTTGAGCGTGTCGGAAGCGTGGCAGGAGGCCCCGGATCAAGTCCAGGGCCTCGACCAGCGTACGGCATTAGGCACCTGCACGCTCACCTTCCGCCAGACGACGCCGCCGGACGCGAACCAAAGTGAAAAGCTGCCACAGGTGCTGCCGATTGCGGTTGGACTTCTTGATGCGGACGGCACGGAGGTGGTTCCGACGCAGCTTTTGGAGATGACGGAGACAGAGCAGAGCTTTTCCTTCGAAGGGCTCATGGCCAAACCAGTCCCATCGATCCTGCGCGGCTTCTCGGCGCCCGTGGTGCTCGCCCGAGAGCAGACGACCGAGGAGCGCGCCTTTCTGCTGGCGCATGACACCGATCCCTTCAACCGCTGGGAAGCGGGGCGCGGGCTGGCGCGGGAGACGTTGGTGGCGATGGTCACACAAGGGGCGGCGCCGGGGGGCGCATACCTTGACGGGCTCTCGGCTGTGGTCACGGACCGGGCGCTCGATCCCGCCTACCGCGCGCTGATGCTCGGCGTGCCGGGCGCCTCCGAGCTGGCGCAGGTGCTCTTCGAGGCAGGCCATACGCCCGACCCTGACGCGATCCACGACGCGCATGAGACGCTCCGGCAAGCCACGGCGACGCAGCTGCAAGACGCTCTGCCAGGGCTATATGCGGCCAACCAGGTGGACGGCCCTTACAGCCCGGATGCAGAGAGCGCTGGCAAACGGGCGCTGGCAAACGCGGCGCTGGGGCTTATCACCCGGCTCGACAGCGGCGCGCAGGCGCAGGCGCAGTACGACGCGGCGGACAACATGACCCAGCAGCTGGCGGCGTTCTCGTGCCTGCTGCTTGCCAAGAAAGGCGAGGCCGCAACGCAAGCCTTCTACGACCAGTGGCATGACGACCGGCTGGTGATCGACAAGTGGTTCTCGCTCCAGATGATCCACGCAGCCCCCGAAGACGCGGTGGCAACGGCAGAACGCCTGACCACACACAAGGACTTCGACGTCAAGAACCCCAACCGCTTCCGCGCGACGCTAGGCGCCTTTGCGATGAACCATGCGGGCTTCCACCGCGCCGATGGATCGGGATATGCGCTGATGTCCGACTGGCTGATCAAGCTCGACGCGCTCAACCCGCAGACGACGGCGCGGATGTGCACGGTCTTCCAGACCTGGCGTCGGTATGACGCCCAGCGGCAGGGCCACGCACAGGCGGCGCTCGAGCGGCTCCTTGCCAAACCTGACCTGTCGCGCGACACATCCGAGATGATCACCCGCATCCTGAAGGCTTGAACCCATGCGCAAGAACCTCTTCATCACCGGCGCCTCGACCGGGATCGGCGCCGCCACCGCGCGCCTCGCCGCAGCCGCCGGCTGGAACGTCGCCATCGGGTACCGCAGCTCGAAAGACGCCGCCGAAGCCGTCGCCGCCGAAGTCGAAGCCGCAGGCGGCACGGCGCTGCTGGTGCCCGGTGACGTGTCCGACACGGACCTGATCCCGAGCCTTTTTGACAAGGCGGGCGAGCTGGGTCCGCTGCATGGGTTCGTGAACAACGCCGGCATCGTGGCGCCTACGTCGCGGGTGGAGGAGTTCACCCCCGAGCGCGTCCGTGAGGTCTTCGACGTGAACGTCATCGGCGCGATCATGTGCGCGCGGGAGGCCGTGCGCCGCATGTCCACCAAACACGGCGGACCGGGCGGGAGCATCGTCAACATCTCTTCGGCCGCCGCCTACATCGGATCACCCAATCAATACGTCGACTACGCCGCCTCGAAAGCTGCCATCGACACCTTCACCAAGGGCCTCGCGCTCGAAGTCGGCCAAGACGGGCTGCGAGTCAATGCCGTACGCCCGGGGCTTATCGAGACGCAGATCCACACCAAGGGCGGTGAGCCCGACAGGCTCGAACGGCTGGCGCACATGGTGCCGATGGGGCGCTCGGGTTCTGCCGGGGAAACCGCCGAAGGCATCCTGTGGCTCCTGTCGGACAAAAGCTCCTACGTGACCGGCACCACGCTCGACGTGACCGGCGGGCGCTGAGCCTTGGCCGCGCCCTTCACCTTTGCCCGACCCGCGCGCACGCAGCGCAATGCGGTGATCGTGCTCGGCGTGGTGTTCGTCCTCCTGATGCTGCGGGTGCTGCTCGATGCGGCCTGGGGGTTCCTCATCCTCGGCGCGCTCCTCGTGCTGCCGGCGGTCTGGGACATGGCGCTGAACCGCGTGGCGACGCTCGAGCTGGACGCCTCAACCCTGCGCTGGAACGCCGCCGGCCAGCGCGGCACGGTCCCGCTCGATGAGATCAAGAAGGTGATCCTCGACACCCGGCTGGATCTCTCGGTGCGCATGAGCGTGGACACCACCGACGGCGCGCGCTTTCGCCTGCCCTCAGAGTGTGTGCCGCAAAAGGACGTGATCGGCGCGGCCTGCGAGGCGCAGGGCCTCAGGGTCGAGCGCAACGCCTTTGCGCTGCTGTGAAAGGCGTAGGCGCTGCCGGATTGCCCAGATTTTTCCCCTAAGGGTTGAGCGAGGCGCGAGTCGAACACCCGTATGGCTCGACGTCAGGCATTGCTACGTCTTTTGATAAATTGACGAAATTCACACGCCGCGCGACAATCCTGGCACTGACGGAGGGATTGGGTGCCGGATCCGGGACGATGCGGGAAATGGCCCGGAACATGGTCCCAAAGAGGCAAGCGCTGGCCGCTTTTTCGCCCCAAATCGGCATCAGAACAGCCCGACGTTACGCTGCTTTACGAATACGGGATGAGTATCTGGGATGTCTATGTTCTCCGTTCTCCCGCGTGCGCTGCCAAAGCCACTGCGCGGGATATTGTCGTCGCGGGTCGCGACCGATCAGAGCCCGGCGGCTGCCACGCCGGCGCTCAGCCTCGGCACGCTGCAACCCCGCCTGGTGATCCCGACCTGTGAGAGGTCGCGGGAGGAAAAGGAGCAGGGCTGGCACCACGACCAGGGCCTGCACCTCGCCCGCCAGGACGAGTGGGATGCGCTCTCCGAGCTGATCACCCGTGCCGACGCCATGCGCGCAACGACCGCCGGGGCCACGCCCGTATCGCTGCTGATGGCGCAGGGGGCGCGGGCGGACCTGACCGCAGCCGCCTCCCGCGCGGGCCGGGTGCACAAGACGCACGTGGCCGGCGTTGCGGCGCTCGATGCGCTGGCCGAAGAGCGGGCGGACGATCCAGCCACCGCGCTGGTCGCGGCGCTTGCGCATGTCGACCTCGGCTGGGCCTATCGCGGGGAGGGCTGGTCCTCAGATCTCGAGAGCCGCGATCACACGGCGTCGGCAGCGCACTTTGGCCGCGCGGCGGGTCTGCTCGACCGCTTTGATCCGGCCGCCCTCGATGCGCCCTCGCTTGCGGCGGCGCGCTGCGCGGTGCTGCCCGGCACCGACAGCGCCGCCCGGCAGGTGATCGCGCGGTACGAGACGGTGATCGGCCTCGAGCCCGGCGCACCCTGCCACATGCGCGCCTTCGGCAACCACCTGCTGCCGCGGTGGTTCGGCGATTACGAGACGCTCAACCTGGAGGCGCGCCGCACCGCCGCGCAGACGGTCGAGACATGGGGCAACGGCGGCTATACCTGGGTCTACATGGACGCGCTCCTGGTCGACGAGCGGGCGTTCGAGATGCTCGACACGGACTTCTTCCTCGATGGCGTGCGCGACATTCTCACCCAGCAGCCAAGCCAGCACCTCGCCAACCTCTTTGCCGCCTACCTCGGCATCTCGTGCCGCGGGCGCGTGCCGCGCGTGGGCGACAAGCGCCGCATCGAACGGGCGCGCGCGCGGCTCACCGCCGGTTTCCGCTGGGTGCTCTCGGACCACCTGCGCGAGCTGCATCCGCTCCTGTGGGCGGAGGCCGCCGAACGCTTCCGCCAGGAGGAGCAGCTGCCCGACCGTGCCGCCCTCGTGCGCGCTGGCCGCGCGACCGCGTTCCGGCGCATCGCAGAGGTCTATTCCCACGTCATGGCCGAGGGCCAGGTGGTCGAATTCGGCCCGGACGGGGTCAACGTCGCACCGGCGCACTGACCCATGCCGGGCGGCGCGCAGCCGCCGCTTGCACCCTACCGGGCGCTCTTCTAAACACCGGGGCATTCGCAGCCCCGGCCAAGGAGCCCGCCCCATGCTCGACCTCACCTACGACGCGCCCAAACCCAAGGTGATCGCCGGGGCCAAGCACGACTGGGAGCTGGTGATCGGCATGGAGGTCCACGCCCAGATCGCCAC
Source organism: Pseudaestuariivita sp. (assembly GCF_052825805.1). Classification (NCBI taxonomy): domain Bacteria; kingdom Pseudomonadati; phylum Pseudomonadota; class Alphaproteobacteria; order Rhodobacterales; family Paracoccaceae; genus Pseudaestuariivita; species Pseudaestuariivita sp. The sequence continues at coordinate 222,914 of NZ_JBRBVB010000015.1, read as the reverse complement.
CAAGGCCAAGCTCTTTTCCGGCGCCTCGACGCAGTTTGGCGCTGAGCCGAACGCCAACGTCGCCTTTTTGGACGCGGCCATGCCGGGCATGCTGCCGGTCATCAACGAGTTCTGCGTCGAGCAGGCCGTGCGCACTGGGCTGGGGCTCAAGGCGAAAATCCACCTCAAGTCCGCCTTTGACCGCAAGAACTACTTTTACCCCGACCTGCCGCAGGGCTACCAGATCAGCCAGCTCTACGAGCCCATCGTCGGCGAGGGCGAGGTGCTGGTGGACATGGAGCCCGGCATCGCGCGGCGCGTGCGCATCGAGCGCATCCACATGGAGCAGGACGCCGGTAAGTCGATTCACGACATGGACCCGGCGATGTCCTTTGTCGATCTCAACCGCACGGGCGTTGCGCTGATGGAGATCGTCTCGCGCCCCGACATCCGCGGCCCCGAAGAGGCCGCCGCCTACGTGACGAAACTGCGCCAGATCCTGCGCTATCTCGGCACCTGTGACGGCAACATGCAGAACGGCAACCTGCGCGCGGACGTGAACGTCTCGATCTGCCGCCCGGGCGATTATGAAAAGTACCAGGAGACGCAGGACTTCTCCCATCTCGGCACGCGCTGCGAGATCAAGAACATGAACTCCATGCGCTTTATCCAGGCCGCCATCGAGGTCGAGGCGCGCCGGCAAATCGCCATCGTCGAGGGCGGCGGCAGCGTGGAGCAGGAGACCCGCCTCTACGATCCCGACAAGAACGAGACGCGTTCCATGCGCTCCAAGGAGGAGGCGCACGACTACCGCTACTTCCCCGATCCGGACTTGCTCCCGCTTGAGATCGAGCAGGGGTGGGTGGACGACATCGCCGCCTCCCTTCCCGAGCTGCCCGACGAGAAAAAGGCGCGTTTCATGTCCGCCTTCGGCCTCAGCGAGTATGACGCCAACGTGCTGACCGCCGAGACTGAGGCTGCCGCCTATTTCGAGGCCGCCGCCGAGGGCCGCGACGGCAAGCTCTGCGCGAACTGGGTCATTAACGAGCTCTTTGGCCGCCTCAAGAAAGACGACACGGACATCACCTCCAGCCCGGTCACTCCGGCGCAGCTGGGCGGGATCGTGGATCTCATCGCCTCGGACGCCATCTCCGGCAAGATCGCCAAGGACCTCTTCGAGATCGTCTACACCGAAGGCGGCGAGCCGACCGAGATCGTCGAGGCGCGCGGGATGAAGCAGGTCACCGACACCGGCGCCATCGAGGCCGCGGTGGACGAGATCATCGCCGCCAACCCCGCACAGGTCGAAAAGGCCAAACAGAACCCCAAGCTCGCCGGCTGGTTCGTCGGCCAGGTGATGAAGGCGACCGGCGGCAAGGCCAACCCCAGGGCGGTCAACCAGATCGTCGCGGCCAAGCTTGCGGATACCTGACGGGGCGAAAGCCTTTTCCATTCTGATGCGTTTGGAACAGTCGCTCACGCGCCGTCCCGCGGGGGTGGCGCAATCGCGCCGCCCATTTTGCTGAAGGCAAACCTACGGTTTGACGGGGGCGGGTCATGCTGGACGCATGCCATAAGCACGACGCGGCCTGACAGTTCCTGTCAGGCGGGCGCTTTGTCTTAGGCGTTGTTTCTGGGGGTGAACATCGCGCCAACCCACCCAAACAAAGCAACACGGAAGGAATACCCCACCTTCGGCACATTTCTGCGTGGATCGACTGCGGGTTTTCCCGCCTTTGAGCCTCCCGACAACACGCGCTATGCTGCGCTCTCAACAGTGAGTGTGCGTAAGTGAGAGTGCCCCGATGCCAACCGAGACGCCCGCGCAAAAGACCGAAGACTGGGACGACCTGATCGGCCGCGTCTACGACGTCGCCCTAGACCCCGCGCGCTACGAGGACCTGCTCGACACCTGGGAAAGCACCGTCGGCCCGCTCCGCAGCGACGCGAACCGGACGATCCTGCTCGAGGAACCCAGCCTGATCGGCCATTTCGAACGTGCCGACGCCGTGCTCGACGGCATGGGCGCCCGTGCAGGCCAAGACGAGGTCACCGGCATCCTCGCGCAGTTCGAGACCGTCGCCGCCGTCGTGATCTCCGACCGGCTTGGCGTGCTCGGCCTCAACCCCGGCGCGCGGCACCTCCTCGGCGCCGAAGTCGGCACACCCGTCTCCGCCTTCGCGATCGAGCCGCAGGACCGCGCCGCCCTCGCCCGCCACGTCGCCAAGATGCTCCACATGGCTGAAAGCGCGCCGTCGGTCTTCCGCGTGCGCGCCGCCGAGGTCGACCGCTTTATCGTGTTCCACATGCGCCGCGCCGCCCGCAAGGACGGCGCGCCCATCGTCATCGCCGTCACCTCTGACCTGCGCTGGCCTGCTGGCTTTGCCGACATCCTGAACGAAGCCTTCGGCCTCTCGAACGCTGAAACCGACGTGGTGCGCCTATTGGTCGAGTGCTGCTCGGTCAAGGACATCGCCGCCACGCGCGGGCGGTCCGTTGAAACCGTAAGGGCGCAGGTCAAGGCCATCCTCGCCAAGACCGAGACCCGCTCCCAGATCGAGCTCATCCGCCTCGCGCTCTCGATGATGGACATTGCCGGCGTGACCGCCGACGCCTCCCCCGGACCGCGCCTTTTGAACGGCGGGACCGGCAGCCTCACGCCGCTGTCGTTCCAGACCACCTACGGTCCTGACGGACGCGCCATCGACTACCTCGTTTACGGCGATCCACTTGGCACGCCGGTCCTCTTCTTCCACATGGATTTCGGCATGATCCGCTGGCCGGCCAGCGCGGAAGCCGAGGCCAAACGGCTGGGCCTCAAGATCATCGCCCCCGTGCGCGGCGGCTTTGGCGGCAGTGACGCAATCCACAAGGGCGCCAGTTTTGGCGAGACGGCAGCCGCCGATGCCCTCGCCGTGCTGGACGCCGAAGACGTCAGCCGCTGCCCCGTGATCGCGCTCGCGGCCGACCACATGATCGCCCTCGCGATGGAGCGCCAGCGCCCCGGCACACTCTCTGCCATCATAGCAGCAGCCGGCTATTTCCCCTGCGTCTCCGCCGAGCAGGTCGAACGGATGCACAAATGGCACCGATTTATCCAGGCCGGCGCGCGTTACACGCCGCACCTTCTGCCGTTCCTCGTCAAGGCCGGCTTTCATCTCGCCCGCCGCAATGGCAAACGCGCCTTCGTGCACTCCGTCTTCGGCGCCTCGCCCGCCGACATCGAAACTTTCGAGGACCCCGAAGTCTTCGAGGCGCTGGTGACCGGGTCCGAGATTTGCCTCTCCGACACGCACAGCGGCCACCGCGCGTTCACCGAACAGACGCTCTGGGAGCACAGCGCCGAGCTGCCCAAGCTACTCGCGTGGAGCGCGGACCTCGGCCTGCCCTACCACTCGCTCAACGGACTTCAGGATCCCGGCACCCACGCCGACACCATCGCCGAGCACCGCGCGATGTACCCCTGGATCGAGTTCGAGACTTACGAGGACGCCGGCCAGCTGCTGTTCTTCCGCCACTGGCGCGACGTGCTTGCGCTCACCTTGCGTTACGTCTGACTTCGCCGGCGCGCGCCGAACGCAAACGCCCCCATCCCTAAACGCCCCGTGCGCGCCACAAACGCTCCGCATTTTTGCACTGATCACACGTCAGAGGTGAAACAAGACACGATCCAGAAACAGTGTTGTGACGGATCGGCTTTGGAAAAACGACCGGCAAGCTGATAGCCTGACCGGAGCAAAAGCAGGACATGCCATGATCGCGTTCGAGTACAAGGTCGTCCCCGCCCCGCAAAAAGGCCAAAAGGCCAAGGGCGTGCGCAGCACCGAAGCCAAGTTCGCCCTCGCCCTCGAGCGGGTGATGAACGAGATGGCCGAAGGCGGCTGGGAGTACCAACGCACCGACACGCTCCCCTGCACCGAACGCGAGGGCCTGATCGGCACCGCGATGACATATCAGTCGATGCTGGTGTTCCGCCGGGCGAAATCCGAGGATGTCGCCGCCTTTCACCCCCGCCAGCTGGAGACACAAACGCCGGTCAAGGCGCTCCCGCCGGCAGAGCCCGCGGCAGCCTCCGATGCGGCAGAACAGAAGACCGCGGCAGACGCGGCAGATGCAGAGCCCACGCCCGAACGCGCCGCACGCCCCGAGCTGTCGGTGGTGAAATCAGACGCCGCGCCTAAGGCTGCGCCCACCGATGCACCCGCTGCGCTGGCAAAACGCCCAAACCCGCGGACTGCGGCACCCGCAAGCCCCGGCCCCGCCCTCATGGCCCGCGCCCGCCAGCTGGCCGCCAAGGCCAACGCGCGGATTGCGGCGGAGTAGCGGTATACAGCTTTGGCTGGATACGGCAGTCAGAGGCGCGACGCGGGCTAAGGTTAGGTTGTGCCTGATTTCAGACAATCAATTTTTTATTTCCAACGCCCACATCAAAGCGCTCGCCTGACAGGCACTGTCAGGCCGCACCGACCCGCCCCCGTCAAACCGTAGGTTTGCCTTCGGCAAAACGGACGGCGCGATTGCGCCACCCCTCGGGTCGGCGCGTGAAATTCCGTAGTGTTGGGCTTGTTCCGCCGTTTACTCGCCGCAAGCGTTTTCAGCAGTTCAACAAAAATGCGTTGAGCGATCGATAGCCGGGCCCGCGCGCCAAACCGAAATCTCAGCCCACATCCAACTCCAACGCCAGCGCGTGGATCTCGGCAATCAGCTCCGGCCCCAGCGCCGCATGCACAGCCCGATGCCGCGCGATGCGGCTTTGCCCCGCAAAGGCCGCGCTCTTCAGACGCACGCGAAAATGGCTCTCGCCGCCCTCCTGAAATCCAGCATGCCCGCGATGCTGCTCGCTCTCGTCGATGACCTCCAAAGCCTTCGGCGCAAACGCCTCGGTCAGAGCTGCTTCAATCCGTCTCGCCCGGCTCATTTTTGTGTTCCCTGCTCTTCCATGTCCCGGTGGGTGGTCTACACTGCCGGTCCCGAGTCGAGAAGGAGGCACCATGAGCAAACCTGATCCCTTCGGTTTCGACATGTCCGTATCCAGCGCCAAGAAGAAAAACCCACGCGGGCGCAGGGGCATGTCCGGGGCCTCTGAGACGTCCACACGCCAGTGCGAACACGAGGGTTGCACGCTGGCCGGCCAATACCGCGCGCCCAAGGCGCCGGACGTGCTCGACGAGTATCGCTGGTTCTGCAAGGAGCACATCCGCGAGTACAACCTCAAATGGAACTTCTTCCAGGGCACGACCGAGGCCGAGATGAACGCCCAGATGTCCAAGGACAAGGTCTGGGAGCGGGAGACCCGCGACTTCCGCGACCCCGAGGCGCGCGCCTGGGCCCGGCTCGGCATCGAGGACCCGCACCAGGTCCTGGGCAAGAACGCCACGCAGAACCCCGGCCGCGCCGCCGCAGGCACTGCCAGCCAGACCCGCCGCCTGCCTCCCACGGAGCGCCGCGCCATCGAGATTCTCGAAGCCAAGGACACCTGGACCAAGGCCGAAGTGCGCAAGAGCTACAAGTCGCTCATCAAGGTCCTGCACCCGGACATGAACGGCGGCGACCGCAGCCAGGAAGAGCAGCTGCAAGAGGTCGTCTGGGCCTGGGACCAAATCAAGGACAGCCGCAACTTCAAGTGACCCGTAAGGTGGGCACTTTGCCCACCCTACCTTGCCCGCGCGCCCGGCTGCTGCCTCTTTGCCCGCCACACACGGCACGCAAGCGGCGACGTCTAGGGCGCACCGGCCCTACCCCTTGCCCTCGGTCGATTTATGTTGCACTGCACGCGGGCTTCACAATTAGCGGTAAAGGACTTCAGCCATGGCCGACGGCGCACTTGATCTCGACATGAAACCCACCGTCGACGTGAACGTGCGCGAGGTCTTTGGCATCGACACCGACATGGTCGTCCGCGGCTTTCCCGAGGCCACCGACCGCGTGCCGGACCGCGATTCGACCTACAAGTTCGACCCGGACACCACCCTCGCCATCCTCGCAGGCTTCAGCCACAACCGCCGGGTGATGGTGCAGGGCTATCACGGCACCGGCAAGTCCACGCATATCGAGCAAGTGGCCGCCCGCCTCAACTGGCCCGCCGTGCGCGTCAACCTCGACAGCCACATCTCCCGGATCGACCTGATCGGCAAGGACGCGATCAAGCTCGCGGACGGCAAGCAGGTGACCGAGTTCCAGGAAGGGATCCTGCCCTGGGCGCTGCGCACGCCGACTGCCATCGTCTTCGACGAATACGACGCGGGCCGCGCGGACGTGATGTTCGTGATCCAGCGCGTGCTCGAGGTCGACGGCAAGCTGACGCTCCTCGACCAGAACCAGGTTATCCACCCGCACCCCTACTTCCGCATCTTTGCGACCGCCAACACCGTGGGTCTTGGCGATACGACGGGGCTCTATCACGGCACCCAGCAGATCAACCAGGGCCAGATGGATCGCTGGTCGCTGGTGGCGACGCTCAACTACCTCAGCATCGATGCCGAGACCGCGATCATTCTCAGCAAGGCGCCGAACTATAACACCGAAGCCGGCCGCAAGACGGTCAAGCAGATGGTGACCGTGGCTGACCTGACGCGGACGGCGTTCATGAACGGCGATCTCAGCACGGTGATGTCGCCCCGGACGGTGATCGCCTGGGCGCAGAACGCCGAGATCTTCCGCGACGTGGGGTACGCGTTCCGCGTGAGCTTCCTCAACAAGTGCGACGAACTCGAGCGGCAGACGGTGGCGGAGTTCTTCCAGCGCTGTTTCGACCAGGAACTGCCCGAGAGCGCCGCCAGCCTGTCGATGAAATGAGGGTGCTCGGCGCTCTGGCCACCCTTGGCCTCAGCGCCTGCGCCACACTCGACCCCGCGTCTGTCCCTTCGACCTTTGGCAGCGACACGTCAGCCATCGCCTTCATTCCGTCCGCCGACAACCCGCGCTGCGCGGTGCGACGGATCGTGGATGGGGACACGATCACGATCCGCTGCGCGAGCGGCGCGGAGAGCGCGGTGCGGCTGGTGGGATACGACGCGCCCGAGACGTTCCAACCGCAATGCACGGCGGAGAAAGAGCTTGGACTTCAGGCCAAAAACGAGCTGCGCAACATCCTGAGCTCCGCCGTCCTCATTGCACCCAAAACGCAAGGAAGAGACAAGTACTCCCGCCCTCTGGTGGCCCTGACCATCGACGGCGTGCCTTTGGCGTCTTTGATGGTCTCACGCGGCGTCGCGCGACCCTATGACGGCGGACGCAGGGATAGCTGGTGCGGATGACGGTCAGTCCCGTCTAAGGGCGGCCAATTGGTCTCGCAAAGCTTCCAGACGGTCCCTATGATCTATCGCCTGCTCCAAAAGCAAACGTGTGAGGTGGACGAGGCCGACAAGCTGAAGCGACTGGCCCCTGCTGAGCGCTCCCCTTCCGAGCGCTTCAACCAGCTACGAGGCACTCTGTTCCACCATCTGGATCGCGCTAAGTTTGGGTGAACGACGCATGACTTTGCATCCTCCTGCGCAACCGCATATGGGTGCTGCAACGACCCTTTCCAATGCACCGGACCAGTGCCGGTGAGCGCCGCCGGACGACCCATGACCAAACCCAACGACAACCCCGCCGAACCGTTCAAAAAGGCGCTTGCCGAAGCGACCAAGGTGATGGCGGACGACCCGGAGCTTGCGGTCAGCTACTCGGTCGATCCAGCAGGGCTTTCGGGCGACCAGATGCGCCTGCCGCAGGTGACGCGACGCATGACCCGGGACGAGGTGCTGGTGGCGCGCGGCACCGCCGACGCGCTCGCGATGTACCGCCGCTACAACGACCCCTCGACCCACGCGCGCTACACGCCCCAGGGCGACATGGCGCGTGACCTCTACGAGGCGATGGAGACGGCCCGGTGCGAGGCGATGGGCGCCCGCGACATGCCCGGCACGGCCTCGAACATCGACGCCAAGATCACGCAGGAGGCGACGCGCAAAGGGTACAGCCAGATCACATCGACCGATGACGCGCCCCTGGCGGCGGCAGCCGGCTACCTGATCCGCCACCTCGCCACCGGGCGAGACCTGCCCGAAGGCGCGGGCAATGTGATGGAGCTTTGGCGCGGCTTCATCGAGCAGCAATGCGGCGACGCACTCGACAACATCGACGACCTTCTCGCCGACCAGTCGGCCTTCGCCCGCTTTGCCCGGCAGATGATCACCGACCTCGGCTATGGCGACCAGCTCGGTGACGATCCCGACCAGTTCGATGAGGATCAGGAGGACGACGCGGAGACCTCCGAGGAGGACCAGGAAGAGCCCGACAGCACCGGCCAGGACGAGAGCGAGGACGAGGCGGAGGCCTCTCCCGAGCAGTCGCAAGAGGACAGTCAGGACGCCGCCCAAGCGCAGGTCTCCATGGACGAGATGGCCGATCAGGAGATGGGCGAAGAGGCGGAAATGCCAGAGGGCGAGGCTCCGATGGAGCCGCCCCAGCCGCAGCCCATCTCGGATGCAGACCCGGACTATCAGGTCTATAGCACTGAATTTGATGAGGAAATTCGGGCCGAAGACCTTGCCGAGCCGATCGAGCTTGAGCGCCTGCGCGCCTACCTCGACCAACAGCTCGAACCCCTGAAAGGCGCCGTCTCCCGGCTCGCGAACAAACTGCAACGCCGGCTGCAGGCTCAGCAGAACCGCTCCTGGGAGTTCGACCTCGAGGAAGGCATGCTCGACGCAGGCCGTCTCGCCCGCGTGGTGGCCAACCCCACGACGCCGCTCAGCTTCAAGGTCGAAAAGGACACCGAGTTCCGCGACACCGTCGTGACGCTCCTTCTCGACAACTCTGGCTCCATGCGGGGCCGTCCGATCTCCATCGCGGCGATCTGTGCGGACGTTCTGGCCCGCACGCTCGAACGCTGCTCGGTCAAGGTGGAAATCCTCGGCTTCACCACCAAGGCGTGGAAGGGCGGGCAGAGCCGCGAGACCTGGCTCAACGCCGGGCGCGACCAGCAACCCGGACGGCTCAATGACTTGCGCCACATCATCTACAAAGGTGCCGACGCGCCCTGGCGCCGGGCACGCCCGAACCTCGGGCTGATGATGAAAGAGGGCCTTCTCAAGGAGAACATCGACGGCGAGGCGCTCGAATGGGCGCACCGGCGCATGGTGAACCGCTCGGAGGCCCGCAAGATCCTGATGGTCATCTCCGATGGCGCGCCCGTGGACGATTCGACGCTATCTGTGAACCCGGCCAACTACCTCGAAAAACACCTGCGCGACGTCATCGCCATGGTCGAGCGCCGCAAACAAGTCGAACTGCTGGCGATCGGGATCGGCCACGATGTGACACGGTACTACGACCGGGCGGTCACGATCACTGATGTCGAACAGCTTGCCGGAGCCATCACCGAGCAGCTTGCCGCGCTCTTTGACGCCGACCCCCGCGCGCGTGCGCGGATCATGGGTATGAAACGGGCGAGCTGACCGCCCGCGACCTGCAAAGCGCGTCGCCCGCAAAGACCGTTGCACGGCGCGCACATTTGGGTAGGTTCGAATCAACTTAAAGGTGAGGGCCTGCCGTTATGTTTCAAACCTTTACCGCGACCGCCTCTCCCGAACAGGGGCCCCCGCGCCTCGCCGCCCTGCGCGCTGCCATGGCCGAACGCGGGCTCTCGGGGTACCTCGTCCCCAAGGCAGACCAGCACCAGGGCGAATACGTCGCGGCATGTGACGACCGGCTCGCGTGGCTCACGGGCTTTACCGGCTCCGCCGGATTTGCCTGCGTTTTGACAGACATGGCGGGTGTGTTCGTCGACGGGCGTTACCGCGTGCAGGTGCGCGATCAGGTGGCAGACGACTTCACCCCGGTCGACTGGCCAGAGGTGCGGCTCGCCGATTGGCTCAAGGCGCAAGGCGCCACCGGGCGCATCGGTTTCGACCCATGGCTCCACACGCTTTACGAGATCGACGCGCTCTACCGCGCCCTCGAGGGGACCGACATCCAGCTCGAACCCGTCGCAAACCTCATCGACCCGCTCTGGGAGGACCGCCCGGCCCCGCCGCGCGCGCCGGCCACCGAGCACCCCGAGGAATTTGCCGGCACCAGCGCCGCCGAGAAACGCGCAACCTGCGCCCAGACGCTCAAGGACGCGGGCCACAGCGCCGCCGTGCTTACACTGCCCGACTCGCTCTGCTGGCTTCTGAACATCCGCGGCGCCGACATCCCGCGCATCCCCATCGTCCAGGCGTTCGGCATCCTGCACGACGACGGCCATGTGGAGGTCTTTTCGGACGTCGAAAAGTTCGCGGACCTCGCGCCCGACCGAGAAGTGACCATCGCCGACTGGAGCGCCTTCGAGCCGGCCCTGTCGCAGCTGGCAGGCCCCGTGCGGCTCGACCCGCAATCCTGCCCCGACGCTGTGCGCCGCATCCTCAGCGCCGCAAATGTCCCCATCGCCGAAGCGCCGGACCCGTGCGTGCTGCCCAAGGCGTGCAAGACCGAGACCGAGATCGCCGGCGCCCGCGCCGCGCATCTGCGCGATGGGGCGGCCATGTGCGAGTTCCTCTGCTGGCTCGACGCCCAGCCGCCCGGCAGCCTGACGGAGATCGACGTGGTCACCGCGCTCGAAGGGTTCCGCCGGGCCACCAACGCGCTGCAGGACATCTCGTTCGAGACCATCGCGGGCGCCGGCCCGCACGGCGCCATCGTGCACTACCGCGTGACCGAAGACACCAACCGCGCCGCAGGCGACGGGGAGCTGCTGCTGGTCGATTCCGGCGGGCAGTACCGTGACGGGACCACCGACATCACGCGCACGATCGCAATCGGCACGCCGACCGAGGAGGCGCGCGCCGCCTTCACCCGCGTGCTGCAGGGCATGATCGCCATCAGCCGCGTGCGTTTTCCGCACGGCATCGCCGGGCGCGACCTCGACGCGCTTGCCCGTGTCCCGCTCTGGAGCGCGGGGCAGGATTACGGCCATGGCACCGGCCACGGCGTTGGTGCCTACCTCAGCGTGCACGAGGGACCCCAGCGGCTCAGCCGCGCGAGCACCGTGCCGCTGCAGGCGGGCATGATCCTGTCCAACGAGCCCGGCTTTTACGCCGAGGGCAAGTTCGGCATCCGCATCGAGAACCTCATTGTTGTGACACCTGCTCCCCAGCTGGAGGGTGCAACCGTCGAGGGGATGCTGAGCTTCGAAACCCTCACCTGGGTGCCGATCGACCGCCGCCTCATCGTGACCGAGATGCTGACCCAAGCCGAGCGCGACTGGCTCGACACCTACCACGCCGAGGTCGCCCGCCGCATGCGCCCTCGCCTGTCGGAGAGCGCCGCGCGCTGGCTCGCGGATGCAACTGCGCCGTTGGGTTGAGGCATCCATCCTTCAATTTCTTAGGGTGAAACACTCGTGCACGCGCCGACCCGAGGGTGGCGCAATCGCGCCGCCCAGTGGGGCGGGTCGGCGCGGCCTGACGTTGCCGTCAGGCGGGCGCTTCGAATGAAGCTAGCACACACCGGGCCAAAGGTCGCGCAATCTAGGACCCAACAACGCACCCACATTCCGACATGGCACACATTGACAAGCCTGTGTTACACGGGCGTGGCAAGAAAATGTGACAGAGAGGGAGCGCATCATGCGGAGCATCACGATCATCAAGGCGGACGGCACCTGGACGGTCCGCGCGGGCGGTGCGGTCATCGGCGAAAGCACCAACGCGCTCGAGCTGACCGAAGGCGACATGCCGTTCGTGATCTACTTCCCGCGCGGCGATCTGGCGATGGCCTTCCTCGAGCCGACCGATCACACGACGACCTGTCCGCACAAGGGCACCGCCTCCTACTTCTCCATCATGACAAAGAGCCAGACGCTGGAAAACGCCGCCTGGTCTTACGAAGACCCCAAGGACAACGTCTCCGAGATCAAGGACCACGTGGCCTTCTTCCCCGGCGAATACGTAACCGTCGAAAAGCTCTGATGCGCCACGGGATGGGTGAAATCACCCATCCTACCTTACCGGGCACCCCGTAGGATGGGTGCTTGCACCCATCTCCCTCAGCTGTGCTCCTCGGCCGCCGTCGCCGCAAGCGCGCGGTTGTACGCCTTGAGCGCATCCACCTGGTAGAGCGCGCCCTTGAGCTCGGGCGCATGGTCCTCCCCGGTCAAGGTGACCACCGGCAGGAACGCCACCCCCATCCGGTCAAAGAGCGGCATCGCCGTCTCCAGCGTCGCGCCCGCATCGACGTATAGCCCTTCGCGGATCAGCTGCCAACAGGCGTCCTCGTCCACCGGGCGCTCGCCGCCAACAGGCCGCATCACCCGCGCCACGCCAAACATCGCGAGCAAATACGCCTGCGGCCCAGCCGCCAGATGAATGTTGCGCCGCTCGAGCTGGGTGAGAAAGAACGACCGGTCCACCAGCCGAGACGAGAGCGCCGTCGACAGCGACACCGACACCATCACCGCTAGGCCCGTCTGCCAGTCCCCCGTCAGCTCGAACACGATCAGCGTCGTGGAGATTGGCGCGCCGAGCACTGCCGCCGAGACTGCCCCCATGCCCGCCAGCGCATAAAGCGTCACCGCCCCCGACGAGTCGGGAAAAAGCGACGTCGCCACCAGCCCGAACGCCAGCCCCGCCAGCGCTCCGACCATCAGCGACGGGGAAAAGACGCCGCCCCCCATGCGCCCGGCCATGGTGACCGCCACGGCCACGACCTTGAGCGCGCAAAACACGATGGCCTCATGCGCCAGCAGCGATCCGGTCAGCGCCGCCGTCGTGGTCTCGTAGCCGACCCCGATGATATGCGGAAACGGCACCGCGATGGCGCCCAGCAGCGCGCCCGCAATCACCGGGCGCAGCCAGCGCGGCAGCCCCACCCGCGCCTGCAAGGCCGAGCCCGTGTCGTCCGCCCAGAAAATCGCCTTCATCATCGCAACGGCAATCAGCCCCGACACGAGCCCGAGGATCAGGAACGCCGGCAACTCCTGGTAGAACTCGAGCGCCGGAGGCTTGGTCAGCATGAATTGCGTCACGTCGCCAAACACCATCCGGTTGATCACCGTCCCCGCCGCCGAGGCGATCACGATCGGCGCGAAGGCGTGCAGCGCAAAGTGGCGCAGGATCACCTCGAGCGCAAAAAGCGCGCCCGCAATGGGCGCGTTGAAGGAGGCCGAGACTGCTGCCGCCACCGCGCATCCCAAAAGGTCCCGCCCGGTGATCCCATCCGCGTTGATGAGGTTCGACACCTTGGTCGAGATGACGGCGGCAAGGTGCACCACCGGCCCCTCCCGCCCCGTCGAGCCGCCCGTGCCAAGCGTCGTGAGGGAGGCCAGCGCCGAGGCGAGGCCCGCCCGCCGCTCCACCCGTCCGTCCTTGAGCGCCGCACCTTCGATCACGTCAGCGACCGAGCGCACGCGCCCGTCCGGCGTGAAATGGTGCAGGATCTGCCCGACGATGAGACCGCCCACGATCGGCACGATCATCACCCAGTACCACGGCAGACCCGCGGCAAATGTGTGGATGCTGCCGCTGTCGAAATGCCCGTAAGCGAGACCCTGGACCGCGGAAATCCCAAGCCGAAAGAGCACGGCGGCAAAGGCGGCCGCAATCCCGATCCCGAGCGCGATGAACCAGAACTGCACCTGCCCCGGCCCGCGGTGGCGCAGCAGCGTCCACCCGGCACTGCAGCGGGCGCAGACGTCGTCCCAATGCTGTCGAAGTCGCAGATTGCCTGCCACCCGCCTCTCCCTCGCGCGGCGCTCTTGAGTGTTTGCAGAGGCCAGGCGCCTCCCCTACCCTGCGCCCGCCCGAACAAGAGGAGTGGCGCATGACAATCCCGGCGGCCCTGGCGGCCTTGGCTCCCTTGTTAGGCGAACGGCTCAGCCGGTCCAAGTCCGATCTCGACCTGCACAGCCGGTCCGAGACGCACTACGCCCCCGTCCCGCCCGATGCAGCCGCTTATCCCGAAACGACCGAAGAGGTCGCGGCCATCGTCGCGATCTGCGCCGAACACAGCTGCCCCGTGATCGGCTGGGGGACGGGCACCGCGCTCGAAGGCCACGCGCTCGCCTTCAACGGCGGGGTGACGGTGGACTTCAGCCGCATGGACGCCGTGCTCGAGGTCCAACCCGAAAACATGATCGCCCGCGTCCAGCCCGGCGTAACGCGCGAGGCGCTGAACCTGCACTTGCGCGATACCGGCCTCTTCTTCCCCGTCGATCCCGGCGCCAACGCCTCCCTCGGCGGCATGGCCGCCACCCGCGCCTCCGGCACGACCGCAGTGCGCTACGGCACGATGAAGGACAACGTCGCCGGCCTCGAAGTCGTGCTCGCCGACGGCCGCGTGATCCGCACTGGAGGAGCGTCCAAGAAAAGCTCCGCAGGATACGACCTGACAGCGCTCATGGTCGGCTCCGAAGGCACGCTCGGCCTGATGACCGAATTGACGCTGCGCCTGCAGGGCCAGCCGGAGGCGATCTCCGCCGCCATCTGCGCCTTCCCCTCGATGCAGGACGCTGTGGCCGCAGTGACGGACACGATGCAGATGGGCGTGCCCATGTCCCGGATCGAGTTTCTCGACGCCGCCACCGTGCGCGCCTTCAACGCGTACGCGGGCGAGACGATGCCTGAGGTCCCGCACTTGATGCTCGAATTCCACGGCTCCGCAAGCCAGGTCGCCGAGCAGGCCGAGACCTTTGGCGACATCGCAGCGGATCACGGCGGCAAGGGCTTCCGATGGTCCAGCAAACCCGAAGACCGCACGGCACTCTGGGCCATGCGCCACAACGGATACTACGCGATCCTGCAGTCGAAACCCGGTCACCGCGCCCTCGTCACGGACATCTGTGTCCCCATGTCCGAGCTCGCCTCCGCCGTCGACGCCGCCCAACGCGACATCGCCGCCTCCTCGATCACCGGCCCGATCCTCGGCCACGTCGGCGACGGCAACTTTCACGCGATCCTGATGGTCGCCACGGACGCCGACCTTTCCGAAGCGCACCGCTTGTCGGACCAAATGGTCCGCCGCGCTCTGGCCGTCGGCGGCACTGCGACCGGCGAGCACGGCGTCGGTGTCGGCAAGCTCGACTACATGGCCGCCGAACATGGCGCAGGCTGGGACGTCATGGGTGAGATCAAACGCGCGCTCGACCCCAAGAACATCCTCAACCCCGGCAAGGTTGTGCGCCTGAATGGCTGACCAAGATAGGTATTTATGAACCAGAGAAAATAGGACCGCAGCGCTCGTATCTTCTTCTGGCTCTAAATATCCCGGGGGGAGCGGTGGAAATCCATGGATTTTCGCCGTGGGGGGCTGGCCCCCCATCCAGTCCGCGAAGCTAAGCCCGGCTTTCGCGAATGAGGCGCAATATATCAGCAGCGGCTTCCGGGATGTTGGTGCCCGGACCGAAGATCGCCTTGACACCCGCACCGTAGAGGAAATCGTAATCCTGGTGCGGGATCACGCCGCCGCAGATGACGATGATGTCTTCGGCGCCTGCCTCCTTGAGCGCTTTGACAAGTTGTGGAGCGAGGGTCTTGTGACCTGCGGCCTGCGAGGAGATGCCGACGACGTGCACGTCGTTGTCGACGGCATCCTGCGCGGCCTCGGCGGGAGTTTGGAACAACGGGCCCACGTCCACGTCAAAGCCGATGTCGGCAAAGGCGGTCGCGATCACCTTGGCGCCGCGGTCGTGGCCGTCCTGGCCAATCTTGACCACCAGCATGCGGGGGCGGCGGCCTTCGCCCTCGGCAAAGCTCTCCACGTCCTTCTGGATTTGCGCGAAGCCCGCGTCCCCTTCGTAGGCGGCGCCGTAGACGCCGGCGAGGGTTTTGACCTCGGCGCGGTGGCGGCCGAACACTTTTTCCATGGCCATCGAGATCTCTCCGACTGTGGCGCGGTGGCGGGCGGCGTCGACCGCCGCCTCGAGGACGTTGCCGCCTTCGGTGCAGCGGCGGGTGAGTTCCGAAAGGGCGGCGTCGCAGGCCGCCTGGTCGCGGCTGGCGCGGATGCGTTCGAGGCGCGCGATCTGGCTGTCCCGCACGGCCATGTTGTCGACGTCGAGGATGTCGATCTCGTCCTCTTTCTCGAGGCGGTACTTGTTGACGCCAACGATGACCTCGTCGCCCCGGTCGATCTGCGCCTGCCGCTGGGCGGCGCTTTCCTCGATCCTGAGCTTGGGAAGGCCGGAGGCCACCGCTTTGGTCATCCCGCCCATCTCGTCGATCTCTTCGATCATCTTCCAGGCGGCATCCGCGAGGTCAGCGGTGAGCTTTTCGACGTAGTAGGAGCCCGCGAGCGGGTCGACCACCTTGGTCACCCCCGTCTCCTCCTGCAGGATCAGTTGCGTGTTGCGTGCAATCCGGGCGGAGAAGTCGGTCGGCAGCGCAATCGCCTCGTCCAGCGCGTTGGTGTGCAGCGACTGGGTCCCACCCAGCACCGCGCTCATCGCCTCATAAGCAGTGCGCACCACGTTGTTGTAGGGGTCCTGCTCCTGCAGGCTGACACCGGACGTCTGGCAGTGGGTGCGCAGCATCTTGGACCGGTCGGATTTGGCCCCGGCCTCGGTCATGATGCGGTGCCACAAGAGACGGGCAGCGCGGAGCTTGGCCGCCTCCATGAAAAAGTTCATGCCTATCGCAAAGAAGAACGACAAGCGCCCGGCGAATTTGTCGACATCCATGCCGGCGTCCACGGCGGCGCGCACGTATTCCTTGCCGTCCGCGAGGGTGTAGGCGAGCTCTTGCACGAGGTTCGCGCCCGCCTCCTGCATGTGGTAGCCGGAGATCGAGATGGAGTTGAACTTCGGCATCTCGTTCGAGGTGTACTCGATGATGTCCGACACGATCCGCATCGAAGGTTCGGGCGGGTAGATGTAGGTGTTGCGGACCATAAACTCCTTGAGGATGTCGTTCTGGATCGTCCCCGAGAGCTGCTCGCGGCTGACGCCCTGCTCCTCGCCGGCCACGATGAAGGACGCGAGGACCGGGATCACAGCGCCGTTCATGGTCATCGAGACGGACACTTTGTCGAGCGGGATGCCGTCGAAGAGGATTTTCATGTCCTCGACCGAGTCGATGGCCACCCCGGCCTTGCCAACATCCCCTTCGACCCGTTCGTGGTCGCTGTCGTAGCCCCGGTGCGTGGCCAGATCGAAAGCGACCGAGACGCCCTGCTGCCCGGCGGCGAGGTTGCGGCGGTAGAACGCGTTGCTCTCCTCGGCGGTCGAGAACCCGGCGTACTGGCGGATAGTCCAGGGGCGGCCTGCGTACATCGTCGAGCGAACGCCGCGCGTGAAGGGCGCCTCTCCCGGAAGCGTGCCGATGTGGTCCACACCGTCGAGATCGGAGGCGTCGTAGACCGGTTGCACGTCGATCCCTTCGAGCGTCTTCCAGGTCAAGTCCTCGAGCGGGCGGCCGCGCAGCTCTTTTTCGGCGCGGGCGCGCCAGTCGTCTTTGGTGCTCATGTGGGAAAACCCTCCCGGGGCTTGGAATGACGGAACGGAGCGACCATCCGGCGCTGGCCGGGCATCGCAATCGGAGAATTTGCGCCTACATTGAAAGCAAATGGAGGCAACATGCAGCGCATCACTACACTCGCTCTGATGGCCACGCTGGCGGCACCGGCGCTGGCGCAAGACACCGCAAGCCCGGCTGGCACCTCAAGCGCGACCGGCACCGCCAGCAGCGCGGGCGTGGAAACACCTGAAACGCCCGTGGAGGAGGCCGCGATGACCGACGCCCCACTGATCCGCGACGGTGCGGAGGTCGACCTGTCGGAGTTCCGCTGGACGGCGCGCCCCATCGTCGTCTTTGCCGACAGCCCGGCGGACCCGGCGTTCCAACGGCAGATCGCGCTCTTGACCGCGCGGGAGTACGAGCTGCGCGAGCGTGACGTGATCGTGTTCACCGATACGGACCCGGACGGGGAGAGCGCCCTGCGCACGCAGCTGCGCCCGCGCGGGTTCATGCTGGCGCTCATCGGCAAGGACGGCGGGGTCAAGCTGCGCAAACCGCTGCCGTGGGACGTGCGCGAGATCTCCCGCGTGATCGACAAGATGCCCCAGCGGCAACAGGAAATCCGCGACCGGCGCGCCTCGGGCAGCTGAGACTTGAGCGCGTGATGCGGAGCGCGTAGATTAGTGCCGCACATAGGAGCAACGCCCATGGACTGGCTTCCTGACAAGGACATCGGCACCCGTCCACCCATCACCGGCCGGACCGGTCCGCGCCCCGGCTACTAGAGCCCGCGCTGCCCATCTTCCTGGCCGCCCGCCGCGCGGCGCGTTTTGAGCCGCGCGCATAGGCGTTGATCAGCGCCAGCGCCTCGAGGCCGGTGCGCAGGGTCTGACGCTTCATCTCGATGTAATCGCGGTACATGTTGATCCGGCGCTCCTGCGCGAGCGTCTTGACCTCGGGGCTGCGCAGGTCCTCGACCATGGCCGCCACTGCCTCCCGCTGGGCGTAATATTCCACCACCGGATCGATGGTTTCGCGCGGCAGGACCTGGATGTCCGGGATCAGCGTGTCGAACACCTTGGAGGGCTGCTCGCGCGGCACCAGCGGCACAAAACCGGGATTGGCCTGCATGATCTCGACCATCTGGCGGCCGTATTCGCTGAGCACATCGTCCGATTGCAGGTTCGCCAAGTGGGTGCGGATCTCGGCATAAAGCGCGCGGTGCACATCTCGCAGGCGTTCGGCCCGGTCCCGCGACTTGCCGACTTGCGCGAAAACGGCCGTCGTGAGCCAGCCGGTCGCGATGATCGTCGCCGCGATGATTGCCTGCCAGATCGGCGTCTCGACCGTCACCACCTGCGCCACAGCATAAAGCGCCCCGCCTAGGATCAACCCGAGCGGCAACGCGATGGTCAGCAGGAACTGCGCAATCACCCGCCACGCCACCCGCGCCGAGTAGAACCGCAGCAGCGCCAGCATCACGAGCGCAACCAGCAGCACCGGCCACACCCAGCCCGGCACAGTTATCGGCAACGCCGCCGTGACGGCGTCCGCAAAGGCGCGCAGCTGCTCCATCAAAATGGCTCCCGCGATATGTCAGCGCATCGGATCATTCGAACTCGAGGATGACCTCGTCCACGGCGAGGCTGTCGCCGGGGCCTGCGTTGATCTTGCTCACCACTGCGCGTTTCTCGGCGCGCAGGATGTTCTCCATCTTCATCGCCTCGACGGTGCAAAGCGCCTGGCCCTCCTGCACTTCGTCGCCGACCTCGACGTCGATCTTCACCACCAGCCCCGGCATCGGGCAAAGCAGCATCTTGGAGGTATCGGGCGGCAGCTTTTCCGGCATCAGCGCGGCCAGCTCGGCCTGACGCGGGGAGCGCACATGGACCTTGAGATCCGCACCCCGGTAGCGCATGCGGAAGCCTTGGGTGATCTTGCCCACCTTGAGCGTCAACGCCGTGCCATCCGCGTCGATATGCGCGAGCGTGTCGCCGGGCGTCCAGCCCGAGGCCACGCGGATCGCGGTGCCGTCCTCGAACGTCACGGTCGAGCCTTCGCGGTCGGCGGCAATCGTGACCGGCATCGAGACGCCCTGCGCGCTCACCACCCAGTCCGTGCCGACCTTGCGCTCGTGATTGTCCATCCGGCCCGACACGCGGGTGCGCCGGATCTCCGCAACCCGGTGCATCGCCGCCGCCGCCGCTGCGACCCGGCGCAGGCTGGTCTCGCCCAGCGTCACGCCCTCGAACCCCTCGGGATACTCCTCGGCGATGAACGCCGTCGTGATCTCCCCCGAGACAAAGCGCGGGTGGTCCATCACGGCGGCGCAGAAGGGCAGGTTGTGGCCGATCCCCTCCACCTCGAACCCGTCAAGCGCGTCGCGCATCCCGTCGATGGCCTCCTCCCGCGTCGCGCCCCAGGTGCAGAGCTTGGCGATCATCGGGTCATAATACATGCTGATCTCGCCGCCCTCGTAGACGCCGGTGTCATTGCGCACGATACGCGGGCCGGTGTCCACTTCGGCGGGAGGACGATACCGCGTCAGACGCCCGATGGAGGGCAGGAAGTTGCGGTAAGGGTCCTCGGCATAGAGCCGGCTCTCCATCGCCCAACCGTTGATCCCGATGTCCTCCTGCGCCAGCGTCAGCGTTTCGCCATAGGCCACGCGGATCATCTGCTCGACGAGATCGACGCCCGTGATCAGCTCCGTCACCGGGTGCTCCACCTGCAAACGCGTGTTCATCTCGAGGAAGTAGAAGTTGCGCTCCCCATCCACGATGAACTCCACCGTCCCGGCCGAGGTATAACCCACCGCACGCGCCAGATCGCAGGACTGCTGGCCCATCGCCTGCCGCGTCGCTTCATCGAGGAAGGGCGACGGCGCCTCCTCGATCACCTTCTGGTTGCGGCGCTGGATCGAGCATTCCCGCTCGTTGAGGTAGATGCAGTTGCCGTGCGCGTCGGCGAGCACCTGGATCTCGATATGCCGCGGCTGGGTGACAAATTTCTCGATAAAGATGCGGTCATCTCCAAAGGAATTCGCCGCCTCGTTCTTCGAACTCTGGAACCCCTCGCGCGCCTCCTGGTCGTTCCAGGCGATACGCATGCCCTTGCCGCCACCGCCCGCGCTCGCCTTGATCATCACCGGATAGCCGATCTCGGTGGAGATTTTCACCGCCTCGTCCGCATCCTCAATGAGGCCCATGTAGCCAGGCACTGTGCTGACGCCGGCCTCCTGAGCGATCTTCTTCGAGGTGATCTTGTCCCCCATCTGCTCGATCGCGCTGGCGGGCGGGCCGATAAAGGCAACGCCCTCTTTCTCCAGAGCCTCGGCGAAGAGCTTGTTTTCGCTCAGAAACCCGTAGCCCGGATGCACTGCCTCCGCGCCGGTCTGGCGGATGGCGTCCATGATCTTGTCGATTACGATGTAGGACTGGTTGGCGGGCGCCGGGCCGATATGCACCGCCTCGTCGGCCATCTGCACGTGCAGCGCCTGCGCGTCCGCGTCCGAGTAGACCGCCACCGTGGCAATGCCCATCTTCCGCGCGGTCTTGATCACCCGGCACGCAATTTCGCCCCGGTTGGCGATCAGTATTTTCTTGAACATGGCCCAGTCCCTTCAGGCATGAAAAAACCTGCGCGCCGGTCAGGCACGCAGGTCCACGCGGCAGCGCCGCGACGTGAGATTGTGGTGGCGTCAGCCGTCTTCGCAGACACCCGCCTCGTCACAGAGCGCGCCGGCGGCAGCGCCCGCAGCGGCGGCGGTGGCAACGTTGTTGTCGGTAATGGCGGCAGCCGTCGCGGCCGTGAGGGCGCCAGCGGTCGCACGCTCCCCGTCGGTGCCGGTGCAGGCCGCGAGGGTGACGATTGCGGAGGTGGCGAGGGCGATGCGGAGCATGGAGAAAATCCTTTGGCGTTGCGTGCTGTTGCACCACAAACGCTGCGCCGCGTGCGAGGTTCCGCTGGAAATCCCGGCTCGGCGCCTCGCCGCCCCGAAGCCGGTCTGACCGGGCACCGACCAGACCGACCGTCAGGGGTAGGGACGCAAGCGCCAAAGCTCCGCGTACCCGGGTCTGACACTCGCTGGGGTTGAGCATGGCGCCGTGCGGGCCAACCCGGCAAGCGCCGTCCGTTCGCATCCGCGCCGTGGGCCATTTCCCGCCCAGTTCTGAAGGCCTTGCGCAAAATCATGCCCACCACGTCCCGTCGAAGGCATCCGGGAAGCTCACTCTTGCGGCCCGCTCATCCAGCACCAGCCGCGCCTCGTAATCGGCGGGATCAAACGGATCGTCGAACGGCAGCACCTCGCGCCCGAAGAGCCAGCTGAGCCGTCCCGCATCGAGGTTCCCGCGCTCGAATGGCTCCGTGCCGAACTGGACGAACAGCGCCGAGACAAAGGCCGCATCCGCCCGCCGGTCCGCCGGCTTGCGATCGGCAAAGCGCTCGCGCCGCACGATCGGTGTCGCGCCCTTGGGGTTTGCGCGCCGCAGGGTAAACTGGAAATCCGTACCGGGCAGACGCCCCGGAAAGCCGCGATGCTTGATCATCCGCACCTCCCGGACCCGGGGCGCTGGCGGCTGGGATGGGCGGACCCGAAAGTCCGCCCGTCCGAAGGACACACCCGTGTCAGGCCGCCTGCTGCGACCCGACCATACAGAGGCGTCTTACTTGAACTTGCCGGTGTAGACCGGCTCGACCGAGATCGGCTCCGGTGCGATGACAACGAACTCTTCGTCATTGCCCTTGGCACAGGCCGCAACACCGGCGACGAGGCCAAGCGCGACCAGCAGTTTGATGCTCTTCGACATCCCTCACTCCTGTTTTTGTTGTCCGCACAGGCCCGGTCAAAACGCCGCGTGCCCACACGTCCGTGAGATCGGGTTCCTTGATGGAGCCCTTGGCGCATATTAACGAGGCACCGCGCCGTTGAACATTGGCACGCGGCGGTTGCGCTCGAATGTGGCGGCAATGCCGCAAATCCGCCCCAGTCCGGCACCAGACCCGCAAGATGTTGGGGACCCATCAGAAGATCTCCCAAATGCAGAGGCCGTCCTTGACGGCGTAGGCTTCGAAAAACTGCGTGACGGTCGCATCGCTCGCCCCAAACTCGGTCGCCTGATCGGCGAGGGACACCACGATCTGGCGCGGCTTGGGTCCGACCTCGGACAGTTTGGGAACCGCATAGAACTGGCAAAGATGGAACATGTCGTCCGCCACCTCGCCAAAGGTCAGCCCTTTGCCGGCTGGCGAAATGTCCGGCGCGATGAACCGGAAGCGGTACATCAGCCCCTCGCCCGCCGCATCCGCCACGAACTCCTGAAAGGTCACGAACTGGCCCGACGGGACAAAGATCGGCGCCTGCGCCACATCCGCCGTAGCTCCGCTTGCGAGCCAGACAGCGGCCGCCACACCTAGCCACCGCCCCGTCATGCCGACCACCGCGCCCAGCGCGCGCGCCGCGCCGGGTCCTCGAGCAGTTCCGCGATACGCGCAGACACTCCCGGTGGCACAGCCCCGTCGATCCGCCCGCCCGCCTCCAGCGCAACACCGCGCTCGCTCCGCCGCGCGCGCACCACCGGGCTGAAACCACGCACCCGCTGGAGCGCCCGCCACAAATCCTGCCGCACGTGATGTACCAGCGGCAAGAGGCGCATGTCCGGCAACACGGTCTCCGCCACGACATCCATGCGCACCGGCACCCGCCGCGTCAGCGTCACGCCGTCCGACGCGCGCAGCAGATGCCAGCCCCGGCTCATGCCGGCGCGTCCTCGGCCCGCGTCTCGAACTCCGCGGGTGCGGTGATCTCGATAAGCTCCATGTCGTCCGAGTGGCGCACCTCGCGGTGCACGATCCCCGGCGGCTGCAACACGGACGAGCCTGCGCGCATAACCACCTCGCCATGACCCTCGTACTCGAAGATCACCCAGCCCTTGGTGACGTAGACCATCTGGAAATTGAGCGCGTGCGAATGCCAGCCGCCCGGGCTCTCTTCGCCCGGCACCGCCCGGATGACATGGGCGCCAAACCCGCCCGCCGTCGCCTCCGCGATGCCAAGACCGCGATACTCGAAAAAGGCCCGCAGCCCCTGCCCCTCGAACTTGCCGTCATCGGCATGGCGAATGGTGAGCGGCTGGGTCATGCCACGCCCCCCGGCACTACCGGTCCCTGAGCGCCTCGATCAATTGATCCTTGCTCATGTCCGACCGCCCGTCGACGTCCAGCTCCTGCGCCCGCGCGTAGAGATCGTCCTTCGTCCACTCCTCGTAGGGCGGCGCCTTGCCGCCCTTCACCGAAGGTTCCTGATCGTCCGAGGCCTGCGCATTGGCGATCCGCGCCGCCTTCTCCTTGGACGCCCCATCCTCGCGAAGCGCTTCGTAGACGTCGTCCCGCTTCACGCTCTTTCCGTGATCCTTGGCCATGTTGCTCTCCTTTGCAGGATAAGCTTCGGCTCAACATCTCAGTTCCCATGTCGCTTCTTCTGGCTGGAAATATCCTCGGGGGTCCGGGGGCAGACCGCCCCCGGGAACTTGCCACCCCGCGCTTAGAGCGGAATGTTGTCGTGCTTTTTCCAAGGGTTCTTGAGCGACTTGCCCCGCAAGGAGGCAAAGGCGCGGGCGACCCGGCGGCGCGTCGAGCGGGGCTGAATCACCTCGTCGATGAACCCGCGCTCGGCAGCGACGAAGGGGTTTGCAAACCGGTCCTCGTAATCCTTGGTGTGCTGGGCGATCTTCTCGGCGTCCCCGAGGTCCGCGCGGTGGATGATCTCGGTTGCGCCCTTGGCGCCCATCACCGCGATCTCCGCGCTCGGCCAGGCATAGTTGAAGTCCCCCCGCAGGTGTTTGGACGCCATCACGTCATAGGCGCCGCCGTAGGCTTTGCGCGTGATCACCGTCACCTTCGGGACCGTCGCCTCGCCATAGGCAAAGAGCAGCTTGGCCCCGTGCTTGATCACGCCGCCGTACTCCTGGCTGGTCCCCGGCAAGAAGCCCGGCACATCGACCAGCGTGAGGATCGGGATTTCAAAACAGTCGCAGAAGCGCACGAATCGCGCCGCCTTTCGCGAGCTGTCGATGTCGAGGCACCCGGCCAGCACCATTGGCTGGTTGGCCACGACACCCACCGTCTGGCCCTCGATACGGATGAACCCGGTGATGATGTTCTTGGCGTAATCCTCCTGGATCTCGTAGAAATCGCCCTCGTCCGCGACCTTCCCGATCAGCTCCTTCATGTCGTAGGGCGTGTTCGGGTTGGCGGGGATCAGCGTATCGAGCGATGCCTCCACCCGGTCCGGCGCGTCAAAGAAGGGGCGCACGGGTGGCTTCTCGCGGTTGCTGAGCGGGAGAAAGTCCACGAGCCGCCGCACTTCCGCCAGCGCCTCCACGTCGTTCTCGAAGGCGCCATCGGCCACCGAGGACTTGCGCGTGTGGGTCGAGGCGCCGCCCAGTTCCTCGGCGGTGACCACCTCGTTGGTGACCGTCTTCACCACATCAGGCCCGGTCACGAACATGTAGGACGTGTCCTTGACCATAAAGATGAAGTCCGTCATCGCCGGCGAATAGACCGCCCCACCGGCGCAGGGCCCCATCACGACGCTGATCTGCGGCACGACGCCCGAGGCAAGGATGTTGCGCTGAAAGACCTCCGCATAGCCGGCGAGGGAGGCGACGCCCTCCTGGATGCGCGCCCCGCCCGAGTCGTTGATGCCGATCACCGGTGCGCCGTTCTGCACCGCCATGTCCATGATCTTGCAGATCTTTTGCGCGTGCGTCTCCGACAGGGAGCCGCCGAACACGGTAAAATCCTGGCTAAAGAGGTAGACCATCCGGCCGTTGATCGTGCCCCAGCCCGTGACGACGCCGTCGCCGGCGGGCTTGTTCGCCTCCATCCCGAAGTCGGTGCAGCGGTGGGTGACGAACATGTCGAACTCTTCGAACGAGCCCTCGTCGAGCAAGAGCTCGATCCGCTCGCGTGCGGTCAGCTTGCCCCGCGCGTGCTGCGCGTCGATGCGGCGCTGGCCGCCGCCAAGCCGGGCGGCGCTCCGGCGCGCCTCAAGTTCTGCGCTGACATCGATCATGGGGAGCCCTCCCAAAGGCCACAAATTCGTGCAAGGCTACGTACAAGCTGCACTGCAGCACGACCAGTTCTATCTCGCAAATTTGCAAATTATTTGCGCGCGCAAACTGCACATCTGCAAAGTATGCAAACCTGCGATTTTTCTTGCAACCAAATGAACACAGGTGGAGTTTGCTGACATGTCTCAAGACACAGGCACGCGGTATTTCGACCGCGCGACGCCTCCGCATATCTCCACGCTGATCCTCATGGCGGGCCTTTCCGCCATGGCGATGAACGTGTTTCTGCCGTCCCTTCCGGCGATGTCGGAGTATTTCGAGGCCGATTACGCCATCGTGCAGATGTCCGTCGCGGTCTACCTTGGCGTGAACGCGATCCTGCAGCTCTTTATCGGACCGATCAGCGACAAGTTGGGGCGCAGGCCGGTCAACCTCGCCGGGATCGTCATCTTTCTGCTCGCCACGCTCGGCTGCATCTGGGCGACCAACGTCTGGGTGTTCCTGTTCTTTCGCATGATCCAGGCCGCCATCGTGGTCGGCATGGTGCTCAGCCGCGCCGTCGCGCGCGACATTTCCGGCACGAACCAGGCCGCCTCGCTCATCGCCTACGTGACGATGGGGATGGCCGTGGTGCCGATGATCGCACCGGCCATCGGCGGACTCCTAGACGGCGTCTTTGGCTGGCAGGCAAATTTCTGGATGCTCTTTGGCCTCGGGATCGTGACATTCGTGGTCTGCTATTTCGACCAGGGGGAGACGGCCGTCTCTTCGGGTCACACGCTCCGCCAGCAATTCGCCGAATACCCCGAGCTTTTGACCTCTCCGCGGTTCTGGGCCTACGCGCTGGCGGCGGCGTTCTGCTCGGGGGCTTTCTTTGCCTATCTCGGCGGGGCGCCCTTCATCGGGACCGACGTCTTTGGCATGTCACCCGAGCGGCTGGGCCTCTTTTTCGGAGCGCCTGCGATCGGCTATTTCCTCGGCAACTTCTTTTCGGGGCGCAACGCGGTGCGGTTCGGGGTCAACCAGATGGTGCTCTGGGGCTCGCTCATCTCCGCCTTTGGCGTGGCGCTGTCGACGGCGCTCTACCTCGCCGGTTATGGCAACGAGTGGACCTTCTTTGGCCTGATGACCTTTGTCGGGCTCGGCAACGGGCTGACCATCCCGAACGCCACGGCGGGCATGCTCTCGGTGCGACCGCATCTGGCCGGCACCGCCTCCGGCCTCGGCGGGTCGATCATGATCGGTGGCGGCGCGGGCCTCTCCGCCCTTGCCGGGCACCTCCTCAGCCCCGGCAGCGGTCCAACGCCGCTCCTCGGGTTGATGCTGATCACCTCGCTGCTGGCGATTGCCGCCATCGGGTTTGTCTACGTCCGTGAGCGGCAGCTGAAAGTCGCCTGAGCCGGGTGTGGCACAAAGTTTGCAAACCCGCTAGGACAGGGTTTGCAACACGGCGGAACTTCCCATGGCGCAACCCAAACTCTTTGCCGGACCCAAGCTGCGCGAGACGCGCAAGGGACTTGGCCTGACCCAAAAGGCATTTGCCGCCAAGCTGGGCGTGTCGCTGCCGTATCTCAACCAGATGGAGAACAACAACCGCCCGGTCTCCTCGACCGTGCTTCTGGCGCTGGCGCAGGATTTTGGCGTCGACATCACGGCGTTCGGGTCCGGTGTGACCGATAGGCTGGTGTCGGACATGACCGAAGTGCTGGGCGATCCGGTCTTTGACGGCGCGGCGCCGCCCCTCGCCGATTTGCGCCTAGCTGCCTCGAACGCGCCGGACCTCGCGCACGCCTTTTTGGCATTGCACCGCGCCTACCGTGCCTCGCACGAACGGCTAGCCTCCCTCGACGAGGCGCTGGGCCAGGCCGGCAGTGGCGCGCTGCAGTCGCCCTGGGAAGAGGTGCGCGACTTCTTCCACTATTGCGACAATTACATCGACGCGGTCGACCGCGCGGCCGAGAACACCGCGCGCGCCTGGGGCGGCGCCGTGGCCACCCCCACCGCCATCCGCGCCCGGCTCGACGCACTTGGGGTCACAACTGTCCTCGCCGAAAGCGATGGCCTGCGCCACTACGAGCCTACGACACGCGTCCTGACGCTCTCGACGCGTGCGCCAGCGGCGACGCTGTCTTTCCAGATGCTGCTGCAGCTGGCGCTCCTGTCGCATGGCAAGCTCATCGACGCAACGCTTGACCTGGCCCGGTTCCGTTCGGAGGCGGCGCGCGCCATCGCCAAGATCGGCCTTGCCAACTACTTCGCCGGCGCCGCGCTCATGCCCTACGGGCAGTTTCTGGAGGCGGCCCGGCGCGAACGGCACGACCTCGAGCGGCTCGCACAGGATTTCGGCGCCTCCATCGAGCAGGTCGCGCACCGGCTTTCGACGTTGCAGCGACCCGAGGCGCGCGGCGTGCCGTTCTTCTTCGTGCGGGTCGATCAAGCGGGCACGATCACCAAACGGCATTCGGCGACGCGGCTGCAATTCGCGCGCTTTGGCGGGGCCTGTCCCCTCTGGAACGTGCACCGCGCGTTCGAGACGCCCGGCCAGTTCCTGCGCCAGCAAGCCGAAACCCCGGACGGCGTGCGCTACTTCCTTTTGGCGCGCGACATTTCGAAAT
Source organism: Pseudaestuariivita sp. (assembly GCF_052825805.1). Classification (NCBI taxonomy): domain Bacteria; kingdom Pseudomonadati; phylum Pseudomonadota; class Alphaproteobacteria; order Rhodobacterales; family Paracoccaceae; genus Pseudaestuariivita; species Pseudaestuariivita sp. The sequence goes on along the minus strand of NZ_JBRBVB010000015.1, from coordinate 194,831 downwards.
CGGCAGGCTCCTACGGCGCGCCGGTCCGGCGGTTCGCCATCGCGCTGGGATGCGAGATCGCCTACGCCGAGAGCCTCGTCTATGCCGACGGCCTGCCTCTGGACCGCGCCGACGCGTTCGAGCCGATCGGCATCTCCTGCCGCATCTGCGACCGCGCCGAATGCCACCAACGCTCCGTGCCGCCCCTCGAAAGCAGGCTCACCGCGGACCCGGACACGCACAAGGTCCTGCCCTACGACGTCGGATGATCAGCGCCGAGCCTTGCGCCAGCCGGCCCCCAACGCCTCCGCCTCGCTGCAAAACCAGCGCTCGCCGCGCTCGATGCGGATCCCTGTGCGCTCGTAGTGCGCCTGTCCCGGCAGATGGTAAGTGCGCACGCCCTTGGAGGACACGTTCCCCTTGATCCGGCAGGCCCGATCCGGCGGCAATCGCCCTTCGGCCCGCGTCGCCCGAAACCACGCCGGGCGCGTCACATTCATCGCCCAAAGCCCGCGGTCCGCAGCCGCCGCCTGTTTCTCAACCAGATCGTAACTCATTGAATAGCGGCGGTAGGCAAAGCCGTATCCCTCCGCAACGATCCAGCCGCCGACATCCACGCCGCCGACCTGACACGTCGCCACGACACGGTCGTACCTGTCCCGGTCCAAGGGCAGGCACTCAGCCAACGTCCCGTCAAACCGCGCGTGCACTCGCGAGGTCACCCACGCCCCGCAAGCCCAGGCCACGCCTTGCTCGGTGGTGCACGTCTGGCCGCGCTCTGGCGCGTCGATCCCGTGCAGCCGCACCCGCGTGCCGGCCACCTCGAACGTGTCGCCGTCGATCACGCGAATCTCGCCTGCCACTTCCGCCATCGCAGGCAAGACCGACAAAAGGTAAACGCACAGGAAAGCCCTTAACATCTCGTTAACCTGCGCGCTGGCCGCCTGCCACGCAAGCCGCGTCAAGGTTAACGCGCGCCGCCTCTCACAAAGCGCAGCGCTTCTGGACCCGTCCGGCCATTAGGTATTTTTGAACCAGAGAAGGGACAAGGACAGCGCCAGGTCCTTCTCTGGTTTATAAATACCTTCTTCGCGACCTCACAGCTGGCGCAAACGCTTTTAAACTGGGTCCACACACCGTCGCGCGCATTGGCCGAGCGTCAACGTTGCGCAGTGCGCCATTGCGGATGCTCCCACGGCACGAGGTTCGCGCGAGGCAAGGCCGTCCGACCGAGGATATGATCGGATGCCTTCTCCCCCACCATGATCGAGGGCGCGTTAAGGTTACCGTTGGGGATGCGCGGAAAGACCGAACTGTCCGCCACCCGCAGGTCCTCGACGCCGATCACCCGGCACTCCGGGTCGACAACCGCGTTGCCATCGTCCACCGCGCCCATCTTGCAGGTCCCGCACGGATGGTAGGCGCTTTCGACATGCTCGCGGATAAATGCGTCGAGCGCCGCATCCGAAGCCACTTCGGGCCCGGGCTGGATTTCCCGCTCGACAAACGGAGCCATAGGCGCCTGCGCAAAGATCTCGCGCGTCAGGCGGATACAGGCGCGGAAATCCTCCCAGTCGCTGGCGTGGCTCATGTAGTTGAAGAGGATATGCGGCGCATCTTCCGGGCGCGGCGAGGCCAGCGACACCGCTCCGCGCGAGGCGGATCGCATTGGTCCGACATGCGCCTGGAACCCGTGCCCCTCGGCAGCACTCTGGCCGTCGTAGCGCACGGCGATCGGCAGGAAGTGGTACTGGATGTCGGGATAGCGGACCCCGGCGCGCGAGCGGATGAACCCGGCGCTCTCGAACTGGTTCGACGCACCCAGCCCGGTCCTGGTAAAGAGCCAGCGTGCGCCCACCCACGCCTTGCCCCAGAGCGACCAGTAGGACGCGAGCGTGATCGGCTGCTTGCATGCGTACTGGATGTAAAGTTCGAGGTGATCCTGCAGGTTCTGACCGACGCCGCGCCGGTCCGCGCGCACCTCGATCCCGTGCTCCCTAAGGTGCTCCGCTGGACCGATGCCGGACAGCATCAGCAGCTTGGGCGAGTTGATGGACGACGCGGCGAGGATCACCTCGCGCTCCGCCTCCACAACCTGGGTTCCGCCGCGCGCGCGGATCTCGACGCCCGTGGCGCGCCGCCCGTCAAAGACCACCCGCGTCGCAAGTCCGTTCACAACCCGCACCCGCCCCGTGGCCAGCGCCGGCTTGAGATACGCCGCATAGGCCGACCAGCGCCGGCCCTTGTGCACGGTCATGTCCATGGGGCCAAACCCCTCTTGCCGCGCGCCGTTGTAGTCGTCGGTCGCGGCATAGCCCGCCGCCTCCGCCGCCGCCACAAAGGCCGCGTGCAGCGGGTTGTCGCGCGGGCCACGCGTCACGTGCAGCGGGCCGTCCGTGCCGCGCCAATCCGGGTCGCCGCCATGCCCGCCGTCCGTCCAGTTCTCCTGTCGCTGAAAGTAGGGCAGCACATCGGCGTAGGACCAGCCGCGCGCGCCGCTCTCCTCCCAATGGTCGAAGTCGCCCGCATGCCCACGCACATAGACCATGCCGTTGATCGAGGACGAGCCGCCTAGCACCTTGCCCCGCGGACAGGCCAGCCGGCGCCCGCCCAGATGCGGCTCGGGTCCGGACTGGTACCCCCAGTCGTAGCGCGCCATGTTCATCGGGTAGCTCAGCGCCGCCGGCATCTGGATAAAGGGCCCGACGTCGGTGCCGCCGTATTCAATCACGATCACCGAGTGGCCGGCCTCGCTCAACCGGTAGGCCATAGCGCAGCCCGCGCTGCCGGCCCCGACGATCACGTAGTCCGCGCGCGCCATCAGAAGGGCGCCTCGACGTCACCCATGCGGACGTAGACCGACTTGACCTGGCTGTAATGCGCGATCGCCTCCTTCGAGTTCTCGCGCCCGACCCCCGACGCCTTGACCCCGCCAAAGGGCGCCTCCACGGGCGCGTCGTTGTAGGAGTTGATGAAACAGCTGCCCGCCTCCAGGGCGCCGATCACCCGGTGCGCGCGGGTCAGATCGCTGGTAAAGACACCCGCCGAGAGGCCGAACGGCGTGGCGTTGGCGCGCGCAATCATCTCGGCCTCGTCCTCGAAATCGAGGACCGCCATGACGGGTCCGAAAATTTCCTCGCGCGCGATGGTCATGTCGTCTGTGACGTCGGCAAAGACGGTGGGCGGGATGTAATAGCCGTCGCGCTCAAGACGCGCACCGCCGCACACGAGCCGCGCGCCCTCGTCCCGGCCTTTCGCGATGTAGCCCTCGACGATCTCCATCTGCGTCGCGCTCACCATCGGGCCAAACGTCGTCGCTTCGTCGAGCGGATCGCCGATCACGGCCCCCTCGAGGCGCGCCGAAAGGCGCGACAAGAAAGCCTCCTTGATCGCTTTGTGCACAAAGACGCGCGTGCCGTTCGAGCAGACTTGACCTGAGGAATAGAAATTCCCGAGGATCGCGCCGCCCACGGCGTTTTCGAGGTCCGCGTCGTCAAAGATGATCAGGGGCGACTTGCCACCGAGCTCCATCGTGACGTGCTTCATGCCTTCGGCAGCGGCGGCATAGACCTTGCGCCCGGTCGGCACCGAGCCGGTCAGCGACACCTTGTCGACGCGCGGATCGGTGACGAGCGGCGCGCCCACGCCGCCCGCACCCTGGATGACGTTGTAAAGCCCGGCAGGCAGGCCGGCCTCGTACAGGATTTCCGCCACCTTGAGCGCGCAGAGCGGCGTCGTTTCCGAGGGTTTGAAGACCATCGCATTGCCCATCGCCAGCGCCGGCGCGCCCTTCCAGCAGGCAATCTGTGTGGGGTAGTTCCAGGCACCGATCCCGACGCACAGGCCCAGCGGCTCGCGCCGGGTGTAGACCCAGTCCTGGCCCAGGGGAATGTGCTCGCCCGTGATGCTGCCGGCCAACCCGCCAAAGTATTCGAGCGCGTCCGCCCCCGATGTGGCATCGACATACAGCGTCTCTGACAGTGGTTTGCCCGTGTCGCATGTCTCGAGGATCGACAGCTCCCGATTGCGCTCCCGGATCATGTCTGCAGCCCGGCGCAGGATGCGCCCGCGTTCGGTTCCGCTGAGCGCGGCCCACGCCGGCTGCGCAGCCTTGGCCGACGCGATGGCGCGCTCGATGATCGCCGGCGTCGCCTCATGCACCTGCGCGATCACCTCGCCCGTGTGGGGATAGACGACGTCCCGCACCGCACCCGCGGTGTCTTCGACATAGGCCCCGTCGACAAAGTGGCTGGCGGTGGGCTGGCAGGTGACGCCTTCGATCATGGGGATGGTCCAAACTTGAGAAATAGGATTTCTGACGCCCGTACCAAATCTTAAATATTCATTCAAGAATTTGAACAACCATCCAAACCGCCGTCTGACCCTTTGCTTTTGCGCGGCGATCCCGCAGAACGGTCCCATGGCAAGGCGCATCCGTGACATCCGTGAAGACGAGCTGATCGAGGGCGCGATCCGCGCGATCTCGAAATCGGGCTATGCGCAGATCACGCTGGCCGGGATCGGGCGCGAGGTCGGGGCCTCCGCCCCGTCGATCAACTACTATTTCGGGTCCAAGGAGCGGCTGATGGAGGCGACGATGCGGCGGCTCCTGTCGCTCCTGCAGGCGGCACATGTGGCGCGCCTCAAGGATGCCTCAGGCCCACGCGCAAGGCTCGATGCTCTGGTCTCGGCCAACTTTGCCGCGCGGCTCTTCACGCCGGCACAATGCGCAGTGTGGGTCCAATTCTGGGCGGCGGCGTCTTACACGCCGCAGCTGGCGCGGTTGCAGGTGCTGAACCGCGCGCGTGTCCGCAGCCACTTTCGCGGCACCCTCCGCGCGCTTGTCCCAGCCAAAGACGTCGACCCGCTGCGACGCGCGATGCAGGCCTACATGGACGGAGTCTGGCTGGCCGCCGCCCAGAACGGCGCCGAGGTCAATGCCCAGCGCGCAGAGCGCGAAGCTCTGGAGTTCTTGGCGGCTTTGCTGGATAGGCGGGCCTAAGTTACTTTTGTGCGTTGAGGTCGCGCCTGCGAGCCTTCGCAGGATGCTACGACAGGCAAACGCGGGGTCAGTTCCGAAGCGCTGCGCATTTCCCGGCTCTGGGTGAAGCGGAGTTGACCTTATCTTCGGCTGAGCCCGCGCGGCATATCGGCCAAAGCTCTAAAGCTTGGTCGCGTTGGCCGGCGGCGTGATCGCTTGCCGCTTCAGCACGGCCTCGCGCCAGGTGATAAAGCTGACGGCGGCCAGGATCACCACGCCGCCCAGGATCACAAATCCATCGACCGGCTCGCCAAACACAAGCGCGCCGAGCAGCACCGCCCAGATCAGCTGCAGGAACGTCACCGGCTGGGTGACGGTGACTGGCGCCGCCTTGAACGCAAGTGTCATCGCGTAGTGCCCGCCGGTCGCAAAGATCGCCACGGCAAAGAGCATCGCCAGCTCGTAAGGCGTCGGCCAGACCCAGACCGCGATGGCAAAGGGCGCGAGCCCGATCGTCACCGTGATCGACAGCATCGCCACCACAACCGCCGGCGCGACCTCGTCCGACACGATCTTGGCGCTGAGGTAGCTGACGGCAAACAGGATAGCCGTGCCGAGCATCGCGACGTGTCCGAGGTTCACCTCTCGAAAGCCGGGACGCAGGATGATCGCAACGCCGATCAGCGCCACGACGATCGCCAGCACGCGCCGCGCGGCCAGCCGTTCGCCGAGAACCAGCGCCGCGCCTAGCGTGACATAAACCGGCGAGAGGTAGTTCATCGCCGTCACCTCCGAGAGTGGAATGCGCGTCATCGCGTAAAACCACAGGATGACGGCCACCGTGTGGCCCGCTCCGCGGATCGTGAAAATCCTATAGAGCCGCGCGTCGAGTTTAGCTGCGCGCAGTGGTTTGATCATCGGGATGAGGAACACGAGTCCCAAGAGGTACCGCAGGAACGCCTGCTCGGCGGCCGGGATGCGGGCGCCCAGCGTCTTGACCAGCGCGGTGACCGCGACAAAGCAGAGGCCCGCCGTCACCATCCAGAGCATGCCGGCGACGGGGCGTTGAGGTGTGGCGGAGGTCATGGCGCCTTTGTCTGCCCTTCGGCGCCCGGGTGCAAGGCGGCGTAGGGTGGTTGCACACCCACCTTACAGGAGCAGCTTGAGCGCGATCGCCCACATCACCAGCGCGATCCCGGCGTCGAGCACGCGCCAACTGCCGGGCCGGGCAAAGAGCGGCGCAAGCAGCCGCGCGCCATACCCCAGCGAGAAAAAGAAGACAAAGCTCGCCACCATCGCGCCCACCCCGAACAGCAGCGGCTGCGGGAAACTTGCCGCGATGGAGCCGACGAGGATCACCGTGTCCAGATAGACATGCGGGTTGAGCCAGGTCAGCGCGAGCACGGTCAGAAGCGTCGGCATGAGCGGCTGTTTGACCGCGTCCGCCGCCTCCAGCGCCTGCCCGCCGCGCCAGGCAGAGAGCGCCGCGCGCGCGCCATACCAGATCAGGAACGCCGCCCCGCCATAGCGCATGGCCGGCTCGAACCACGGCGCGATCTCCAAAAGCGCGCCCAGCCCGACCACACCGGCAAAGATGAGGATGGCGTCCGACACCGCGCAGGCGAGGCAGACGGCAAACACATGCTCGCGCCGCAATCCCTGGCGCAGCACAAACGCATTCTGCGCGCCAATCGCGAGGATCAGGCCAAAGCCCGTCGCAAAGCCGGTGAAGAATGTGGTCATCGTGCCCCCCTGCCCGCGTCATGCGCTGCAAACCCGGGCAGTTCAATCGAAATTGCGCGCCAGGCCGGCGGCATAGCTCCGCCGATGGCGCGGGTCCGGTATTCCGCCCCTTGTGCAGCCTGCGCCGCTGGCGTCCAATGCGCGAAATGATGCGGGGCAACAAGACCCCGGTGCGCAATTCGAGCGAGGCACAACATGATGGGTTCCCGACGGTCTTTGATCCTGGGCGCGGCGGCGCTTGGCGCGCTGGCGGCGTGTGGCGGCAGTCCAGCGCCGCGGCGTGCGGCCCCGGCGGCGGCGCCTGCGCGGTTCCGTACCGTTGCGAACCCCGGTTACAGCGCATGGGTGGCCGGCTTTCAGGCGCGGGCGCGCGCGGCGGGCATACCGGAGAGCGTGCTGGCGCGCGCGTTTCGCGGCACGGGCTTCATCCCCGAAGTTGTTCGCCTCGACCGCAACCAAGCGGAGACCACGCGCTCGCTCGAGGATTACCTCGCCATCGCGACCTCAGACAGCCGCGTGGCCGACGGGCGGCGGGAGAGGGCGCGGCATGCAGCGCTGCTGCGGCAACTCGAGGACCGCTATGGCGTGCCCGGCCATGTGGTCACCGCGATCTGGGGGCTCGAGAGCCGGTACGGGACGCGCATGGGCGAGGTGCCGGTGATCTCGGCCCTCTCGACGCTGGCCTATGACGGTCGGCGGGGCGTTTTCTTTGAACGCCAACTGCTTGCGGCGCTGCGGATCCTCGCCAATGGCGACATCGCACCAGAGCGGATGCTGGGCAGCTGGGCCGGGGCGATGGGGCACACGCAGTTTATCCCGACGACCTACGAAGCCTATGCCGTGGATTTTGGCGGAGACGGGCGGCGCGACATCTGGGCGCCGAACGATCCGACCGACGGGCTGGCCTCAGCCGCGGCCTACCTCAGCCGGTCGGGCTGGCGGCGCGGGGCGCCCTGGGGACTCGAAGTGCAAGTGCCGGCGTCGCTGGTGGGCGCTGCAGGATCGTCGCGCTCGGTCGCGGCGTGGCGCTCGGCAGGGGTGACGGCCGCGCGCGGCGGGGCCGTTCCCGACCAGGGCAGCGCCACTTTGGTGATCCCGGACCCGAACGGGCCGCGTTTCTTGACCTTTGCCAACGCGCGGGTGCTGCGGCGCTATAACAATGCGACGAAGTATGTGCTGGGCGTGGGCGTGCTGTCGGACCTCATCAATGGCGCGCGTCTACTAGCGCGGGGCTTTGGGCCGGATGCTAACGGATTGACGCTCGAAGAGCGCAAGGAGATGCAGCGTCTGCTGAACCGGCGCGGGTTTGACGCAGGCGATGCCGACGGCGTGGTGGGGCCTGCGACCGAAGCCGCGATCACGGGCTTTCAGCGGCAGGCGGGACTTTCGCAAGACGGGCGCGCCACGCCGCAAGTGCTGGCCGCTCTCCGGCGCTGAGCGCGCTCGCCGCGCGGTGCCCTGCGCGTCTCGCTTGGGCTCGCGGCACCGCGTCCCGGCCTCGAGGCGGGACCTCTTAGATCGCCGGCGGGCATGAAATGGGAGGCCCCGGCTCGAGGCCGGGGCGGTGGGTTCTGATCCATGCCTTCCTTGAAATAGAAGCTCAGAGCCCCTTGGACTGATAGCTCAGCGCCACCCGGCCAATCGCCACGATATACGCCGCCGTCCGCAGGTCCTCGACGTCGTCGCGATCAAGCCAGACCTGGCGCATCGCCTGGTAGGATTGCCGCATCGTGTCATCGAGCCCGGAGCGCACGAGCTCCAGCTCTCCGGCGCCCTTGAGGTACTTGTCCTTGAACCCCGGCGAGAGCGTCCAGTTGATCGAGCTGTCCCGGCTGATCCGCTCGAGCTCATCGACCAGCAGCTGGTGGCGCGCCTCCTCCTGCCGGCGCTGCATCCGCCCAAAGCGGATATGGCTGAGGTTCTTGACCCACTCGAAGTAGCTGACCGTCACACCGCCCGCGTTTGCGTACATGTCAGGGATGATGACGACGCCTTTCTTGCGCAGGATGTCGTCGGCGCCAAAGGTCACCGGGCCGTTGGCGGCCTCGATGATGAGGTTCGCCTTGATGTTGTCGGCGTTGCCCTGGTTGATCACGCCTTCGAGCGCCGCGGGGATCAGGATGTGGCACTCCTCTTCGAGGACCTTGCCGCCGTCCTCGACATATTCGGCGTCCGCGTAGCCCTGCACGCCGCCGTGTTTGGCGATCCAGCCGCGCACCGCCTCGACGTCGAGGCCGTCGTGGTCGACCAGCGCGCCGTCGTGCTCGATGATCCCGACGACCTTGGCGCCGTCCTCCTCGCTGACGAACTTGGCGGCGTGATAGCCGACGTTGCCGAGGCCCTGCACGATGACCTTCTTGCCGTCGAGGGAGCCCTCCATCCCGGCCTTCTGCACGTCCTCGCTGTGGCGGAAGAATTCGCGCAGCGCGTATTGCACGCCGCGCCCGGTCGCCTCGGTCCGGCCCTGGATGCCGCCCGCGTTGATCGGCTTGCCGGTCACGCAGGCCGCAGCGTTGATGTCGGACGTGTTCATGCGCCGGTACTGGTCGGCGATCCAGGCCATCTCGCGCTCGCCCGTGCCCATGTCGGGCGCCGGCACGTTCTGGGCGGGGTCGATCAGGTCGCGCTTGGCGAGCTCATAGGCAAAGCGGCGCGTGATCCGCTCCATCTCCTCGGCGTCGTACTGGCGCGGATCGATGCAGAGCCCGCCTTTGGAGCCTCCGAACGGCGTCTCCACGAGCGCGCATTTGAACGTCATCAGCGCCGCGAGCGCCTCCACCTCGTCCTGGCTCACACCGAGCGAAAAGCGGATGCCGCCCTTGACCGGCTCGACGTGCTCGGAATGCACGGAGCGGTAGCCGGTAAAGGTCTGGATGCCGCCGCGCAGCCGCACGCCGAAGCGCACCGTGTAGGTCGAGTTGCACACGCGGATCTTTTCCTCGAGGCCGGGACTGAGGTCCATGAGCGCCACGGCGCGGTTGAACATCAGATCGACGCTTTCGCGAAAGCTCGGCTCGTTGTCGGGGGCGGACATATATGTCTCCTGAAGGGTCAGCAAAGGACGAGTCGCGGCACATGCCGCGTCCCCAGCCTAGACGGGCTTGGACCGGAGGTGCGACTAAAAATTGGGCAAAATGTGAACGGCGTGACGGGCGGGCGCGAGGCAGTGCGTCGGCACGCAGTCGGCACAGGCAAGCGTCATTGTCGCGAGCATCGAAACAAAACCGCCCAACCGGGTGGCATTTTCGATAAATCCTCAACGTTTTCAGAGACCTGCCATGTTTGGCGCCGCAATTCCGCCCGATTTTGGCGCCATAGGATTGGCCCGTGACAAGTGCCCCCACCCTGCCCGGCCGAGCGATCGGAGTGTGCCGTGGCGGGCCCGGAGTATCGCCGAAAAGGTCTGAAACGTGCGTTCTACGTTTGTGCAACATCGAAATGCTGTTACCGGCGAGGCCGTTCGTGGCACATCTGCCCGTGGTGACTGCGCGCGCGGCGGCTTCTGGCAACGCGCCCGCGTATTTGCGGAGCGTGAGGACGGCACGCTGTCGATCTTTGCGCTCTTCATGTTCTTCATGATCCTAATGGCGGGCGGTGTCGGCGTCGATTTGATGCTCAACGAGATGAAGCGCACGCAGCTGCAGCACACCATCGACCGCGCCGTGCTGGCGGCAGCTGACCTGGAACAGACGCTCGATCCGACAGCGGTGGTCAACGACTACTTTGCCAAGGCGGGGATGGCCGAACTCTTGACCGGGGTCGAGGTGGACCGCGGCCTCGATTACAAGATCGTCAGCGCCACGGCGGAATCCACGACCGACACGATTTTCATGAACCTGCTCGGCGTCGAGGGGCTGACCGCCCCTGCCGCTGGCCGCGCCGAAGAGCGCGTGGGCCAGGTCGAAATCTCGATGGTGCTCGACATCTCCGGCTCGATGCGCTGGAACAACAAGATGACCAACATGCGCGACGCGGGTGTTGTGTTCCTCAACACCGTGCTGACCGAAAACACCCAGGACCTCGTGTCCGTCTCGGTCGTGCCCTACACCGCGCAGGTCAACGCAGGCCCGGCGATCTACAATGCGCTGAACGTGACACACCGGCACGATTTCTCGCACTGCCTGGAGTTCCTGAACTCCGAGTTCAACACCACCGCGCTCAACACCGGCCGCGTGTGGGAGCAGATGCAGCACATGGAATGGTCGAGCCGCAGCACCATCGGGCCGCTCTCGAACCCCGGCTGCCCGCGCCACAGCTATGAACGGATCACCGCGCACAGCCAGAACCTGTCGGCCCTGTCGACGCAGATCGGGCAGCTGCAGGCGCGCGCCAACACCTCGATCCACCTCGGGATGAAGTGGGCGGCGGCGCTGCTGGACCCGTCCTTCCGCCCGGTGGCCAACCAGCTTGTGACCGGCGGGCAGATGCCCTCGGTGTTCTCGGGGCGGCCACACGATTTCGACGATCCCGACACGCTCAAGACGATCGTGCTGATGACCGACGGGCAAAACGTGCAGACCAACCGCATCGCGGACATCGCCTACGCCAATCCGAACCACTACTATCACTGGTCGCGCTACCCGGTCTGGACCTACCTCAACACGTATGTGCCGCAGCACCTGCGGAGCAGTTTCACGGAGACGGCCTACACCTCGAGCCAGGCGGACACGCTGCTGCAGCAAACATGCACCGCGGCCAAGGACAACGGGATCATCGTCTGGGCGATCGGGTTCGAGACAAGCACGCACGCCTCGAACGTGATGCGCAACTGCGCCTCCTCGCCCGCGCACTACTTCGACGTCGAAGGGACCGAGATCGTGGCCGCCTTCCAGTCGATCGCGCGGCAGATCAACCAGCTGAAGCTGACGCAATGAGGGGCCGGATGCGACACCACCTGCGCCGGCTCTGGCAGCGCGAGGACGCCTCGATCACGGTCGAGTTCGCGCTGTGGTTCCCGGTCTTCATGGCGCTCTTGCTCGCCTCGGTCGAGCTTGGCGTGATCACCGTGCGCAACACGCTGCTCGAGCGCTCGCTCGACCTCGTAGTGCGCGACATCCGCCTCGGCACCGGGACCGCACCGCAACACGACGAGATCAAGACGCAGATTTGCGACAACATGGCGCTGGCGCCAAATTGCGCCGAGAACCTGCGGCTCGAGATGGTGCGGCGCGACCTGCGCGGCTGGATCGCAGTGTCGGCGAATGCCGATTGCACCGACCAGTCCGAAGAGGTGAGCCCCGTGCGCAGCTTTACCCACGGGTTCGAGAACCAGCTGATGGTACTGCGCGCCTGCCTCAAGTTCGAGCCGATCTTTCCCACCACGGCCTTCGGCGCGGCGCTGGCCAAGGACGCCAACGGCGATGTCGGCCTGATCGCCACCAGCGCCTTTGTGCAGGAGCCTCAGTGATGCTGCGCCGCCTGTCCCGCGCCCTGCGCGCCTACCGCCGCGACGAGCGCGCCGGCCTCACGGTGGAGGCCGTCATCGTGCTGCCGGTCCTCTTTTGGGCCTTTGCGGCGATGTTCGTCTTTTTCGACAACTTCCGCGCGCATTCGATTGCGCAGAAGGCGGCCTTTACCATCGGCGACATGATCAGCCGCGAGACGGAATACGTGACCAACGCCTATCTCGACGGAGCGCAATCACTTCTGCAGTTCCTGTCGGAATCCGCCCCCGGCGACACGTCGCTGCGCATCACGGTGATCCGCTACGACGCCGAGGAAGAGGCATACGGCCGCGTCTGGTCGCAAGTGCGCGGCAGTGCGTTCCAGGTGCTCTCGGGTGTCGACGTGTCGAACCTGGCGGACGACTTGCCGGTCATGGTCGACAACGAGCAGCTGATCCTCGTGGAGACCAACACCCGCGTGCGCCAGATCGGCAATGTGGGCCTTTTGAACGACCGGGTGGAGACGTTTGTCTTTACCCGCCCCCGTTTTGCGCCGCAGGTTCTCTGGTCGGACACGTTGTAGCGCCGCGATTGTGTTGCGTTACTTTTGGCCTGTGACTTTGCAGGGACCAGGCCGAAGCCTACCCTTCTTCGCCCTCGGCCAGGCGCATTGCGATGATGTCTGCCATCAGCTTGCCCTGTGCGGCAGTCGTGACGCCACCGACGCCGATCCGGCGTCCCATCTGCCAGTAAAGGCCCGGCGCCCAGGCGCGCGGCGCCTTGGCCTTGCGCGTCACGAGAAACCCGTTGGACGGCTTGAAGGCGAGCATCCCGCGCTCGACCTTGGCGATGTCGTCCCAGGGCGCGATCATCTCGCCGGTGTCGAGCTCGAGCCCGCGCTCGGTCAGGTGCAGGCTGCGCTCGGTCGCCGACCACATGCGCATCGCACCAAAGAGCGAGGCGATCCCCAGCACCAACAGCACAACCATCAGCCCGAGCGAGGCAGGCGGCGTGCGGAACACGATCCAGAGAAGCACGAGGCCGAGGACGGCAAAGACCGTCACGCCAAACACCCTGCGCGGCCCGGACGCGGACAGGGTCGTGAGGATTTCAGTCTGGGTCATCGGCGTCTCTCTCCCTCGCGGCGCCTCGCGATGTACGTCAGCGGCGCGCAAAAGGCGAGCGGCTATGCGCGCCCGCGCGGGATGACCTCGGCGCCGGGCGCCTCAAGCTCGTCATCGACCATCTCCGCAGGAAAACCCGGGGCGGTGACCTCGAGCCCGGTGCGGTCTTCGAGCCGCTTGATGATGTTGGGCGAAAGCTCGCGCGCGCCATAGGTGGCGATGGCCTCGTCAAAAAGGCGCACGAGCAGCGGCGAGACGTCGAGCGGCACGTGGCTCGCGTCGGCGATCGCCTGGAAGAGGCCGATGTCCTTGGCCACCAGATCCATCGTAAAGGAGATGTCGCGCGAGCCGTTCAGGATCACCTGGCTTTCGGTCTCGTGCACAAACGACGTGCCGGAGGAGATGCGGATCGCCTCGTAGGATGTGGCGAGATCCATGCCCGCCGCCTTGCACACCGTCAGCGCCTCGGCGCAGGCCACGAGGTTAGCGGTCGCAAGGTAGTTCGTCACGACCTTGAGCACCGACGCGCTGCCCAGATCGCCGGTGTGCAAAACGCGCCGCCCGAGCGTGGTGAGGACCGGCAGCACCCGGTCAAACGTCGCCCGGTCGCAGCCGGCAAAGATCGAAATGTTGCCCGTGTCCGCCCGGTGGCATCCGCCGGACACCGGGCAATCGACCGCCGCTCCGCCCGCGGCGATGAACGCTTGGCCAAGCTCCTGCACATCGGCGGCGTCCGTCGTCGACATCTCAAGCCAGACTTTGCCCGGTCCGACGTGAGGCAGCATCTCGGCCATCACCGCGCGGGACGCGGCAGGAGACGGCAGGCAGGTGATGACCAGGTCGCAAGCGCGCATGAGCTCTGCCGGGGACTGTCCGTCCTCTGCGCCGCGCCCGACAAAACCGGCCACGAGCTCCGCATCGAGGTCATGCACCCTGAGCGCGTAGCCATTGCGCAAAAGCGAGCCGGCAAGTTTGCCGCCCACATTGCCAAGCCCGATAAAGCCGATGTCCATGATATGCGCCCTCCCCGCGTCTTTCGTGTGCAGAGAACCGCGCCGCCGGACCCGCGTCTGCCGCGAAAACGACACGGCGGCCGCGGGGCGACGGGAATTCCCCTTTTGTGCATCTACGCACCTTTTATAGCCGTTTGCGCCAATTGCGTGCACACACGCAAGGACCTACATCGGGGTCAACATCAGTCACAGGAGGACAACAAGATGTCTGTCAGACCCGTTCTCGAAACCCGCAACGCGACGCCGCACCTCGAAGGGGCGGGCGTGCATCTGCACAGGGCCTTCGGGTTCCAGGACCCGTCGGAGCTCGACCCGTTCCTGCTCTTCGACGACTTTCGCAACGAGGACCCGAACCAGTTCGAAAAAGGCTTTCCCTGGCACCCGCACCGGGGGATCGAGACGATCACCTACGTGCTGAACGGCGAGGTCGATCACGGCGATTCGCTGGGCAATACCGGCACGCTTGGCGCTGGCGACGTGCAGTGGATGACCGCCGGGTCGGGCATCCTGCACCAGGAGATGCCGCGCGGGAATGCCAAGGGCCAGATGCACGGCTTTCAGCTGTGGGCGAACCTGCCCTCGTCGCTCAAGATGACGGCGCCGCGCTATCAGGACGTCGAGGGCAAGGACATCCCGGAGATCATCGACGATGACGGCACCCGGGTGAAGGTGATCGTGGGCGCGTTCTGGGGCAAGTCGGGTCCCGTCGACGGCATCGCGGCGGACCCGCAGTACCTCGATATCTACGTGCCGCCTGGCGTGACCAAGACGCTGCCGGTCGACACGTACCGGCGGGCCTTTGCCTACGTGTTCGAAGGGGCCGGCCAGTTCGTCGACGCGTCCCAGCCGGAAGGCGTGCTTCTGGAAAAGGAGATCGCAGGGCGTGAAGTCCACATGCGCGACATGTCGGGCAACCGGACGCTTGTGCGGTTCGGCACGGGCGACAGTGTGACGGTGCAGGCCGGGCCGGAGGGTGTGCGGTTCCTCTTGATCTCCGGCGCGCCGATCCAGGAGCCGGTGGCTTGGCACGGGCCGATCGTGATGAACACCCAGGCCGAGCTGCAGCAGGCGTTCAGCGATCTGCGGCGCGGGACGTTCATTCAGCCGGTGTAGGCTCGGACGCGCCCTCGGACGCAGGCCCTGACAGGGCTTCCAAACTTGGGGCGGGCAGATCTGCCCGTCCCGCCACGCGTAGCACGAGGGCGGTGTAGCTTTGCGCCACTTCGTCCTCGCTCAGCCGCCCGTCGGGGCGGTACCAGGTGGTGATCTCGGTCAGCATCGCGATGATCGCGAGGGTCGCCAGCTTGCTGTCCTCGAAGACAAACGCGCCGCTGCGCGCGCCGCGCTGCAGGATCTCTTCGAGCCGGTTCTCGTAGTCCCGCCGCAGCGCCTCGATCGCGGCAAAGTTCTCGGGCTCGAGGCTGCGCAGCTCCATGTAGGCGATGAAAACGGCGTCGGGCCGCGCCAGGTGGAAGCGGATGTGGAAATCGACAAACGCCTCGAGCGCGGTCACAGGTGGAGCCTCGCGCAGGGCAGCCGGCACGGCGGCGAGGAGCTCGCGCATGTGGTGGCGCATGAGGTCGAAGAGCAGCGACTGCTTGTCGGGCGTGTAGTTGTAGAGCGCGCCGGCCTGCACGCCCACCTCGCCCGCGATCTGGCGCATGGAGACGGCGGCATATCCGAACCTTGCGAACAGGCTTTGTGCCGCGCTGCGGATGCGCGGGCCGGTGACGTCGGAAAAGCTGCCTTGTGTGCGGGCCATGCGCCAGTGGTAACTGAACGGGCGTTCAGATCAACCCTGTGCCTTGCGCCGGGCGCCCGCGTCCCGCTACACCGGGCGGTGAACCAGCCGGAGAGCGCGATGCGCGGCACGATTGCAAAGACACGCCATGGCCTGCTGGTCGCCGGGCTTTGTGCGCTGGGGGCCTGTGCGCAGTTCCCCGAGCTGGATGCGGCGACGGACCCGGCGGTCTTTGACAGGGACTACCCGCGCATCCTTCCGATCGATGGCCTGCTGACGGGACCGGAGCCACGCGCGACACCCGAAGTGGCGGGCAGCGTTCAGGCGCGGGCCGCAGCGCTGAAGGCGCGGGCGGCGCGGCTCGGCGGGCCGGTGGTGGACGCCCGGACAAAGGCGCGCATGGCGCGCGGCGTGCCGGGCTGAGCGCTCCTTCTTCGCCACCGTCCTGACGCCATTGCGTGCCGGGGACCTTCGGGCTAGACCCGCCTCGCGCGCAAGACGCGCTAGAGAGCCACGATAGGACCCGAGCCATGAGCGAACCGTTGAGACTGGGCATTGCCGGGCTGGGCACCGTCGGCGTCGGCGTCGTCAAGATCATCCGCCAGAAAACGGCACTGCTCACCGCCCGCACGGGCCGGGACGTGACGATCTCGGCGGTGTGCGCGCGCTCGCGCAGCAAGGATCGCGGTGTGGCGCTGACCGGCTACGCCTGGGAGGACGACCCGGTCCGGCTCGCAACGCGCGACGACGTCGATGTCTTTGTCGAGCTGATGGGCGGCGAGGACGGTCCGGCCAAGGCCGCGACGGAGGCGGCGCTGAACGCGGGCAAGGACGTGATCACCGCCAACAAGGCACTTCTGGCGCACCACGGGCAGGCGCTTGCCGAACTGGCCGAAGCCAATGGCGCGGCGCTGCGGTTCGAGGCGGCGGTCGCGGGCGGCATCCCCGTCGTCAAGGCGCTGACCGAGGGGCTTGCCGGCAACGACGTCACCCGCGTGATGGGCGTGATGAACGGCACCTGCAACTATATCCTGACCCGGATGGAAGACGCGGGCCTGACCTATGACGAAGCCTTTGCGGAGGCGGACGGGCTGGGCTACCTCGAGGCCGATCCGAACCTGGACGTGGGCGGGATCGACGCCGGGCACAAGCTGGCGCTGCTCGCCTCGATCGCGTTTGGCACGCAGGTCGCGTTCGACGCGGTCGACCTGCAGGGCATCGGCTCGGTCACCATCGAGGACATCCGCACGGCGGCAGACCTCGGCTACAAGATCAAGCTCTTGGGCGTGTGCCAGCTGACGGGCCGCGGGCTCGAACAGCGGATGACGCCCTGCCTTGTGCCGGCGATCTCTCCCCTGGGGCAGCTGACGGGCGGGACGAACATGGTCGTGCTCGAGGGTGATCACGTGGGCCAGATCGTGCTGCGCGGCGCCGGCGCAGGCGAGGGGCCGACCGCCAGCGCGGTCATGTCCGACGTCATCGACCTGGCGCGCGGCACGCGGGTGTCGACCTTCGGCGTGCCGGCGGCCTCGCTGGTGCCGGCCAAGCCCGCCAAGTCGGTCACGCCCGCCGCCTATTACCTGCGGCTGCAGCTCCTGGACAAGCCGGGCGCGCTGGCCAAGGTGGCGCAGGTGCTCGGCGAGGCGGCGATCTCGATCGACCGGATGCGGCAGACGGCGCATGACGACGCCGCCACCGCCCCGGTGCTGATCGTCACGCATAGAGCCGCGCCCGCCGATCTGGAGCAGGCGCTCACCGGGATCGCGCAGCTTGATGTCGTCGAGGGCACACCCGTCGCGCTTCGTATCGAGCAGCCCTGACCGGGCGCCCTTGGCGGTTCACGGCC
Organism: Pseudaestuariivita sp.; assembly: GCF_052825805.1. Lineage (NCBI taxonomy): Bacteria > Pseudomonadati > Pseudomonadota > Alphaproteobacteria > Rhodobacterales > Paracoccaceae > Pseudaestuariivita > Pseudaestuariivita sp. The sequence goes on along the minus strand of NZ_JBRBVB010000015.1, from coordinate 177,020 downwards.
GCGCGGCAAGCTGGTAAAGGTCCGTCAACTCGACAGAAGGACCGCGTCATGGCCGCCAAATCCGATTTCAACGACCGCATGCTTTCGCTCGGGCTCGCCCGCGTCGCCGAGCAAGCCGCCATCGCCTCGGCCGACTGGATCGGGCGCGGGGACGAGAAGGCCGCCGACCAGGCCGCCGTGAACGCCATGCGCGACCAGCTCAACCGGCTCGAGATCAAGGGCGTCGTGGTCATCGGCGAGGGCGAGCGCGACGAGGCGCCGATGCTGTACATCGGCGAAGAGGTCGGCACGGGTGACGGCCCGGGCGTGGACATCGCGCTCGACCCGCTCGAAGGCACGACGCTGACGGCCAAGGACATGCCGAACGCGCTGACGGTGATCGCCATGGGTCCGCGCGGCTCGATGCTGCACGCGCCGGACGTCTACATGGACAAGCTCGCCATCGGGCCGGGCTTTCGCCCCGGGGTGGTCACGCTCGACATGTCGCCCGCCGAGCGCGTCTCGAACCTCGCCGCCGCCAAGGGGTGCTCGACGAATGACATCACGGTCTGCGTGCTGGAACGCCCCCGTCACGAAGAGATGCTGTCTGAGCTGCGCGGCACCGGCTGCGCGATCCGCATGATCACCGACGGCGACGTGGCCGGCGTCATGCACTGCGCCGAGCCCGAGCAGACGGGCATCGACATGTACATGGGCTCGGGCGGCGCGCCGGAGGGCGTGCTTGCAGCTGCGGCGCTCAAGTGCATGGGCGGTCAGATCTTTGGCCGGCTCCTCTTCCGCAACGACGATGAGAAGGGCCGCGCCAAGGCGGCGGGCATCACCAATTTCGACCGCGTCTACACCCGCGACGACATGGTGACCGAGGACGTGATCTTTGCCGCGACGGGCGTGACGGGCGGCTCGCTTTTGCCGGGGATCAAGCGCGAGGTCGGCTGGCTGACCACCGAGACGATCCTGATGCGGTCGAAAACCGGCTCCGTGCGCCGCGTGATTTACCGCAACCCGGCCTGACCAGATCTGGCCTAACTGGTCATGGATGGGTGCAAGCACCCATCCTACGCCCCACTGCCTGCATTTTCCTGTGCACAACACCTTGCGTGCCCTTGGCGCGGTGGGGCCATATCCGGTAGTGTCGTGGCCATGAACCAGTCCCTGCCCCTGTCCCCTGCCTTTCTCGGCGTCGAAAGCTCGCTCACCGGGCGGCGCTGGGTCGGCCCCTCCGCGGCGACCGAGCGCGCGGCAGCGGCACTGGTGCAGTCGGCAGGTGTGAGCCAGGCGATGGCGCTGGTGCTCGCGCGGCTGGGCGTTGGGGCGGAGGCGGTTGAAGGCTACCTTGCCCCAAAGCTGCGCGACCTGCTGCCGGACCCGCGCGCGATGCGCGACGCGGAGACCGCGGCGGCACGGCTGGTCAGCGCGGTGCAGGCGCGCGAACGTATCGCGGTATTTGCCGATTACGACGTGGACGGCGGGACCTCGTCGGCACTGCTTCTGACCTGGCTGCGCCATTTCGGCCAGACCGCGACGCTCTACGTGCCGGACCGGATCGACGAGGGGTACGGGCCAAACGCCCCGGCGATGCAGGCGCTTGCACGGGAACACGACCTGATCGTCTGCGTCGATTGCGGCACGCTGAGCCATGACGCGCTGGCGGCAGCGGACGGCGCGGATGTAATCGTGCTTGACCACCATTTGGGCGGCGAAACGCTGCCCCCGGCGCTGGCCGTCGTGAACCCCAACCGGCAGGACGAGACGGGCGATCTGGCGCACCTTTGCGCGGCGGCGGTTGTGTTCCTGACGCTGGTAGAGGCAGGCCGGCAGCTGCGCACGGCGGGTCAGGCAGGGCCAGACCTAATGGCGCTCCTCGACCTTGTGGCGCTGGCGACGGTGGCCGACGTGGCGCCTCTGACCGGCGTCAATCGCGCGTTTGTGCAGCAGGGGCTCAAGGTGATGGCGCGGCGGGAACGGGCGGGACTGGTCGCGCTCTGCGATGCGGCCCGGCTCGATACGGCGCCGGCGGCCTACCACCTGGGCTACGTGCTGGGACCGCGGATCAATGCCGGCGGGCGCGTCGGGCGCGCGGACCTCGGCGCACGGCTATTGGCGACGACGGACGCTGATGAGGCGAGTGCGCTGGCGGACCGGCTCGAGGCGCTCAACGCCGAGCGGCGCGAGGTGGAGGCCGCCGTGCGCGCCGCCGCGCTGGCACAAGCTGAAGAGCGCGGCCTCGACGCCCCCCTCGCCTGGGCGGCCGGAGACGGCTGGCACGCAGGCGTCGTCGGCATCGTCGCCTCACGCCTCAAGGAGCAAGCCAACCGCCCCTCGATCGTGATCGGGTTCGATGGTGATGCGGGCAAGGGATCGGGCCGGTCAGTCACCGGCATCGACCTGGGCGCCGCGATCCAGCGGCTCGCGCGCGAGGGGCTGATCGAAAAGGGCGGCGGTCACAAGATGGCCGCGGGCCTGTCGCTGAGCCGCGCGCAGCTGGAGCCGGCGATGGCGCGCCTGTCCGAGCTGATGGCGGCGCAGGGCGCGGGCAGCCTCGGTCCGCGCGATCTGCGCCTCGACGGGACGGTGATGCCGGGCGCGGTGCAGACCGAGCTGATCCACGATCTCGACCGCGCCGGCCCTTTTGGCGCCAGCGCGCCGCCGCCCCGCTTTGCCCTGCCGGACATGCGTGTGGCGCACGCACGCGAAGTCGGCACGGGCCATCTCAAAGTGACGTTCAAGGATGGGCTCGGCACATCGCTCGACGCCATCGCTTTTGGCGCGTTCGACGGCCCGCTCGGTCTCGCGCTGATGGCCCACGGCGGCGGCGCGTTTCACATTGCAGGCCGCTTCGAGGTCAACACATGGCAGGGCCGGTCGCGCCCACAACTGGCGCTGCTGGATGCCGCACCCAGCCCGTCCGTTTCGTGATTTTTTCACTTGCGCGCGCGCGGCGCTTTGCCTAAATCAGCGCTCGTGGCCCGTTCGTCTATCGGTTAGGACGCCAGGTTTTCAACCTGGAAAGAGGGGTTCGATTCCCCTACGGGCTGCCACTTCTCATCCAAGAATACTCCGATGGTCGTGCATGTTGCGACATGCGCGTTTGGCTGCTCATCCGGGATGCGCGCCTGCGACAGGTCCGAAGGTTAGAAGGGCTTTCGTATCAGGCATGGTATTCGACAACCGCAACCGGGCCATCGAGTGAGGCATCGTTCGCAGGTCAGCCACGCTTATCCGTCGCCAAACGTAGTGCCGCGATGCGCAAACTTCACCCGCGTGAGATGCAGGCCATTCGCGCCGCGCACTCCACCCGCTCAAAAATTCAGCAAAATCATGCCCCTTGCTGAAATTGGAAGCAACAACCCCGCCGAAAAACAGGAGCGACGCGTTTTGCGAGGACTCAGCGGAACCTTTCGGGTCCGGTCGCCGCAGCTCAACTCGAGCGTCGAGCGCCTCACGAGGACCATCGTGGCAGATGAAGCGTCCCCGCGAGGCCACAACATGACTGTTGCAGGCCGTACATAGGCACGCAGCCGCCCGATCAAAAGGGGGGTCTGTGCCGAAAGGGGTCTGCCCAACCTGGGACAAAGAACCATGGCGAGACTTTTCACGACACCCACCCTCGCGGCGGCCGGCCTTGTGGCGGCCACCTCCGCGATGGCTTGCGACGACCCGGTCAAGGTCGGCGTGCTGCATTCGCTCTCCGGCACGATGGCCATCTCGGAGACCACGCTGAAAGACACGATGGAACTCTTGATCGAAGAGCAGAACGCCAAGGGCGGCGTGCTTGGCTGCGAGATCGAGGCCGTGGTTGTCGACCCCGCCTCCGACTGGCCCCTTTTCGCGGAAAAGGCGCGTGAGCTCCTGACAGTCTCCGAAGTCGACGTGATCTTTGGCTCCTGGACCTCGGTGTCGCGCAAATCCGCGCTGCCGGTTCTCGAAGAGCTGAACGGCCTCATGTTCTACCCCGTCCAGTACGAGGGTGAGGAAAGCTCCAAGAACGTATTCTACACCGGCGCCGCGCCCAACCAGCAGGCGATCCCGGCCACCGATTATTTCCTCGAGGAACTGGGCGTCGAGAAATTTGCGCTGCTCGGCACCGACTACGTCTACCCGCGCACCACGAACAACATCCTCGAGAGCTATCTCAAGGACAAAGGCATCGCCGAGGAAGACATCTTTGTGAACTACACGCCGTTTGGCCATTCCGACTGGGCGACCATCGTCGCGGACGTCGTGGCACTCGGCGCGGATGGCAAGCAGGTGGGCGTCATCTCGACCATCAACGGCGACGCCAACATCGGCTTTTACAAGGAACTTGCGGCGGCTGGCATCTCGGCTGATGACATCCCCGTCGTGGCCTTCTCGGTGGGCGAAGAAGAGCTCTCCGGCCTCGACACCTCCAACCTCGTCGGTCACCTCGCCGCCTGGAACTACTTCCAGTCCGCCGAGTCCGAAGCCAACGACGCCTGGGTCGCCGCCTGGAAGGCCAAGATGGGCGAGGACCGCGTGACGAACGACCCGATGGAGGCGCATTACATCGGCTTCAACATGTGGATCAATGCGGTCACCGAGGCCGGCACCACCGACGTCGATGCCGTGCGCGAGGCGATGTACGGTCAGGAGTTCCCGAACCTGACCGGCGGCACTGCCGTCATGCTGCCGAACCACCACCTCGCCAAGCCGGTGCTCATCGGTGAGATCACCGCCGACGGCCAGTTCGACATCATCAGTCAGACCGAGGAAGTGCCGGGCGACGCCTGGACCGACTTCCTGCCCGAGTCGGCGGTGCTCACCTCCGATTGGAAAGAGCTCGGCTGCGGGATGTACAACACCGAGACGAACACCTGCGTGCAGCTGACGTCCAACTACTAAGCCTAACGGGCGCGCGGGCAGGTCCTCGCGCGCCCGTTTTCACCGTGCTTCACTTCCAACGTACGGGTCCTGGACGACATGCTCAGACTTCTTTGCCTCGCGCTGGCGCTCTGCCTGACGCTGCCTGCCGCAGGCTCCGCACAATCCCTTCAGACATTGCTGCAAACCCACGCCGATGAGGTTGTCAAACCCGGGCGACGCACCGTGGGTGCGGTGCTGGATGACCTTCTGGCAAGCGGGTTGCCGCAGGTTGTCCCCTTCCTCGAGGCCTGGCGGGATCGCGAGATCGTGCGCCGGGAGGAGGACGGGTTCTTCCTGCGCCGCGTGGACGATGTGCTCTTTGACCTCGACACCGGCGCGGAGATTGGCAGTGCGGATGGGGTCGACCTCAAGCCCTCCCGCCCCAACGGCGGTGTCCGGCGCGCGCTCGGGGACGCCTTGGTGCAGTTCCAGCTCTCGGACCCGGACATCACCAAAAGGCAGGCGGCCGTGCAGGCGATCCAGCGCTCGATGGACGCCAGCCAACTCGCTCCTTTGCAAGGCTCCATTGCGGACGAGCCTGACCCAGCTTTGAAGGCCGTGAAGACGCGCCTCGCAGGCATGCTCGCCGCACGCTTTGCGGACGCGCCAGAAGCAAGGATCGCTGCGATCGAGGCGCTTTCCGGCGACCTTTCCGTCGACGTGCGGGCGACGCTCAACCAAATCCTCGCGACCGAGGTGGAGGCCGCGCCCACCCTGCCCGAGGACCGCAACATCGCCCGTGTCCTGACCCCCGGCACCGACATTCCCGAGGGAGAAGCCTACGCGCTCCTCGTGTCGCAAGACCTGGCCCCTGCCCTCACGACCTCCGATGAAATCCGCCAAACGCTGGCAGAGAACATCGACGGCGCCCGCGTCGGCGGCGTGCCAGTCGCGCGTCTGAACACCGATGCAGCCCGCGCCGAGGCCTATGCCGCACTCGCCACCGACGGCAAAGCCGCGCCTCTCGTGACCGAGGACGACCGCGCAGAGACCCTCGACAGCTACACCTTCTTCGAAGCCTACGCCGAACCAAACGCGGACATTACCACAGCCGCCCGCACCGCCCTCGACGGCATCGAAACCCGCGTAGCGATCTCACAAGCCGCCGACCTCGGCCTCGACGCGCTTTCGCTCGCCTCGATCTACTTTCTCGCCGCCATCGGCCTTGCCATCACCTTTGGCGTCATGGGCGTCATCAACATGGCCCACGGCGAGTTCATCATGATGGGCGCCTACACCGGCTACGTCGTGCAGCTCTTCGTGCCCGACTACACGCTCTCGATCCTGATCGCGCTGCCGCTTGCCTTTGCCGTGACTTTCGGCGCGGGCGTGACGATGGAGCGGCTGGTCATCCGCCACCTCTATCACCGGCCGCTCGAAACGCTGCTCGCGACCTTCGGCATCTCGATCGCGCTCCAGCAACTGGCCAAGAACATCTTCGGCACGCAGGCCCGCCCCCTCACCTCGCCCGGATGGCTCGATGGGGCCCTGGTCTTCAACGACGTCATCGCCATCAGCTACATCCGGATCGCGATCTTCTTGATGGCGCTGATCTTCCTCGCGCTGATCCTCTACGTTCTCAAACGCACCCGCCTCGGCCTCGAAGTGCGCGCTGTCACCCAAAACCCGGGCATGGCCGCCTCGATGGGCATCAACCCCGACCGGATCAACATGCTCACCTTCGGCCTCGGCTCCGGCATCGCCGGGATCGCCGGTGTTGCCATCGGCCTCTACGCCAAGGTCACCTCCGAGATGGGCGCCGACTACATCGTGCAAAGCTTCATGACTGTCGTGGTGGGCGGCGTGGGCAATGTCTGGGGCACGCTCGCAGGCGCGTCGCTCATCGGCTTCCTGCAAAAGGGGATCGAGTGGCTCAACCCCTCGAACACGCTGGCGGCACAGACCTACATGATCCTCTTCATCATCCTCTTCATCCAATTCCGGCCCAAGGGCATTGTCGCCCTCAAAGGCCGCGCTGCGGCGGACTAAGCGCATGGCAAACGACACTTCTTCTGGCCCGAAATATCCCGGGGGAGCGCGAGGGGGCAGCGCCCCCTCGCCCAGCGCGACGCCCAAAGGCGGCGCAAACAGGTCCTTCATCGCGCAGAACCCGTCGGTCCTGTGGTTCCTCCTCGCGCTCGCCCTCTTCACCCTCGGCGTCACGATACTGGCCGAAGCGACTGGCACGGGCCTTCTCTCCACCTCCTTCGTCAAGACGCTGGGGAAGACCCTGTGCCTCTGCCTCATCGCCATCGCGATGGACGTGGTCTGGGGGTACTGCGGCATCCTCAGCCTCGGGCATTTCGCCTTTTTCGGCCTTGGCGGCTACGCGATCGGCATGTGGCTCATGTATGCCCGCACCGAAGTTATCGTCCTCGAGAGCTTCGCCGCCGCCAGCATCCCCCCAACCCCTCGGGAAGTCTCGGACGCCATCGGCAACCAGATCTTCGGCGTGGTCGGCTCGAGTGAATTCCCGCTGATCTGGGCGTTTGCCGACAGCCTCTTCCTGCAACTCCTGATGGTGGTGCTGGTCCCGGGCCTTCTGGCGCTGGTCTTTGGCTGGCTCGCCTTCCGCAGCCGGGTGACGGGCGTGTACCTCTCGATCCTCACTCAAGCGATGACACTCGCCCTCTCGCTCTACCTCTTCCAGAACGACAGCGGCCTTCGGGGCAACAACGGCCTTTCGGGCCTTCAGAACATCCCCGGTTTCGAAGAGACGCCGCAGGCTGTCATCTCCATCGTCTTCTTCTACACCTCGGCAGCGGCGCTGGCGGGAGGGTATATCTTCTTTGCCTGGATCACCTCGGGCAAGATGGGCAGCGTCATCAAAGGCATCCGCGACAACGAGGCGCGGGTGCGCTTCCTTGGGTACCACGTGGAGACCTACAAGCTCTTTGTCTTCACCATCACCGCCATCGTCTCCGCCATCGCCGGCGCGCTCTATTACCCGCAAGCCGGGATCATCAACCCCGGAGAGATCGCCCCCATCGCCTCCATCTACCTCGCCGTCTGGGTCGCCATCGGCGGACGGGGACGGCTCTACGGCGCGGTGATCGGCGCGGCCTTTGTCTCGCTTCTCTCGAGCTGGTTCACCGGCGGCGGCGCGCCCGACGTGCCGCTGGGGGTCTACACGATCCAGTGGACCGATTGGTGGCTGGTGCTGCTGGGCGTGTCCTTCGTGGCCGTCACCCTCTTTTTCCCGCGCGGAATCGGCGGGCTCTTTGACACTCTCGTGAGGAAGCAACCATGATCACGTGCCGCCACGCGCCGGACCTGATCCGGCGCCTCATCTCTCTCGCGCGTGCCGAGGAGGTCCCGGGTCAGGCCCGGGACGGGAAGCGCGCATGAGCACCCTTCTCGAAGTCTCCGGCGTCTCGATCACCTTTGACGGGTTCCGCGCCATCAACAACCTGTCGATCCAGTTCGCCGAGCCTGAGCTGCGTGCGATCATCGGACCGAACGGCGCAGGCAAGACAACCTTTATGGATATCGTGACCGGCAAGACCAAACCGGACGAAGGCAAAGTGATCTGGGGCGACAGGAACATCTCCCTCCTCGGTCTTAGCGAAAGCCAGATCGCGCTGGAGGGGATCGGGCGCAAGTTCCAGAAACCCACCGTCTTTGAGGCGCAAACCGTGCGCGAAAACCTCGCCATGGCGCTCAAGACGCCGCGCGGTCCAATGGCGGTGCTCTTTCACAAGAAGACCGCCGAAAACGCCGCCCGGATCGAAGAGATCGCCGCGCAGATTGGCCTGACGGACAGCCTCACCCGCGTGGCGGGCGAGCTGAGCCACGGGCAAAAGCAATGGCTCGAGATCGGGATGCTGCTCGCGCAGGAGCCCCGGCTCCTTTTGGTCGACGAGCCCGCCGCGGGCATGACCGCCGAAGAGCGCGAAAAGACCACCGACATCCTGCGCGAGGCCGCCCGCACACGGGCTGTCGTCGTGGTGGAGCACGATATGGAGTTCGTCCGCCGCCTCGACTGCAAGGTCACGGTCCTGCACGAAGGCGCGGTGCTCGCCGAAGGCTCCCTCGATCACGTGACGTCGGACCAGAAGGTGATCGACGTCTACCTGGGGCGCGCACATGCTTGATGTCTCGGATCTCTGCCTCAAGTACGGCCAAAGCCAAATCCTCTACGACGTGTCCTTGCGCGCAGAGGCGGGTCAGATCACGACGCTGATGGGCAACAACGGCGTCGGCAAGACGAGCCTTCTCAAGGCCATTGCGGGACGGCATCCCTTCTCCGCGGGAAGCGTGTCGGTGGCGGGCACCACGCTCAAGCGCAGCACCGCCTTCGACAATGCCCGCGCCGGGGTGGCTTATGTACCACAGGGGCGCGAAGTCTTTCCGATGATGAGCGTACAGGAGAACCTCGAGACGGGGTTTGCCTGCTTGCCGAAATCCGAGCACGAGGTGCCGGACGAAGTCTTCGAGCTCTTCCCGGTCCTCCACGACATGCGCGCGCGGCGCGGCGGGGACCTCTCTGGCGGTCAGCAACAGCAGCTTGCCATCGCGAGGGCGCTGATCACGCGCCCCAAGGTGCTGCTCCTCGACGAGCCGACCGAAGGCATCCAGCCGAACGTGATCGACCAGATCGGCGACGCGCTGGAGCTTTTGCGGGACAAGGGAAGCATGGCCATCGTACTGGTGGAGCAGAACGCCGACTTTGCCTATACACTTGCCGACCGCATCTACGTGATGACGCGCGGGGCGATCAAACGCAAGGTCGCCAAGACGGACATCACCAAGCGCGCCCTGCTGGACGAGCTTGCGCTCTGAGCGCGCGGCGCTGCTCTCTAGACCCGGGACACTGACGCCGCTCCGTCGCTCCGCTCCTCGAGCGACACGAGGCTGGTCCACGCCTGATCGAGCGCGGGGGCGTGGCGGCGCAGCGTCCGCACACCGACGAGCTCCAAGAGCGTGCTCGGCAGTTGACCAGAGAGATCGTGCAGATGGCCCGCGGCGATGTCGGTGCGGGCCATGGTCTCGGGCAGCCATGCCACGCCAGACCCCTCCCGCGCGAGCGAATGCGCCGCCGGCGCCAGCGCAGTCTCGGCGCGCGGGACGAGGCGCAGCGCCTCCGGCAGGCGCGGCGCGATGCGTTCGGCAAAGACCTGGCCCAGAAAGACGTCTCCCGGATACCCGACCAGCCGCAGCGTGCCGCTCAAAATCCGTGCCGCCTCGCGCTCGGTTGCCACGGGGATCAGGCGTTCGGCGGCAAGTCCGGCCACCTCCACCTCCGAGGGGCGGTGCCAGATCGGCTCGGTCGGGGTGCGGTGCACGATCGCGATGTCAGCCTCCCCGACCATCAGCATGGCGATGCAATTGTCGCGATTGGCCGAGCGGAGGCGCACGCCCTGGATGCTGGGAACATCGTCGATGCGCGCGATGATCGCGGCGGCGCGCGTCGTGGCGAGGGAGTGCTGCGCCGTGATCACGATGCTGTCGGCATCATCGGTGGCTGCCAGCCGCAAGTCCACCCGCAACTGCCGGATCTCCGAGGCGGCGCTGCGCAGGCGCGGCGCCAGCGCCTCGAGCCCCGGGCGCAGCCGCGCCGGCTTCGTGCTGCGGTCGATCAGCTGCGTGCCAAGCGCGTCCTCGGCCGCACGTAGACGCCGCGAGAACGCCGGCTGGCTCACGTTGCGCCGGCGGGCGGCGTCTGTCAGCGAACCGGCTTCGAGCACGGCCACGATGTCTTCGAGCCAATCGACGCGCATCTGCAGCTCCTTTCATGCAGTTCGTGCATGTTGACCGCCGGAGACAGTATTTGCAACCGACCCCCGCTGCCGCCACGATCCGCGCGACTTCAGTTGGAGGACCCCATGCACCTAGCCCGATTCCCACGCCTGCATCTGGCGCATCTGCCGACCCCGCTGGAGCCCATGCCGCGCCTGTCCAAGGAGCTCGGCGCCGACATCTGGATCAAGCGGGACGATTGCACCGGCATGTCCTCGGGCGGCAACAAGACGCGCAAGCTCGAGTTCCTGATGGCCGAGGCCGAAGCGCAGGGCGCCGACATGGTGATGACCCAGGGCGCGACCCAGTCGAACCACGCCCGGCAGACAGCGGCGTTCGCGGCGCGGCTCGGGGTCGGCTGCCACGTCCTTCTTGAGGATCGGACCGGCTACGCCTCCGAGAACTACAACATGAACGGCAACGTGCTGCTCGACCACCTGCACGGCGCAACGACGGAAAAATTTCCCGGCGGTCATGACATGCCGGGCGAGATGGACCGCGCCGCCGAAGCGCTGCGCGCCGAGGGCAAGAAGGTCTACGTGATCCCCGGCGGCGGCTCGAACGCCGTGGGCGCGCTGGGGTACGCGAACTGCGCGCTGGAACTGGTGAACCAGGCCAACGAGCGCGGGCTGCGCATCGACCGCATCGTGCACGCGACCGGCTCGTCGGGCACGCAGGCCGGGCTCGTCGCGGGCCTCAAGGCGATCAGCGCGAACATCCCGCTCCTCGGCATCGGCACGCGCGCACCTCAACCGAAGCAAGAGCAGATGGTCTATGACCTCGCCGTCAAGGCCGCCGCCCTGATGGGCACCCCGGCGCCCGAGCGCGGCGAAGTGGTGGCGAACACCGACTACGTCGGCGAGGGGTACGGGCTGCCCACCGAAGGCGGCCTCGAGGCGATCCGCATGTTTGCCGAGCTCGAGGGGATCCTGCTCGACCCGGTGTACTCGGCCAAGGGTGCCGCCGGTTTGATCGACCTGATCCGCAAGGGCCAGATCGGCCAGGACGGCGAGCGCATTGTCTTCTTGCATACCGGTGGCTCTGTTGGTCTGTTCGGCTACGATTGGGCGTTCGAGCGCGGGCATATGCACCGCGACGCGCCTGCACTGGCAGCCGAATAGGGACCGCATGGCACCACGCTTCACCAAACCCTTCATCCGGCAGGAGCCCATCCCCGAGGCGGGGATCGCGGCGGCTGTCGAGGTCATGCGATCGGGTGCGCTGCACCGCTACGGCTGGCCCGAGGGAGAGAGCCCCGCCGAAGCGCTGGAACGGCGTTTCGCGGCCTGGCAAGGTGCGGCGTATTGTCTGGCGGTGGCCTCCGGCGGGCAAGCCATGCGCATCGCGCTGACCGCGCTTGGCGTGGGTGCGGGTGACAAGGTGCTGACCAACGCCTGGACGCTGGCTCCGGTGCCGGGGGCCATCGCCTCGGTCGGGGCGGAGCCGGTGCTCGTGGAGACGACCGAGGATATGGTCATCGACCTCGATGATCTGGCGGCCAAGGCCGACGCCTCCGGCGCGCGCACGCTGCTGCTCAGCCACATGCGCGGGCACCTCGCGGACATGGCCGCGCTGGTGCGGTGGGCGGACGGCGCGGGCGTCACCGTCGTCGAGGACTGCGCGCATACGATGGGCGCGGAATGGGCCGGCGCAAAGAGCGGCAATTTCGGCAAGATCGCCTGTTTCTCGCTGCAGACCTATAAGCACCTCAACGCCGGGGAAGGCGGACTTTTGACGACGGACGATCCGGTGATCGCCGCGCGGGCGACGGTGCTGTCGGGCAGTTACATGCTGTGGGCGCGCCATGGCGCAGGCCCACCGGTCGAGGCGTTCGAGGCGGCGCAGCTCGACATGCCAAACGGGTCGGCGCGGATGGACAACCTGCGCGCGGCACTGGTGCTTCCGCAGCTGGACACGCTTGATGCAAACCTCGCACGCTGGGACCGGCTTGCCGAACTTGTGCGCACGGCGCTTGCGGGCGCGCCAGATGTGGCGCTCCCTGCACCGGCGGTGGAGGCGCGCCGGATCGGCTCGTCGATCCAGTGGCGCATCCCGGCGCTCGATGCGGCCGGCTGCACCCGGTTTGTCGAGGCATGCGCGGCGCGTGGGGTCGAGGTCAAATGGTTCGGCGCTGCCGCACCCAAAGGCTTTACGTCGGCGCATACGTCGTGGCGCTATGTCGCCCCTCAGGCGCTGCCGCGCACGGACGCGGTGCTGGCGACGCTCTTTGACATGCGCCTGCCGCTGACCTTTACCGAAGACGATGCGCGGCTGCTGGGAGAGATCCTGGCGGACGTGGCCGCCGAGACTGTACGGGTGCCAGCATGAGGCCCGTGGGCGTCCTCGGCGGGATGGGGCCAGAGGCGACTGTCCTCTTCATGTCGCGTGTGCTGGCAGCAGTGCCGGCGCGGAACGACGCCGATCACATCCCCCTGCTGGTCGATCAGAACCCGCAGGTGCCGAGCCGGATCAAGGCGCTGCTAGAGGGCGGTACGGAAGACCCGTGCCCGGTGCTGGCCGGCATGGCGCGGCGGCTTGCCCGCGCGGGTGCCGAGGCGCTGGTGATGCCCTGCAACACCGCTCACCACTACGCGCCCGCGATACGCGCCGCTGCGGGCGTGCCGCTGATTTCGATGGTCGACCTTGCTGCAGCGCAGGCAAGCGTGCTGGCGCCGCGCGGTCGGATCGGCCTGCTCGGCTCCCCTGCCCTTGCGAAAGTCGGTGTCTTTGACGCCCCGCTGGCGGCGTGCGGCCTCAGCCTGACGCCCCTGGCGGACGCGGAGGCCACGCTCGAGACGATCCGCCGGATCAAGGCAGACGGCCCCTCGGCACAGGCGATCCGCCAACTCAGCACGGAGGCGGCGGCGCAGGCCGCGGCCGGCGCGGAGGCGATCTGCATCTGCTGCACGGAATTTTCATTGGTGGCCCGGGAAATCCAGGCCCCCGTTCCGGTCTTCGACGCGCTCGACCTGCTGGTCGAGGCGACGGTCCGGTTTGCGCGCGACGGCCACGTGCCCGATGCGCACCCCGCCGCGCCAGCGGCACCAACCTCCGATAGGGAAACGGAAACATCATGAAGAAACTGACACTGACCGCATCTGCTGCGCTCATTGCCGCCGCCGGCAGCGCCTCTGCCGCGGACCTCGTGCTGGGCGTGCCGAACTGGCCGGCCGCGAACGCGACGTCGAACATCCTCAAGATCGTGATCGAAGAGAACTTCGGGCTCGAGGTTGAGCTGCAGAACGGCACGAACCCGATCATCTTCGAAGCGATGGACGCGGGCTCGATGCACCTGCACCCTGAAGTGTGGCTGCCGAACCAGGCGAACCTGCACAACACCTACGTGCAGGAAAACCAGACCGTCGTGGCGAACATGAACCCGGTGCAGGCCGTGCAGGGCATGTGCGTGACCAAGTATACCGCCGACACCTACGGAATCACCTCGATCAACGACCTGACCGACCCCGACAAGATGGCGGTCTTCGACAAGGACGGCAACGGCCAGCCCGAAGTCTGGATCGGTGCACCCGGCTGGGCGTCGACCGTGATCGAGCAAATCCGCGCCAAGTCCTACGGCTACGACCAGGTCATGGACCTCCAGCAGTACGACGGCACAGTCGCCTGGGGTGAACTCGGCGCGGCCGCCAACGCCGATGAGCCGTGGATGGGCTTCTGCTACGAGCCGCACTTCATCTTTGTCGCCTACGACCTCGTCTACCTCGACGAGCCGGCGCACGATCCGGCGACTTGGACCATCGTCCAGCCGACCGACGATCCCGACTGGCTGGCCAAGTCCGAAGCCTCGACCGCGTGGAACGGCGCCAAGCTGCACCTGCACTACGCCGCCAACATCCGCGACAACTTCCCGGAAGTGGCCGCGATGCTCGACAATTATGCAATGCCGCCGGAAGTCCTCTCCGAGGCGGGCTTTGAGCTGTCGGTCAACGACGTGCCGGTCGAAGAATACGCCAAGAACTGGGTGGCCAACAACGAGGACGTCGTCCTCGGCTGGCTGACCGGCGAGTAATCCGCAGAGCGGACACGAAAGCGGCGCGCGGTCATCGCGCGCCGCATCCAAGACACGACAAAGGTCGACGCCCCCAGCCGGGCCGACGACCGCAACACGGGCGCGCACGCGCCAGGGAGTGGCCCATGACCGAAAACGTGGTTGAACTGTCCGGCGTGTGGAAAGTCTTTGGCGAGCGGTCTGCCGAGACGATCAACGCGGCCCAGACAGAAGGGATCGGCAAGGCGCAAGCGCTCGAGCGGTTCGGCACGGTCATCGGGGTGCGCGACGCCTCCTTCGAGGTCGCCCGCGGCGAGATCTTCTGCATCATGGGCCTTTCGGGCTCGGGCAAATCGACGCTGGTGCGCCACGTCAACCGCCTGATCGAACCCTCCGCCGGCACGATCCGCGTGCTGGGCGAAGACGTCGGTGCCATGGGCAAGACGGCGCTGCGCGAGATGCGCGCCCGTCACATCGGCATGGTCTTTCAGCACATGGCGCTGATGCCGCACCGCTCGGTGCGCGAGAACGTCGGCTACCCCCTCGAAATCCGCAAGATCCCCAAGTCCAAGCGCTGGGCGATCTCCGATCACTGCCTCAGCCTCGTGGACCTCGCCGGCTACGAGGACCGGCTTCCCAAGGAGCTGTCGGGCGGGATGCAGCAGCGGGTCGGCATCGCGCGCGCGCTCGCCTCGGACCCCGAGATCCTGCTCATGGACGAGCCGTTCTCCGCGCTCGACCCGCTCATCCGCCTGCAGCTGCAGGACCAGTTCAAGGTGCTCGTGAAGGAGCTCAACAAGTCGACGCTCTTTATCACGCACGACCTCGACGAGGCGATCCGCATCGGCACGCGCATCGCCATCATGAAGGACGGTGTGATCGTCCAGATCGGCACCCCCGAAGAGATCGTGACCGCCCCCGCGGACGACTACGTCCGCGAGTTCGTGCAGGGCATCAGCCGCCTCAAGCTGGTCAAGGCGCACACGATCATGGAGCCGCTGAATGGCGCGGGCGTTCCCGAAGGCGCGCCGCGCGTGAGCGGGGAGAGCGATCTCGACGCGCTGATCGACGTCTCTGTGCAGACCGAGGGCCCGCTTGTCGTCGAAGAAGGCGGCGTGCCGGTCGGCGTGATTTCCAAAACCGTGCTGCTCCGCGGCATCCAGGGAGGGCGCTGAGATGGCCGCCATCGACCCAAACGAGCTGAACGCCGCGCCCTCTGGCGCTGTCCGCGACATCGAGGTCGACCGCGCGGCGCTCGACGATTCCATCGGCGCCTTTGCCGGACCGCGGGCGGATTACTACGCCAAAGCATTCCACACGATCCACGACACGACCTCGGGCGTGCCGAAGACATTCAACCTCGCCGCTTTCTTGGCCGGGCCGTTCTGGTCCTCGGCGCGCGGCGTGTGGGGCATGTTCTGGGCGTTCATCATCCTCGAGATCATCGCCATCGTGCAGATCGGGCGTGGCACGTGGGGCCAGCTGGGCGCCGACGATCTGGCCACCGCCGAGCGTCAGGAGGCCCGTGCGCAGGAGTTCCTGACCCGCGCTGCCGAGGCGACCGCCGCCGGCGAGGACGGCAGCCGGTTCGAGACGCTGGGCAACAACCTGATGCGCGCCGCCGAACGCTCGCGGGAGGCCGCGGAGTCCGCAGCCGCCGATGCCACCGGGATCCTGCTGTCGGGGCTTGCGCTGCTGCTGGTGCTGCGGCTCGTGCAGGCAGTCTACTCGAACATCGTCTACGAAAAGCAATACGCCCGCTGGCGCGTCGACCCCAAGTCCACGCCCTCCGGCTTCTCGATGCGCAACCTCGCGCTCGGGCTCGGGCTCGGCGCGGTCATCATCCCGCTGACGGTCTACCGCTTCACGGTGGAGGGCGTGCCGGGCTGGATGGCGGAGTTCCCCGCCAATCCCGAGACCTATTCGGTCAGCGCCCGGTGGCTCGAGGGGGTGATCGACGACGCCGCCCGCAACGGCTCGGGCGCCTTTGACGGGATCGTGCTTCTGGTCCGGCAAGTGCTCGACGCGATCTCCCTGGCGCTGATCGGCACGCCGTGGCCGGTGGTGATGACGGTGATCGTCGTGGTCGGCTGGCGCTCGGCCGGACCGCGCGTTGCGATCTTTACGGCAGCCGCGCTCGCCTACATCGCCTTCCTCGGGTACTGGGAGATCGCGATGGAGACGGTCGCCCTCGTGGGCGCCGCGGTGGTGCTCTGCGTGGTGATGGGCATCCCGCTTGGCATCTGGTTCGGCAAGTCGAAGCGCGCCTACCGGATCGCGGAGCCTGTGCTCGACCTGATGCAGACGCTGCCGGCCTTCGTCTACCTGATCCCGATCATCGCCTTTTTCGGCACCGGCAACCCGCCGGGAATCCTTGCGACGATCATCTTTGGCATGCCTCCCGTGATCCGCCTGACGGCGCTCGGGATGCGGGGCGTGCCGGAGTCGATCAAGGAGGCCGCGACCGCGTTCGGCGCAACCCGCTGGCAACTGCTCAAGGACGTGGAGCTGCCGCTGGCGCTGCCGTCGATCATGACGGGCGTCAACCAGACGATCCTCATGTGCCTGTCGATGGTGGTGATCATCTCGCTTATCGGTGGCGGCGGCCTCGGCCAGGTCATCCTCGAGGCGCTGCAATTCGCGGCCAAGGGCCCGGGCCTGCTCGGCGGCTTTGCCATCCTCTTTGTGGCCATGGTCATCGACCGGATCGTGCAGGGCGCATTCCGCCGGGCCGATCAGAAGGACTGAGGCCCGTGGCGCATCCGCATTCTCCAGCCTGGCTGACACGGCGACGAGGCGCGCGCCGCCGGGGGTAATCTCCCGGCGGTCCCGCCTCCCCTCACCGATGTTTCAGTTTCAGACCGGAGGATGCGCCGATGGCCGTCACCTATCTCAAGAAAGCCGCCATGGCGGCGGACGACACCCAGACCGATGTGCGCGCGACCGTGGCGGAGATGCTCGGCGCCCTGCGCAGCGGCGGCGATGACGCCGCGCTCGGCTACGCCGAAAAGCTCGACGGCTGGACCGGGCTGGCGCGCGCCACCCGCGACCAGATCGACGCCGCGATTGCGCGCGTGCCCGAACGGCTCAAAGACGACATCCGCTTTGCCCATGACAACATCCGCCGCTTTGCCGAAATGCAAAAGGGCACCATCCAGGACGCCCAGATGGAGGTCCGCCCCGGCTTTGTCGCCGGTCAAAGGCACATCCCCGTCAACGCCGCCGGCTGCTACGTGCCGGGCGGGCGCTACAGCCACGTCGCCTCTGCGCTGATGACCATCACGACGGCCGAGGTGGCGGGCGTCGGCCACATCACCGCCTGCTCGCCGCCCAAGCCCGGGCATGGCATCCCCGACGCGATCCTTTTTACCATGGACCTGGCGGGCGCGCACAGCATCCTCAACATGGGCGGCGTGCAGGGCGTGGCCGCGATGGCGATGGGGCTCTTTGGTCTGCCAAAGGCGGACATCCTCGTCGGTCCCGGCAACCAGTTCGTCGCCGAGGCCAAACGCATGCTCTTTGGCGAGCTTGGCATCGACATGTTCGCAGGCCCCACAGACAGCATGGTCATCGCGGATGCAAATGCGGACCCGCGGCTGGTGGCCTGGGACCTCGTGGGCCAGGCCGAGCACGGTTACAACTCGCCGGTCTGGCTTGTCACCGACAGCCGCGCGCTGGCCGAGACCGTGATAGCCGAGGTTCCGCGGCTGATCGCCGAGCTCCCCGAGCTGAACGCCAAGAACGCCGAAGCGGCCTGGCGCGACTATGCCGACGTGATCCTGTGCGACACGCGCGAGGAGATGGCGGCGACCTCCGACAGCTACGGACCCGAGCACCTGCACGTGCAATGCGCGGACCTCGACTGGTGGCTGGCGCGCCTCTCTGCCTATGGCTCGCTCTTTCTCGGCGAGGAAACGACGGTGGCGTTCGGAGACAAGGCCGCAGGTCCGAACCACGTCCTGCCGACCTCGGGCGCCGCGCGCTACACGGGCGGGCTTTCGGTGCAGAAGTACATGAAGACCGTGACCTGGCAGCGCGCCACGCGCCAAGGCGCGCGCCCCGTGGCCGAAGCCACCGCGCGCATCAGCCGGCTCGAGGGGATGGAGGGCCACGCCCGCACCGCCGACATCCGGCTGGCCAAGTATTTCCCGGACGAGACCTTCGAGCTGGACGCCGCGGAATGACGCAAAGCCAAGCGCTGCGTGACGCCTGGCCCGGTGTTGCGCTGGCCGCGCTGATCGCGATCGCCGCGGCGGGCCTCTCGGGCTATTACGGCGCGCCTGCGATGCTCTTTGCGCTGCTGATCGGCATGGCCTTTCACCACCTCAGCGCCGAACCTCGCTCGGCGCCGGGGCTGGATGTCGCGTCCAAGTTCCTGCTGCGCCTCGGCGTGGCGCTTCTGGGACTGCGGCTGAGCTTTGACGACATCGCGAGCCTCGGCTGGGCGCCGGTGCTGGCCGTCGTCGGCCTCGTTGCGGGAACCATGGCCGCGGGCCTCGTGCTGGCGCGGGTGACCGGCCGTGCCTCGGCCTTTGGCACGCTTGCGGGTGGCGCCGTTGCGATCTGCGGCGCCTCGGCGGCGATGGCGCTGGCTGCCGTCCTGCCCCGCCAACGCGTGTCCGAGCGCGACGTGCTCTTTGTCGTGGCCGCCGTCACGGCGCTTTCGACGCTGGCGATGGTGCTCTACCCGGTGCTCTTTGGCGCGCTTGGCCACACGCCCGAACAGGCAGGCTTCCTGATCGGCGCGACGATCCACGATGTCGCGCAGGTGGTCGGTGCGGGCTATTCGATGTCGGAGACAACCGGAGACACGGCGACCTTTGTCAAACTGCAGCGCGTGGCGCTGCTGCCTCTCGCGGTGCTGGCCGCCGCGCTGATCTTTCGCGAGGGCAAGGCCGGCCTCGCGCCGCCCTGGTTCCTGACCGTCTTCGTGCTGCTGGTGCTTCTAAACAACCTCGTCCCCCTGCCGGAGCTGATCCTCGATGCGGCGCGGACAGCGTCGGGCTGGCTCCTTCTGACGGCCATCGCCGCGCTTGGCGTGCGCACGTCGCTCAAGGATATGGCACAGGTGGGACCCCAGGCGGCCACGGTGGTGGTCGGCTGCACGCTTTTGCTTCTTGGCGCGGCGCTTGCGCTGGAGCGCCTGATCTTCTGAAGGGACATGACATGACCATCACCCGCCATCACGGCACCGGACGCATGAGCCGGATCGTCGAACACAACGACACCGTCTACCTTTGCGGCCAGGTCGGCACGCGCGGCGACAGCGTCACACGCCAGACCGAAGAGACGCTGGCCAAGGTCGAGGCGCTGCTGGCCGAGGCCGGCTCGGACAAGGATCACATCCTGCAGGCCATCATCTGGCTCTCGGACATGGCGCATTTCGCCGAGATGAACGCGGTCTGGGATGCCTGGGTCACGGACGGCTGCGAGCCGGCACGCGCCTGCGGCGAGGCAAAACTCGCCAGCCCCGAGCTCTTTGTCGAGATCATCGTGACGGCGGCCAAGCGCGGGTCCTAAGGCAGGCGGCGTTTCATCTGTCACTTTGGATCCACCAGTTCACACGCCGTCCCGCGGGGTGGCGCATCGCGCCGCCCGTTTTGCCGGAGGCAAACCTACGGTTTGGCGGGGGCGGGTCATGCCGAAGGCATGCCTTCGGCATGACGCGGCATGACGGTGCCCGTCAGGCGGGTGCTTGGGATGAGGCGAGGTGTATCTGGCCTAAAGTTACGAAATCCAGAAAGGCCACCACTAGAGCCATCCCAGCGCGCCCGGCAGCCACAGACTGAGCCCCGGGATGAGGATCAGGATCACCAGCCGCACCACGTCCGCGAGCAGGAACGGGATCACGCCCTTGAAGATCTTGGACAGCGGGAGGTCATCGGCCATCGAGTGCAGGACAAAGACGTTGATGCCGATGGGCGGCGTGATCATGCCCAGCTCGATCACCACGATGTTCACGACGCCCCACCAGATCGGGTCGTACCCCATCGAGATCACAAGCGGATAGACAAATGGCAGCGTCAGCACCATCGCCGCGATGGTGTCAAAGATCGACCCGAGCACGATGTAGAAAAGCGTGAGCGCAAAGATGACGGCAAGGGGCGGCAGGCCAAGGCTCTCGATCCAGGCCACCGTCGCCGCCGGCAGCCCCGAGAGCGTGGCAAAGTAGGAAAAGACAGACGCGCCGATGATGATGACAAAGATCAGCCCGGTGTTCGACGCCGTGTCTCCAAGGCAGCTGAGAAAGCGCGGCGTGTTCAGACGCCGCCGCCCGAGCGCGAGGAGCAGCGCCAAGCAGGCGCCCACCGCCGCCGCTTCGGTCACGGTAAAGATACCCGAGTAGATGCCACCCGACACGGCCACCGCCAAAAGCAGCACCGCCCAGCTGGCCCGCGTCGTGCGCCAGCGCTCGGTCCAGTCGGTCTTGGGTCCCACCGGGCCAAGGTCCGGGTAGAGCCGCATCGTGATCGAGATCGCCACAAAGTAAAAGACGACCGCCAGGATCCCCGGGATCACCGCCGCGAGAAAGAGCGCGATGATCGAGTTCTCCGTCAGGATCGCATAGAGGATCATCACCACCGAGGGCGGCACGATCATGCCCAGCGTGCCGCCGGACGCGATGGCGCCCGAGGCGAGCGACCGCGAGTAGCCCCGCTCGATCATCTCCGGCAGCGCAATGCGCACCATCGTCGCCGCAGTGGCGACCGACGAGCCGCAGACGGCGCCGAAGCCCGCACAGGCGCCGATGGTCGCGTAGATCAGCCCGCCCTTGCGGTGGCCGAGCCAGGCGTAGGCCAACCGGTAGAGCTCCCCGGACAAGCCGCCGACATTGGCAAGGTTGCCCATCAATAGGAACATGGCGATCACCGCCAGCCCCTCGGCCGAGATGGCAGAGGCCGGCTCCGTGCCAAGCAGCGTCAGCGCCGGTCCGAACCCGATGATGAGGCCGGTGCCGACCACGCCGACAACGCCCATGGCGATGCCGACAGGCACCTGCATCAGGATCAGCACGAACATGGCGACCAGGCCGGCGGTGCCGACGACAAAGGGATCTGCGACCACTTACGCGACCTCGGACGATTTCTTGAGTTGCATGTGGGGCGGGGGATGCCCGGTGACGACCGTGCGCATCCAGGCATAGGTCACGTAGACCTGCACGGGGATGCAGAGCGCCATGATGATGGTCGTGATGACCCAGGCAGGCGCAAGCGGCAGCGAAATGGTGCGCGTCGTGCGCCCCGCGTCGGCGTACTTGCCCGTCAGCTCCACGAACTGCCAGACAAGGACCGCGAAAAAGGCCAGCACGATGAGGCCGGCAATGGCCTCGAGCACGGCGGTGACGCGCGGCCCGGCGAGCTCACCGATCACGCGCACCGTGATGTTGCTCTGCCGCAGGAGGCCCGCGGAAAAGCAGCTGGAGATGACGATCGGATAGACCAGCTCTCCGTAGTCGCTGAAGCCCGACAGACGCGGAATGCCCAGGTAGCGTGCCGCGCCGTCGTAAAAGGTCAGGAACGCGATGCAGACCAGCCCGAAGAACCCGGCAAGGGCGACGGACTGCGTGATGCGGTCGAGCCGCCGCGCCAGCGCCGCGCTGGCCTCAGGCGCCTGCACCGCGCTCCCGGCCATCAGCTGTTGCCCCGGTGCTCGGCCAGCGCCGCCATGGCCGCGTCATAGACCGCCTGGCCGTTCGGTGTGTTGTCGATCCACCACTGGTGCACCGCCTGCGCGCGTTCGCCGTAGGCGTCCATCTCCGCGCCGCTCGGCCCGTCGAGCCCGATCCGGCCCTCGGCCGAGACATCCGCCACGATCGCTTCACCCGCGCCAAGGTAGGCTTCGGCGCCCATCTCGGCCATGGCCATGCCGCCGTGCTTCATCACCGCATCCTGAGCGGCGGGCGTCAGGCTGTTCCACTTGTCCTCGTTCATGAGCAGCAGGAAGGGGATCACGCCGACCGGCACCTTGTACTCCTGCGAGATCAGCGGCAGCGTCTTGAACGTGCGCAGGCCCGACCAGCTCTGGATGACACCGTCGATGGTGCCGCGGTTGAGCGCCTCGTTCATCTCGCCCGAGCTCAGCGTCTGCGGTGCCGCGCCAAAGGTCTCGAGAAAGTTCGCATGCACCGGCCCGACCGAGCGCAGCTTCTTGCCCGAGATGTCATCGAGGCTCTCGATCGGCTCGGCCATGTAGATGCCGTTCGGCTCGGTGGTGAAAAAGCCGACCAGATGCACTCCGTCGAGACCCGAGATCAGGCCCTGCTCGTGCAGCTTCCAGCCGACGACCGACGCCTCTTCGGCGGATTCGAAAAGGAACGGCAGCTCAAAGAGGCTCAGCTCCGGGAACTGGCCAGCCGTGTACCCGGGCAGCACCCAGGTGACGTCCGCCACCCCGTTCTGCACCAGATCGAACTGGGCAAACGGGCTCTTGCCGAGCGTGCCGCCCCAGAACCCCTGCATGCGCACGTCGCCCGTTTCAGCCGAGACGGCCTCCATCCAGGGCTTGATGACCTTGGCCACGCCCACCGATTGCTCGGGGACAAAGGCGCCGACCTTCACGAGGTCCTGCGCCGCCGCCGGCAGCGCCATCGCGGCGAGCGCCGTAAAGGCCAGTGCGTTCTTTCTTAGAAATCCCATGGGTCTTCCTCCTGTGGTATGTCGTGGCGCCCTAGGCGCGCCCGAGCGGGCGCAGGGGCGGTGGGGTTTTGGGAATCGTCGTCGTCTTGGCTTCGGTGTAGAAATCGGCGCAGGCCCGACCGCCCTCGCGCCAGACGCCGGAGGCGCCGTAGCCGCCAAAGGGCGCGCGCAGCTCGCGCATCATGGGCGTGTTGACCCACAGAACGCCGGCCCGCAGCCGGTCCGTGACAGACATGACCGTGGGCAGGTGATCGGACCAGACATAGGCGACGAGGCCGAACTCCGTCGCGTTGGCCATCGCGGCCGCCTCATCCGCCGTGTAAAACGGCAGGAAGGTGCCGAACGGGCCGAAGATCTCCTCCTGCGCCACGCGCGTGTCGTTCGAGGGGGCGGTGACCGCCGTGGGGCTGACGTAGTAGCCCTCCCCGAGGTCCGCGCGCCGCGCGCCGCCCGTCAAGAGCGTGCCTCCATCCGCCTCGGCAATGCCGACATACGAGAGCACCCGCTCCATATGCGCCTGCGAGGCGAGCGGGCCGATCTCGGTGGTGTCCGACATCGGATCCCCCACGACGATCCGCCCGGCTCGCTCGACAAAGGCTCCGACAAAGTCGTCAAAGATCGACCGCTCGACGAGGATGCGCGAGCCGGCCAGGCACTGCTGCCCGTTGTTGGAAAAGATGCCGAGGAGCGCGCCGTCGAGCGCCCGCTCGAGGTCGGCAGACGCAAAGATGATGTTGGCCGACTTGCCGCCCAGCTCCATCGTGCAGGGGGTCAGGTTGCGCCCCGCCGCCGACATGATGTGCCGTCCCGTCTCGGTGCCGCCGGTAAAGCTGACGCGGTCCACGCGGCTGTCGGCCACGAGGGCCGCGCCTGTGACGGTGCCGCGCCCATTGACGAGGTTCAGAACGCCCTCTGGCAAAACCTCGCTCAAGAGCTCCACCATGCGCGCGATGGCAAGCGGCGTCTGCTCGGAGGGTTTGAGCACGCAGGTATTGCCGAACGCAAGCGCCGCCGCGACCTTCATCGAGGCCAGCGCAACGGGCGCGTTCCACGGCGCGATGAGCGCGGCGACGCCTGCCGGCTCGAGGCTGACCGTGGTCAGGTACCCGTCCGCCTGGTCATACCGTGCGCCCGCCTGCTGCAGGATGAAGTCCGCGAAAAAGCCAAAGTTGTAGGCCGCGCGCCGGACGTGGCGGTCCCGCAGCTCACGCAGCACCAACCCCGTGTTCAGGCACTCCAGCCGCGCCAGCGCGTCGGCATTGTCGAGGATCACTTGCTGGCACGTGCGCAGCACCGCCGCGCGCGCCTCGGTCCCCAGCCGCGGCCAGGGCCCGGCGTCAAAGGCACGGCGCGCGGCGCCCACGGCCTCTGCCACCGCCTCGGGACCGTCTTCGGTCAGGACCGTGACCTGCGCGCCCGTGCCCGGGTAAAAGACCGGCAGGTCGACCCCGCCACCCGAACTGGCCTTGCCTGCGACGAGCCCTCCGATGCGGTCAGGCGCGGTGGTGGGAAGCGCGAACCCGTGTGTCATGCAATAAAGCTCCCGCCGTTGATATGCAAAGTCTGCCCGGTCACGTAGGCC
This sequence comes from Pseudaestuariivita sp., assembly GCF_052825805.1. NCBI lineage: Bacteria > Pseudomonadati > Pseudomonadota > Alphaproteobacteria > Rhodobacterales > Paracoccaceae > Pseudaestuariivita > Pseudaestuariivita sp. Next base: position 152,176 of record NZ_JBRBVB010000015.1, on the reverse strand, counting down.
GCGTCCGGCCCCATCAGGAACGCCATCGGACCGGCCACGTCCGCCGGCTGGGCAATGCGCCCCAGCGGGACCTGCGCGCCGTAGGCATCGACGTCGATCCGCGTCTCGCGCGCCTCGTCCGAACGCCCCGTGCCGCCCCGCAGAAAAGCCGTGTCGACCGCCGACGGCGCCACGGTGTTCACCCGCACATCCGGCGCAAGCTCCAACGCAAGCTGCCGGCCCAGCGCCGCAACGCCAGCCTTGGCCACGGCATAGGCGCCATAGCCGGGGCGCGGAAAATGCCCCAGCCCCGACCCCGTCAGGACCAACGCGCCGCCCGGACGCGCCATATGCGGCAACACGGCCTGTATCAGCGTGTAGGTTCCCGTCAGATTGCCCGCGATCACCTCGTCCCACGCCGCATCCGGCCCGGCAGCAAGCGGCGCCTTGGGACCCACGAACCCCGGCAGCATCGCAGCCGCGGCAAAGCCTCCGTCAGGAGCAAGCGCCGCCACGGCCTCCGCACAGCTCGCGGGATCGCCCGCATCCAGCGCGCGGCTCGCGCACGCCGGAGGGTGCTTCTCAAGCGATGCCGCGAGGTCAAAGACCACATGCGCCTGCCCCCGCGCCTCGCAGAGCGCGCACAGCGCCCGGCCAATGCCGCCCGCCCCGCCAAAGATCGCCCAGACGCCGCTCATGCCACGGCCGCCGCTGCGCGCGCGAGCCCGTCGAACATCGACGATTTGGCCAGAAACGCCCGCGCCCGCGCCGGATCGCCCGCAATCGCCTTGAGCTCAGCAAGATGTGCGGCCCGCGCCTCGGGATCGACGGTGTTCATGCGCTTTCGGTTGGCGTCGGCCTGTGCAAGGATCTCCTCGGCGGCCACCGGACGGCGCTGCGCGTCATACCGCGCAAGCTGCGTGCCCGGCGCCGCGCCGCCAGCGATCGCGACAAGAGCCTCGGCCAGCGCCATGGCGTCGTGCACACCTCCGTTCATGCCCATCCCGCCCTTGGGCGAGTTGAGATGCGCCGCGTCTCCGGCCAGCACGAGGCGGCCCTGCCAATAGGTGTCAACGATCCGGCGATGGACCCTGTAGACCCGCTTTTCGTGGATCTGGATCGGCGGGTGACCCGGCAAAAGCTCATCGACCCGCGCCTGGATGGCGGCATCTTCGAGCGCGTCCTCGGCGCTTTCCCCGGCACGGGGGTGCAGCGAGATGCGCCAGAGATCAGGCAGCCGCAACAGCGAGAAAGTCCCGCGCGGCTCCCAGATGTAGTTCACACCCGACAGCCCATCGATATGCGCCTCGAAGGGGAAGTCGGTGGTCGCAAGGATGGTGTTCTCAGGGTAGGTCTCGCCTGAAAAGCTGAGGCCGGCGGCCTTGCGCACGATGCTGCGCGCCCCGTCGCAACCGACGACAAAACTGCCTTCGATACGGCTGCCGGCGACCTCGAGCCAGGCGGAGCCGTCCTGCTGACCCACCTGTGAAACCTGTGCACCGAAGTGCACGCAGCCGCCCGGCAAACGCGCAAGGAGGGCGTCGCAGAGCCGCGCCTGCCTGCACTGCAAGCGGTAGGGATGCGCCGTACGGTCCGAGAGCACGCCAAGGTCAAAGACCGCGCGCGCGCCCGTGTCATGCATGCGGATCTGCCAGCTGGGCGTGATCCGACCCGCAGCGATCAGCTCGGCCGTGATGCCACTGGCGTCGAACATGTCGAGCGTCGGCGGATGAAAGGTCGAGGCGCGCAGCTGGTCCGGGATGCCGGGCTCGGCCTCGAAGACCTGCACCGGAAGGCCCGCTGAACTCAGCCGCCACGCCAGCGTCAACCCCACGGGGCCGGCACCCACGATGAGCACGGGCTTCACCGTGCCCTCATCGAGACAAGGCGCGCGGCAGGGCGCAGGATCGAGCGGGCAGCATTTGACATGTGGATATATTTCTATATCTTTTTCTCGAAAGTCAAAAACAAAAGACACACCCCAAACGCATGTCCCAGAAAACCCTTGCCGCGCTCCGGCCCGAGCGGACCGCCCTTTTGATCGTGGACCTACAGAACGACTTTCTGGATGCCGAGGGCGCCTATGGCCGCGCGGGCCAGTCGTCGGAGGCCATCCTCGCCCTGCCCGAGCGGGTGGCGCCGCTGGCAAAGGCGCTGCGCGCCGCGGGCGGCAGTGTCATCTCCACCCAGTTCACGCTGGTGCCGGGACCAGATGGCGCGCCGCTGATCTCGCCGCATCTCAAGCTGCTGCGCCCCTTCCTCGGCACGGGCGACTTTGCGCCCGGTGCCTGGGGGCACGCGCTTGTCGATACCCTTCAGCCCGCCGACTACACCGTTGAAAAGGTGGCCTATTCCGCATTCTACATGACGCGCCTCGAATGGCTGATCCGCAAGACAGGCATCGAGACCCTGCTGGTGTGCGGCATCGTCACGAACGGCGGTGTGGCGGCCACCGTGCGCGACGCGCATGTGCGCGATATCCCGTGTGTCGTCCTCGAAGACGGCTGCGCCGCCTTTTCGGCAGAGCGCCACGACGCCGCCATCTCGGACCTGTCGAGCGTGGGGCAAATCGCGCAGATCGCGGATGCCCTGGCCGCGCTGAGGCCAACCGACTGAACACACCACACGCAGAGGGGGAGCCCGCAGATGGCGGCACAATCTGACTACGGCACAGCCGGCCTGATCGGGATGCTGACCCCGCAGGCCAACACAACCGTCGAGCCTGAATTCTGGGCGCTGATGCCTAGAAACTGGTCAATGATCAACGCGCGCCTGACCAGCGACAAGGACACGATCGAAGACCGGCTCGTGGACTACACGACCAAGTTCTCGGACGTAGCGGCGGAATTTGCCAACGCCCCGATCAGCGTGCTGGCGGCTGGCTGCACCGGCGCCTCCTACTTGATCGGCAGAGAGCGCGAGCAGGAGCTGATGGCAGAGCTCTCGGCGGCGCATGGCGTGCCTTGCTACACCGCCGCCTGGGCGACGATCGAGGCGCTGCGTGTGTTGGGCGCGAAAAAGATCGGGCTCATCTCCCCCTACCCCAAGGCGCTCAACGACAAGTGCGATCCCTACTGGGAGAGCTTTGGGTTCGAGGTGGTGGCCAAGACCGGGCCGGACCTCGAGGCCGCCAAGTTTCACCCGATCTACGCGATGAAGGGCAAGGCGACGCTTGGCGCATTGCGCGAGTTGCAGGACGCCGAGTGTGACGTGATCGCGATGCTCGGGACCGGCATGGCCACGCTCGAGCCGATGGTCGCGGTCAAGGGCTGGGACGGTCCGATCCCGCTGTCGTGCAACGTGGCTCTGATCTGGGCGCTGGTGGAGGCAAACGCCGGGCGTCCGCTCACGCGCGAAAGCCTCATGCCCTGGATCGAAACGGACATTTGGGCGGAGCGCTACCGCACGCTCTTTCCCGAAGCCGCAACCCCTGCCGCATCGGACGCGGCATGAGTCTCGACACCGAAGTTCTGGTCGTCGGGGGTGGCCCGGTTGGGCTGACCCTAGGGATAGACCTGTCGCACCGCGGGCGCAGCTCGATCGTCCTCGAGACCCGAAAGGACGCCACCCAGCACCCCAAGGCGACGCTGCTGGGTGCGCGCTCGATGGAAATCTACCGCCGCTGGGGGCTGACCGACGCGATCTTTGACGCCGCGCTGCCGGCGGACATCAATTACTGGATCATCTTTTGCACCCGTCTCGCCGGACACGAGCTGGCGCGATTCGCCTCGCCCTCCATCAACGAAGTGCGGGACCGGCCCGAGGGGTCAGAGGAAAAGTGGCGCGAGCTGCAATGGTCCCCCTACGGCAAGACGCAGATCGGCCAGCAGGCGCTCGAGCCGATCCTGATCGACGCCGCCCGCGCCGCCCCGCACACGGACCTGCGTCACGGGCAGCGGCATCTGTCGTTCGAGGATCGCGGCGACCACGTCGTCTCCACGGTCGAGGATGTGGACACGGGCGCGACACACGAAATCACCTCGCGCTATCTTGTGGGATGTGACGGGGGCGGCAGCCGCGTGCGCAAGGCGCTTGGCATCCCCTTTGGCGGGCGCGGGCCCTGGCGGTCGAACGTGAGCCTCTATTTCCGCGCGCCGGACTTCCTCGAGACGCACGGCAAGGGTGTGGGCAACCTCTATTTTGTCTTTGCGCCCGATGCCTTTGGCGTCTTTACGGGGATCAACGGGCGCGATCTGTGGAACTACCAGCTCTACTTTCTCGATCCGGCCAAGGAGACGCGCGAGATCGACGCCGAGGCCGTGCTGCACCGCGCCGTCGGCAAGCCGTTCGAGTTCGAGCTGTTGCAGGTCACGCACTGGCAGCACCACCAGTCAGTCGCGCACCGCTGGCGCGACGGCAACGTCTTTCTCGCCGGAGATGCGGCGCACCTCTTTGCGCCCACGGGCGGGGTGGGCATGAACACCGGGATCGGCGATGCCTGCGATTTGTCGTGGAAGCTCGATGCCGTGCTTGCCGGTTGGGGCGGGGACGCGCTGCTGGGCAGCTACGAGGCCGAACGCCGGCCCGTGGCGTGGCGGAACTCGCAGCGCTCGATGACCAATTCGGACACGATCGACTTTGTGATGGGCCAGGTCACGAACCACATCGAGGACGCCACACCCGGAGGTGAGGCCGCCCGCGCGCGGCTGACAGAGAATGTGCGCTGGATGGCGCGTCAGTTCAACTCGGCGGGCGCCCATATCGGGCACCGCTACGCCGCCTCCCCGATCACGGTGCCGGATGGCAGCATCGAGCCGCCCGACGACTTTGCCCGTGTGGTGCAGTCGACATGGCCCGGCTCGCGCGCGCCGCATGTGTGGCTGTCCAAAGGCGTGTCCACGCTCGATTGGTACGGCGCAAGCCATGTGCTGGTGGTGCTGGACGAAGGGTGCGGCAGCGACGCGAAGGCGATGCTGTCAGCCCTCCGTACGGCTGAGGTGCCGTGTACATTGCAATCCTGCGATCATGCCGAGGTGCGCGCCGCCTACGAGACGCCGATGGTGCTGGTGCGCCCGGACGGCCATGTCGCCTGGCGCGGCGCTGACAAGCCGGACGACCTGACGGCATGGGTGGCTCGTCTGACTGGACACGCAGCTACGGTTTGAGTTGAGCGCCACGGATCCTAAAGCACTATGAACGGACACTCACGCGCCGTCCCGCGGGGTGGCGCAATCGCGCCGCCCGTTTTGCCGGAGGCAAACCTTTAATTTGACGGGGGCGGGTCATGCCGGAGGCATGCTTTTGGCATGACGCGGCCTGACGGTGCCCGTCAGGCGGGTTCTCTGATTTAGGCTACAAGCGTGGGATTTAAGGTCGCAGATGTGAGCTAACGCGATCGCCAGGCGATATTACCCCACATCCGGCACCGCATAGACCCAAGGCCGGGCCGCGCGATCTGCGGCCTCGAACGCATCGAGGAGCGGCGCCTCTTCGAGCGTCACGTCGATCGGGCTGTGGCCCTTGATCAGCATGTCCCGCTGCGCGCCGGGCAGCGCAAATGGCACCTCACGGCCAGCGCCCGTCACAACCATCTGCTCCAGATCGATGCTGACAGGACGCGCCTGCGGGTCTGCCTCGACCCAGGACGCCAACGTTTCCAGCTCTCCGGCCTCCAGCGCGACCGGCACGACGCCGTTGGCCACGCAATTGTCAAAGAAAATGCCGCCAAAGCTCTCGGCGATGAGCGCGCGGAACCCGTAGTCGCGCAGCGCCCAGACGGCGTGTTCGCGCGAGGAGCCGCAGCCAAAGTTGCGCCCCGAAAGCAGCACGCTCGCTCCGGCAAACCGCGGCTGGTTCAGCACAAAGTCTGGATCAGGCGTCCGCCCCTCGAGGTAGCGCAACCCGGCAAAGAGCCCGTCCGCGAGCCCGACCTTGGAGACGCGCCGCATCTCGCGCGAGGGGATGATCGCATCCGTGTTCACGTTGTCCTCGGGCAGGATCGCGCAGATGCCGGTGTGTGTGCTGAGCCCCGCGCTCATCTTCAGACCTCGCCCGACACGAGCGCTTTCGCCGCGCGCACGTCCGCGAGCGCGCCCTGCACGGCGCTCCAGGCGACCGTTTCGGGGCTGGCGATGTGCGTGCGCACGCCCGGCCCTTGCCGGCCCTCGAAATTGCGATTGGTGGAGGACACGACACGGGTGCCGGGCGCAAAGGTCTCTCCGCCCGCGTAAAAGCACATCGCGCAGCCGGCCTCCTGCCAGTCAAAGCCTGCGTCGCGAAAGACCCGGTCCAGCCCCTCGGCCTCTGCCGCCGCCTTGACGGCAGTCGAGCCGGGCACGCAGACCGCCGTGACCCCGCGCGCCACACGCCGCCCGCGCAGGATGCCGGCGGCGCGGCGCAAGTCCTCGATCCGGCTGTTGGTGCACGACCCGATAAAGGCGCCGGCGACCGGCAACCCCGCAAGCTGTGCGCCCGGCGCAAGCCCCATGTAGTCGAGCGCCCTCCGCGCGGTCTCACCCTCGGGCTCCGGCACGCTGCCGTCGATGCGCACGGCCTGCTCGGGGCTGGTCCCCCAGGTCACCGTCGGTGCAACGCCGCCCACATCGAGCACGATCTCACGGTCAAAGACTGCACCGGGGTCCGTTGCGAGGCTCTTCCAGTGGGCGCAGGCTGCCTCCCACGCCGCGCCGCGCGGCGCGAAGGGACGGCCCTTGAGGTAATCGAAGGTCCGCGCATCCGCACTGATGACCCCGGTGAAGGCGCCGAACTCGACCGCCATGTTGCAGAGGGTGAGCCGCTCTTCGATGGCCATGTCGGAGACCACGGGTCCGGCGAATTCGACGGCATAGCCCCGCCCTCCCGCGGCGCCATGGGCCGAGATCAACGCAAGCGCGATGTCCTTGGCCGTCACACCCTCGGGGCGGGTACCGCTGAGCCAGACGCGCATCGTCTTTTGCGGCGCGATGCGCAGCGTGCGCGTCGCCAGAGCGTGCTCGCAATCCGTCGATCCGATCCCCCAGGCCAGCGCGCCGAGCCCGCCGAGCGTACAGGTGTGGCTGTCGGGGCAGACCATCGTGATCCCGGGCAGCGCGATGCCCTGCTCCGGGGCGATCACATGCACGATGCCCTGCCGCCGGTCGCGCGTGTCGAAAAGGCGCAATCCCAGCGCGCGCGTGGTGTCGCGCATCGCCTCGATAAAGACCGCTCCGCCGGGCGCACGCGCCGCGTCGCGCTGGCCGGGCCGGGTCGAGACGATGTGATCGATGGTGGCAAACACCATCTCCGGGTCCCGGATCGCCCGCCCCTCGTCGCGCATGTTGGTGAGCGCGATGGAGCCCGTCCGCTCGTGCAGCATGATCCGGTCGATCCAGATCAGCGCGCTGCCATCCTCGTAGGTCTTGACGGTGTGCAGCGCGCGCAGCTTTTCAATGGCCGTCCGCGCGCGTGTCATTCCGCCGCGCTCTTGGCGGCGCTGGCCTCTGCCGCCCGTGCCAGATCGCGCAGCACGCCCTCGGTGTGCTGGCCTGGCCGGGCAAGGTCGCGGCGCACCTCGGCGCGCCTGCCATCGACCTCGATCGGCAGCGCCGGGAGAGAGACGATTTCCCCTGTGTCCGGCAGCGTCAGATCGACCAGCCCATTTGCTTTGAGGTGCACGTCACCGGCCAGGTCCTCCGGCCGGCGGATCGGCGCAAAGGGCAGCCCGACCTCGCCGAGGCGCGCCTCGAGCGCCGCCGTTGTCATTGCGCCAAACACGGACCGCAGCGCGGGGATGATCTGATCGCGCTTGGCGACCCGGCCCTTGTTGCTGGCCATCGCGGGATCGGCGCCCCAGGCGTCGAACCCGAAGGCCGCGCAGAACGCCTGCCACTGCCCGTCGCTCACGACGCCGACAAAGATCTGGCCGTCCGCAGCCTCGAACACATCGTAGACGGCCCAAGCGGAAATCCGTTCGGGCATCGGCGGCGCCGGTTGGCCCGTGACCGCGTGCTGCGCCATGTGCTGCCCGACGAGAAACGCCGTCGCCTCGTAGAGCGCGGAGGCCACATGCGCCCCCTCCCCGGTCCTGCCCTTGCGATGCAGCGCACCGAGAATGCCGATCACGCCGAACATGGCGCCAATGATGTCGATCACCGAGGCGCCCGCGCGCAATGGACGTCCCGTCGGTCCGGTCATGTAGGCAAGACCGCCCATCATCTGCGCAACCTCGTCAAGCGCCGTGCGCTCTTCGTAAGGGCCGCTGAGGAACCCCTTGCAGGAATGGTAGATGATCTGCGGATTGAGCGCCTTAGCATCGGCAGGTCCCAGCCCCAACCGCTCCATCGCGCCGGGGCGGAAATTCTCGATGACGACGTCTGCGCCGCGGATCAGATCGCAGGCAGCCTGCTTGCCCGCCTCGGACTTCATGTCGAGCACGATGGACCGCTTGTTGCGGTTGAACATCGCGAAATAGCCCGCGCCCGATCCCGGCAGGTCGCGCGTCTTGTCCCCGCCCGGCGGCTCGACCTTGATGACCTCCGCGCCCAGGTCCGCGAGGATCATGCCCGCGGTCGGCCCCATGACCATGTGGGAGAACTCGATCACACGCACGCCGCCCAGAAGGTTCATAAAAGCTCTCTTTGATCGCCCCGGAGTATTTGTTATATAAGCATACCAAAGGCGCATTCAAAGGAAAATCATGCCCGACCCCGTTCTGATCAGCGAAGTCGGCCCGCGCGACGGGCTGCAAAGCATCGACCGCGTCATGCCACTCGAGGCCAAGATCGACTGGATCACCGCCGAGGCCGCCGCCGGCGTGCGCGAGATCGAGGTCGGCTCCTTCGTCAACTACCGCGCCATGCCGCAGATGGCCGACACCGCCGCACTTGTGGAGGCGGCCTGCCGGATCGACGGCCTTGCCGTGGCTGTCCTTGTCCCGAACCTCACCGGCGCGCGCGCCGCGCTGAAGTCGGGCGCGCACAAGCTGTCGCTGCCGCTCTCGGCGTCCGAGACGCATTCGCAGCGCAACGTGAACCGCAGCCATGCGCAGGTGCTCGAGGAGATCGCGCAGATCCGCGCCGCCGTCGACGCCGTCCCCGAAGAGACGCGCCCGCATTTCGAGGTGGGGATCGCCACCGCCTTCGGCTGCTCGATCGAGGGTGCGGTGCCGGAGGCCAAGGTCGTACAGCTTGCAGAGGCGGCGCTCGCCGCGGGCGCGGCGGAGGTCGGCCTCTCGGACACCACGGGCTACGCGAACCCTGCGATGATCCGCGCACGCATCCGCGCGGTGCGCGCCGCCGTCGGCGACAAGCTGACCGGGGTGCATCTGCACAACACCCGCGGGCTCGGGCTTGCCAACGCGCTTGCCGCGCTCGACGAGGGGATCCGCACCCTCGATGCCTCGCTCGGCGGTCTGGGTGGCTGCCCCGCGGCACCCGGCGCAAGCGGCAACATCGTGACCGAGGACCTGGCCTTCATGCTCGACGCCATGGGGTTCGAGACCGGGATCGACCTCGACCGGCTTGCCCGGACGCGCGAGATCCTGGCGCGCGCCCTGCCCGGCGAGCCGCTCTACGGATTTCTGGCCGACGCAGGCGTGCCGCTCGGGCATGGCAGCCAAACGCAGGACGCAGCATGAGCCCGAACGACCGCACCGCCGTAGACCCCGCCAGCGCAACGCCGCTCTACCACCAGATTTACCTGCTCTTCCGGCAAAAGATGCTGAACGGCGAGCTGGTGCGCGGCGACCGGCTCCCGTCCGAAGAGCAGGTCAGCGAGATGTTCTCCGTCTCGCGGATCACCTCCAAGCGCGCGATGAACGAGCTCGCGGCCGAGGGCCTCGTCACCCGCACCCGCGGGCGCGGGACCGTCGTGTCGGACACCATCGTGCAGGCCCCCGTCAGCGCCGAGCTTGGCGGGCTGATGGAGAACCTCTTGGCCATCAGCTCGTCCACGACGGTGGGGGTGATCTCGCTCGACTACGTCAAGGCGCCCGAGCGCATCGCGCAGACGATGGGTGTCGTGGCCGGCACCACGGTGCAGCGCGTCGAGCGCTACCGCGACTACAAGGGCGCGCGGTTCTCGCACATCCTGTCGTATATCCCGGCGCATATCGGGCGCAGCTTTACCCAGTCCGACCTGACCAGGAAGCCGATCCTCGAGCTGATCGAGGCGGCAGGCCACGTCGTGACCTCCGCCGAGCAACGGGTGACGGCCACCCTCGCGGATCCCTACCTGGCGGACCGGCTGCAAACCTCCATCGGGGCGCCCCTGCTCAAGATCACGCGCACCGTGCGGGACCAGGACGACGTGCCGATCCAGCATATCGAGGTGCACTACCTGCCCGAAGCCTACGCGCTTACGATGAACCTCAAACGCAAGACCGACACGGTCAGCGGCAAGAACCTGTGGGTGTCGAAAGAGAGCTGAGCGGCACGCGTTCAGAACGCGGCGCTGACGGCGGCGCCCGGATTTACCGAAGCGCGATCTTCGCCAAGCAACCGGCGCACTCAGGGCCGAGTGCCGCCGGCCCTTAACCGCTTGGCTTGGATGTCAACGGCGCATGGTCAAATACGTCAGCATCGAGTCGATGTGATGGTCCCTGAGGTGACGGACCGGGAAGTGGTCCTCAAGATCGTCAAAGCTGGTGAACATCTCGCGCGACAGCGAAAGCGTCACGATGGGCCCGAAGAGGAGGTGAAAGAACCCCTGCTTGTCGACCTGCCGGAACGCCCCGCGCGCGATGCCGTCCTCGACCATGCGCCACAGGATGTCCTGTTGCCGGGCGATATACTGGCTGTGAAACGAGCGGGCGACCTTGGGAAAGGCGCGCGAGACTTCGGCGATCAGCGGTGACATGCGCCCCATCGGGGAATTGATCGACACGTCGTACAGCACCCCCATCGCCGCGCGCAGCCGCGAAACCGGATCGAGCGCTTTGTCCGCTTCGAGCACGCGAAGCGTTTCGAGCGCCGCTGCGTAGCCGTGGGTCACACAGGCGATAAACAGCGCCTCCTTGCCGTCGAAATGGTGATAGAGGCTGGCCTTGGTGATGTTGCAGGCCGCGGCGACCTTGCTCATCGAGGTGGCGGCAAACCCGTTCGCCAAAAAGAGTTCCGTCGAAATCCGGGTGATCTCGTCCCTGCGGCTGCTGCCCGCTCCCGGGTCTGCGCCGCCGGCCGCGCCGGAGTTCGCAGCAAAAAAATCAGATTTCATTCTTGACCCCTCCCGAGCCGCGTCTAGTTCCCAACCGAACGGTCGGTTAGTGACATAGGAGCCCGCCCCCATGATGCAAGCCATCACTGCCCACGCCCTGCGCTGCGCTGCGCGCGCGATCGTCCTTTCAGCGCTTTGTGCGAGCGCCAGCCTCGCCGAGGAGACTAGCCCGCAATCCGGGGCGGAGGCGAGAGCTCTCTTTGTGCGCACCATGATTGTCGGAGAGGCCGGCCGCGTGCAGGAGCGGCAGTTCTTTGGCCGGATCGCCGCGCTCGAGACGGCGGACCTGTCGTTTCAGGTGCCGGGCTACCTGTCGGTGCTCGACGCGCCGCGCGGCTCGGTCGTCGCGAAAGGCACGCAGCTGGCGGCGCTCGACCTCGATCCCTTCGAGCGGGCGGTGGAGCGCGCCGAGCTGACGCTGGCGCAGGCCGAGCGCGACCTCGAGCGGTCCCAGACGCTGGCCTCCCGCAACGTGGCGTCCGAAGTGCGGGCGCAGGACGCGGGCACCGCGCGTGATCTGGCGGAGGTTGCGCTGCGCGATGCGCGCGAGGCGCTGGCCGATGCGCAGCTGACAGCACCCTTTGACGGGATCGTGGCGGACCGGCTGGTGGCGACGTTCACCAACATCTCTCCCGGACAGCCGATCGTGCGGGTGCACAACCTGTCGGAGACGCGCGTCGAATTCGACCTGCCCGAGCGGATCCTTGGCATGATCGGGGACCCGTCGCTGGCCGAGTTCTCGACCGTGCTACCAGGTCAGACGGAGGCGGTGCCGCTGGCTTTTCGCGAAATACAGGCCGAGACCGGGCGGGTCGGGCAGAGCTACACGATCTCGCTGGTGGTCGAGGGGGAGGTGCCGCCGCGCGTGCTGCCCGGCAAGACGGTGACCGTGACCGCGCGACTGCCGCGCACCGGCGACGCCGTAGCCGTGCCGGCCAGTGCCGTGATCACGCGGCCCGATGGCCAGACGGCGGTGGTGGCCGTTGATGGAGAGGCGGGCGTCTTGCGCCCGACGATCACCCCCGTCGAAGTCCGTTCGACCACCGGGGTGGACCTCCTGATCGAGGGTGTCGCGCCCGGTACCGAGATCGTTGAGCTCGGCGGCCACATGGTTGGCCCCGACACGCGGCTCGCGCGCTACACCGGCCTGATCGTCGAGGGGAACTGAGCCCATGCAAATCGCACGTCTGGCCATCGAGCGCCCGCTCTATACGTGGCTGCTGATCCTCTATTGCCTCTTTGGCGGCGCCGCGGGCTACCTCAGCGTCGGCAAGCTCGAGGATCCGGTCTTCACCCTCAAATCGGCGCTGGTCATCACGCCTTATCCCGGCGCCACGGCGGCGGAGGTGGCGGTCGAGGTCTCCGAAGTGTTGGAGGCCGAGATCCAGCAGATGGACGAGATCGACTTCGTCACCTCGTCCAACACGCCGGGCCTGTCGGTGATCGAGGTCACCATCCAGGACACCTATGACGGCACCGAGCTGCCGCAGGTCTGGGACGACATGCGCGATCGGATCGCGGACGCGATGCCGAACATGCCCGAGGGCGCGCTGCCGCCGGTGGTCAACGACAGCTTTGGCGACGTCTACGGTCTGCTCTACGCGGTCACCGCGCCGGGTTACTCGGATGCGGACGTCTGGGAGATCGGCACGTTCCTGCGACGCGAGCTTCTGGCCGTCGACGGTGTTGCCAATGCCGAGGTGCTGGGCCTGCCGGAGGAGGCGATCTTTGTCGAGCCGTCGAGCGAGACGCTGACCACGCTCGGCGTGCCACCCAACGTGGTGCTGGGTGCGGTGGCCTCGGCGAACACGATCGTGCCGACGGGCTCGGCGGACGAGCCGGGCCGCAACCTGCGAGTCGATGCGCCGGCGCTCGACGATTCGGTCTCGGAGATCAGCGCGCTCACGTTCGGCTTTCAGGGCGAGGTCATCAACCTGACGGACGTGGCCGAGGTCACCCGCGCCCGCGTCGACGATCCCGGCCACATCATCCGCCACAACGGCGCGGAGGCGTTCACCATCGGAGTCGCGGGCCTCATCTCCGAAAACATCGTGTCGGTCGGCCAGCGGGTCGAGCAGCGGCTCGAAGAGCTGGTGCCGCTCTTGCCGGTGGGTGTCACGCTCGAGCCGATCTACGAGCAGCACCGCGTCGTGGACACCGCCAATCAGGACTTTCTCGGCAGCCTTGCAATGTCGGTGGGCGTGGTGATCGGCGTGCTCGCCCTCTTCATGGGGTGGCGCGCGGCGGTGGTCGTGGGCGGCTCACTGCTGCTGACGGTCAGTTTCACCTTCTTTTTCATGAACATCTTCGACATCAAGGTGGAGCGCATCTCGCTTGGCGCGCTCATCATCGCGATGGGGATGCTCGTCGACAACGCCATCGTGATCGCCGAGGGCATGCAGATCCAGATGCGCCGCGGCAGAAAGGCAGAGGAGGCCGCCGCCGAGGCCGCGCGCCGCACGCAGCTGCCCCTGCTCGGGGCGACAATCATCGGGATCATGGCCTTTGCCGGGATCGGGCTCAGCCCCGACAGCTCGGGCGAGTTCATGTTCTCGCTCTTTGCGGTCATCAGTATCTCGCTGATGCTGTCGTGGATCACGGCTGTCACGGTCACGCCGCTGCTCGCCAGCTACTTTTTCAAGGTCGAGCGCGGTGGCGATGGCAAGGACCCTTACGACACAATGTTCTTTCGCGCCTATGCCGCCGTCGTGCGCGGCAGCCTGCGGGTGCGCTGGCTGGTGATCGTGGCGCTCATCGGCGCGACGGCTGCGGGGATCGGCGCAATGGGCGGGGTCAAACAGCAGTTCTTCCCGCCCGCGACAACGCCGCTGGTCTACCTCAACTACAAAGGCGCGCAGGGCAGCTCGGTAGAGGCCGTCAGCGACGACCTCGAAATCCTCGAGGACTGGCTCCTGGCGCGCGAGGATGTGACCGCGGTCACCACGACCATCGGGGAGAGCATGACGCGCTTCATGCTGACCTACACACCCGCCGACCCGGACCCCTCCTTTGGCCAGCTGGTGATCCGTGTGGACGATCACACGCAGATCCCCGCGCTGCGCGACGCGCTGACCGCCTTTGCGGCGCGCGCCGTGCCCTGGGCGGAGACGCGGGTGCAGCAGATCATCTATGGCCCACCCGTGGGCGCGGATGTGGAGGTGCGCCTTTCCGGGCCTGACCCCGACCAGCTGCGCATGCTGGCCGCCGAGGCACAGCGCATCTTCGAAACACAGACGGAGCTTTTGGAGGTCGAGCGGATCGACTGGCGCGAGCGCGAACTGGTGACCCGCCCGATCTACGCGACCGACCGCGCGCAGGCGCTTGGCATCTCGCGCTCGGACGTGGCGCAGGTCGTGGCGCTGGCGACGGACGGCGTGCGCGCCGGGACCTTCCGCGAGTACGACCGGCTGATCCCCATCATCGTGCGCACGCCCGAGCGCGACCAGACCGGCGACGGCGTGCTGCTCGACCAGCCGATCTTTGCGCCCAGCACCGGCAGCTACACGACGCTGGCGCAGGTGATCGACGGGTTCGACGTGATCGCGCGCGACACGCTGATCCAGCGCCGCGACCGGGTGAACACCATCAGTGTGCAGGCGTTCACCGTACCCGGTACCCTGCCGCCGCAAGCCTTTGGCGAGGTGCGCGCCGCGATCGAGGCGATGGACCTGCCGCCGGGCTACAGCTTTGCCTGGGGCGGCGAGTTCGAAAGCGCGGGCGCCGCGCAAGAGAGCCTCGGCAAGCAGATGCCGCTCGCCTTTGGCACGATGCTGCTGATCACCATCCTGCTCTTTGGCAAGCTGCGCCAGACGGCGGTGATCTGGACGGTGGTGCCGATGGCGGTCACCGGGGTCGGCATCGGGCTCCTCTTCACCGGGCTGCCGTTCAGCTTTACCGCGCTGTTGGGGCTGCTGAGCCTCTCGGGCATGCTGATCAAGAACGCGATCGTGCTGGTCGAGGAGATCGACATGGAAAAGGACGAGCAGGGCAAGCCGCAGTCCGAGGCCATCGTCGCCGCCTCCGTCAGCCGTCTACGCCCAGTGGTACTGGCGGCGGCGACGACGATCCTCGGGATGGTGCCGCTCTTGTCGGACGCCTTCTTTGCCTCGATGGCGGTGGCGATCATGGCGGGTCTAGGCTTTGCCTCGATCCTGACGCTGATCGGTGTGCCGGCGCTTTATCACACCTACCTGCGCAAGGAGCGCCGCGAGGAAAAGCGCCAGCGCAAGGAAGCGGAGGCCAAAGCCAAGGACAATGGCAACGACAAAGCCACGGTCAAAGCCACGGACAAAGACAACGCGGATTCGCCTCCAAAGGTGACGTCGAAACGCGGCACGCGCCGCGCCACACCTCCGCAGAAGTTTGCAGCAGAATAGAGGGTTTCACGATGGCCGGACATGGATTTACGGAAAAGAGCTTTGCCTTCTTCGAAGGGCTCGCCGAGAACAACAACAAGGAGTGGTTCCACGCCCACAAGGCCGAGTTCAAGGACTACGTCGAGGCGCCCTTCCTCGATCTGCTCGACGCGCTGACCGAGCGGCTCGCGGACGCCGAGGTGCCGCTGCAGGGCAACCCCAAGACCAAGTTCCGCATGAACCGCGATGTGCGCTTCAGCGAGGACAAGTCGCCCTACAAGACCTCGATCGCCGCCGTGCTGACGCCCTCGGGGACCAAGCGCGAGACCGGCGGTCTGCTCTACGTGCATATGGAGGCAAAGGGCGGCTTTGCCGGCACGGGCTGGCACAACCTCGCGCCAAAGGCGCTGAAACCCTTTCGCGAGGCGATGGTGGACGAGGCGGAGGCGTTTGACGACGTGCGCGCCTCCCTCGACAAGGCCGGGCGGGCGCTCTCGACCGAGTACAGCCTGACCTCCATGCCGCGCGGGTTCGAGCCGCAGTCCGAGCACCGCCACGCCGACGCGATCAAGCTCAAGTCGCTCTTGGTGTCCGAGGACCTGCCAAAGGTCGCCTTCACCTCGGGCGATGTCGTCGACCGGGTGGAAAAGATGGCGCGCGACGCGATGCCCTTCCTCGTCTGGGGGCGGAAGGTCTCCGCATGACGCGCGCCGCGCCCGCCCTGTGGGAGATCGCGCTGGTCCTCGGCAGCCTGACGGCGTTGGGGCCTTTGGCGACGGATCTCTACCTGCCGGCGCTGCCGGCGATGGAGGAGGCGCTCGCGACCGATTCCGCCGGCGTCCAGCTGACGCTGATCGCCTATTTTGCGGGTTTTGGTCTGGCGCAGCTTGTCTGGGGACCGATGGCGGACCGGCTGGGGCGCAGGCCCGTCCTGCTCGCAGGGGCTGCGGTCTTTGTCGTGGCAAGCATTGGCTGCGCGCTGGCGCCCGGGGTGGCCAGCCTCATCACGCTGCGCCTTGTGCAGGCGGCGGGTGCGGCGGCGTTGATGGTGGTCCCGCGCGCGGTGGTCACCGACCTTTACGACGACGCAGAGGCGGCCAAGCTGATGGGCGTCATCATGGTCATCACCGCCGCCTCGCCGCTCCTTGCGCCGCTCAGCGGCAGCGGGCTATTGGCGATGATGGCCTGGCGCGGCATCTTTTGGGTACTCGCGGGGCTTGGCATCGCCGCCTTTGTCATCACGCTCCTCCTGCTGCCGGAAAGCACGCGGGAGCTGCGCAAACCGACGGCAGGCGCCGTACTGCGCCGCAGCCGGGAGATGCTGGGCGACGGTGCCTTCCTCCGTCCGGCCCTGACGGGGGGCTTTGGATTTGCCGCCTTTGCCATCCTGATCGTCGCCGCCCCGTTTGTCTTCACCGAGACCTACGGCCTCTCGCCCACGCAATTTGCGCTGGCGTTCGCCGCGATAGCCTTCGGCTTTGTGGTGGCGGCGGGCGGGGGCGGCGCGCTGACAGACAAGCAGGGCGCTACGCGCACGGTCACGTTGGGACTTAACCTCTATGTCGCCGCGGCACTGGGCGCTTTGGTGCTGGCGCTGCTCGGTCCGCCGCCGCTGTGGCTTGCCATCGCGAGCCTCTTTGCCTTGACCGCAGGGCTGGGTCTCGTGGTGCCGATCTCGACCGTGCTCGCGCTTGCGCCGCAGGGCGGTGAAGGCGGGCTTGCCTCCTCGGTGCTCGGCGCGTTGCAGATGGTCGTTGGCGGCGCCGCCGCCGCGCTCCTCGGGCTGGTCGCCGCGCCGGGATCGCTCGCGTGGATGGCCGGCGGGCTGCTGGTCGCGGCGGTATCGGCGCGGCTGATCTTTAGAGGGAGTCGCGACCACGCTGGCATCACCGAGGCAAACCCGGAGGTCTCTGACCCCTGAGCAGGTCGCGTTCGCGCCTAGGGTCAGAGATTTTTGGCAGGTAACCATAGACATGATCCATTCGAAAACCGATGTGCACGCGCCGTCCCGCGGGGTGACGCAATCGCGCCGCCCGTTTTGCTGAAGGCAAACCTTCGGTTTGGCGGGGGCGGGTCATGCCGAAGGAATGCCTTCGGCCTGACGCGACCGTCAGGCGGGCGCTTATATTTATGCCGATGCGCAAGAGATTTGAGACTGCTTCCACTAGCAATCAGGCCGATGCGTTATGTCCGAGATGCCGGGCTGCACGGGCCGTTCGAGATAGGTGGAGAGCGCCACATAGCTCTTGGTCGAGATCACCTCAGGCAGCGCATAGAGCCGGGCCAGAAGCGCCTCCATCGCCTGCGTGCTTTCCATCCGCACCTTGACGATCATGCAGGTGTCGCCGGTGACCGAGTGAATTTCCTCGACTTCCGGCAGCTCTTCGATCTGCATGAGCGCCTCACTCTTGCCCCAGCCGGTCGTGTTCACGTGGATGAAGGCGAGGAACCGTTTGCCTGTCATCGCCGGATCGAGTTGCGCCACGACGCCGGTGATCCGCCCGGTCGCCTTGTAGCGCTTGACCCGCTCGTGCACCGCGGGTGGCGAGAGTCCCACCGCGCGCCCGAGGTCGGCGTAGCTTTGCTCCGCGTCTTGGGTCAGCAGCCTTAACAGGCTTCGGTCGATCCGGTCCAAACCCTCGGCGTCTTTTGCCATCCGCAGAATCCCATTCGTTTTTCCATACGGCTAGCCGAATGGGGTATCGCGCAGCTCCGGCCTTGTCTATGCCTCCGCCCAAAAAGGACGCCTTTGATGAACCCTGTCTGGCTCTTGACCGCGGCAATCGGCATTGTCGGCGCCAATTCTTTGGTGCTGAGCCCGATCGCCGGGGATGTGGCTGCCTCGTTCGAAGGACGGAGCGCGCCGGATGTGATGTTGGCGGCGGCAGCGTACGGCGCAGGCACGGCGTTGAGTGCGCTGGTGCTGGCGCCGCAGGCGGACCGCATCGGGCTCAGGCGGGCGTTGATGGCGGCACTGGCGGCCTTGGTCCTGGTGCTCGGGGTCAGCGCGGTCGCGCAGACGCTGGTCACGCTTGTCATCGCGCAGGCGTTTGCGGGGCTGGCGGCCGGTCTCGCGCTGCCGGCGATCTATGGCCTTGCGGCAGACATCGCGCCGAAGGGCCGCGAGAGCGAGACGCTGGGCAAGGTGCTGACCGGGTGGACCTTGAGTCTCGTGGCCGGCGTCGCCCTGTCGTCGGTCCTGTCGGATGTGCTGCACTGGCGGGCCGTCTTTGCGCTGCTCGGAGTGAGCTCGCTTGGCGCGCTGATCGCATTGCGGCGGGCGAACCTGACCGAACGCGCGCGGGCCGCGACCGTGACCTCACCGCTGCGCGCGCTGCGGATCGAGGGGCTGCCGCCGATGCTCTTTGGGGTGGCGTGTTACATGGCGGCCTTTTACGGGCTCTACGCCTATCTCGGCGCCCATCTGACGGAGGTACTGGGCTGGCCGACCACCACGGCTGGCCTTGCCGCGTTGTCATACGGGATCGGGTTTGGCGCAATTGCCCCGCTGGACCGGCTGCTGGACCGGCACGGGCCGGTTCGGGCGGCGCCGGTGGTCTTTGGCGGGTTGGTGGCCGTGTACCTCGGCCTTGCAGGGCTGGCGCACTCGGCGGTGCTGATCGTGGCAGCGTGCCTTGTGTGGGGCGCGGTCAATCACCTGGGGCTCAACCTGCTGGTCAGCACGCTGACGGCGCTGTCGCCGAACGAGCGCGGCACGATCCTGGGGCTCTACAGTGCCACGACCTATGCGGCGATGTCGCTCGGGACGGCAGCCTTCAAAGCGGTCTTCGAGACGGGCGGGTTCGCGCTGCTGGCGTGCCTGTCGGCGCTGTGTATTGCGCCGGTCTTTGTCCACGCGGCGCTGCGGCAGAGGCAGCGGCCTGCGTGAGCGCTGTCTATAGTGAGCGACGTGAAGCCTGATACAGTCGCAACAGACGTTCACGCGCCGTCCCGCGGGGTGGCGCATCGCGCCGCCCCAGGAGGGCGGGCCATGCCAGAGGCATGCCTTCGGCATGACGCGGCTTGACAGTTCCCGTCAAGCGGGCGCTTTGGATTGAGTGAAGTGGATAAGCTTGAAGGCCGCACGCCTCTAAAGCGATGCCCCCGCCTCCCCCGCAAAATCCTGCCCACCAATTGCCCGTGTCAACGCACGGGCCGCGGCGAGCACGGCCTCGCCAAGCGCGTGCGTTGCGTCCACGCGCATCCGGGAGGCGGGGCCGGAGACGGAGATACCGGCCACCGCCTCTCCCGACATATCGAACACCGGCGCCGCGATGCAGCGCATGCCGAGGTTCTTTTCCTCCGCGTCGACCGCATAGCCGCGCGCGCGGGTCCGGGTGAGTTCTGCGCTGAGCGCCTCGGGGGTGACCAGCGTGTGCTGCGTGAACGCCGCAAGCTGTCGCCCCTCGATCCAGCGCGCAAAACGCGCGGCATCCATGTACGCCAACAGCGCCTTGCCGATGCCGGACGCGTGCATCTCAGATAAGGTGCCCGGCGGGAAAAAGGCACGGATGCTCTCGTGCGTTTCCACCTGGTTGAGAAAGAGCACCATGCCGCCCTTTTCCACGCCGAGGTTGGCGGTCTCGCCGGTGCGCTCCATCAGGCTTCGCAGGATGGGGCGGGCGCGGTCAACGAGGCTGGTCCGGCGCAAAAAGCGCGCACCGATCACAAAGGCCCGCGCGCCGATGTACCAGCGCTGCGCCTCGCCGTCGAACTCGACCATCCCGCGCGCCTCAAGCGTGACAAGCACGCGGTAGACGGTGGCGGGCGACTGGGAGAGCTCGGCAGACAGCTGGGACAGCGTCTTGCCCTGCTCGGTGCTGAGGTACTCGAAGATCTCCATGGCCCGGTCGAGCGACTTGATCGTGTTCTGCTCGGTCTTGTCATCCCACCCGCGCGGCCTGCCGCGGGCACGCCGCGGGGCGTCCTCAGAGGGCATCGTCTCGGGCATGGCGGCCTCCTTTTTTCATAGATGAAATTTTATTTCGCAATCTGAAAAATACAAGCGCCTGAAAATACGGCGCGTTTTGAAGACAGCGCACGCATCTCGCGGCTTTATGCAAAAATTTCCTACGGCCACGCGCTGCGTTAGACCGATGCCAAGCGAGGAGGACGCCATGAGTTTCCAGAACCCAGTCTTTATCCCGGGCCCGACGAACATGCCCGAGGCGCTGCGGCGCGCGTGCGACATGCCGACGGTCGATCACCGCTCGCCGCTCTTTGCCGGCATCCTGGATGCCGCGCGGGACGGTGTGCGCCGGGTGCTCAAATCCGAGACGGCGGAGGTCTTTGTGTTCCCGTCCACCGGCACCGGCGGGTGGGAGGTGACGTTGACCAACACGCTTTGCCCCGGTGACACGGTGCTGGCGGCGCGGCACGGGATGTTTTCGCAGAGGTGGATCGACATGTGCGAACGCCTCGGCCTCAACGTCGAGGTGGTCGACGCGCCCTGGGGCGCGGGTCTGCCGCATGCGCGGTTCTGCGAGATCCTCGCGGCAGACTCGGGCCACAGGATCAAGGCGGTGCTGGCCACACACAACGAGACCGCGACGGGCGTGACCTCGGACATTGCCGCGCTGCGCCGCGCGATGGATGGGGCGGGGCATCCGGCGCTCCTCTTTGTCGATGGCGTCTCGTCGATCGCGTCGATCGACTTCCAGTTCGACGCCTGGGGCGTGGATGCAGCTATTTCGGGTTCGCAGAAAGGGTTCATGCTGCCCGCCGGGCTCGCCATCGTCGGCTTCAGCGCCAAGGCGATGGAGGCGCAACACCGCGCCACGCTGCCCCGCGCGTTCTTCGACATGCGCGACATGGAGGCCAGCTACGCGGCGGGCGGCTATCCCTACACGCCCGCCGTCGGCTTGATGAACGGGCTCGGCCACGCCTGCACGCTGCTCCTGGACGAAGGGCTCGAGAACGTCTTTGCCCGCCATCACCGCATCGCGTCGGGCGTGCGGGCGGCGGTCTCGGCATGGGGGCTCGAGCTTTGCGCGCAGAGCCCCGAGCTTTACTCCGACACGGTCAGCGCGATCCGCACGCCGCCCGGCTTTGACGCGGGCCGGGTGGTCGGCCATGCCGCGTCCGCCTACGGCGTCGCGTTTGGCGGCGGGCTCGGCGCAGTGGCCGGACAGGTGTTCCGCATCGGGCATCTCGGCAGCATGACAGATGTCATGGCGCTGTCGGGCATTGCGACGGCCGAGATGTGCCTCGTCGATCTCGGCCTCGACATCCGGCTCGGCTCCGGGGTCGCGGCGGCGCAGGAGGTCTACCGGACCGGGAGCCGCAGCTTTGCTCGGAAGGATGCCGCGTGATGAAGGACGCCCCTGCCCCCACACGCCCGGACACTGGCACGCCCGATGGCCTGATCGTGCCGACCTATGAGGACATGCTCGGCGCGCATATGCGCATCGCGCCGCACATCCGGCGCACACCGGTGCGGACCTCTGACTACCTCAACGAGTTGACCGGCGCGCAGCTGTTCTTCAAATGCGAGAACTTTCAGGAGCCCGGCGCCTTCAAGGTGCGCGGCGCGGCAAACGCGGTCTTCGGCCTCGATGAGGCGCAGGCGCCAAAGGGCGTGGCGACGCATTCGTCTGGCAACCACGCCTCCTGCCTCAGCTATGCCGCGATGCGCCGGGGCATCCCCTGCAATGTCGTCATGCCGCACAGCGCGCCGCAGGCGAAGAAGGACACCGTGCGGCGCTATGGCGGGCGGATCACCGAATGCGCACCGTCGACCAGCGCGCGGGAGGAGACCTTTGCCCGCGTCGCCGCGGAAACGGGCGGGAACTTCGTGCACTCCTACAACGACCCGCGTGTGATCGCCGGGCAAGGGACCTGCGCGCGCGAAGTCATGGAGCAGACGGACGGGCTCGACATGATGGTCGCCCCGATCGGCGGCGGCGGGATGGTGTCCGGCACCTGCCTGACGCTCTCAACGCTGGCGCCGGAGGTGCAGATCATCGCCGCCGAGCCGGAGCAGGCCGACGACGCCTACCGCAGCTTCAAGGCCGGCCGCATCATCGCCGATGACGCGCCCAGGACCATCGCCGACGGCCTTCTGGTGCCGCTCAAGGCGCTGACCTGGCACTTTGTCTCGCGCCACGTGCACGATATCCTGACGGCCAGCGAGGACGAGATCGTGGACGCGATGAAGCTGACCTGGAAGCACCTGCGGATCGTCATCGAGCCGTCCTGCGCCGTACCTCTGGCGATCATCCTCAAGAACCCCGGGCGCTTCGCCGGCAAACGCGTGGGCGTCATCATCACCGGCGGCAATGTCGATCTCGACGCGCTGCCCTGGATCAAGGGAGAGTAACCCATGAACGCACCTGTGAACCTGAGCGCCCTCGAGGTCGGCTTTGACGTGCCGGCCCTGCCCGGCATGGACGCCGCCGACATCCAGACACCGGCGCTTGTGCTCGACCTCGACGCGCTGGAGCGCAACATCTGCAAGATGGGCGACTACGCCAAGGCGCACGGCATGCGCCACCGCGTGCACGGCAAGATGCACAAATCCGTCGACGTCGCGCAGCTGCAGGTCACGTTGGGTGGCGCTTGCGGCGTGTGCTGCCAAAAGGTGTCCGAGGCCGAGGTCTTTGCCCGCGGCGGCATCACCGATGTGCTCGTCTCGAACCAGGTGCGGGACGCGGCCAAGATCGACCGCCTCGCCCGCCTGCCCAAGCTCGGCGCGCGCACGCTCTGCTGCGTGGACGACATCGACAACGTGGCGGACCTGTCCGCCGCCGCCCAGCGGCACGGGACCGAGGTCGAGTGCCTCGTGGAGATCGACTGCGGCGCGGGGCGCTGCGGCGTGACCACCACTGCCGACGTGGTCGCAATCGCGCGCGCCATCGACGTAAGCTCAGGGCTGAAGTTCGCCGGCCTGCAAGCCTACCAGGGCGCGATGCAGCACCTGGACAGCTACGAGGACCGGAAGGCCAAGATCGACGTCGCCATCGACATGGTGCGGGACGCCGTGGACGGGCTCGAGGCCATCGGGCTCGACTGCGACATCGTCGGCGGCGGCGGGACCGGCTCGTACTACTTCGAGAGCAACTCGGGCGTCTACAACGAGCTGCAGTGCGGCTCCTATGCCTTCATGGATGCCGACTACGGCCGCATCCTCGACGCGGACGGCACCCGCATCGACCGGGGCGAGTGGGAGAACGCCTTCTTCATCCTCACGCAAGTGATGAGCCACGCCAAGGCCGACAAGGCCATCGTGGACGCCGGGCTCAAGGCGCAGTCGGTCGACAGCGGCCTACCGGTGGTCTATGGGCGCACGGACGTGGAGTATATCAAGTGCTCGGACGAGCATGGCGTGGTGGCGGACCCCGAGGGCGTGCTCACGGTCGGCGACAAGCTGCACCTCGTGCCCGGCCACTGCGACCCGACGGCAAATGTGCATGACTGGTACGTCGGCGTGCGCGGCGGCAAGGTCGAGGCGGTCTGGCCGATCTCAGCCCGCGGCAAGGCGTTCTGAGCCGGTCCGCGCACCCGCAGCGTCGCGGGGGGCCAGCCCCCCACGGCGAAAATCATGAGATTTTCGCCGATCCCCCCCGAGGTATTTCGGAACCAGAGAAGACAGGAGCCCCGCGATGTGGATTGTGCCGGAGCGCGAGATCGCAGACCTGATGACGCCCGAGGCGGCCTTTGACGCCGTCGAAGAGGTCTTTGCCGCGATGGCTGCGGGCGATGCCCGTAACTTTCCCGTCGTGCGCGAGGCGCTGGGTCACGAAGACGCGCTTTACGGCTTTAAAGGCGGGTTCGACCAGAAGGGCGCGGCGCTTGGCCTCAAGGCGGGCGGGCACTGGCCGCACAATCTCGCGCGGCGCGGGCTGATCAATCACCAGTCGACGGTGTTCCTTTTTGACCCGGACACCGGCCGGCCCTCGGCGATGGTGGGCGGCAACCTTCTGACGGCGCTGCGCACCGCCGCGGCGTCCTCGGTGTCGATCAAGCATCTGGCCCGGCCGGACGCCAGGGTGCTGGGTCTCATTGGCGCGGGCCATCAAGCGACATTCCAGCTGCGCGCGGCGCTCCGCCAGAGGGCCTTCGACCGGGTGATCGCCTGGAATTACCACCCGGAGATGCTGCCGAACGTGGCCAAGGTGGCGGAGGAGGCGGGCGTGCCCTTCGAGGCGGCCCGGCTGGAGGATCTGGCGGCGGCGGATGTGATCGTCACGATCACGTCGGCCCATGCGCCCTCGCTGATGGCCGACCACGTCGCGCCCGGCACCCATTTTGCGTGCATGGGCACCGACACCGCCGGCAAGCAGGAGGTCGAGGCCGCCCTCCTGGCGCGCGGTACCGTCTTTACGGACGAGGTCGCGCAGTCGGTCTCGCTGGGTGAGGCGCAGCATGCGGTGGCGACAGGTATGATCGCGGAGGCGGACATCACCGAGCTCGGCGCCGTCATCAATGGCGTCCATCCCGGACGTACGTTCGCGGACGAGATCACGATCTTTGACGGGACCGGCGTGGGACTGCAGGACCTCGCCGTGGCGACCCGGGTGACGGAGCTGGCCATCGCCAAGGGCGTGGCCATCGAGGTCGATTTTTGAGCCCGCCGGGGCAGCCGCCGGTAAGTGCATTCGGCGCCTCGTCGATTTGGGCCTGCACTTGGTCGGAGTTGGTAAGCGCCGGCACGGCGTATCCCAGTCTGCCGCCGCGGCGGGCGCCAGAGTGGTCAGGCCGCTTCAAGCGGAAGCTTCATGCGCAAGATGATCATCAAACCTAAGGCCGCAACGTCAGCCACATGGTCGATGGGTGCGCCAGTGAGACACGGGTCGATGCAAGCGCCGTCCGCCACGACACGTCAAAATCGCGATCAGCGCGGGCGTCGCCGCGCCATCCACACACCCGCTGTACAGCCATCTGGCGTAAGGCGGGCTCGACGTCCTGAATGGCAGCACGCCGACTGCTGTACTAAATCCACGCGTCCGCGCATCGGACTGACGTGCGCCCGTGTTTCGCGGTGACGGTCTTGAAAGCCCGCTGGGAGCGCACCGTGACCGCAGGCGAGCAGGTGATGCTCGAACAGCTGCACCCCTCGATTTCAAGGGTTCGGGGGGCATAGAATGCGGCATCCCCATGGGAACGGTTGCGAACATGAAAGCGTCCCAAGGGTCAGTGCGTCTGGCATGGACACTGATTTCAGGCCCGCCCATTGGACCCCGCAGCGGCGAGCAACGCGTCTATGGCATACCGCTTGGCCGGCTCGGCATGTGTCACCGCGCTCCAGACCGCCTGGTTGGTCCATGCCGCTTGCGCGAACGGCAGTGGTTGGAGGGTGCATCCACTGCGCGGCGCCAAGGCCTCCGCGATGCTCGCCGGCATCGTGGCGAGGTAATCCGTGCGCGCCACGATGTCCGGCACCAGCCCGAACTGCGCCAGCACCAGTGCGATGCGCCGCTGCCTGCCAAGCCGCGCCAGTGTCCCGTCCACCGCGCCGCGCGCGTCGCCACGGAACGACACAAGCACATGGCCCGCCGCGCAATAGGCTTTCAGTGACAGCCGCCCGGCGACTGCCGGATGCCCCGCGCGCGCGATCACCACGAACCGGTCCTCGAAAAGATCGCGCAGGTGAAAGCGCGGCGGGACGTCTGGAAATTGGCCGAGTGCAACGTCGATCTCGCTCCGGTCGAGCTGTCCAAGGGCGGCGTCCTTGTCGAAGGCTCTGAAGCGCAAATCGATGCCGGGTGCTTGCTTTGCCAGCCGATGGGTCAGCTCCGGTGCGATGCGCAGTGTCAGATTGTCAGGGGCCGCGATGGTCAGGCTCGCCTTGGTGGTCGCAGGGTCAAAACCCCGCACCGCGCCGAACGCCTCCTGCACCTTTGCCAGCGCAGTCTCGACGCTTGGCGCAAGCGCGTGCGCGCGTTCCGTCGGCACCATACCGCCCGGCGTTTTGACAAAGAGCTGATCGTCGAACACCGCCCTCAAGCGCGACAGCGCATTGCTCATCGACGGCTGGGCCAGCCCCACCTTGTCGGCCGCGCGCGTCACGTTGCGTTCGGCATAGATCGCGGCAAACACCTTGAGCAGGTTCAGATCGAAGGCGGACACATTCATCGTGTCAATGCCTATCATAAAGTCAATCCATTTCCAATATATCCCTCCGCGCGTCATGTGTCTTGAACGCCATTTCAGCTTCCTCGAAGGGACACCGCCATGACCGCTCCAACACCCATGCCAGACCTACAGCCGCTCGCGGGCCGTTATGTCGTCGTTCTGGGCGGTGGCTCGGGGATGGGACGCGCAACCGCCGGGCTCGCAGCGCGGCAGGGTGCCGAGGTTACGCTAGCGAGCCGCACCGCGGCCAAGCTTGATGCCGCGGCCAGGTCCATGCCCGGCAATGTGCACACTGCACCGGTGGACATGACGGACGAGAGCTGCGTGCGTCGCTGGGCGGCGGGCCTCGGCCCGGTCGATCACCTGATCATCAGCGCCTCCTCAGCGGTCCACGGCCCATTTGCCGAGGTTGCAACGGACGATGTCCGGGCCATGTTCGAGGCCAAGTTCTTTGGCCCCTACGTCGCCGCGCGCGAGGTTCTTCCCTACATCGTCAAGGGCGGCTCGATCACACTCTTTTCCGGGGTGCTCTCCCGGCGACCCGGGGCCGGCGCCACA
This sequence comes from Pseudaestuariivita sp., assembly GCF_052825805.1. Lineage (NCBI taxonomy): Bacteria > Pseudomonadati > Pseudomonadota > Alphaproteobacteria > Rhodobacterales > Paracoccaceae > Pseudaestuariivita > Pseudaestuariivita sp. The sequence continues at coordinate 125,081 of NZ_JBRBVB010000015.1, read as the reverse complement.
GCGCTTGGCGCGGTGAATGCTGCCGTGGAGGGGCTGGTGCGCGGTCTCGCGCTCGAGCTTGGTGCAGACGTGCGGGTCAATGGTGTCTCGCCTGGCATGGTCGAGACCGAAGCCTATGCCGCGCTGCCGGAGGACAGGCGCCAGGCCATGTATGCCGAGACCGGCAAACGACTGCCCATCGGCCGGATCGGCCAGCCCGAAGAACTCGCACCCGCCATCCTGCTGGCCGCCACGAACACCTATATGAACGGACACGTGATGGATATCGACGGCGGACACATGGTGCGGCAGTAGCGAGGTCGGGCGCGGTGATGCGCGAGGCGGCGGCGTCAATTGCGACAAACGCAGTCATCGCGTTAAGCTTTGCCTGTCAGCAGACGGCCCGGCTTGCCGTACGACACTTCGGAAACGCGAGCATAAAGCAGCGGTGGCAGCGGGCATCCTGGCGTTCTTGCCGCCCTCTGTGCGCCTCGCAACGCCGCGGGCCTTGCTCGGCGCCCGGTACCTGTCCTTACGACATGTCCTAAAGTGCGGGCGGACGCGCGCTGGGCTGCAAACGGCCAGTGGAAAGCGCTGCAAGGGCCACCATGAGCGTTGCCGTACCCAACATCAGCGGGAGGCCACCCAACTGGTAGGTGACGCCAGAGAGCAGGGTCCCGACGAGACGCCCTCCCGCGTTGGCCATGTAGTAAAAGCCGACGTCCATGGTAACCCGCTCTGCCTGCGTGAAGGCCAGGATCAGATAGGAATGCAGGGCGGAGTTGATCGCAAAGACGGCGCCGAACACCATCAAGCCTGCCACCAGCAGGGATGTCAGCCAGGTCTGCGGACCTTCGGCGGCAAGCGCCGCCAGGGTCAGAACGGCGGGGATCGCGGCAAGCGACCACCCCCAACCCTTCGCGGCATGCACCAGATCATCCTCAGGCCGGGATGCCGCGCGCAGGATGCGCGGCGCCGACGCCTGGACAAACCCGTAGAGGATCACCCAAACCGCCATGAACGTCCCGATCATGAAAAAGGCAGCCCGGTTCCCCGCCACGCTCCCGTCGGACAGCACCGCGTAGAAGTAGATCGGGATGCCGACGACAAACCAGACGTCGCGGGCGCCGAACAGGAACACGCGGGCGACGGAGAGCCAGTTGACGTTTGGCGACTTGGAAAAGACGTCCGAGAATTTTGCGCCTTTCCGCCCTTTCGGCAGACCTGCCGGCATCACGATCAGAACGGCAACCAGGATCACCGCGAGAATTGCCGCCATCCCAAGGACGGCCCACACAAACCCAACCGTCGCCAGCAGTGCGGCCCCGAGGAGGAACCCCAGGCCCTTGACCGCGTTCTTGGAGCCGGTGAGCAATGCAACCCAACGGAAGAGGCCGCCAGCTTCGGACGGGGCCAAGAGCTTCACCGCCGACTTCGAGGACATCTTGGCGAGGTCCTTGGCCACCCCGCTCGCCCCCTTCACGACCATCACATAGGCCACCGATGCGCCAATGGCCCAGGCCGGGTCGAGCTGCGCAAGCGCCATAAGCGCCAGGACCTGAATGCCGAGGCCGGCGTAAAGCGTTGAGGTCAACCCGAACCGCGCGGCGATCCACCCTGCACAGAGGTTGGTCACCATGCCCGCAACCTCATAGAGCACAAAGAGGTAAGCGAGCTGGACGGCGCTGAATCCCAGGGTGTGAAAGTGCAGGAGCACCAGCATCCTCAGCGCGCCGTCGGTCAGCATGAAAGCCCAGTAGGCCGCTGTCACGGCGATGTAGGCCGACAGCCCCTCTGGCCGTGCGGAGGTATCGGTCACACCGATGCTCCAACCATGAAGGCGACGTCGACCAGACGGTGCGCATAGCCCATCTCGTTGTCGTACCAGGCATACACCTTTACCTGTGTCCCGTTGATGACCATCGTCGAAGGCGCATCGACGATGCTAGAGCGCACGTCGTTGGTGTAGTCGGTCGAGACCAGCGGCCGCTCCTCGTAGCCGAGGATGCCTTTCAAGTCACCTTCTGCCGCGGCCTTGAACAGCGCATTGACCTCTTCTGCGGTCGTTTCACGCGCCACCTCAAATACGCAATCGGTGAGCGAGGCGTTGAGCAGCGGCACCCGCACAGCGTGACCGTTGAGGCGCCCCTTGAGCTCGGGGTAGATGAGCGTGATTGCGGTTGCGCTGCCCGTTGTCGTCGGGATCAGAGAATTCAGGGCCGAGCGTGCGCGGCGCAGGTCCTTGGCCGGTCTGTCAACGATGGTCTGGGTGTTGGTCACATCGTGGATCGTGGTGATCGAACCGTGCTTGATGCCCAGTGCTTCGTGGATGACTTTCACAACAGGTGCGAGGCAGTTTGTCGTGCAGCTTGCCGCCGTGACGATCCGATGTTTGCCACCGTCGTAGATGTCTTCGTTCACGCCATAGACGATGTTCGCTGCGTCGCCGTCTTTGACGGGCGCAGAGACGACGACTTTCTTCACACCGGCGTCGAAATAAGGCGTGAGCTTGGCTTCGGATTTGAAGACGCCGGTACAGTCGATCACGACGTCGACACCGTCCAGCGGGAGGTCTTCGATGCTCCTCGTCCCGATGAACGGAAGCCGTGTGCCGTCAATCGTGACGCCGCCCGCATCGTGCGCAAAATCGGCCTGCCACCGCCCGTGAACCGTGTCGAACTCCAAAAGATGTGCGTGCATCTCGGGATCGCCTACGGCGTCGTTGATCCACGCGATCTTGGCGCCGCGCGCGAGCAGGGGCTTCAGGGCAAGCTTTCCGATCCGGCCGAGGCCGTTGAGGGCGTAGGTGGTCACGCGATGGTTCCTTCGTTCTTTAGGGCGATGTCATCGATGGCTTTTTGCAACGCGATCCTGTCGAGGGACGCGATCGGCAGAGCGGTGAATGCTTTGATCCGGTTCAGGAGCGCGCCATAGGAGTGTTGAAAGGCAAGGCTCTTTTCGGCATCCGAGCCCTCCACCTTGACCGGGTCCGGCATCCCCCAGTGGGCACTCACCGGTTGGCCCGTCCAGGCAGGACATTCTTCGTTGGCGGCCTGGTTGCAGACCGTAAAGACGAAGTCGAAATCCGGGGCCTCGTCGCCCTGGAAGACCGACAGGGCCTTGGCCTCCAGCACCGACGTGTCATGCCCCTTCTGCGCCAGGACCTCGAGCGCATAGGGGTTCGGCTTAGAGCGTGGCTGCGTGCCTGCCGAATAGGCCGCGAACCTGTCCCCGGCCTCCTTGCGCAGGATCGCCTCTGCAAAGATCGAGCGCGCGGAATTGCCGGTGCAGATGAACAGCACGTTGTATTTGTGATCCTTTTTGGCCGGCTCCTTCGTCCCGAGTGGGGAACACATCTCCGGGCGACCCCGACAACACTCGTGCAGCAGGTAATCGAACGTCTCGCGCGCGGCGTTCATGTCGATCGCGTAGCGCCGCGATGTTCCGACACGCTCTTGCGTCACCAGACCGGCCTGCATCAGCGCGTTCACGTAGGTCGACAGCGTGTTGGGCTTGAGCGCGAGTGCTTGCGCCAACTCCGTCGCAGGCACACGATCCGGGTAGCGGCGCATGAGCAGCCGGAACAGCGCCAGTCTTTGTGGATGGCCAAGGGTCGCAAGGCGATTGGGAATCACTATTTCCATATTTCGTGAATTACAGAATCAATGAGATCCGCGCAATCGATTTTTGCCGCAAAGAACCGAGGTGAAATCGTCAGGGGCTCAATCTGCTCAGTCGTTAAATGAGAGGCGTTCCGCTTGGCTAAAATTGGCCACATACGCCGCCGCGCAAGCGTGGTCGCTGCATGACTTCAACCCAAGGCCGTTGCACAGAAATCGTGCAAACGGGCCGGGATTTTTACTCAGACTGCCCGAAGTGACCGAATCATTGGCACAGCTGTTCTCGCCCGCTAGTTCTAGGGAGTGTGTAAAATGACGCGGCCTCATGAGACCCACGCAGTACATCGCTGAAACAGACGACAAGAACCACCTCGTCGCGGTCTGGATCCAATCGCGGGAGCATCATGCGCCGCGCGTGTTCGACAGCGTGACGGACAGATTTGATGCGACCGAGCCTGCCGAGTTTTCAGGCGCATCCGAGCGTGACATCACCGCGTGGCTTTTGGAACGCGCCGGTATCCTGCAAGACACGTCCAAGGGCTGAACCAGCTGGCATTGCGGCTCAGCTGATCTTGCGTCCTTGGCTCCAAACACCGCGCAAGAGCGGTGTGGCGCCAAGTTTCTTCACCCGCACCACATCTCCGCGCAGGCCGACCTGGAGCGCGCCGCGATCCTCTAGGCGGGCAGCTTTGGCAGGATTGCGGCTTACGGTTGCAACGGCGCGCGGCAGGTCGCCCCATACCTCGGCCAGGTGGAAGGCCGACAGCAACAGCGCCGAAGGCACATAGTCCGAGGAGACGATGTCCAGGAGGTCTTGCTTGGCCAGGGTTTCAGCGGCCACGTTGCCGGAATGCGAGCCGCCACGGATCAGGTTGGGCGCACCCATCATCACCGCGATGCCATGCGCACGGCACGCCTCGGCAGCCTCGACCGTCGTTGGAAACTCGGCAAAGCCTACCCCGTTCTTGGCAGACGTCGCGACATGGCCGGACGTCGTGTCATCGTGGCTGGCCAGAACGGCACCCAGACGGCCGGCCTCGGTGACCGCGCCCGCCTCGTGTTTGGCACCGAACCGTGCCTGAAGCCCCTCCAGGTTCTGCACATGCTCGGCAAATTCGGCGTCGTTCATGCCGCGCTTTTTCGAGACATATGTCTTGAGCGCGGTCAGGTCGCGGAATTGCCGTTGGCCGGGGGTGTGGTCCATGAGGCTGACGATGCCGACCCGATCCTCCGCACCGAAGGCCGCCAGCTCTTCGAGCAGGGTCTCGGAACAGATTTCCGCCCGCAGGTGCAGGAAGTGGCTGATCTTGAACATGCCCTGCGCCCGGGCGGCCAGCAGCTCGTCGGCAAGCTTGCGGGCATAGTCGATATACCGGCCCTTGCCGGAATGGATCGAGCCCACGCGCATCGCATCGAACACGGTGGTGATGCCGGTCGAGGCCAGTTCCCCGTCATGGGCCAGAAGCGCAGGCAGGTGAGGCCAGTCTACCTCCGGGCGCGGCTCGATATGGCGTTCGACATTGTCGGTGTGCAGCTCGACGAGGCCGGGCAGGACCAGGTCACCGCCGCAATCCTCGGCGCCCGCAGGCACAACATCGCCTTCGGCGATCGCGGTGATCACGCCCTCTTCGATGGTCATGGACCCGACCATGGTACGGTCCGGCAGCACAAGCTGCGCATTTGCGAGGCACAAATCACCCCCCCGCGCGCTACCGGGCGATGGCGTGAAGGAAGACACAGGAAGATGGGAGTTCATGTGAGCCCCTGGCTGTACTGTGGCCTTGCGCGTGACCCGCAGGACCTGTGAATGTGGACGGCGATGACAAGACTTGGCGCTCACGCCAAGGCTAGACATGCACCGGTTGCAAAAGCGCGATGGCACGCGCGATGGTACGATCCAAGGGGCCGTCATTTGATAGGGTGATGACCTCGAGCCCCCCGGGCAGCGGTTTGTCCGCTTCGGCAAGACGTCTGGCGATCTCGTCTTTGGTTTCACGGCCCCGGGCGGCCAGACGGGCGGCCAGCGTCTCGGGCTGCGCGGTGATGTTCAAAACCACAAAATCGTCGAAAGCGTCCGCACCGGCCTGCAACGCCTTGCGCGAGAAATTGGCCAGACAATCGGTGCCCTTGTTCACCTGATAGCGCGCGGTTTGCGGGATGCCGTAGTAGAGGCCGTGAGCGCCCCAATAGACGGCAAAGGCGCCGTTTTCCGCCAGATCGTGAAACTGTGGAACCGACACGGAATCGTAGTCTTCCCCGCCCAGCCCGGGCGCGCGCGTGACGATGCGCCGGACGAGGTGCAGACCTGGCATGGCTTGCACGACCCCTCGCATCACGCTGTCCTTGCCGACACCAGACGGGCCGACAACCGCGATCATGCGCCCGCGCTTATCCGGCGCTTGACTCACGCCGCCGCGCCGCCCGCAAAGACGCTGACGTCGATTTCGCGGTCACAGACGCGGGCGCGCGCGGCCTCGTCGTGAAAGATGCCGATGATGGCAGCGCCCCGCGCCTTGGCGCCTTCGATCAGGGTCAGGACGACCTCACGGTTGGCGGTGTCGAGGCTCGCCGTGGGTTCATCGAGCAGCATCGCGGGATAGGCATGGACAAAGCCGCGCGCGATGTTCACCCGTTGCTGCTCCCCGCCCGAGAACGTGGTGGGCGAGAGCGACCACAAGCGCTCCGGAATGTTGAGTTCACGCAGAAGCGTCATGGCTTTGTCCCGCGCCTCTGCGCGGCCCGCTCCCAACGCAAGCAGAGGCTCGGCCACGACCTCGACCGTCGGCACGCGCGGCACGACGCGCAGGAACTGGCTGACATAGCCCAGAACCTCGCGGCGCAGCGCGATCACCTCGCGCGGCTCCGCCTGCACGATGTCCACATCGCCGATGCGGATCGACCCCGCCTGCGTCAGGTAATTGCCATAGATCATGCGCATCAGCGTGGACTTGCCCGCGCCCGAGGCTCCGGTCAGGGCCACGCATTCGCCGGGTGCGACTTGGAGCGAGACATCGTTCACGACTTCGATCACGGCGCTGCCCTGATTGTGCAGCGTGAAGGTCTTTGAAACGTCCTGCAGCGTGATCATGCGGGTGCCTCCCTTGGCCAATCGAATTGTCGAAAAAGCTCGCCCCGGATCCCGCCACTGCGTGCAAAAGGCGTCGCCGCCGGTTCGGTCGGGACATCGGTGGCGGCCCAGATCTCGACAGGCGCTTGCCCTGCCCGACGGGCGGACTGCCTAAAGGCTCGGGTCAGCGCTGTTCCGATGCCCCTGCCCCGGCAGTCGGGGCTGACCAGCAGTTCATCCAGCATGGCCGTATCACCCTGACCAAACGCGGTGGGCAAGATCCATCCCAATGCCAGCCCCGCAATCGCGTCGCCCTGCCGTGCGGCCAGAAACAGGCTGCCGGGATGCGACAGGACACGCTGGATTTGCGCGTCGTCCGGTGGCTCGGGCAGACGCCAATCCTCGGGCATGGCCGTGTCCAGAAACGCCACAACCTCGTGACAATCCTGATCGGTGACCTGTGTGATCTCGACGCCCATCGCTCAGACCTGCAGCACGGAGGAGACAAGAAGCTGGGAATAGGCGTGTTGCGGATCGTCAAGCACCTGATCGGTGAGGCCGGCCTCCACCACATGGCCGCTCTTCATCACCATCAGCCGGTCCGCCAAAAGGCGCACCACCGCGAGATCATGCGTCACGATGATCGCCGACAGCCCCATGTCGCGCACCAGCCCACGCAACAGATCAAGCAGGCGTGCCTGCACCGACACGTCGAGCCCTCCCGTGGGTTCGTCCATGAACACCAGACGCGGCCCCGTCACAAGGTTGCGCGCGATCTGCAGGCGCTGCTGCATACCGCCGGAAAAGGTGGTGGGCCGGTCGTCGACGCGGGTGCTGTCTATCTCGACCCGTTCGAGCCAGTCGGTCGCCTTGCCGCGAATGTCACCGTAGTGCCGCGCGCCCACCGCCATCAGGCGTTCGCCTACATTACCGCCCGCGCTGACGCCCATGCGCAGCCCGTCGCGCGCGTTCTGGTGGACGAAGGCCCAATCGGTGCGCCCCAGCATCCGCCGTTCGGGCTCGGACATGGTCACGGTGTCCTTCGGGCCATCGGCACGAGTGTCGAACAGGACCTGACCCGCATCGGGCGGCAAATGGCCAGCGAGACAGTTGAGCAATGTCGACTTGCCCGACCCGCTTTCGCCGACGATGCCCATGACCTCGCCGGGATAGAGGTCGAACGAGACTTCGGCGCATCCGATATGCGCGCCATAGCGTTTTGTGATGCCCTGCACGGACAGGAGGGGGGTCATATGGCTCTCCAATCGGTTGGGGCGGCGTTCATTGCGCGCGAAAACCGAAACCAGCAGCCGCCTTTGGGATGCGGCTGGCTTTCGCTGCGGGTGATGTCCGTGTTCATCAGCCAGCACCGCAGCAATGCGCCGACGCCGCCATGGGCCACGATCAGCGTGTCGCCACCCGGTGCTTCGTCGGACGCCGCGCGGACGGCCCCGGCGATGCGGGTCTGTGCGTCGCGGGCGGTCTCCCATCCATGCGCGGATGTGTCGGGGTGGTCGAAGAAGGCGTGGACGATCGGCCAGAAGGCATCCTCGGGCAGATACCCAGTCGCGCTGCGATCGTTTTCGCCCAACGCCTCGCGGATCGCGCAGGTAAGATCCAGCCGAGCAGCGACAGGTTCGGCCGCCTCGCGTGCCTTTCGCTCGCTGCTGGCGTAAAGCGCCGTGACACCCGCGAGGGTCTCCGATTGTGCAAAGGCCGCATGCCGCTGGCGCCCCGTCTCGTTCAGCCCCCAGTCGGGCACCGGCACGTCCGGGTCAATCGCCACGTCCGCATGGGTCAGAAAGATCACGTCGCCGCTCATGCCGCGACCTCGCTGCCGGGAAAGGCCGGGCCTTTGAACCCGCGCGCGCGGCGTCCCGTGCAATAATCGGTGTCGGAACAGCAAAAGAGCCGTCCGCCTTTGTCGTCAACGATCACCTCGTCGAGGTAGCTGTCCGTCGCGCCGCAGAGCCCGCAGACCTGATCGGCCTTGGACGCCTCGAACGGATGATCCTCGAAATCGAGGCTGCCCACCTGCGTATAGGGCGGCAGGGCATAGATGCGCTGTTCGCGGCCCGCGCCGAAGAGCTGGATCGCAGGCATATCGCTCAGTTTGGGATTGTCGAATTTCGGGATTGGCGAGGGGTCCATCACGTACCGCCCTTCGACCTTCACCGGATAGGCGTAGCTGGTCGCGATATGGCCGTGGCGCGAGATGTCCTCGTAGAGCTTTACATGCATGAGCCCGTATTCCTCGAGGCTGTGCATCTTGCGCGTCTCGCTCTCGCGCGGTTCCAGAAAGCGCAGCGGCTCGGGGATCGGCACCTGGTAGACGAGGATCTGGTCCTCGGTCAGCGGCTCTTCGGGAATGCGGTGGCGGGTCTGGATGACGCTGGCCTCGGTCGTCGCCGTCGTTGTCTCCACCCCCGCCGTGCGCTCAAAGAACGTGCGGATCGAGACGGCATTTGTCGTATCATCCGCCCCCTGATCGATGACCTTGAACGTATCCTCGGGCGACAGCACCGCCGCCGAGACCTGCACGCCGCCTGTTCCCCAGCCATAGGGCATCGGCATCTCGCGGCTGGCAAAGGGCACCTGATATCCCGGGATCGCGAGCCCCTTGAGGATCGCGCGGCGGATCATCCGTTTGGTCTGCTCGTCGAGATAGGCAAAGTTGTAGTCTGACGCGTCTGTCATACGCTTGTGTCTTTCCCGTGCTTGATGCGCCCCAACCACGACGGTGTTTTGAGGGGAAAACATGATGGGGTTCTTTGTTCTTGTCTCGGCCGCGATCGCGTTCGGGTTCCTTGCATTCGACATGATCCTCGGCCGCGCCCTGAAGCTGCTGTCGCGCTATTGGCCGAACGATGTCGCCGGGCCGGATGGCTGGCTGATCGACACGCGCGCACGCAACGGCGCCTTTGATCGGTAGGGGTCAGGCCGGACATCACTCCGCCGCCTCCTGAACCTGATCGGCACCCGCCTCGCGCCGCAGCTTGCGCACGAGCTCGAGCTCGGCCTGGAAGTCGACGTAATGCGGCAGCTTGATATGTTCGAGAAAGCCGGTCGCCTGGATATTGTCCGCGTGGTAAAGCACGAACTCGGTGTCCTGCGCGGGCGCACCTTCGAAATCCTCGCCCAGCTCTTCCCAGCGCAATGCGCGGTCCACAAGCGCCATGGAGATCGCCTTGCGCTCGGACTGGCCGAAGACGAGCCCATAGCCGCGCGTGAATTGCGGCGGCTCGGTCTTGGAGCCCTTGAACTGGTTGACCGTCTCACATTCCGTCAGCGTCACCTCGCCAATCTCGATGGCAAAGCCAAGCTCGGGGATGTCCATCTCCACCGCGACCGTGCCGATGCGCAATTCACCGACAAAGGCGTGGTTGCGGGCGTAGCCGCGTTGCGTGGAATAGGCGAGGCCGAGGGTGAACCCCTCATCCGCGCGGGTCAGGGCCTGCAGGCGCAAGGCGCGGCTCGCGGGCATTTCCAGAGGCTCGCGGGTCAGGTCCGGGGGCGCCGTGTCGTCCTGTGGCGCCTCCTCGATCAGGCCCTCGCGGTTCAGAAACCCGGTGACATGCGGCACCTCGTCAAACGTCGCCTTGCGCGTCGGGGCGACAGGCGCCTCGCCGTCGGCAGCCAGTTTAAAGTCCAAAAGCCTGTGCGTGTAGTCGAATGTCGGGCCCAGCACCTGCCCGCCCGGCAGGTCCTTGAACGTCGCCGAGATGCGTCTGTCGCAAGCCATCGCGCCCGTATCCACCGGCTCTGACGCGCAAAAACGGGGCAGCGTGGTGCGGTAGGCGCGGATCAGGAAGATCGCCTCGATCAGATCGCCGCGCGATTGCTTGATCGCCAGCGCCGCGAGGTCAGGATCGTAAAGCGAGCCCTCGGCCATGACACGATCAACGGCCAGCTTCATCTGTTCCCGGATTTGCGCAATGCTCAGCTCGGCAACGCTGGTCTCGCCGCGGCGCTCTTCGGCGAGCCACGCATGGGCGCTTTCGATCGCGCGCTCGCCGCCTTTCACAGCCACATACATCAGGACACCTCGGTTGTGCGCGGAAGCGCGGCGATTTGCGCGCCGCTGGTGAAGATGAAATCGAGCCCCAGCGGGAACAGCCGCTGATTGCGTTGGAAGGCGTCGATCTCTGGCAAGGACAGCGCGGCGTGCGTTTGGATCCCGGGTCCGCGAAGGGTCGCACCTGTGGGGGCAAGTTCCGTGCACTCCACGATCAGCGTTGTCGACCGATCGGGGTATTCCGGCGTCCCGATGGGGTAGGCGCCCAGCGGCATCAGGTCCTCCCACCCGCCGATCGCAAACATCGCGTGCGACGGACCCGCCAGTGGCGCGCCGGTGTGGAAGGCCAACCATGCGCGCGTTTCGTCGGTGTCCACCGCTCCGGCGAGGTAGACGGGCGTGTCGGCGTCGCAGAGCGTCAGCAAGACGCTGCCCGCCGCAATCGAGAGCGGAGCGGGCGGTTTGGCACCTGTGATGTCCTGGATCGTGCCGGGGCGCGCCATCGCATCCATGACAGCGCGAAAGGCGTGGGCGGATTGGATCGCCGGGGTGCTGAACCCGCCTGCCAGAGTTTCGGCCTGCATCATTCCCATCCCCTAATCCTCGCCGCGCGCCATGGTGAAGAACTCCACCTTCGTCGCGGCGGCTTTCTCAGCGCGTTCGGTCTTGGCCGCGCGCTGCTCGGCTTCCAAAGGCTCCAGAACGGCTGCGCGGATCGCGCCCGCCTCTGGCCCCTGCATCAATGCGTCCACCAGAGCCGCGGCTTCGGCGTCGGGCTTGCGGCGCCCCTGGATGTAGGCGTGACCGACGGCGCCGCTCTCCAATGTGAGGGCGCAGCGGGTGACAGTGACTTCGCCGAGGTTGAAGAGCGCCCCGGTGCCGCCCGCACGGCCGCGCACCATCGTGCTGCCGATCTCTGGCGCGCGGAGCCAGGTGAAAGCCGGGCGCTCCATCGCTGCATCCAGCAGCTCCGCAACCCGCCCCTCGGGCGCCTTTGCCACAAGGCCCATCCAGGCTTTCCGCTCTGCAGTCTGGTCAAGACCGTCTTTCATCTCGACAACATTTCCCAATACTATACAACTATACTTATCATAGCAGACGCGCAGCCCAGAGTCAGAAGAGATTTGTGAAACTTGCGTGACACATTCGCCAAAACACCCATCTGGCGGGCCATCGCGGATGCGCTGCGCGGCGATCTGGCCGAGGGCCGGTATGCGCCCGGAGACAAGCTGCCGACCGAGGCGGCACTGGCCGAACGCTTTGGGGTGAACAGGCACACGGTGCGCCACGGCATCTCGGCTTTGGTCGAGGAAGGCTTGATCCGAACGCGGCGCGGCTCGGGCGCCTTCGTTGCCGCGCGCCCAACCGATTATCCCATCGGCCAGCGTGTGCGCTTCCATGAAAACCTGATCGCCGCCGGGCGCCGCCCTGCCAAACGCGTGTTGCAGGTCGAAGACCGCGCCGCGACCGATGGCGAAGCAAAGGCGCTGCGCATCAGGCCAGGAGAAACCGTCTGCGCGTATCACGGCCTGTCCCTCGCCGATGGCCAGCCCCTCGCGGTCGTCGAAAGCGTTTTCCCCTCAGGCCGCCTGCCCGGAATCGCCGCAGCCCTGGCGGCGCACACAAGCATCACGCAAGCGCTGCAGTCCGTGGGCGTCGCCGACTACACCCGCGCCTCGACCCGCCTCACCGCCGTCCGCGCCACCGTTACCCAGGCTCTGCACCTGCACGTGGCCGAGGGTGATCCGCTGCTCAAATCGACAAGTGTGAATGTGGACGAGGCAGGCCGCCCAGTTGAATACGGGCGGACGTGGTTTGCCGGCGATCGGGTGACGCTCACGCTCGAAGAGCGCTGATCGCTCCGAAGTACACCGCCAGCGGCAGACCTTTGCTCACCGGCAAAACTGCGGGGAACAGACCCAGCTGCATCGGGTTTCATGTGCATGAGACACGGCTGTCAAGATTCTGTTGTGTTGGACCAGTAGGTGACGCGCATGGAAGAGACGTTGGACGCCCTGATCGCCGAGCGCGCACCTTGGCTCTACAGGCATGGCGTGCCGTCCCGGGCGGCCCGCGCGCTGTTTCATCGCCTTCTGGGGTACCGCGGAACGGTCGCTTTGGCCAAATCGTTCGAACACCAGTCCGCCAGCACCATCATGCAAAGCGTCGGCGAGGAGATCGCGCGGCACGTCAGCCCATCCGGCTTGTCCCGGATCCCGACGGCCGGTCCCGCGCTGATCGTGGCCAACCACCCGACGGGGATCGCGGATGGGATCGTGCTCCACACCCTCATTTCTGCGCGCCGCAAGGACGCGTTCTTCTTCGCAAACCACGATATCCTGCGCCTATTTCCGCAGATGGCGGACATGATCGCGCCCGTCGAGTGGCGCCGGGAGAAACGCAGCCACGGCAAGACACGGCAAACCATGGCGTTCACGCGGCGCGCCATCGAGGCTGAGCGCATCGGCGTCATCTTCCCGTCGGGCCGACTGGCCAAGCGGCGCGGGACGCACCTCGAAGAGCGGCCTTGGATGGCTTCGGCGGCGATGATCGCGCGCAAGTTCGACCTGCCTGTGATCCCCGTGCGCATCAGCGCGCACAATTCCGCGCTGTTTTACGCGTTTGACAAGCTGCACCCGACGCTGCGGGACATCACCCTGTTCCACGAGACAATGAACAAGCGCCGACACCACTTCTCGGTCACCATCGGGGAGCCCGTCGCGGCGTGTGATCTTCCGCGGTCTTCGGAGGCCGCAATCGCCGAATTGAAGGCCCGCGTGCTGAGCCTTGGCGGCGACGCGTCGCGGATCGCGGCCTTTGGCGGCGTGCGGCGTGACACAGCGCCTCGCGAGCCGCTGTCGATCAGAGCGCGCAGGGGCTGGGCGTAATCGTCTTCTCGCGTTTCGGCACGAAAACGCCCCCATCCCGCGCGGGATGAGGGCGCCTGTAACTGGGTAGCCTGGGGCTTACTCGAGACCCATGCAGTTGGCGTAATAGGTCACGGTTGCGGGCCAGTCGGAGAAAATCCCCTCGACACCGACGTCCTGAGCGAGCGCATCGATGTAGTCGTACATCACGCCGTCGCTGGAGGTGATGTCGCCGATGGACTGGTAATACCAGCCGCCGCCGCGCACGAGTGGGCCGGAGCGTTCGATGGTCCAGGTGACGATCTTTAGGTCTGCCGCCTTGGCCTGCACGGCCAGCTCGGAGGGAACGATCTCTTCGCCATCGAGCGTCACGAGCATCCAGGTCGGCGGGGCAATGTAGTTCACGCCCATCGCCTTGAGCTCTTCCATGGTGTTCGGCCAGGTGGCCGGGTCCATGGGCGAGTAGCCCTCGATGTTGTATTCGTCCATCAGGTAGACGGCCTGCGCGCCGAACTCGGGCTCGGCCTCGATCCAGTAGAGGACGTCCTCGAGGTTGAAGCTCTGCAGCCAGACGTCCGCTGCCGGGATGCCGGCGGCCTTGTATTCGTCCACCAGCTTTTGCGCGTAGTCTTCCTGGCTGAACCCGTTGAAGGGCATCTCGACCGAAGGAGACTTGAGCTCGGGGGTGAACTTGGCACCCAGCGATTTGAAGAGCTCGATGGACTCGGCGTGGGTCATGATCGTGGCCGGCTCGGCGGAATAGAGGTCCGTGCGCCAATCCGCGGTGCCGCCAAGATAGGCGTCCACGGTGGTGGCCGAGCGGTCGGCCGCGTCCATCTTGGGCGTCAGCGTGCGGTATTCGTCGAGGGTGATCTCGGAGGTGCGGCACTCGGCGCCGGCCTGCGTGTCACCCTCCGCCGGCGTAAAGGGCGTGACACAGGTCGAGGCCAGCGGCGTGGCAAGGATGTCGGTGGTCGTGTGCAGATCGTTCTGCGCGTGGCGGCAGACCAGCTCGAGATCCTTGGTAAAGGTCACGTCACATTCGAGGATGCCTGCGCCCATCCGCGCGGCCGCGACGTTGGATTCGACGGTGTGCTCGGGGAATTGCATCGGTGCGCCCCGGTGCCCGATGGAAAAGAGCGACGGTGCAGCCTCCTGCGCCGAGCAGGACATCAGTTTGTCCTTGAGCGGGCCATCGGCCATGCGGTCGATCAGGTAGAGCGGGCGCGGGCCGTAATCGACACGGTCGATGGATTGCGCGAAAACGGGTGCGGCGGCCAGCGCGGCCGTCGCAATCAGACAAGTGCGAAGCATTGGAAAGTCCCCAGGTTACGGATGCGCTCACAGTCGCGTGAAAGTGCAAAGCCTGCATGACGCGGGCTCAAAGCTTTTGTGACGGCGCCCTTGCCTTGGACCCGGTTTGGCCAGTCTCGGGGGACCACTGCCAGAACCAGCGCTCGGCGGTCTCGTCCACAAGGCGGAACCCGGCACGCTCGTAGAAGCGGCGCGCCGCGACGTTGGTCGTCAGCCCCCGCACCCGCAGCGGCAGCTCGGCCTTGCGCGCCGCGTCTTGCCTGAGGCGCAACAGCGCCGTTCCGACGCCTTGGCCCTGGGCTTCGGGATCGAGGTAGAGCTTGGCAATTTGGTGGTGGTTCGGCGCGCGGACGGTCTGAATGACGCCGAGCGCGGCGCCGTCCCGCATGACCATCTCGTGACCTGCGAGGTCGAGCGTCTCGGGGCATGCCGAGGGGCGCCAGTTGCCCCAGAGCGCTTCGGCGTGCGCGCGGATGCCGATCTCTTCGAGCTCGAGGATGCGGCGCCGATCACCGTCGGCAGCGCGCCTGAGGTGGAACTCTGGCGAAATTGGCACCGCGTCACCCCCCATATCTGTCGAGGAAGACTTTGGCCTCCAGCGTGCGAAAGTCCTCCAGCGCTGCGCGCAACGCATCGTGCGGCCAGTCCCACCAAGCCAGTGCGATCAGGCGCTCGGCGATCTCGGGAGGCTGGCGCAGGCGCAGCACCTTGGCCGGCGTTCCGGCGACGATGGTGTAGGGCGCGACGTCCTTTGTCACGACCGCGCCCGCCGCGACGACGGCACCGTGGCCCAGCGTCACCTCAGGCTTGATCATCGCGCCCGCGCCGATCCAGGTGTCGTGCCCGATATGGGCGGTACGTGAGCGGCGGTGCGCAAAGAAGGCCGCATCGCGCGCGGCATCGTCCCAGTAGTCGTCGGAGCGGTAGAGGAAGTGGTGGCAGGAAGCCGTGTGCAGCGGGTGATCCGTTGCGCCGATGCGGGCGAAGGCGGCGATGTTGGAGAATTTGCCGATCTGCGCGTTGGCGATGTCGGCATAGCGGTCGCAGTAGGAATAGTCGCCGAAGGCCGAATTGTTCACCCGGCTGCCCTTCCCGATCTCTACGTAGGCGCCAAACGAGCTGTCGGTGATCTCACACTCGGCGTGGACAAAGGGCTCCGGGCCAAGCCGTGCCATCACTCCTTGCGCCCGATGAGCTTGCCCCGCAGCCAGCCCGAGAACCAGTCCATGAACATCACCATCAGGACGATGAGCACGATGTAATAGGCGACCTCCTCCCAGTCCTTCTGGGTCTGGATCGCCTGCGTCAGCATCAGGCCGATGCCGCCGCCTGTGATCGCGCCGATGATCGTGGCCGAGCGGGTGTTGGATTCCAAGAAATAGAGGATTTGCGCCAGGAGCACCGGCACCACCTGCGGGATCACGCCAAAACGGTAGCGTTGCAGCGGCTTGGCGCCGGTGCTTTCCACGCCCTCGATCTGCTTGCCATCGACGTTTTCCAGCGCTTCGGAAAAGATCTTGCCGAAAGTGCCGGTGTCGGTGATCAGGATGGCGAGCGTGCCGGTCAGGGGACCGGGGCCAAAGGCGCGGGCCAGCACCACCGTCCAGATCAGCGCATCCACACCGCGTACGAAGTCGAACACCCGCCGCGTCGCCGCGCGCAAGAGCATCAGCGGCGAGAAGCGCTTGGCCGCCAGAAACGCCAGCGGCAGGGCCAGCATCGCCGCGCCCATCGTGCCGAGGAAGGCCATGAGCAGCGTCTCCCCGATCGCCCAGACCACATCGTTGTGGCGCCACATGGCGTTGTTCCACCAGTCATAAATGGCGCCCGTGACGTTGCTGCGCGCCGGATCCAGCCGCTCGCCAAAGAGGATCGTGCCCATCCCGTGGCCGTGATAGGGGCTGTCGAGCGTGAACCAGAAGAGCTCCCATCCCGGGAAGTAGTTGAACACTTCGGTCCGCGCGCCCGTCAGGGTGATGCGGCCTTCGGGTGTGGTGATGCCGATACGGCGGTTCGAGGCGCTGATCCAGTCAGGTACATCCTCGGGCAGGTTGCTGACCACGCTGCGGCCCTCGGCCTGCACCTCGATCAGGGGGAAATCGGGAAGTTCGATCTCGGTCCGGTTCTCCGGCAGGTAGCGCACGATGTGGCCGCCGCCGAGGTCGATGGTGAGGATGTCGTCGCCGCTCACCCATGCGGGGCGCTGGCCTTCGGGATAGCGGCCCTTGCGCTCGCCCTCGACGGCATAGCTGATCTCGCCCGAGCGGTTGTCGCGGGTCACGTGCACCTTGTGGGACCAGCTGTCCGACACCAGCGTGACGGCGTTCTCCATGCTGGCCCGCTGCGCCAGACCCGGCAGGTCGAACGCAAAGAAGATGTAGACCAGGTAAGCGAGGATCACTGTGGGGATGGCAAAGCCGAAGAAACGCTTGCGCGCGAAGAGCCTCGTGGCCTCGTCCTTGGTCGTGTCGAGATCGCGGCTCAGATCAGCGGTTGTCATTGTGCCTGCCCCTCGGTCAGTCGGTTGCGGTAGTGGCTCGAGAGCTGGTCAAAGAAGACGATGGTCCCGAACAAGAGGATGAAGATCGCGGCGGCCTCGTCAAAACGTCCCGGCCCCCAGGCCATCGCGTTGCGCAGCTCGTAGCCGATGCCCCCTGCCCCGACAAAGCCGAGGATGGCCGAGGCGCGGATGTTGATCTCGAAGCGCAAGAGCGCGTAGCTGACAAAATTGGGCGCCACCTGCGGCAACACGCCCAGCAGCATCCTCTGCGACCATCGGGCTCCGGTCGAGCCCAGCCCTTCGATGGGCTTGAGGTCGGCGTTTTCGGAGACTTCGGAAAAGAGCTTGCCGAGCGCGCCGGCGGTGTGGATCGCGATGGCGATCATCGCGGGCACCGGCCCGCCGCCGAGGACAAAGATCAGCACCAGCGCGATCACGATTTCAGGCACCGCGCGCATGATGTCCGAGATGCGCCGGAAAAGCGGGATCAGGCGCGGCCATCTGGCCAGCCCCCGCGTGCTTAAGAGCGCCAGAAACAGCCCGCCGATGGCCCCGATCAGGGTGGAGACGGCCGCGATGTTGATGGTCTCGAAGAGCGCGGGAAAGTATTTCACGATCAGCCCGGGCAGATCGGCGCGTTTCTCCCACGCCTCGGACAGGACATCGGCTGGATAGTCGCCGATCTGGTGGATGCCGTCCCAGAACCCGCCCGCGTTGCGGTCGTCGGCGATGTTGAAACCCGACACCATCAGCACGACAAAGATCAAAAGCGCCAGACCGCTGTAAAGCCACCGGCGCTGCACCTGCGCCATGTAGCTCGATTGAATCGCGCCCACATCCTGCGGCGCCGTGCCAAGCGTTGCGTCAGCCATGCCCCATTCCCCCGAATGCAAAAAATCCGGCAGCCCCAAGGGGAGCTGCCGGAGACGTCATGAAAATGGCTTAGCCGCCGATCTTGGCCTTGCGGGCCTCGACGATGGAAACGTAGGTGTCGTGGGTGACGGGCTGGAAGCCGAGCGTTTCGCCAGCGGCGACCGCATAGGCGCAGTCTTCGTCGCGCTCGTGCAGGGTGTCCATCAGCTCGGTCATGGTGGCGCGCACGTCTTCGGGCAGCGCCTTGCGCAGAACGATGGGGCCCTCGGGGATGACCTTGGATTTCCAGATCTGCTGGAGCTCGTTCATGTCGATCAGGCCGGCATCCACGGCCTTGCGCAGCGCGCCCGAGTTGTAGCCGTCTTCCCAGTTGCCCTGGCCGTCGGCCCAGGTCACGCCGGCGTCGATGTCACCGTTGTTGACCGCGACGATGGTCTGCTCGTGGCCGCCGGTGAACTTCACTTCGCCGAAATACTCACCGGAGTCCATGGTCACGCCGTCTTTGTACTGCGGGATCTCGATAGACGGGATCAGGTAGCCCGAGGTCGAGTTCGGATCGCCAAAGCCAAACACTTTGCCTTCCATGTCGTCGAGCGAGGTGATGCCGCTGTCGACGCGCGCAAAACCAATCGAGTGATAGCCGACGGAGCCGTCGAGGTTGACCTTGATCAGCACCGGCTCGACCGCGTCCTCGTCTTGCAGGAAGGTCGCGGCATAGGCGGACGCGCCGAGCCATGCCATGTCGATGGAGCCGCCAAGGAGGCCCTGGATCACGCCGTTGTAGTCAGCCGGGGCAAACAGCTTGGTTTCCACGCCGAGCGCCTCGCTGGTGTAGTCCTGCAGGCAGGAATAGGCGTTCAGACGGTCTTGCGCGTTCTCACCGCCCAGGATGCCGATGCGGAATTCGGTGATGGCGTGGCCGTCGGCCAGCGCGGCGGAGCTCAGGGCAGTCGAGGCGGCAAGCGCCAGGGCGAGGGTCTTTTTCATCGTCATCTCCCATGGATATGATGAAGGTGGCCCGCGGGACCCGCGGGTGGGTAACTGGCTCAGACGAAGGCTTCGGCTTTGCGAACCTCGGGTCTGTCCAGCGTTTCAATTTCGGTGGAGGTGGCGGCCTCGGAGAAATCCGCGCCCGCGCCGTAGATGTCGCGCGCCACGCCGGTGGTCAGCTGCGCGGGCGTGCCGTCGAACACGATCCGCCCGTCGCGCATCCCGATCACCCGGTCGCAATAGCGCCGCGCTGTATCGAGCGTGTGCAGGTTGGCGATGACCATACGCCCGTCCTGCTCGTGGATGTCGCGCAGGCTCTGCATCACCACCTGCGCGTTCATCGGATCGAGGGAGGCGATGGGCTCGTCTGCCAGGATGATCTTGGGGTCCTGCATCAACGCCCGCGCAATCGCCACGCGCTGCTGTTGCCCGCCCGAAAGCGCCTCTGCGCGTTTAGGGGCCTGCTCGGCGATGCCGAGTCGATCGAGGATCTCGATGGCCTTGTGGATGTCTGCCTGCGGGTAGAGATTGAACATCGTCGCAAGCGTCGAGCGCTTGTTCAGCGTGCCGTGCAACACGTTGGAGACGACGTCCATGCGCGGCACCAGATTGAATTGCTGGAAGATCATCGCACAGCGTGACTGCCAGTCCCGCTTGGCCGCGCCCTTGAGCGCCGTGATCTCTTCACCATCGAAGGTGATCGAGCCGTCCGATGCGTCCGTCAGCCGGTTGAGCATCCGCAGAAGCGTGGATTTACCAGCACCCGACCGCCCGATGATCCCGATCATCGTCGGTCTGTCTACCGAGACATTGGCCGTATCCACAGCCGTCTTGTCTCCGAACCGCTTTGTCAGCGCGTCGATCGTCAGCATATCGCCCCCATGTTTGGAGGCCCGATTAAGCCGGGTGCGCTACAGCTTTGTGACCGTTACGATTCAAGTTTTTTGCAATCTCACGACGTTTTTGTGACAGCGCGCATGTTTCGGGCATTTGGCACCAGGCGGGATTTTTTCGCGGCTCATGTCATAAAACCGTTACAAAGCGACTCTCTCAACTCTAGGCTGGAGGCATGATTCCACGTCGCGTCCTTACTTTGGCCCTTGCGGTTCTCGCACTCTCAAGCGTCTTGCCGATCCAAGCGCGCGCCAAGATGTCCGACGTGAGCTGCGATGACAGCGCACGCATGATGTCGATGCTGACCGACGTTCTGAATGCCGAGCGGCAAGGCATGGGCTTGCGCGATCCCGAGACGATGCTGGAAGTCTGGGTCTCGCGCAAAAACGGCGAATGGCTGATCGTGCAGACCTATGCCAACGGCACATCCTGCATCGTCGCCATGGGGGAACACTGGGAAGCCATCCCAGCCGGCCCTGCCTGAAGCCCCCCCCACGAAGTTGCCGCAGATCATGCAAGGGTGTCCGCCATTCACGCACGGCGACCGTTGGTGTCTTACAAGCAACGCACTAATCCTCGCTGACGGCAAAGACGATCGCCACGCCCGTTTGGCCATCGCAAGGTCGCCGCGCTGGTGGAACGGAAAGAGCGATATCACCCGATCCTGGAGCGCCCTTTCCCCAAAAGGCAGGCCCATGCCTAACGCGATGCTTTGGTGAACGCCGCCAAGACGGGTGCGAGCCGGTCCAGCCATCGACCACAATAGGGTCCACGCTGTCTGCACACTATGATGGTTACGACCGTACCTGCTGTCGTCGCAGTAGCTGTATCAGAGCCACCGCGGGTTCATGTAAGTCTGACGGTGCATCAGGAAGTTATCGAAACCTCAGGGAAAAGGCTGATTTTTAACAATCAGATGCTCGAAGCAGGTCGCTCGATGAAATTGTGGCGGAGACGAAGGGATTCGAAAGCACATCTGCAAATCTATATAAATCCTATGATAACAGATGCTTATGGTATTTTCAGCAAACGCTGTTCTTCTGAATGTGTGTAGCAAAATGTGGAGCACGATTTGGCACTTTCAGAAACCTGACATAGCTCGGCTTGGAAGGAGATTTCCATGGCCGGGCTCGTATTGCGGAATGACAAATGCTGGCATCTCAGGATGCGCGTCCCTCGCCGGTATAGGACGGTCGAGAAACGCGGCGAGATCACCCGCTCGTTGAAGACGGGCTGTCGCAAAGAAGCCCTCGTACGGATGCCCGCAGCCGAAGCAATTGTCCTAGCGGATTTGGATGCGCGCCTTGCTGTTGGTACGGCCCGTAACGATTACGACACGGAACTTTTCTCTGCCGCTGTGGCCATGGCCGCCACGCGGGGCGTTCAGTACAAGCCGGCCGTGGAGGTTGCTCAGGAGCCGCTCGAGCAAATCCTGTCACGCCTGGATCAGATCGGATCGAAAGACGGACAGGAGGTCGCCAAGGCGCTTCTCGGCGGGGTCGAGGCACCGAGTCTGATGCTCTCCGAACTCGTCGCCGAGATCGAACGCATCTCCGCCCATGATAACCGTTTCAAAAGCGTAGAACAGATGCGTCTCTGGCGAAATCCGCGGCTGCGCGCGGTCGCCAACTTGACAACCGCAATTGGAGAAGACCGACCCGTCCTCTCAATCGATGCCGCTGCCGCACGCCGTCACAAGCAATGGTGGCAGGCGCGCCGCGCGAAGGAGGGCCAATCTCATGAGACGGCGAACAAGGACTTTTCTAACATGGGTTCGATGCTCGCTCGATACTATGACAGCCTCGATTTTCCGGATCCGCCGCAACCCTATTCGCGTATCTCGATCGTCGACAAGCATGCCCCTAAGAAACGCAAATCTGAGATCCCGGTCGCATGGATCCGTGACCGATGGCTGAAACCTGGGGCATTCGACGGGCTCGAGCCCGAAGCTCGTGACGTCCTTCTGATCTCACTCGAAACAGGGTGTCGTCAGTCAGAGATCTACAATCTCCCACCGGCTGGAATTGTACTAGATGCGCCGGTCCCACACATTGAAATTGCGTTCGAGACAGGTCCGCATCGGAGAGAGGTAAAAAATGTCGCCTCCCTGCGGCAAATGCCGCTGGTCGGCCTCGCACTCGCCGCAGCGCGCAGGCACCCACAAGGCTTCCCGAAGTACCGCGGGAAGAGTAGCTACTCGGCAGAGGTGAACGGGTTCCTCCACGACAACGGCCTGGTGCCGCCCAAAGGCTATACGGCAGGTGGTCTACGGCATACTTGGGAGAGTCGCTGGAAGATGCAAGACCTGCCTTCCGATGACCGCGCTGAAATGATGGGCCATTCTGTCGGCGCAGCAAGAAACCGTGAGGTCTACGGTGATTCTATGAGCCTTGTGAGGAAGCGGGTGCTAATGCTGCGAGTGGCATTCGAAGTGCCCGAACATCTCGCTTGATGGGCGGAGAGCAGTCGTTCGCTGCGCAAGACATGAACGTCGGTCAGACGCAGGAAGCAGTCATGCAAAGTGAGGCCAGCAGAACTCAGCGAACCTGAGAGTTGGTCAGACGCAAAGTGACCTTTGGTGTGTGCGAACTTGCACTGAGGCTTTAGGGAGTTTTTGATCAGAGCCCCGTAGACCTTTCGAGGCCAAGCGGAGGCGTCATCCACGTGAGAGCTTTCGCACGAACGTTGCAGTCGATAAGAGAACGAAATGTCAAGGCTTCCAGTCACCAAGATCCCAAAGGACCCTAACCGCTCAACGCAAAACGCGGTTTCCCCGTTCCGTTACCCGGGCGGCAAGGGTTTCATGTCGGCCTTCTTGAAGCAGCGAATGCAGTTACTCGAAGCGCCGACAAATCGGGTTTTGGCAGAACCGTTCTGTGGTGGAGCAGGCGCAGCCTTGATACTACTAGCGGACGGTTTCGCGGACCAAATCATGCTTAATGACGCCGATTTGCGTATCTTCTCGGCATGGCATGCAATCTTGGAAGAGCCTGAGCGCTTCGTCGCAAAGCTGCGAAAAGTGAGCCTCGATATGCAAGAATGGTATCGGCATCGCGACTTGGTTGCTGGATTCTCTGACAACAAATACGACTTCGATGTGGGGTTCTCAACGTTCTACATGAATCGCACAACCCGGTCTGGGATCATTATGAATGCTGGACCTATCGGCGGGTACGATCAGCGCGGAAAATGGAAGCTGGACGCACGATTCAACGTCGAGCGCCTAGCCAACCAAGTGGAATGGCTTGCCGCGAACCGGAACCGGCTTGAACTGTCGAACATGGACGCTTTGTCTTTCATCGACCGTGTGCGGCGCAAACCCACATCGGATAACACAATGTTCTTCATCGACCCCCCATATGTCAAAGCTGGTGGTCGCCTCTATTTCGACGGCATGAGTGAAGCGAAGCATGTCGCCTTGTCCGATATCCTGACGAGCGGAACCGTCAAGCGTTGGGTTCTCACCTACGACGATGCACCACTGATCAGGCAGTTGTACAGGTCGCAGACATGTTCAAATATATCAGTTAATTACAGCCTTCAATCGAAGCGCCGCGAGAATGAAATACTTGTAGAGCCGAATTACCTTTAAGCGAGAGCGGTTGCGCGGAAATCGCTCAACCAAGCAAGAACTTGTGGCATGTTCTCGGACTCATCGATTTCGACACCGTCTCTGGCAAGGGCTTGTCCAAGAACTGCGTTTTTTGGCAAACGTGTACGGTCGAGAAGCGCGCCGTGTATCACGTGCTCATTGTTCCACTGATCCTCGTCTGCGACACGGAATGGAATCAAGGTTGCATAACTGACGTTGCCGCGATGCGGGTCGTCCATATAGTGCCTTTCAAATAGTTTTGAGTGCGTACTTACTGGTTTGCCTGGCCAATTATGGCCGCTGGCAACTTGCGCAAAATAGAACAGAATCGGTGGTGGGCGAACGTCGATCTGCCAAGAAATCACGTCGACACCCCCATCCTTTTCTTTCGGTGGTGTGTACCTTCCTGGAGCGTCTCTCGTCTGGAATCCAGCGCCTCGCGCCTCCGCTCTTTTGAGAGTAGCAATGATATCGGCTTTGTCAGTGCGCGGCCATCCAATGCTTGCGGCGCTTCCACTGGCTAAACCGGCCATCGCAAAGGTCGAGAGAACCTGAAAAACCCTATTCCGGAGCCGCTGTATCAACTCGTCTGTAACTTCGAAATCAAAGAGACTTTTCTTGGTCAAATGAGTTGTGACCAGGCAGGTTAGGTAGGGCGTAAATCTGTCATCCTGCCAATCTTCTACCAAGACCAACTCCTCCGCGTCGTCTCCCAGACGAAAGGGATATGCACTGTCACAGTCCTTGAGCCGAAAATCGACTTCATTTTCAATACGCTCTCGAACTCTCTCTTTTTCCGCGTCAATTCTTGCGATGTTTCCGGCATCATCGTATCCGAGATCATCGGTGTCGTCGTCAGGTTGATCATCTTCAAGGGCCTCAAATTGCTCTTCGATGGCCGCATCAAGCTCGTCCAGTCTTGCGGTACGAAACTCGTTGAAGAAAGCAACAAGCTCCAACCAGTCCACCAAGACATGATCATCGGCGTTCAAGCCGGGCGTCACTACGGGTTCAATCGCCATGTCATTCTTCACTAAAGTCTTCAAAATCAGCCATTTGGCTATCAACTGTAGCCTTGATGACCTGAATCCGTTTCGATGCCGACGCAACTATTTCCTGAAGCTCAGATTGGGTTCCGGGGTCAAAGCCATCTAAGGTTTCTAAAGCCAAACGAAGTTGGCCATTCGCTTCAACAACGTGTTTTGAGAACCGTAAGTCCTTTGGTGTTGCAGTGATCAACGCATCTTCAAGGTGGCTAGTTTGTTCAAGCACCTTGGTTCCGGACTTGGACTTCAGGACTTCCCGCACTCGACCCAGATCAGGGTTCTGGCTGCGCACCACAGGTTGGACTTCACGTTCTTTCGAGCCGTACAGCCAAGTCAGGACATAGCCCAGTTTTTCGTGGTATTCTGGAGTGACTGGGTTTTTTGAAGGGTCTTGATCCCTCTGCGGCCGAGGCATGCCGAGGTAGTCGGTGAACTCACTATACGACAAGCCCGTGTACAGGTGGGAAAAGCTGAAAGCTCGTTTGTACCGGTCGTCCATGTGGAAGACTTCGAGATCTTCTGCCTGCATCAATACATAGTAAGCCGTTACCATCCTGTGAATGGTTGCGTGTTTGTCACCCATTCGCGCCGCTATATCGACAAGCTTCAATGGCCTCTCTTCGTTGGCCTGAGAATCCAGCCACCTTGCCGCAAAAGTAGCTTTTGCAAAAGCGTCCCAAGCCTGCGGGCCGTTGATATGTTTGAACCCAATTAGTTCACGGGCGTCCTCTTCGTGCTCCACACGATAAACTAGGATGTTGTCCATGGTGGCCCGAACCTCGTCGTCGAATTCCGGTGCCGTTAGTTTTGCGTGCAGTGCCAACTCTTCATTTCGAAGAGCTTTGAGTGCGGCTAGCCTTCGATTTCCCTCAAGGACGACCAGTTTGCCGTCTCGAACAACAACCACAAGCGGTTCAATATTTATGTAACCGCTCGTGCCGATTGATTGAACCAATTCGGAAAGATCTGCAGTTCGGGCCAACTCAGCCACAATAGCAAGGTCAGTATCTTTGTCGGGGCGCTTGTCGGGTGTGAAGCGTGGATTTTTCGTGTCGAAATCTAAAAGTTCGACGTCAACCAGTTCTGTCTTTTTGACACCTACGATTTGATCCCAGTCCATAGAGCTTCCGTCCCTTATACCGGTTCGTTATGCCGAATCTCGGTGCGCGCACCAGCTTTAGTGAGCTTAAGGACGGGCGTCTAGCAGCGCGTGTCCGCGGGAACGGGCAAGAGCCATGCATCATGCAGCGAGATTGCCGCCGACGACCGCCGCTTAAGGGCAAACTACCTGACGGAGAAGGCGTTGCCGAAACCTGTGTCGTGCTGCCTCTTGTCGGGTCGTGGCGGAAGTCGGCTTCCCGCATGATACGCAGGTGGACCATGTCAGCTTCAGAGCCCGTTGCTGACATTGAGGCTAAGAGCCCACTTCGATCGATGCTGCAGAAAGCACAAACTTCCGCTTCGAGTGTTTCATATGGGGCTGGCCCCTCTGCTTGCCCCCGTTCCAAGTCGCAATAAAACGGCCGTGATAAGATAGGCAGCCTCTTCCGAGGGACTATTCTGGATGAGTGCACCATGTGCCACGACCTGAGGCGTCCCGCTATCGCTTGTGATCGCTCCGACAAAGAGATGCCTTCCCGCGCTCGGCGCCGTTAGTCCCCCCGTGACGTAAGCTTGCGCCATGCGAAGAGCTGGTTCGACTGACTGCCGTGTCAGCGACTGCTTTGAGGCTCGGTCAACAGCTCGGGCCTGAGGATAAGATCAGAAATTATTAGAACAATACTCCTACCACTTGTCGAAGTGGTAGACACTGTCCGGTCAATTCGGGGCAACGTCACTTTGCCGCGCTGGCGGTGTTGGACTGGTTCTAAGCTCATCTGTTCGCACGGAACGCCCGCAACCCGGAGGCTGTAAGCGCTGGCGTCAGGCGGACCGCAGGCTATCTTGCAGGTCCACAGCAGCCTGGCGGTACCAAGCGGTAGCGCGGCGCGGCACCACGTAGGCGCGGAAGCGGCGCGCACCGGTCAGGTTCTGCAACTCAGCATGGGCGTCGGGCGCTTGCATGGCGAAATCCACGGCGACCTCGTCGGCCAGTGGCGGCATGCGCCAGCGGTAGACCTCGGCCTCCGCCATGCGCGTGGCCTCGGGTTTGCCGCCCACGGGCACCAGAAAGGCCGGCGTCCGCCCGGGCATGTAGAGCACTGTCCAGGCGGTGACCCGGGCCAGCGTCTCTTCCCGCTGGGTCGGGGTCATCTCGTTGCCGCCGGGCGCCTGTGGAGATTGCCGCCCGCGCAACAGCCCCAACAGGATCGCGCATAGGATAATCAACGCTTCGTTGGTCAGCGCAAAGCCCACTGCGGGACCGGTAACGTCCAGGATGTCCTGGTCGGGCTCGTCCCAACCTAGGGCCAGCCAGCCCAGGATCTGCCAGGACTGGCGGAAGGATGACCGCACAGCCGTGTCCAACCCATCCTCCGTCGCTATCGGAGAGACGGTTGGCAACCCGGGTGGCGCGTCGATCATCGCCACGATGGCCCGCAGGTCGGTCACCACGGCACTGGACGGGCAGGTGAAAACCGCTCCGGTGCTGGGATCAGTGAATTCCCCTTCAAACTGCGCAACCAAGCCGTTGGCCCAGCCTCGCAAGTCGCGCGCCCGGCGGTCGCGAGTCAGGGCGTCTGCGTCGCGCAGCAAGGTGCGCAGCATCGCGTCGTCGGCCCCTGCGGGTACCACGGCCATGTCGAAAGCATCATCGGCCAGCGCCTGGGCAATATCGCGCCGGGTCGCGGCTTCCCCCTGAAGGCGATCGGCCAGGCGTGTGCGCGGGCCTGGCCCGGTCTGCACCGCAGGACCGTCGCAGGAATCGCCATTGTCGTATTCGGTCTGACGCCGTTCGATCATCGTCACGGACAGGTCGTCGAAGCCCGTACTGATCTGCGCATAACGATCCGCGAAGTCTCTCAACGGGCCGGTCACAGTGGTCGCGGACTGGGCAGTCCGCACGCGCGCGACCTCTTCGTCCAGACCCAACGTCCAAGTCCAGAAACCGGTGGCGAGCGTCGCCGACAGCAGCGTCATCGATAGCCCCAGCGACAGCCAGAGCATGCGCCGCAGGGTGCCCTCAATTCGGTCGCTGGCTTGCATCCAGAACCCACTCAGCAAGGCTTGGATCATGGAGGAAATGAGGAAGGCCACGGCATAGGCCACCCGAGGATCCTGATCCCATGCGGCGTTGAGGATGAACCCTAGCCCGAGCCCGGTACCGACGAAGCTCGCAAGGTTAGTCAGAACGAAGGCACCCCAAAGCGCTGGCTTGAAGAACGTCTTTGTCATGATCGGGCCCTTTCAATTGGCGTCACTAGAAGCGTTGAGACCGGCGCGGAAGCTGGTCAGGATCAGGCGTTCGACGTCCCGCGCGTGCGTGCCGTCGGCGGGCCGGTCGATATCGGGGCTGCCGATTACAACCATAGCGACTTGCGACACGCCTCCGCAGGTCGCGTGCACAATTGCCATCCGGTCGCGCACCCCAGTGGGAGTCGTCGCCTCGGACGTTCCGGTCTTGCCGAACAGGCTATGCGCGTCGCAGCCCATCTCGATCAGGGGCTCACGCAGGCGGTAGAGCGTCCCGCCTGACCGGTGGATCGCAGCGCCCAGCGCTTCGGCCAAGCGGACGCGCTCGTTGCCGCTGAAGCCAGTTTCCGGGGCGGGCAGCGACGGCAGGTCGACCGAGGCTGCGTGCAGCGACGGGCCGGGGACGGACCCGCTATCTTCGGCCGCGGCCACCAGGGTCGCGAAGGCGCGCATCGCGCCTTCAGGGCTCATGCCCAAGGCAGTTCCCGTGGCAAGCGCGCGGCGCAGCTGCGCCTCGGTGCCGTAGGATGGGACATGTCCGCCCAGCGCTTCAAGCCCCGCGACGACGGTGTCTGTCCCGGCCACTCGGATCGCTTCGGCGAAGGCGGTGTTGAGGCTGCGGCCCACAATCACCGGTAAGGTCACCATCGCGCCCGGGGCGTCGCATGCCATGCCACGCTGGCCCCGGTCGCGAATATTCGCCCAGTCTCGGCGGCAGATCAGATCAACGCCGCTATGGATAAGCGCGGGCAGGGCCAACGCTTTGGCAAGGCTCGCGATCGCACGTTTGGGCGTGCCGCGCACAGCGTCCCCTGGCGCCGCCCCAGCTGCGGCCACCAGCGGACCGTGCCACAACCCGTGACGCGAGGCAGAGAAGGCAGTGATCGGCATCGCATTCGCGTCGATGCGTGCGATCGCAGCCAGGACGTCCAACCTCTCTTCGCCCTCAATGCAGTTGGTCGCGCAGAGACCCGTGGCCAGGCGGGGGGCGATGTCACGCCGAAGCGCTCCGATTTCGGCTACTAGCAGATCTTGGCCGTCGCGCGACATCTGCGTGCGGATCGGGCCAGTCGCCGCGGACAGACCCGCGGCATCCGCCAGCACAATCCCGAGCCCGGGGGGCGATATCAGCGCCTGAGTGCCGACGGGAAGTTTGTAGGCGTCGATCTCGGCTAGCGCGACCGTCGCCTGGGCTGGGGTCAGGACGCCGTCATGCAGCCCAGCTTGGACGCAGCGATTGCGTGCCCTCTGTTTCACCCATTCTAGGCGATCTTCCGCTTGGATCTGGTGCGCTTGCGTCGCATCCGGGCCCGGCAGGATAATATGCTTCTTCGCAGCCGCGGCGAGCAAGCACAGGTGGCCATCGCCAAGATCTTCGAACCCGTCGACCCCGAATACGGCCTGCGGCAGGATACCCCCTGCCAGCGCGAGGCCGGCCCTTGGACCGGAGAACTCGATCGCGGCGGGCAGGCCGCGAGTGACGAAATCCCGGATCTGGGCATCCGACAGCGTGCCGGTGGCGAGAAGGGCAGCATCGCGCAGCGTGGCAAGCTTGTCGCCTACACCACGGCTTAGTGCCTGTTCATCGCCGGCGACTTCGTAGGCACTTACGAAGCCGCTGGAACCGCCGATGCGGTCGCCCGTGGCAGCGCCCTTCGCGGCGCGTGCAAGGCCTGTGAGGTTGATCCCCCCGAGCGTCCCGCCCCCCGTCGATGCCCCCTCGACCACGGCGATGATTCGCGCATAGCGATCCACCTGATCGGGCGGCAGAGCCGCAGTTACCAGGCTGGGCGTAAAGCGGTTTGCGGTTCGGTCACCGGGCGCGCCGCATCCAGCCTTCTTGGGGCCGTAGCCGAGCAGCGCGTCGTTCCTGTCGAGAACCGGCACAAAGGTCGCACAGTCGAGACTGTCGAGCCGTGTACGCGGCCCTTCGTCTGCGAGCGGAGCGCTGGTCACGATGGCCGCGAAGATACGCCCGGTCGTCCCCGGCGCAACGTAAGCGCCCGCCGCGAGAGCAGTTGAACCCACCATAAGAGACAGCGCCGCGACCCGAACAGGATTACGGGAAAGGCGCAGGATACCCCGCGCAGTCCCGTCCACTAGCCGCAATGGGCCGGTCAGCGCGGCGCGGACGCCACCCAGCCGGGGCATGGCAGGGCGCGTGAAAAGGCCGCGCCTCCTAGCGCGCCTGCTGCGCCGGGCTTCGCGGCGGATCCTTTTTTCCTCGTGGCGCAGAAACTGGGCGAAGATCTGGTAGATCCGTACGAGCTCCGTGTCGGGCCTATTTCGCGAGATCGCGTCCCGGAGTTCTGCTGCGACACGGGCTTGCGCGCGCAGGTTCTTGATCATGTCATCGTCCATCAAGGATCACCTCCGGGCATGGTTGGTGAGTTGCCGCTGACGGGGTGGTGGAGTTGCGCAATGCGCGACTTGCAGAGAGTGTTCGTTGCGCCACCTTCGGCTCCGGCAGAGCCCCGCAGGATCGCGACTGCGACAGCCTCGGTTGCCTGGGGTGCAACGAAGCTGCCAGTGACCTTTCCGGCGACAGGTAGAGCCGCGACCGCAAGAGCAGTAGCAACCGCCGCGGCGCGGGCGCCCCCCGAAGAGGCCAGCTTGCCAGCCCCAGCCCGGCCGCGATCTCGAAAGACAGGATCTTCCCTGCAATGTCTTTGCGATAAAACGCGCGATACACCTCGGCCGCGTCCCGGGCAGCCTCATCGCCGTGCCGGAAAGTGTCAGGGTTGATGTCCCTCGGCGGGCTCCACGCTTCCGCAGTGGTGAAGAAGGTCTTTTTCGGACTTGCCATGACTTCCCCCTCGTCATCGGGCACCGCCGGAGCGCGGCACCCTTACAAAGGAAACAGTCTTGGGGAGAATGACCTATAGGCCTCGGATATCGAACGGTTCTTCACGACAGCGAAAGGCTGTTGTGAACGTGAGGACCGAAGCCTAATGTTTTGCAAGAAAGGTGAACGACAGCGGAGCTAATGCGACGTACCGAGGTTGGAAGTCTCGTACAGCTAATGCTTAATAAATCGTTAAGATCAGATGAGTTACGTCGAAGTATTTTTGTACCATATCGCAGTTGTGAAAAACGTGCGAACCAAGATACCTACAAGGCTGGCGGCGAAGCTCCGTTGTTCACCGAGCCAGATCACAAACCTTCGCACGAATAAAAGGCCAGAAAGTAAACTCCGCGAGCAACTGAACTCTATGAAGTGTGAAGATTTCGTGGCAGTTATGGGCTACGAGGATCTGCTCGGTGAACCACTCCCACCTAATCCCCGCGAAGATGCGCGAATCGCCTGCCTTCTCGATGCCGCTGACCAGCAGTCCTACGCCCGCCAGATCCGTGCCATTGGCGTCGCGCTGAAACCCGAAATCGAGACGGAGGTCAACTGCTTTCTTGAGAAGATAGCTCGCGAAGAAAGAAGCGCCCAGGCACTGCGGCTTGTCCACCATAAAGATGAGCTCTCGCGCGAGGTTGTCCTTCACGAGACTGAGATGGCCAAGCTACGAGAGATCGTGGCCGCGCTCGCGCCCAAGCGCGGCCGCGCCCGCGGCGTCGTCGTGGAGTCGCGTGCCCATTTCGGAGGCCGCTTCCTTATTCATCATCTGCCCGCCGTCAAAGATTTCCAGGCGCTCTATCCCGGTGGCGTCTGGCACGTCAGGGCGGACCGTTTGTTGACCCTCGACGAGCCCGCTGACGCGCCACGCCTAGCCGATGAACTGGAGGGACTGCTCCGCGAAGTCCAAGATCCCATCTCCGGATCCGGGAGCTACAACCCCCGGGTACTTCTCAAAAGCTTGGCCAGCCAACGCCAACTGCTCGTCGTACACAATCTCTCGGCCCTTCCGCCCATCGAGGGAAGGCCACACTCGGCCTTCGCCGTGATCGAACGCCTCTCGAGCCTAATTTCCTCGGAATTGCCCAACACAAGTCCCGTCCCATTGCTAGTCAACGAATGGCCCCGGAGCATCCGCCTCGCGGCGGATCGATTCAATACCCTGAAGCTCGACCCCCGGATCACCTCAGGCGAAGCCCGAGACTACTTCGACAAGATGCTGAATCACTACCGGGGCGAACGCAGAATGGCTGGCGAAGGGCCACTCTGCGACGAATTGCTGTCGAACGACTGGCCGCGGAAAAAGCGCATCGACTGGCACTACCATGAGATCGGCAGGTTGCCGGATCCCGAGAATAGTGGCACGGGGGAGCGTGCCGTCACGCCTGCTTCAGTCCGCTTCAGGGCAATCTGCCTGTCAAATGCCCGCAACTTCAGCTGCCACGACGCCACACAGGGGTTTAATCGCATGGTGGGGCCTGGATTGCTCGGCAAAGTCCCGGAGGTCGAGACCATCAATGAAGACATCGTGGCTTTGCTGCAGTCCGGCACGCTAACTGAACCCGAGGTGGACGCGCTCCGCCTAATCTCAACTGGCGTATACTTTTTCTCCAAGGGAATGCTTGAGCGTCTTTGGGTTGCTCGCGGGGACGACAAACGGCTTCACGCTATTAAGATACACGGTTCGCTCGATTTCGTTTCCCACATGAGCGGGCGCGACGACGCATTCGTTATGTCACAAATAGTACGCGCAGCGATCCAAGACGAATGGATTCAGACGGATTCCCACACGCGTACGCAATGGCATGCTGCCATCGCTCACGATCTGGCCAAGGCATTTCACGACGATCAATCGCTTCGGTATGGGCCAGCTGATCCCCGCGACGAATTTCCAGTTCAACCGCCTTGGAATGATGGTCGCATACTCTTTGCTACAGAGGCGGTCCGGCACTACGTACGTGCTTTTCAATCCCACCCGGATGGTGAACCTGACCATGTCCACTCAGCCCACAAAATTTATAGGGAGTTAGGCGAGTCCTTCGATACGGACCGGTCTGACGATCCAAAGCCTCGGAGTCTGAAGACTTTGTCGCGCGCTACCGGGCAGTACCGCTTAAAGATCGAACTGCTTGGTCTACTATCGAAAAACGGCGACGCGATGAATCCTGAACCTGCGCTTGGGCTCAATCCGATCAACGTAGCGTATTATCACCTTGAGGTCGGTAAGACCTATGCCGTCCTCCTCAACCTTCAGAATTCGCAGAAAGCCTTTGAGCGCGGCCTTGAGATCGTCGGCGAAGACCAATGCCTGACTTGCGCTAGGGCTAGGCTCATGTTGTTCAGTCATCAAATCACGTCTTTTCTTGAGGCTGGTGCCTTCAAACAAGCGCTTGCAGTGCAATTGAGAATGCGCGGCGATATCGAGCGACTTAAAAATATGGGCGGTGATCCAAACGTGCTATCACGTGAGAGGGCGCGCCGAATAGCTCGCCTCGCAGCCATCCTTACTGCGAAGTCACGCAGTGCCCAGAGTATTGTGACTGGTAAGACGTTCCGCGCCTGGGCGATCCAGCTCTTTCGCGTGCTATGTGATGACGAGATGGTTCCGCGCTTGCAAGGCGAACGGGCGCTAGGCTTCCTCGATGCCCTTATCGAGCCGGCGGCGGCCGAGTTGGCCCGCAGTTCGACTATAGATATCATGGAGCAGACCGAAGCTTGGATCCTATGCGAGCAGCTCCAGTCCACCTCTTTAGATGTAGGAAATCAGTTCCAGAACTTGGCCTTCGAGACGCGGCGCGCCCGCATCGTGCGTCGCTCGGCCGTCAGCACCGGAGGGCCACAAGTGGCAGAGGCCATCCTCGACCGGGTCGGAATCGCGCTGGGACGGTTTGGAGGAAGCGAAAAGGAGTTCAAGGAATTTCAGATAGAGAGCGCAGCGACACTGATCTCCCTCGGTCGGCCACGATACGCCCTTGCAGCCTACGCTCTGCCGGCGCGCGACCAACTCGAAGGAACCTCTGCGGAGGCGCTTAAACGTCGGTTGCAAGCAGTGATTGACCGCGCCAGTTCCGAGCTCGATCGAAACTCTGGGGATGCGGCCCCGTTTGTTGGGGCCCCCAATTACCGGGAGCTCTACATAAAGACGACTAATGGGCAGGATCCATTCTATTCCCTACCTCTTCTACCCCCCGAGCGGATACTCGCGATGCGGTTGGCCGAGATCGTCGCCCACTCTGCAGAATCTAATCCGAGCCATGCGCTGGGGGAAGACTAAAGGTTTGGCGCCCGAATTAGGTGCAGCTGGGTATAGCCCAACGAAATGAGCGGAGGTTCAAAGCTTGAGACCGAAGGGCGGCTTCGTTCCACAGATCATGAGTTCGAACTACCTCGGGTTTTTGACTTGCAGCGAATGTCAGTATTGCGTGTGCTACCGCAGAAATAGCGGCCATTAGCGGAGGGCAGCTCTAAGCAATTCCTGCTTTGGGGGGCAGGACAGACAGTCGATGTTCTGCGGTTGATCTAATGGTGCCAGGGAGCCCGTGGGCTCACCTGTCCTTCATCAATGAGCTTGTTTTCCAAGTTCCCGTTCGACGATTAATCGGATGTGGCCCAAATGGGCGATGGCATCGGCTGGCGACAGGAATTGCTCGGCCATCACGGCAGCCTTCGGGTTTGCTTCGGTTTCAAGGCTGTCTCGGAACCCCGCTGCCAGTCGGTACCAACGGCTGGACGTCCTTGCGCGGGTGCCTTGCAGATCGATCTGCCAGATCGGGCTCGTGGTGATCCATCGCCTACCGAGGCGCGGATGGCCGGAGACCTGACCAACGAGGCGCAGCAGGCCCATTGGGTCGACCGCGATGGTGTAGTCCGACAGCTGCGGTGCGGAGGATGGATCGTCGGGGACCGGATCGATGAGCCAGCCGTGCATGCGGACGAGATGGTCGTAGCTTTGGAATAGGCGCGGGTCGAGCATCAAGGCGCCTCCAGGATAGGGCGATCTACCTCATCGCGTTTGAGGAGCCTTAGCAGTTCGTCACCGTCGAGTTCCCGGTGCTCGATAAGTGCGTCGGCAACGCGCTCGACGAGGTCTCGGTTGGCTTCAACAACGGAGATTGCGCATTCCTCGGCCTCCCGCAGACGCCGTTCGACACGGTCCCGCAGTTCGTCCGGCATCCGGTGGCGATCCCCGGGGGCCACTTGGCTGTAAAGTAGAGACGGGCCAAATCCGTACTTCTGCTCCAAGTCGATTGCGAGGTCGGTGGCGCCGCCGAGATCAGAGTGTTCGCTTCCGCCCGAACCCGTCGAGAACGTACCAAGGATAACCAGTTCTGCCGCGCGCCCGCCAAACCGCATGGCGAGTTCGCGATCAGCCATGTCCGGGGTCATGACCGGGGGGACTGGCGAGTCGTAGCCTCCGCCAATCGCGCCCACGAAGATCCGATGTCCGGGTTTGAGTCCGAGCATATGTGCCACAACGGCGTGACCAGCCTCGTGGATTGCCTTCCTTCGGATATGCTCGAGGTCGGGCTTTGACACGCGTTGATCGACAGCGGAGAGCACATGGCAGAGCGCGAGCGGTTCCCGCGCCCGCCGCGCTACACCTTTAGCATCGCGGGCGATGGCCGCGATGTCCGCCCCCGACAGGCCGACAAGCCGAGGAGCCAGGTCGCGAAGTGGGTGCTTGTCCGTTCCGAGATGTCCAGCCAGGATGGCTGAGATACCGTTCTTGTCCGGGAAGCCGATTGCAAACTTCCTGTCGAACCGACCTGCGCGGATAAGGGCGGGATCAATGACGCTGAGATGGTTGGTGGCGGCCACAACGATGACGCCTGGCGCATCATTTAGCTTGGTCAGCTGTTCCAGAAGTCCGTTGACCACCGAATGCATGTAAGTCGAGAAGTTTCTTTCGGCCCCCCGTCGTGTAACGAAGCTGTCGATCTCATCGATAAAGAAAACGGAAGGCGCGTTGGCGATGGCGCGGTTCACATTCGCGTTCATTACCCGGAGATAATCGCCCAGATGTCCGGCCTGCTGGGCCTCGGCGTAGGAGGTGGCTACGAAGGTCGCGCCCGCGCTCCCGGCGAGGGCTTCCGCGATCATAGTCTTGCCCGTGCCGGGCGGCCCATGGAGAAGAATACTGGCGGAGACGTCAGCCCAGTCAAGTTGGTCGGCCTGCCACTCCCGGACATCCTCGACGAGGTGCCTTAGCTCGCCAGTGACCTCGGGCAGCCCGCAGACGTCGTCCAGAGTGCGGCGCAGTGCAGGCAGCGCGGGGACGCGAGCGGCGGCGATGCGGTCCGCGACGTCCAGCGTCGTTGACCCGTGGAAAGCATGATTGACGACCGGCCATGGTAGCCCGCCAATCCCGCCGTTACCGGACAGTCGGGCCCGGATTTCCGCCTCCGCAACCTCGCCGGTCGCGCTGTGGGTCGCAGCAAGGAGAGCAATGACGGTATCGCTGTCGAGTTCCGGCCAAGTGACGTCATTGACCGTAAGCATGCGGCCGCCCTCGGAGAGGTCCGATGGATCCGTTGCAAGGGCGACGACGCCGAGGCCTTTCGCCAGCGCCTCGTCGAGGCCTTCCCGAAACTTCTCCCTCGGGTCGGTCTTGACGAACGCACTTGCTGACTCGACGCAAACGAGTGCGACATGGTCCGGATATTTTTCGCTCCCTGGCATGAGCGCTTCCCAGACAAACGGCAGCACGAAGCCCAATGGATCCTCCAGCCGCTCCCGCAGTGCGGAGTCCGCCACGCGGATGAGAGTAACGCCCGGTGGATAGGGACCGATGTCCGGGTCGCAGTCCGGGAACCAACGCGCGAGTTGGATGGCGCAGAGGAGGTCCGTCAGCGGTGGGTGCAACGCCTGGCGCACGGCGGTGCCGTCGATGGCCGTGGCGTAAGGATCGACGCCGGATTTGATCGTGTCTGCGATGTCCTCCGGCGTCATGTTGGACGCCGTCGGTACACCTCGTCCAGAGATCGCGACCAGGCGCGCGATGTCGGGAAGCCGTGCCGGGCGCGGCGCGTTGTCCGCGCCCCAGGATTTCGCAAGCGCGTCGCAGTGATCTTCGCGATGGCGATCCATGATCGCCTTAGTCAGGCGATGGGTGAGGGCCCGGGTCCGGGCATGCGAAGAGAACGTGCTGGCGCACGTGTTCAATGATGATGGAGACATGGAGACGGGTTCCGAGAGAAGGGTGGAGGTGATGGATTAGTCGGAATTGTCCGGGATCGTAGCGGGGGCCGGATGCCGCTCAGCGATATCGTCGAGGAGACGATGGATCGTCGGCAGAGCTTCAGGCCGGTATATTTCCGATTTGACGGCAATGGCGTCGCCGAAGAGGTGTTTCGGCACGACCCACTCCGGGTGCCGAGTCTTCAGGAAATCATGCGCGGTTTGTTCCTGCGTCCGGGCGAGGTACTTGGTCCGCATGGGGTGATACCGCAGAACCTCCGTGTGGACATCGGGCTCGATCTTCAAGTCGCGGCGAAGGCGATCAAGGTGCCGATGGCTGTGCCCGAGTTTGACAACGGGAAGTCCGGGCAGGTCGATCCGAAAGACGTAGATCCCGGATGATACCGGGCCTTTCTTAGGCCCGCATTCCGGACACGCGCATTGGCCGACGCGCATATTGCCGATGTGTGCTTCGTGTTCGACCCCGCACTCGTGGCGGTAGATTGCGTAGCCTTGCTGGCTCGGTGAAGTCTCTAGGAAACTCCAGCCGTGGGCTTCGGCTTCATTCGCATATCGACTATGTCGGCACTGGACGCAGTCGACGTCGACAAGCCCTTGTTCCACCTTGAGCATCTGGCCAAGTTGCAACCGCACTGTGTGGCCGCAGGAGAGCTGCCAGATAC
Source organism: Pseudaestuariivita sp. (assembly GCF_052825805.1). Classification (NCBI taxonomy): domain Bacteria; kingdom Pseudomonadati; phylum Pseudomonadota; class Alphaproteobacteria; order Rhodobacterales; family Paracoccaceae; genus Pseudaestuariivita; species Pseudaestuariivita sp. Next base: position 87,268 of record NZ_JBRBVB010000015.1, on the reverse strand, counting down.
GGTAATGCCGATCTCCCTCGGGATCGTTTGAAATCATTCGGGCACCGATACGCTCGGCCGCAATTTTATAGGGTTTTTGGACGCAAGAACGGCATTCGATGCGGTTTCCGAGAACGACATTGGTCCGGCGGAGAAGAGGTTCGCCGCACGTCCGGCATCCCAGCACGAGTGTCTGCCTTTTCTCGCCGCCTAGGCCCAACACGACGAACCCCTTCTGATCCGCGGCCTCGCGACAGTTGTCTTGGATGTCGCCCAAAGTAAGCGGTGGATAGGTCCCTTTGATCTTGAAGGGATAAGTCATGGTAGTCTTTGGCATGCAGGGGCCTCACGTAGAAGGCAGTGATCGTCGTTCTGAGCCGGAACGACGGCACTTGTTCGAGGATGGGTTCGGGTTTGAGGTCAGCCGCCTCGCTAGGGCTCGGCCGACCTCATCGGATCGTTGACCGGCGTCAGGCTGCCTTGCGCACCGACATCAGCTCCAGGTTGGCGGCATGGACGTGCAGGAGGCACCCCGTTTGCTGTAGGATTTCCGCCAGCTCCAGGTCCTGCTTCCACACCGGCTTGGTGTCCTGCAACAGGGTCGCGGACCGCATGCGGATGTCGGACACTTCCGGCATAGCAGGGGGCAACATCGCCTGCAGATGATGTCCCGCCACGACGATCCGGTCATCAACATCCGTCATCAGCTCGAGGTCCTGCAAGGCCTCTGCACAGCTCGCCCAAGCACAGGCCGCCTCATGGGCAAGGTCTGCTCCCTCAGCATTGTCCTGGGACAACCGGCTCGCGTGCAGCTCCCAATCTGCCCGCAAGGCAACTTCGAACAGCCCGTTGGCCGTTTTAAGCGCGACGCGGTCCGACGCTTCGAGTTTTGCCGAACCGGACAAAGTGGTAGTGACTTTCTCAGCCATAGTGATCTCCTGATAGATCGTTGTGGTCAGCGTGAGGGATGGAGTTGCCGCTCCGTCCCTCACGTGATATACAATTAATTTATAAACCTATAAAGTCAAGGCCCTCTCAGTGGGAAAAGTTGGACGACCAGCAAAAGAGACCGAGCAGATGTCGCTGAGGCTGCATGTGGACACCATAGCTGCATTGGATGATCTGCGAAAAATGGAACCGGACCTACCGTCCCGGCCTGAAATGGTTCGGCGGATCATCGATCTGCATCTGAAGACAGTTTCACAGAACGCATCCGCTGAATAACCATCTGACGACGATGCGGGTCTGAGGCCCTGAGGCCCGACTTCTGCTTCAGCAATCGTCTATGACTGATCCATCTGAGTGCCGTCGACGATGATGGATTTTGCTTCCTCGCGAGCCGCCTTCGGCAGATCTGGACGACGCAACCAAGTGCTCATCTTCTTAATCATGACGTCGAACTTTCGGAGCCTCTCAGTAAGGAAGGCCTCGCGTCTAAGGTATCTTGTAAGCACCTTCCTTAGCTGTGAGACCACCGGTTGCGGTGCAAGCTGGGTCCAACGACTGTTGTTCATCGTGATCACCCCGTCTTCAAGCCGGGCAGTCCCCTGGGCGATCTCGTCCAGAACGGATGCGACGGCTTCCAGGCTAGCCTCTGCCTCGGCTGATTTTGCCGAAGCTGCGGACGCCGCTTTTTCTACCAGCTGTTCGCGCGTCTCCACGGCCTTGGTCCGACTCTGCAGATGAGCCCGTGCTTCCTTTAACTTCCCCGCCAGCTCGGACTGTGCCGCTTTCTTCTTTGCCAACCGGATCTCGTAAGTCGCGAGCCTCTTGGTCTCGCGTTCGTTCAACTCCTCCCGATCGCGGAGCTTCTGGATGTGGTGCTCCGTCTTCTCGATGGACGCCTTGAGATCGACCGCCTTCAGCTCAAGCGCCTCAATAGCGGCCTCCCGCTCCGCAATCTCCCGCGGAAGATCCTCATGTAACTGCTTCACCGATCGATTTAGCGTGTCCGCATAGTCCGCCCCGGCGGCAATCCGATCCCACTTCCGATGACCACGCTCGATCTCCGGGCAGACGGCACTCATCACCTCAGCTGTCAGGTCCTGAAGATCGGACAGCACCGTGGACGTCGCAACCTTGCTGACGGGCACGCCATCATCCGTGTAGGCCCGCAGCTCGAAATGGGCGTGGATCGTGGTTTCGTCCAGGTGAACGACGAGTCCTTCCAGCGTCGTGCCCAGCTTCCGCGCGATGGCATCGGCAAGCTCATGGAACGCGCCGTCCTGATCAATCGCGGGCAGGAGGTCGAAGACCTTCGCGGCCTCGAAACCGAACGTGATGATCCCGGTCGTCACGATGGCGGCATTGGATTTCAACGCACGCTTCGCGTCGGCACTTTCTCGAAGGCGTTCGATTTCGTTGCGGATCTCTGGTAGCGGTCGAGGCTCGACCAGCGCGCGATTGAAGACGGTCCGCTCGCAGTCGACATAGTTGGGCTGGCGCCCAATACGGTAGTCATGTCGACGCTGCCCATAGGCTCGGGACATTGATTTCGCCTTGATCCGGACGGAGGCCGCCCAGGGGTTCGAGTCTGCCGTTTCGCTCTTTGAGTCTGTCATAGACTGAGGATCGATGATCGACTTGAAAGTCCCGCTAGCCAAGTCGGACCGGATACGCGTTCTGATGTGGATAACCCCGGCATCGTTGCTGCGTGGTGGAGCGGCGCAACGCTCCCCGGACGGGATTGTCTTCTGCCTTGGGCCTCCCGCCAAGGGTGTCTCCAACCCTGCTCAATCCCGTCCGGTTTCGATGAGGATTACGTGACCCTGCAGAACGACGCTCAAACAACGCTTGAACCTACTAGCCATAACCAAATTTCCGAGTGGAAATTTGGTTATGGCTCTCCGGCGAAGGGGCCCGCTGCGCGCCCCTTTCGAAACCCCCGACCGAAGGGGAACACCCCTTTCGAAACCCCTCGGAGGACCTCGGTCACCTTTGTTCCCGAAGCCCCCGACCAGCAGCCTGCTGAACCCTTTCGCCTCCGGCCTTGATTTTGTTTTTTGTTTATTTTTGCAGGAGCGAGAGAGGTTGCGGCAGGCGCGGCGCCCCATCGGCACCCTACATTGCGCGGCCCCACCATTCCGCAAACGCCGTCGCCCGGTTTAGGCTTCCCGACAACGTCTCCTTGGGTCGGGGCCAATACATGTGGATAACCCGGCGCATCTCCGAATCCGGCGCATAGGTCAGCTGAAACACGGCACTCTCGCCGCGGCTGGAACCGACACGACGCATGACCTCACGCGACCAAATCAGGGCGGACACCCTCACTCTCGCCAGGGTCGAGGACGGTTTGCGCAAGGTCGCCATCCTGGTGGAAGCTGATCAGACCTACATCCCGATCTTCGAGCGGCTTCTTCAAGAGAGAGATGCCCTGCTCAAACACCGTGATCTGATAGCTGCCGCAAAACTTTGGGCTGGACGTTCAGCGTAAGCGCCACAACCGGACCCATGTTCTCCACGCATACCGTCCCACCAAACACGACGGGGGGGCTCATCAAACGCGCAGCGTGTCCTGTTTGCTACAGGAAGACGTGGCGGCCTTGGTAGAAAGACATGTGTAGCAAAATGTGTAGCAAAATTCCTGAATTCGCGGGGCCACAGAACGTGAAGTCCTGGAAAATTCATATACGTCAATGGCTTGATGGAATTCGGCCTGTGCCATGGTGGCGGAGACGAAGGGATTCGAACCCTCGAGACGGTTTCCCGCCTACTCCCTTAGCAGGGGAGCGCCTTCGACCACTCGGCCACGTCTCCACCTGCGGAAATATCTGCTAAGCCTATGACATGCAACAGGTTTACTGTACCCGCAACTGCGGAGCCCTAAATCCCTGTTTTCGTTGGTTTTCGCAGGCAATTGCGCCGGTTCGTTGGCGTGTTGACACCAAACGGACGCAGCGCGTGTCACGCTGTGTCCGTTTTACGTCCTGCCAAGTCGAAGGACACACGGTGCAACTCAGCCGCCGATCTTGTCCTGCGTTTGCGTGTCGAAATCGGAGGCGGCGTGGCGTTCGTGGAGTTGCGTCGAAGGCTCCCCGGAGACGCGGTTGACCATGCGGCCGCGCTGGACGGCGGGGCGGGCGTCGATGGTCTTGGCCCAGCGCATGACGTGGGTGTAGCTGGTCACGTCGAGGAATTCCGCGGCCTCGTAGAGCCGTCCCAGCACGAGCTGCCCGTACCAGGCCCAGATCGCCATGTCGGCAATGGAATAACTGCCGGCCATCCACTCGTTTTCGGCCAGATGTCGGTCGAGAACGTCGAGCTGGCGCTTGGTCTCCATCGCGAAGCGGTTGATGGGATATTCCCACTTTTCAGGGGCATAGGCGTAGAAATGACCAAAGCCGCCGCCCAGATAAGGCGCGCTGCCCATCTGCCAGAAGAGCCAGTTCATCATCTCGGTCCGGTCCCGGCCTTCGGGGATGAAGGCGCCAAACTTCTCGCCCAGATGCAGCAGGATCGAGGCGCTTTCAAAGACGCGCAGCGGCTCTGCGCCGGAGCGGTCCATCAGCGCGGGGATTTTCGAGTTCGGATTCACCGCGACAAACCCGGAGCCAAACTGCGCGCCCTCGTTGATGCGGATCAGCCATGCGTCGTATTCGGCGTCGTGCCCTGCAGCGAGCAGCTCTTCGAGGAGCACCGTCACCTTGACCCCGTTCGGGGTCGCCAGCGAGTAGAGCTGGAACGGGTGCGCGCCCACCGGCAGCTCGGCATCGTGCGTCGCGCCCGCGATGGGGCGGTTGATGCTGGCAAAGGTGCCGCCGGAGTCGGCCTCCCAGGTCCAGACCTTGGGCGGGGTGTAGGTGTCGGTCATCGGGCGCTCCTTTTGCTTGGGTAAGACTATAGGTCACCTGTGGGCGAAAGGAACGCCCCGCCCGTCACACATGCGGCACGCCGCGCCCCTGGATCATGCCCATCCGGCGGAGCAGGCCAAAGACGGCCCACCAGGCATCCGTCTGCGCCTCTTCGAGCGCGTCGTCCTCGGCATAGCCGAGAAAGATCACCTCGTCGGCCTGCGTGGCATCGAGCAGCGCGCAAGGCATGTCGGCGCGGGTCAGGAGCAGGGTGCCGTTCAGGAACACCAGCGCGTCGACAGCGGCGATCCGATCATAGAGCGGACCGATCAGCGGGTCGAAACCCGAAACAATCACGGTCGGTCCGGGCTTTTTACCGCCAATACGGTGAACAATCGCGGGGCGCAGCGGGATGCAATCCATCGCGGCGTCGATCTGAATGCCCATCATCTTGGGTCCTCCTTCTATCTCAAAGGAGGTGTACGCCAGACCCGTTAATCAAGCATAACGAGTAATAATAAGCGTTAAGGCAAGTTTTAGTTATTGAATAGGAAGTGCAGGACGTCGCCGTCCTTGACGATGTAGCTCTTGCCTTCGGCGCGCATCTTGCCGGCCTCTTTGGCGCCCTGCTCGCCGTTCAGAGCGACGTAGTCGTCGTAGGCGATGGTCTCGGCGCGGATGAAGCCTTTTTCGAAATCGCCGTGGATCACGCCCGCGGCTTGCGGGGCGGCGGTGCCGGCGCGGATGGTCCAGGCGCGGGCCTCCTTGGGACCGGCGGTGAAGTAGGTCTCAAGTTTGAGCAGCTGGTAGCCCGCGCGGATCAGACGGTCGAGGCCGGGCTCTTCGAGGCCCATCTCGCCGAGGAACATCTCCTGTTCGTCGGCGTCGAGCTGGCTGATCTCTTCCTCGATGCGGGCGGAGATGATGACGTGGGCGTTGCCTTGCGCGGCGGCCATCTCGGCCACGGCGGCGGAGTGGGCGTTGCCCTCCCCCGCCTCTTCCTCGGAGACGTTGCAGACATAGAGGACGGGCTTGGTCGTCAGAAGTTGCAGCATTTTCCACTGCTTGGCGTCTTCGGCATCGACCTCAACGGTGCGGGCGGGCTCGCCGTTCTCGAGCGCGGCCATCGCCGCCTTCATCAGGCGTTCCTGCTGGACGGCCTCCTTGTCGCCGCCGCGCACCTTGCGGACGATGTTCTGCAGACGCTTTTCGAGGCTCTCTATGTCGGCGAGCATCAGCTCGGTTTCGATGGTTTCGGCGTCCGCGACGGGGTCTACGCGGCCTTCGACGTGAGTGACGTCGCCGTCCTCGAAGCAGCGCAGGACGTGGGCGATGGCGTCGACCTCGCGGATGTTGGCGAGGAACTGGTTGCCGAGGCCCTCGCCCTTGGACGCGCCTTTCACGAGGCCGGCGATGTCGACGAAGGTCATGCGCGTGGGGATGACCTCGCGGCTCTTGGCGATCTCGGCCAGCGTGTCGAGGCGGGCGTCGGGGACGGCCACGTCGCCCACGTTGGGTTCGATGGTGCAGAACGGGAAGTTGGCGGCCTGCGCTGCAGCCGTTTTGGTCAGTGCGTTGAAAAGCGTGGATTTTCCGACATTCGGAAGTCCAACGATGCCCATTTTGAAACCCATGACCGGTCTCCCGTTATGCCTGCGCTCGGCTCCTAAAGGGCCGGGGCGCAAGGTGCAAGGGTGGGGGTTGGTCCGGTGGTTTTTGACCCGACACGCGCTCGCTTCAATCACTGGCGCCGCCTGACGGGAAACGTCAGACCGCGCCGTCCCACCCCCCTGGGGCGGCGCGATTGCGCCACGCCGCGGGACGGCGCGTGCTCAGCGCGGCAGGTCCAGCACCCGCACTTCAGTCACGATCATGTCGAGGGGCTGGTCGGTGGGCTCCATCGGCAAGGCAGTGGCCTCTTGCGCATCCCAGGCAAATCCGATGGCGAGGACGTGGCCGCGAGAGCGGAGCCCTTCGAGCGTGCGGTCGTAGAAGCCGCCGCCATAGCCGAGGCGGTCGCCGGATGCGGTGAAAGCCACCAGCGGAACAACTACGATTTGAGGCGTCAGCCAATCGTCGACCTCAGGCACTTGCGCACCGAAGGGGCCGTCGCGGAGCGCGCCGTCCGGGGTCCAGCGGCTGAATTTGAGCGGCTTGCCTTCGGCTTCGATCACCGGGACGGCAACGGGGCCGTGCGCGGCGTGCTCGGCCATGGCCGGCAGCGGGTCGATTTCCGCGCGGATGGGCATGTAGCCCGCGAGCGGCACGGACCGGTGACCGGCCAGCACTTCGGAGAGGCGCGCGGCGGGTGACGGGTGGCCGGCATCGCGCGCGGCCTTGCGCCGGACAAAGGCGGCTTTGCGCGCGGCGGCTTTGGCCTCTGCGAGGCTCACAGCAGCACGATTACCGCAAGGCCGAGGAATGCGAAGAAGCCGACAACATCCGTCACGGTCGTCACGAAAGCGCCGGAGGCAAGCGCCGGGTCGACTTTCAGCTTTTCGAGGATGATCGGGATGCCGGTGCCGGCAAGGCCCGCGACGACAAGGTTAATGACCATGGCCGTCGCGATCACATAGCCAAGGGCCGGAGAGCCGAACCAGACCATGCCCACGATTCCCATGACGACCGCAAAGACGACGCCGTTCAGGAGGCCCACGATGCACTCTCTTCGGATAACCCGCCAGACGTTGGCCCCGGTGAGGTCCTTGGTCGCGAGCGCGCGCACGGCCACGGTCAGCGACTGTGTGCCGGCGTTGCCCCCCATCGACGCGACGATTGGCATGAGCACGGCAAGTGCAACGACCTGCGCGATGGCGGCCTCGAACTGGGCGATCACGAGGCTGGCGAGGATGGCCGTGACCAGGTTGACCGCCAGCCAGGGCAGACGCTGCTTGGTCGTTTCCATCACGTTGTCCGACAGGCTCGATTCCTCTCCCACCCCGGCGAGGCGCAGGATGTCCTCCTCGTGCTCCTCGTCGAGGACGATCATCGCGTCGTCGATGGTGATGGTACCGACGAGCCGCTCTTCCTCATCGACCACTGGCGCGGAGATCAGGTGGTACTGGTTAAAGGCATAGGCCACGTCGGCCTCGTCCTGCGTCACGCTCATCACGTGGAACGTGCCCTCGACGATGTCTTTCAGGAGGACCTCGCGGCGGGAACCCATGAGCTTGCCCAGGGTGACGTTGGCCACGGGCTTCATCCGCGGATCGACCAGCGTGATGTGGTAGAACTGCTCGGGCAGATCGTCCGAGGCGCGCAGAAAGTCGATCGCCTCCCCCACGGTCCAGTGGTCGGGCGCCATGACAACCTCGCGCTGCATCAGGCGGCCGGCAGAGGTCTCGGGGTAGCTGAGCGATTGCTCGACCACCGCCCGGTCGTCGTCATCGAGCGCATCGAGGATGGCCTCCTGCTGCGGCTCCTCGAGGTCTTCGAGCAGGTCCACGACGTCGTCGCTGTCAAGATCGCGCACCGCCTCGACCAGCACTTGCGGCGACAGGACCGCGAGCACTTCCTCGCGGATGTTCTCGTCGAGCTCGGTCAGGATCTCGCCATCGAACTCCTTGCCATAAAGCGCGATCACCTTTTCGCGTTTCGGCGCGTCGATCTGCTCGAGGAGGTCGGCGATGTCGGCTGCGTGCAGGTCCTCCATCGCGGTGACGAGGCTGTCGCGGTCGCCCGCCTCGACGCAGGCCAGGATCGTGCCGACGTCCTCGCGCGAGAGGGCGTAGTCCTGTTCGGGGGTCTCGGTCTCTGCCTCGGTCTGCAGCTTTGTCTCGGCCATCTTGCCCCCCTTACGGTGCCTCGCGTATGCCTCGATCAGCATGCGAGGGACAGATATGTCGAAGCTCCTGATCGGTCAAACGCTCGAAGCGCTGGCGGACCCATTCGAGGTGCCGCCCGAGGCGGCGTTCCGCCATCGCGCCCGCGGCGGCGTGCTGATTTCAGAAGGCCGGATCGCGGCGGTGGACGAGGCCGATGCTCTGCGCGCGCGCGCCTCCGAGGTGGTCGATCACGGCGACGCGCTGATCCTGCCGGGCTTTGTCGACGCGCATGTACACTATCCCCAGACGCGGATCATCGCGAGTTGGGGCAAGCGCCTGATCGACTGGTTGGAGAGTTATACCTTTCCCGAGGAGGCGCGGTTCGGCGATTCCGCCTATGCGCGGGCGGTGGCGGGCGATTACCTGGACCTCGCATTGGCGCACGGGACGACGACGATGTGTTCCTACGGCACGATCCATCCGGGCAGTGTCGAGGCGCTGTTCGAGGCTGCGGATGCGCGCGGGATGCGGGTGCTGGCGGGCAAGACCTGCATGGATCGCAACGCGCCCGAGGACCTGCGGGACACGGCGCTGAGCGCGTATGACGACAGCAAGGCGCTGCTCGAGCGGTGGCATGGCGTCGGTCGGCTGGGATACGTGATCACGCCGCGGTTTGCGCCGACCTCGACGCCGGAGCAGCTGGAGGCGCTTGGCGCGCTCTGGGCGGAGCACCCGGGCTGCCTGATGCAGACGCATCTGAGCGAGCAGGTGGAAGAGATCGCCTGGGTGCGGGAGCTTTACCCCGAGGCGCGAGACTACCTCGATGTCTACGAGCGGTTCGGTCTTTTGGGCGCGCGCGGCGTTTACGGTCATGCGATCCATCTGGAGCCTCGCGAGGTCGACCGGCTGGCGGAGGTGGGCGCGGGGCTGGCGCATTGTCCGACCTCGAACACGTTCATCGGCTCGGGGCTGATGCGCGTCGCGGCCCTCAAGGCGCGCGGGATCGGCATGGGGCTGGCGACGGACACCGGGGGCGGCTCGTCCTTCTCGATGCTGCGCACGATGGCGGCGGCTTACGAAGTGGGTCAGCTGGGAGGCACCGCACTGCACCCGGCGCAGCTGGTCTGGCTGGCGACAGCCGGGGCGGCGGATGTGCTGCATCTGGCCGACAAGATCGGGCGGCTGGCGCCGGGGCGGGAGGCGGATCTTTGCGTGCTCGACCTCGCCTCTACGCATGCGATCGCGCAACGGGCCGCGCGGGCGGAAGACCTGTGGCAGACGCTTTTCCCGACGCTGATGATGGGTGATGATCGGGCCATCGCGCGGGTTTATGTGGGCGGTGAGGCTGCGGAGGTGGCTTCTGGGCAAGCGCAGGTGGACGACCGTTAGGCTGATTCAGTCGAAACGTAAGTTTACGCGCCGTCCCGCGGGGTGGCGCAGTCGCGCCGCCCGTTTTGCCGGAGGCAAACCTTTGGTTTGACGGGGGCGGGTCATGCCGGAGGCATGACGCGGCCTGACAGTGCCTGTCAGGCAGGGGCTTTGGTTTGAGCGGGATTACAGAGTGCTAAGGGGCGCGTCGGTCCGAGCACCGACTTCTGTCGAGCTGGTCCTCGGCCTTTATCTCAGGTCGTCCGACAGGCGACCTACGGCCGGCAGCCCTTGGCACCAACCACCATCACCCAGACGTCTCCGGCCACGGCGAGGCCGTATTCGTTGACGCGCGGTTGGACCATGTTGGCGCGGTGCGCGCGGGAGCGGGTCCAGTCGCCCATCACCTGAGCGACGCTGGTCTGGCCCTTGGCGATGTTCTCGGCAGCAAAGCAGAAATTGCGGTAGCGCACGCGATTGAGGCGCTGCGGCAGCCGGCGGCCTTGCGGGTCGGCGTGGCTGAAATAGCCGCGCTTGGCCATGTCCTTGGCGTGCATTTCAGCGGCGCGTTGCAGCGTGCGCGACCAGGTCACCGGCCCGAGGCCCTGCGACGTGCGCAGCGCGTTAAAGGCAGCCGTGCCGCCGGTCAGGGTTTCCGCCTGGACCGGGAGCGCCAGTACAAAAAACATCGCAAGGAGTGAGAGAAGACGGGTCATGCGGGGCATCTCACCTAGCCCGCCGTTCCGTTCAAGAGCGCCATTGCCGCCGCGTGCAGCTCTGGGCTGGAAGCTGCCAGCGCGGTGCCGCCGTTGTGCGCTTTTCCGCCGGTCCATGTGGTGACGATGCCGCCGGCCGCCTCGATGACCGCGATGGGCGCCTGGATGTCATACGGCTGCAGACCCGCTTCGATCACCAGATCGACCTGCCCGGCGGCAAGAAGCGCGTAGGCGTAGCAGTCCATTCCGTAGCGTGTGAGCTTGCACCGCGCCGCGACACGGCGGAAAGCTGCCGCGTCGGTTGTGCTGCCGACCTCGGGGAACGTGGTAAAGACGACGGCGTCGGAAAGCGCGGTCGTGCCTTTGACAGAAAGTTCCCGGCTCCCCTGCGGGCCCTGCATTTCCGCGATCCCCGGTCCGCCCTCGAAACGCTCGCCAATATAGGGCTGGTCGATCAGGCCGTAGACGGGGCCATCCGCGTTCGACAGGGCGATGAGGACGCCCCAGGTGGGCGTGCCGGAGACAAATCCGCGCGTGCCGTCGATCGGGTCGAGCACCCAGGTCCAGCCGGACGTGCCGGGGCGCGTGCCGAACTCTTCGCCGAGGATGGCGTCTTGCGGACGCTCCTCAAGCAGGATGGCGCGCATCGCTTCTTCGGCGGCGCGGTCGGCGATTGTGACGGGGTCATAGCCTTGGACGAGCTTGTTTTCGTCGACAAGGCCAGAAGCGCGAAAGTGCGGAAGAATTGCGGTGCGCGCGGCGTCTGCGATCGCGTGAGCGACGGCTTGCGTCCCTTCGGGAAACTCTTTCACTGCTGAGTCCCTTGCCGCAGGCCCGAAAGCCTAGGCGACGTCGCTGAGAACGCGCGCGAGCTCAAAGAGGCGGCGACGCTGATTCTCGGGGATGGCGTAATAGGAGCGCACGAGATCAAGCGCTTCCTTGTCGCCCATCAGATCGGACGGCACGGCCTCCTTGGGGTTGGCCGGTGCCTCCTGTTCTAGCCCCTCAAAGAAGAAAGCCACATCCACATCGAGGTTCTCGGCAATTTCCCAAAGCCGCGACGCGCTCACACGGTTGGCGCCGGTCTCGTACTTTTGGATTTGTTGAAACTTGATTCCAACTTTTTCAGCCAGTTGTTGTTGCGTCATGCCGACGAGCCACCGCCTGTGCCGGATCCGCTTCCCGACATGCACATCAACTGGGTGGGTCATCTATAATTTCCTCTTTGGAGTGCGAGTGGCGCACAAAATCCGGCGGCGCCGCGACGATTCCCCAAGGGTCTAGGACCTAATCGTTATCAAATGTGCAACGCGTGCTGGACACTTCGCTATCAGAGAAAGGCAAAATTGCAAGATTTTTCAAGTCTGGCGGGAATTCTCCGCGCTTCTTCGCCCTTGCCACGAACAGTGCCGCTTGACCTTGACCATTGTCGCGCGTTCAAGGGCGCGGGTGCGGAGCGCCCCCGTGTCCGCTTGCCTGAGGAGCCCGAGATGAAAGCAATCACGATCAGCGGCGACGCGCGCGACCTGACGCTCACCGAGATGGCGGCGCCCGAACCCGGCGCGGGTGAAATACAGCTGAGCATCCGGGCGTGCGGTCTCAATTTTGCGGATCTCCTGATGATAAAGGGGACCTATCAGGACACGCCGCCCCTGCCCTTTGTGCTCGGGATGGAGGTCGCGGGCGAGATCACAGCGCTTGGCGCAGGTGTCGAAGGGCTCAAGGTGGGCGACCGTGTCGCGGTGTTCGGCGGTCAGGGCGGTCTGGCGGAGGTCGGCTGCTTTCCGGCGGACCGGGCCGTGCCGCTCCCCGAGGGGATGTCGATGGTCGACGCGGCGGCCTTTCAGATCGCCTATGGCACCAGCCACGTGGCGCTTGCCCACCGGGCCAAGCTGCAGGCGGGCGAGACGCTCTGCGTGCTCGGTGCGGCGGGTGGCGTCGGCCTGACGGCGGTGGAGCTGGGCAAGCTGATGGGAGCGACGGTGATCGCGGTTGCGCGCGGGGCGGACAAGCTGGAGGCGGCCAAGGCGGCGGGCGCCGATCACCTGCTCGATGCCACATCCTGCGATCTGCGCGCCGAACTCAAGGCGCTTGGCGGGATCGACGTGCTTTATGACCCGGTGGGCGGTGATCAGTGGAAAGACGCCTTTCGCGCGGCCAAGCCCGAGGCGCGCCTCTTGCCGATCGGCTTTGCGAGCGGAGAGGTGCCGCAAGTGCCGACGAACCACCTTTTGGTCAAGAACATCAGTGTGTTGGGTGTTTACTGGGGTGGCTACATGGCGTTTCGCCCCACAGTGATCACCGACAGTCTGAGGGAGCTTTTGGGCTGGTACGCCAAAGGGGACCTCAAGCCGCATGTGAGCCACGTGCTGCCGCTGGAGCGCACTGAAGAAGGGCTCGAGCTAATGCGCAACCGGGCGTCGACCGGGAAGGTTGTGATCGAGATCGGGTAGGTACTGCTAGGCTTTGTCAGCGAGGTCCCGGGTTAAGCCCGGGACGCGGTGGTGAAAAGCGTAGCACACCTAGTCGAGTGATAACCACCTAACTCAAAGCACCCGCCTGACAGGCACTGTCAGGCCGCGTCATGCTGACGGCATGCCTCTGGCATGACCCGCCCCCTTCAAACCAAAGGTTTGCCTCTGGCAAAACGGGCGGCGCGATTGCGCCACCCCGCGGGTCGGCGCGAGCACATCTGTTTCCAATAGTACAGGTCATGTAAGTCCGGTTTCGGTCCCGGGTCAGGCCCGGGACGCGTGCGCTTGTTGCTTGCCTAACCGACGGATTTCAAACGCGGTTGCGGTTTGTGTGCGGCGTAGCCCTGGCGGATCATCTCGGCCAGAGCGGAGACCACGTGGCCGCCGGTTTCGCCGACGTACATGTTGATCTTTTGCTCGGGCAGGGTCGGCAGGCCGCACCCCAGAGGCAGCGCCTCGAGCTGCGGCGGCTCGGTCCCGGCCAGCATCGCGCCGACGGCGAGATCGGCGCTGATCGTCGCCTCCACCGTGCGGTCGCTGCCGGTGTCGACGGCGTTCTCCCACGCGATCCCCTCGGCCTGTAGGACGCGCTGCGCGAGCGGGCGGAACTTGCAGTGCTGCGAAAACGCGATGCGCAGTGGGCGCGTCTTGTGCGCGGTCCCGCCGGGCGCGCCGTTCCAGAGGAGCGGCAGGCTCGCCAGGCACTCGCCACCGGCGGTTGTCGTGTCTTCGGTCGTCAGGATCAGGTCCACGTCACCCCTGCCGAAATCCTCGATCAGGCGGGTGGTAAAGAGCGACAGGAGCTGCACGCGCACCTTGGGAAATTCCACCGCAAAGCGTTGCAAAACCTGCGGAATCACCGGGTAGATGATGTCGTGCGGCACGCCGAGACTGATCTCGCCTTCGAAGGCGTGCTCGGTCAGCTTGGCAAAGATCTCGTCGTTCATCTCGACCATGCGGCGGGCATAGGCGAGGAGTTGCTCCCCGGCAGAGGTCAGCGCAACGCGCCGCCCGGCCCGGTCAAAGAGCTGTTCCCCCAACAATTCTTCGAGCCGCTTGAGCTGCATCGACACCGCCGATTGCGTCAGGTTGAGAAAGCCCGCGGCGCGCGTGACGCCGCCCACATCGGCAACCGCGACGAAGGACCGGAGCGTGGTGATATCGAGATTGCGCATACATCACACCTTCTGATGGTAGCGTTCAAGAACATTCGTTTCACTAATGTACATACATCCGCCATATCGATCAACATCAATGATGTTCACGCAAGGTTGCATGACCAGATCAAAAGGATAGACCAATGGCTCGCGTGCTCTCCCACTCCCGCGTTACCCCGACCCGCCGCACCTCCGGGACGCTGCTGCAGCGCCTCTTTGCCTTCGACGCGCTCTTCCGGCAGCGCCGCGCGCTCGCGACGCTCGACCGGGCCGCGCTGGAGGACCTGGGGCTGACGCATGCGGATGTGGCGCGCGAGGCCAAGCGTCCGGTCTGGGATGCGCCGCACCACTGGCGTTGATCTGACGAGGCGATCCCTCGGTCTCTATTGATCTCTGCGCTTAGTCGCGGGCGGTTTGTGCGCACACAACATGTGCGCCGGCCGCCCTTTGCCCTGCAAAATGCGCTCTGCAAGCAGGTGATGGTCAAAGCGTCGCATTTTCAGCAAAGCACCGCTGAGGCCGCTTGAAAAACAGGGGGTCTGTGCCAATATCCTCGCATGACGCAGGCCATGCGGGCCTGCACGTATCACGCTATCTGATGGAGGCACTTTGATGGCTGAATACTCGACGATACGGACGACCGCGGCCGGCGCCCGCGCCGCCGAGATCGACGCCGGGCTCAAAGCCCACATGAACAAGGTCTACGGCACGATGTCCGTCGGCATGCTCATCACCGCAGCTGCGGCCTGGGCCATCGCCGGCCTCGCCGTGACGTCGGACCCGACCGGCGCGACCGTTGCGCTGCGTGAAGGGCAGTATCTGACGGGCCTTGGCGAGTTGATCTACACCACGCCGCTGCGCTGGGTGATCATGTTCGCGCCGCTTGCGTTCCTCCTTTTCGGCTGGGGCGCCCTGATGCGCCGCGGGTCGGCAGCCACCGTGCAGCTGGGCTTCTTTGCCTTTGCAGCGGTGATGGGTCTGTCGATGAGCTCTATCTTCCTCGTGTTTACGTCGTTCTCGATCGTGCAGACGTTCCTTGTGACGGCCATCGCGTTCGCGGGTCTGAGCCTCTACGGGTACACGACCAAGCGCGACCTGTCTGGCATGGGCACGTTCCTCGTGATGGGCGTGATCGGTTTGCTGGTGGCGATGGTCATCAACATCTTCCTGCAGTCGCCTGCGATGATGTTCGCCATCTCGGCCATCGGTATCCTGATCTTTGCCGGTCTGACCGCGTTTTACACGCAGGAGATCAAGTCGACCTACGTGGCGCATGCAGCACACGGAGACACCGAGTGGCTCGACAAAGCCGCCTATGACGGTGCGCTGTCGCTCTACATCTCGTTCCTGAACATGTTCCAGTTCCTGCTGATGTTCATGGGACAACAAGAGTAAGTCGCACGCCTTTCACACATCGAGCCGGTCCTTTGAGGGGCCGGCTTTTTTTGTTTCGGTGTGTGCCAGTGTGGGCCTTAGGCATTTGGGGGCCAGCCCCCAAACCCCCGAGGTATTTTCGAACCAGAGAAGAGACCTTGCCTGCGCGCCGTCTCAAAGCTTTCGTGTGAGATGCACGGCGGGGAAGCTGATGCCTTGGTCCAGTGGGACGTCGATGGGGCCGACTTGGGCGAAGCCCATCGCCTCGTAGAAGGGGACGGCGGTGAAGGTAGACCAGCATGTCATGCGGGTCATGCCTTTGGATTTGGCTGAGGCGAAGATGTGGGTCAGGAGGGCTTTGGCGTGGCCCTGACGCAAGACGCGGTCGTCGGTGACGACGTGGCGGACGTGGGCCATGAGCGGGTCGCTCCGGTCGCGGGTCCAGCCTCCGGCGGTGACGATGCCGAGGGGTGCCTGTTCTCCGACGAAGTACGTGCCGGAGGTCAGGAGCGGCATCTGCGCGCGGCTGATGCGGGGCAGGACGAGAACGCGCACCGAGGGGGCGTAGTCGTCCTTGAGCAGCTTGGGGTAGACGCGGGACAGGAGGGCGTCGACGGCGTCGAAGTCCTCGGCAGTGGCAGTGCGGAGTGTAAGGGCTGGGTGCGACATTATCAGTGCCGGTTCGGATTGGGGTTGCCTGCGGGCGGATGGCAACTTGAGAGTAATGCGTGCGCTGCATCGCACGCCGCCAAAACGCAAAAGGCCGCGCAGGGGGCGCGGCCTTGGTTCAAGATCAGTGCGGGTGCGCTTACTTGATCTTGCCTTCCTTGTACTCGACGTGCTTGCGCGCGACGGGGTCATACTTCCGGCACGCGAACTTTTCAGTCATCGTACGCGCGTTTTTCTTGGTCACGTAGAAGTGGCCGGTGCCGGCGGTCGAGTTGAGCCGGATTTTGATGGTGGTCGGTTTTGCCATGGTCGGGTCCTCGCGTCTGATCGCGGCCCCGTAGGGTGGGCGCGGGTCAAGTGTTCTGAGCCTCGCCTTCTACAAGCAGCTAGGCCCAAGTCAACCCGAATCCGCGCCCACCTCTTTGGCGTGGAGAAAGCGCGGAGAGCCTATAAGCCGGATCCTGTTCAGGGCGCGCGCGCCCGTCGGTGACCATTCCTCTGCCCCGCCTGTTGCCAGGCGGGATCAAGCTGCCAACCCGGACCTGCTGGGGCCAAGGCAGCCCCCTGCCCGAAGGCAGACGCGGTCCCTATTCGGCATTGCTCCCGGTGGGGCTTGCCATGCGGCCAACGTTGCCGCCAGCCCGGTGGGCCACTACCCCACCGTTTCACCATTGCCACGACTTGCGTGGCTGTCTCATCTCTGTGGCGCTGTCCGTCGGGTTGCCCCGCCCGGGAGTTACCCGGCACCGTTGCCTTGTGGAGTCCGGACTTTCCTCCAAGCGGATCCCGCAAGGGATCTGCGTTGGCGGCCACCCGGCCCTCCGCGCGCTGCGGGCCTACGAGGTCAGCGGCGCAGCGTCAACGGGATAGCGCGCGGCGAGCGCCTCGATCAGGGCCATGTCGCGCGGCGTGAGTGTGCCGGTCGCTTGGGCGTTGTGGCGGAGGCGGAAGGCGGCAAGGCGTGTGGCGGTGTCCGTCTCGGCGGTGTAGCCGGCAGTTTGCAGGAGTGCGTCGGCGCGGGCCTCGTCGGGCTCTGCCGTTCCCGCCTCGAGCTGAATAGCAAGCCCTTGCCGCGCGAGGCGGCGCCAGTCGAAGCGTGGACCGGGGTCGATCTTGCGCCCCGGCGCGAGGCAGGAATGCGCGATCACCCTTTCGGGGCGGATCGCCCAGCGCTGGAGGATGCCGGCGAGCAGAACTTCGACGGCGTCCATCTGCGGCGCGGCAAAGGGCGTTCCGCCGGTGTTCGCGATTTCGATCCCGATGGAGCGGGAGTTGACATCCGTGACCGCTCCCCAGCCTCCCTTGCCTGCGTGCCAGGCGCGCTGCGCCTCGTCTACGAGCTGCCACGTGGTCCCGTCCGGGCCGATGACGTAGTGGGCGGAGACCTCCGCCTCGGGGTTGCAAAGCCAATCGCGCGCGGCCTCGGCTGACGCCATGGCGGTGTAATGCAGCACAACGATGTCCGGAAACGCCCCGTCCCTCCGCTCCCCAAAATTGGGTGACGGATGCCAAATCAACTCCGGCAACGCAAAGTTCAGTTCTGTGCCGGTTCGATCACACTGGTCTCGACATCGGCGGGCGGTGTCACGCCAAGGGCCGGAACGGCGGGATCAGGCGCGGCGGCGGCGCGGATGGCGCGATAGGGCGCCGGATCCCAGCTGCAGGCATAGCCATCACCATCAGGGTCGAGGCTTTGACGGTCCCGCTGCGGGCCACCTGCGGCGAGGAAGGCGATCTGCGCTTCGTCACCCGAGGCAAAGCCTGCGCAATTGCGCTGCGAGCGTGCTTCGAGGCGGAAGCCCACGCGGCGGTAGATCGACTGGCCCTTGGGGTGGCTCGTGCTGAGCGCGTATTCCACGACGTTTGGCCCGGAGGCGCCGGTGCGGCTCGGCAGTTCGGTCGGGGCGATCACCTGGTATTGTGCTGCGTTGGCCTCCACCCGGGCGGCGTCAGCCTCGATTGAGCGCTGGTTCGAGACAACATCAAAATCCTGCTCGTTCGAGATGCCGGCGTTGCCACCCGGCGCGGGCACGCTGCCCGGCACGGGGTTTGCGGGATTTGCCTCGATCGGCGCGACGCCAGAGTTGGCGGCACGCGCGGCAGCAGCAGCCTCGGCGTCTGTGGTCGGCGTGGCAAAGCTCCCCGCTCCGGCAAGCTGCGCATCCCGCGCCTCGCGCTGCGCTGCGATCCGTGCATCCGCGCCTGCAGCGCTGTCGGGGATCGCCGGATCGCACGCGGCCAGAGCCAACATTGCCGCTCCGCACAAAAGAACTTGTTTCACGCCGCGCACTCCTGCTGCCTCACCTTGGGTACCGGTTTACCACCACTGCGCAGGTTTGCCTACAAACCCGGCAGCCCGCTCCAGCGCGTAGGCGGTGTTCAGCAGATCGCCTTCTTCCCAAGGGCGTCCAATCAGTTGCAGCCCAAGAGGGAGGCCCTGCTTGTCGAGGCCTGCAGGAACAGAAATCCCGGGCAGGCCGGCGAGGTTCACGGTCACGGTAAAGACGTCGTTGAGGTACATCTGGACCGGGTCGTCGAACTCCTTGCCCAGCTCGAAGGCGGCCGACGGCGTGGCTGGCGTCAGGATCGCGTCGATCCCTTGCGCGAAGACGTCCTCAAAGTCCTTCTTGATCAGCGTCCGCACCTTGCGCGCGCGGTTGTAATAGGCGTCGTAGAAGCCCGCCGACAAAACGTAGGTGCCGATCATCACACGGCGCTGGACCTCTGACCCGAACCCTTCGGCGCGGGTCTTTTCGTACATCTCGGTGATGCCATCGCCTTGGGACAGCGCAGCCCGCCGCCCGTAGCGCACCCCGTCATACCGCGCGAGGTTCGAGGACGCCTCCGCCGGCGCGATCACGTAATAGGCCGGCAGCGCGTATTTGGTATGCGGCAGCGAAATGTCGACGATTCGAGCGCCCGCGTCCTTGAGCATCGCGGTCCCATCCGCCCAGAGCGTCTCGATCTCGGCAGGCATCCCCTCCATCCGGTATTCCTTGGGAATGCCGATGGTCTTGCCTTTGATGTCACCGGTCAGCGCCGCCTCGAAATCCGGCACCGTAAGGTCAGCCGAGGTGCTGTCCTTCGGATCATGCCCGCACATCGCCTGCAGCATGATCGCCGCGTCGCGCACGTCCTTCGTCATCGGACCCGCCTGATCGAGGGAGGAGGCAAAGGCCACGATTCCCCACCGCGAGCAGCGCCCGTAGGTCGGCTTGATCCCCGTGATCCCGGTAAAGGCGGCAGGCTGGCGGATCGACCCGCCGGTGTCGGTGCCCGTCGCCGCCAGACAGAGGTCCGCCGCAACGGCGCTCGCCGAGCCACCCGACGAGCCACCGGGCGTCAGCGCCGCCTCGGAATTGCCCGCCCGCCAGGGGTTGACCGCGTTGCCATAGACCGACGTCTCGTTCGACGAGCCCATCGCGAACTCGTCCATATTGAGCTTGCCCAGCATGACCGCGCCCGCATCGGCAAGGTTCTGGGAGACGGTCGATTCGTACTCCGGCGTGAACCCTTCAAGGATGCGCGAGGCCGCCTGGCTCGGCACGCCCATGGTGCAAAAAAGGTCTTTGATCCCCACGGGTATACCGCACAGCGCCGGCGCATCCCCAGCCTTGATCCGCGCATCCGCAGCCGCAGCCCGCTCCCGCGCGATCTCGGGTGTCTTGTGCACAAACGCGCCCAGCGCATCTGCGCCGTCGATGGCTGTCAAGCACGCCTCGGTCAGCTCGGCACTGGTCACCTCACCCGCCCGCAGGGCGTCACGCGCGGCGGCAATCGTCAACCTGGTCAACTCGCTCATCACTCAACCACCTTCGGCACGGCAAAGAACCCCTCGCGCGCGTCCGGCGCATTCGACAGGACCTTGGCCTGCTGGTCGCCGTCCGTCACACCATCCGTGCGCCGTTTCAGCCGCATCGGCGTGACCGACACCATCGGCTCCACGCCCTCCACATCGACCTCACCGAGCTGCTCGATGAACCCGAGGATGGCGCTGAACTCGCCGGCGAGCGCCGGAAGCTGATCGTCCTCGACCTTGATCCGGGCAAGCTTGGCCACCCGCGCCGCAGTGCTTTGATCTATGGACATGCGCCGACCTCGCCTTTGTCTCTTGTTCAATCGCGCGTTTAGCCCGCAGCGCCGCGCCTCGCAAGCATGTGCCGGCGATAGACCTCGATCATCCACGGCAGCATGATCGCATTGAGCGTGTGCCAGAAAATATGCGTGCCAATCGGCCAGACGTCACACAGCATCAGATCGACCGAGCGCAGGCAGATCGACACCGACAAGAGCGCCGCACCCATCAGCATCCCCCGCGCCGTCTCTCGCCGGAACCGCGCCACAAACGGCGCAAAGGCCACCAGCGCCAAAGGCACCGTCCAGTAAAAGCTCGAGTTGCTCAGAAACGGCACCGCGCCCAGCGCAAACACAACCACCCCGGCATACGGCAGAAACGCCGCCGTCATCAGCCCAGCCTGCCAGGCCGGCCGCTCCAGCACATCGCGGCAGACCGCAAACAAATACAGCAGGATAAAGAGCGCAATCGGCGTCACATCCGAGAGCGACGCCCACCCCGTCGCATGCGTGTGAAAAAGGAACGAACCCACCGCGATAAAGCCCAGGAGCACGCCCAGACCCGTCGCAATCGGCAGCCCGTCGCGCCGGCAGCGCCACAACATCCAGAGCGCCCCGATCAGGTAAAACCCGTTCGTCAGCGCGTTGAGCGGCTCGGACCAGAACGTGAAATCCGTCCGTTCGCAATAAATGTCGATCTGCTCAAACAGCGCAAAGCTCCAGCTTCATCTTCCCAAATAAACTCCCCCCGGAGGGCCGGTCCCCACCGGAGGGCCGGCCTGCCATCTCAGAACCCATATCCGCCGACATAGACTCCATGCGCGACGCCGGGCACCTCGACATCGATGGCAAAGAGCGATCCCGCCGTAGGGTGGGCTGCCAGCCCACCCGCATCCATCCCCTGCCGCGCCGTGGTGATGAAAAGGCGCCTCCGCTCCACGCCGCCCAGGGCCACACATGTGACATGCGGCACCGGCACCTCGACCGTCCCGATCACGCGGCCCGACCCGTCGCGCAGCTCCACGCAGGACCCGCCCCAGATCGCCGTCCACAGATGCCCTTCGGCATTCACCGTGGACCCGTCCGGCCCGCCGCGCGTAACCGTGGCAAAGCGCTCCGCCGCGCCGGTGACCCCGGCCGCCTGATCGTAGGCAAACTGCCAAATCTCCCCCGTCGGCGTGTCGGCGAAATACATCGTGCCGCCATCGGGCGAAAAGGTCATGCTGTTGGCAATCTCGGCGCGTCTCGCGATTTCCACCACGTCGCTTCCGACCCGCCAGGTCGGACAGATCGCGCCGCCCCCGCCCTTCTCGACCCCGCCCACCACGAACCGACCCTGCCGGTCGAGCGTGCCGTCGTTCATGCGGCTGCTGCCGGTCTCCGGCATGTAGCGCCGCAGCATTTCGCGCGCGCCCGTCTCCGGGTCGAACCGGCAGAGTCCGTCCTTGAACGCGCCCAGCGCCGCGCCCTCCGCGTCAAAGGCAAAGGCACAAAGCCCCGTCTTCAACGGCACCCGGCGCACCGCGCGCCCGTCCGCGTCACAGGACCAGAGCGCATCGCCTTCGATGTCCGTCCAGTAGACCCGCGCGTCCGCATCAC
The DNA here is from genome assembly GCF_052825805.1 of Pseudaestuariivita sp. Classification (NCBI taxonomy): domain Bacteria; kingdom Pseudomonadati; phylum Pseudomonadota; class Alphaproteobacteria; order Rhodobacterales; family Paracoccaceae; genus Pseudaestuariivita; species Pseudaestuariivita sp. Next base: position 65,304 of record NZ_JBRBVB010000015.1, on the reverse strand, counting down.
GCCACTGCACGCCCTCGCCGAGAAAGCACCGGCAATCCATCAACATCTCAGCCTTCACGCCGAACTCCCTCTTCCAAAAACAGCCGCGCCGCGGGACCCGCGCGGCTACGGCGCTCCGATCAGACGCTCCACAAGCGCCGGCAAGTCTTCAAACTGATCGAGCAGGGCGTCAGGGTCCAGCGCCTTCACCGGCGCCGGCCCATCGGGCGCGAAGGTGACCAGCACCGACGGCACGCCCGCGGCACGCGCTGTCTTGTGGTCCGTCACTGTGTCGCCGATCATCACCGCCCTCGCCGGATCGCCGCCACAGCCCTCGACGCAGGCCAAAAATGGCGCCGGGTCCGGCTTGCGCACCGGCAACGTGTCTGCCCCGATGAGGCATCCAAACGCATCGAGCACCCCGAGCTGGGCAAACAGCTTGACCGCCAGCGCCTCCGGCTTGTTCGTGCAGATGCCGACGCGATGCCCGTTTGCCTTGAGCGCCTCCACGGCCTCCATCGCACCGGGATACATATGCGTATGCACCGCAATCGCCTGATCGTAGGCGCTGAGAAGGGCGGGATACTGCCGATCCACTTCCTCCTCATCGCAGTCGCGCTCCACGCGGGAGAGGCCCAGCCGCAGCATCGCCTTCCCGCCGCGCAGCGCCGTCCCGGCATCCGAAGACGACAAGAGGTCCCCGTATCCCATTGACCGGAAACAGGCATTCGCCGCCGCCAGCAAGTCTCCGGACGTGTCCGCCAACGTTCCGTCGAGGTCGAAAACTACCGTGCCCATGTGCCCTGCCCTTCCGGTAACATCTCGCAATATCGTTTGATTGCGCGTATCTTTCGACATAACGCCGCGCGCGATACAGACGCGATAAAGAACGGCCGAGCAGAAGGAAAGACGCCCGCCCCATGTCCACCGCCACATCCACCGCCCTGATCATTCTGGCCGCGGGCCAGGGATCGCGCATGTTGTCGGATTTGCCGAAGGTCCTGCACAAGGTCGCCGGTGCGCCCCTGCTCTGGCACGCGATGCGCGCAGGCGCTGCGCTGGAGCCTGCCCGGCAGATCGTCGTGACCGGGCATGGCGGCGAAGAAGTTGCAGCCTCCGCCATGGCCTACGACGCAAGTGCCGAGATCGTCACCCAGTCCGAGCAGCTCGGCACCGGCCACGCCGTCGCGCAGGCCAAGGACCTGCTCGCGGACTTCGATGGCGACGTGATCGTGCTATACGGCGACACGCCTTTCATCTCCCCAGAAACCCTCGCTTGCATGGCCAAGGCGCGCCGGTCCCACGACATCGTCGTGCTGGGGTTCGAGGCCGCCGACCCCGGCCGCTACGGCCGGCTTGTCATGCAGGGCGTGACCTTGCAAAAGATCGTCGAGTTCAAGGACGCGAGCGAAGCCGAACGCACCATCACGCTCTGCAATTCAGGCGTGATCGCCGCGGAGGCCAAAACGCTCTTTGCCCTGCTCGAGAAAGTCTCGAACGACAACGCCTCGGGCGAGTATTACCTGACCGATGTGCCTGGTCTCGGCGCTGCCGAGGGGCTGACCGCAACCGCCGTGACCTGCGACGAGGCAGAGACACTGGGCGTCAACACCCGCGCGCAGCTGGCGGAGGCGGAGGCGGCCTTTCAAGCGCGCACCCGGGCGCAGATGCTCGAGGACGGCGTGACGCTCACCGCCCCTGACACGGTGCATTTCGCCTTTGACACCTATGTCGGGCGCGACGCGATCATCGAGCCGAACGTAGTCTTTGGCCCCGGCACAACCATCGAGACCGGCGCCACCATCCGGGCCTTCAGCCACGTCGAAGGCGCCCACGTCTCCCGCGGATCAATTGTCGGCCCCTACGCCCGCCTGCGCCCTGGCGCCGAGCTGGCCGAAGACTCGAGGGTCGGCAATTTCTGCGAGGTCAAAAACGCCGAGATCGGCGAAAGGGCCAAGGTCAACCACCTGTCGTACATCGGCGACGCCGAGATCGGCGCGCGTGCAAACATCGGCGCCGGCACGATCACTTGCAACTACGACGGCGTCTTCAAGCACCGCACTGTGGTGGGGCGGGACGCCTTTATCGGATCGAACACGATGCTGGTGGCACCGGTGAGCGTCGGCGCCGAGGCCATGACCGGCTCAGGCTCGGTGATCACCCAAGACGTCGAGGCCGAGGCGCTCGCGCTCGGACGGGCCAAACAGGTCACCAAACCCGGTCTCGCCGCGCGGCTGATGGAGCGTCTGCGCACGCTCAAGGCAAACCAGAAGAGCGCAAAACAAGAGGGCAAAGTCTGATGTGTGGGATCGTTGGTGTGCTGGGCGATCACGAGGTCGCGCCCATTCTGGTCGAGGCTCTGAAACGGCTCGAGTACCGCGGCTACGACAGTGCAGGCATCGCGACGGTGAACGGCACTACGCTGGGTCGCCGCCGGGCGGTGGGCAAGCTGGTGAACCTCAGCGACCTCCTCGTGCATGATCCGCTGCCCGGCAAATCCGGCATCGGCCACACCCGCTGGGCGACCCACGGCGCCCCGAACGAGGGCAACGCCCACCCGCACCGCGCCGGTCCCGTGGCCGTCGTCCACAACGGGATCATCGAGAACTTCAAGGAGCTGCGCGCCGAGCTTGCCACCCACGGCATCACGCCCGAAACGGATACCGACACCGAGACCGTCGCGCTCATGGCCGCGCATTTCATCGCGCAGGGCCTCTCGCCCAGGGACGCCGCCGAGCAAACCGTCGCGCGGCTCGAGGGCGCCTACGCGCTTTGCTTTCTCTTCGACCAGGAGCCGGACCTGCTGATCGCCGCCCGCAAAGGCTCGCCGCTCGCCATCGGGCATGGCGATGGAGAGATGTTCGTCGGCTCGGACGCCATCGCGCTGGCGCCGCTCACGGACCGGATCACCTACCTCGACGAGGGCGACATCGCCGTCATCACCCGCAATTCCTGCGAAATCCGCGATGGTGAAGGGCGGCTGGCAAACCGCCCCATGCGCACGATCCAGCTCGACACAACGTCGGTGGACAAGGGCGGCCACAAGCACTTCATGGCCAAGGAGATCGCCGAGCAGCCCGCCGTGATCGACCGAGCGCTGGCGCATTACCTGCAGGCCGGTGAGATCGCGATCCCCACCGACGCGCTTGATTTCACCAAGGTCGAACGCCTGACGATGGTCGCCTGCGGCACCGCCTTCTACGCCTGCCTGACGGCCAAGTACTGGTTCGAACAGCTCGCCCGCCTGCCGGTAGAAGTCGATGTCGCCTCCGAATTCCGCTACCGCGAGCCGCCGATCACGCGCGGCACGGTGGCGCTTTTCGTGAGCCAATCGGGGGAGACCGCCGACACGCTCGCCGCGCTCCGCTATTGCGCCGAGAAGGCCGACCGGATCGTGTCGGTGGTGAACGTGCCCGAAAGCTCCATCGCCCGCGAATCGGACCTCGCGCTGCCGATCCTCGCCGGGACCGAGATCGGCGTCGCCTCGACCAAGGCGTTCACGTGCCAGCTGACGGTACTCTTCCTCCTCGCGCTGAAGGCCGCTCAAGCGCGGGGCACCCTGAGCGAGGCACAGATCGCGGAGCATCTGGCAAACCTGCAGACCCTGCCGGGCCTCATCCAGCAAGCGATGGACCTCTCGGCACCGGTCAAAACCGCCGCGCAAAAGCTGGCCGAGGCGCGCGACATCCTCTTCCTCGGGCGTGGCCTCATGTATCCCTTGGCGCTCGAAGGCGCGCTGAAACTCAAGGAAATCAGCTACATCCACGCCGAAGCCTACGCCTCCGGCGAGCTCAAGCACGGCCCCATCGCCCTCATCGACAAGCATGTGCCCGTGGTGGTGATGGCCCCGCGCGACACCCTTTTCGACAAGACGGTCTCGAACATGCAGGAGGTCATGGCGCGCTCGGGCAAGGTGCTCCTGATCACCGACCGGCAGGGTGCGGCGGAGGCCGCCGACGGCACGTGGAAAGTGCTGCAAATGCCTCCCGTCTCGAACGTGCTGGCGCCGATTCTCTACGCGATCCCGGCGCAGATGCTCGCCTACCACACGGCCATCGCCAAAGGCACGGACGTGGACCAGCCGCGCAATCTCGCCAAGTCGGTCACGGTGGAGTAGCGGAGGCACCATGGGCAAGCAATTCGACGCACTTTCCGAGCAGCACATCGCGTTTATCAAGGCACAGCCGCTCTTCTTTTCCGGCTCAGCCGCCCGCGAGGGCAAAGTCAACGTCTCCCCCAAAGGCATGGATTGTCTGCGCGTCCTCAGCCCCACCCGCATCCTCTGGCGCAACCTCACAGGGAGCGGCAACGAGACCGCGACGCACCTCTCAGACAGCCCCCGCATGACGCTGATGTGGTGCTCCTTCGACCGCAAACCGATGATCCTACGCACCTACGGCACCGCCTGCGCGATCCACCGGCAAGACGCCGACTGGACGAGCCTAGACGGGCATTTCGCACCGGACTTCGCCGCACGCCAACTGTTCGATCTGAGCATCGAGATGGTGCAGACTTCCTGCGGCTACGCCGTGCCTTTCATGGACAATCCCCGCCCCCGCGACACACTCGTCAAATGGGCGGAGGACAAAGGCCCTGAAGGCGTCGAGACCTACTGGCAAGAGCGCAACACCACCACCCTCGACGGCATCCCCACCAGGATCGCGGAAAAGTCGCTGCCGTGACCGCCCCGCTCGACCGGATCAAAGCGCTCGGTGATCCGCAAAAGGCCGCCGAGATGGCCGCCTACCACAAAGCCCCGCGCACTTATCTCGGCGTGCCGAACCCAATCCTCGACGACATCGCGCGCGAGATGCGCCAGACCCTGACACTCGACACGCGGATCGCCGAAGCACAGACGCTTTGGGAAACCGACGTGCACGAGTCCCGGGTGCTCGCGGCCAAACTCTTCACCCAGGCGCGCATCCGCCCCGACGACGCGGTGTGGGAGACGATCTGCAACTGGGTCCCAACCTTCGACGCCTGGGCGGTCGCTGATCATGCCTGCATGGCAGGCCAGCGGCGCCTGATCGCAGACCCCACGCGCCTCGACATTGTCGAGACCTGGACCACGTCTGGGCACATGTGGGCCCGCCGCGCCGCGCTGGTGATGACGCTGCCCTGGACCAAGCAAAACCAACCCAAACCCGCCGAAGAAGAGGCCCGCGACCGCATCCTCGGCTGGGCGGCAATCTACGTGAACGACCCCGATTGGTTCATCCAAAAGGCCGTCGCCTGGTGGCTCCGCGAACTCTCCAAACACGACGCCCCCCGCGTCCGGTCGTTCCTCACCGCCCACGGCGACACGATGAAGCCCTTCGCCCGCAAGGAAGCCGCCCGCAAACTACCGGACTAGCCCTTGGCCCTCACAAGCCAGGTCCTTCTCTGGTTCCAAAATACCTCGGGGTCTGGGGCAGCGCCCCAGAGACCTGCCACCCATCCCACGGCAAGACCCTCTCGCGCGTAAGGTGGGCTGCAGCCCACCCTACCGCTCAATTCGACCGGTACACCTCGATCGTCGGCAACTCCGTCAGCGGCGCCTCGATCAGGCGCATCGCGGCCAGCGAAATCCGGCTGCCCGCAGTGGGCGCCCCGTCCAGCGGGATCAGGTCCACCGCCGAAGACTTGCCCGACACCTTGAAGACCACCCGTCCCTTGCCCGGCTCCTTGACCAGTGGCGTCTCGAGCCAGAACCCGGCGCGCGACGGATCCCCCAGCGACGCCACCGTCGTGCCAAGCAGCGTCTCACCGGTCGCCTGCGGAACCGCGGCGGCAACCTGACGCTCTTTCTCGGTGGTCACATCGAACTGCTCGGCCGTGCGCGCCTGCGCCGGCACGGCCCGCTCCACGGGGGGCACCACCGTCGTTTCGATCTCCTCGGGCGCCGGCAAGGCGGCGTCCGCCTCCTCCGGTGTCACCGTTGGCGCAGGCGCGGTCGCGACCGGCACCTCCGTCCTGTTGCGAAAGTCCGGCATCATCGCGCCTAGGTCGAGATTGGAGCAGCCCGCGGTCGCAAGGACGAGGGCGCACGGAAGAGCAAAACGTGTCATGCCGTAACCATACGCCCTGCTTGACACGCCCGCAATTGCCCCGATGCTGCACCCACGCCACTTGCGAGATTTTGCATGACCCGAGCCACCACCGTCCCGCTCATCGACCCGTTCGCACGCGCGATCACCTACCTGCGCGTCTCCGTCACCGACCGGTGCGATTTCCGCTGCGTCTACTGCATGACCGAAAACATGCAGTTCCTCCCCAAAAGGGAGCTTTTGACGCTCGAAGAGCTGGACCGCCTCTGCTCCGCCTTCGTACGCATGGGCGTGCGCAAGCTGCGCATCACCGGCGGAGAACCGCTCGTGCGCCGCAACATCCTGACGTTCTTCCAGGGCATGTCGCGCCATCTCGAAAGCGGCGCACTCGAAGAGCTAACGCTGACGACCAACGGCTCCCAACTGGCGCGCTTTGCCGGCGATCTCTATGCCGCCGGCGTGCGCCGGGTGAACGTCTCTCTCGACACGCTCGATGAGGAGAAATTCGCCCGCGTCACCCGCTGGGGACGCCTCGCACAAGTGCTCAAGGGGATCGAAGCGGCACAGGCAGCGGGCCTGCGCGTCAAACTCAACGCGGTCGCGCTCAAGGGCTTCAACGAGGACGAACTCTTCACCCTTACCGAATGGTGCCACACCCACGATTGCGACCTCACCTGGATCGAGGTCATGCCCATGGGCGACATGGGCGAGGAGGACCGCGTCGGCCAGTACTGGGCGCTCTCGGACGTGCGCTGCCAGCTGGCGCAGAACTACACCCTGACCGAACTCTCGGAGCGTACCGGCGGCCCCGCCCGCTACGTTCAGCTCGAGGAAACCGGCCAAAAGATCGGCTTCATCACGCCGCTCACGCACAATTTCTGCGAAAGCTGCAACCGCGTGCGGGTGACCTGCACAGGCGAGCTTTACATGTGCCTCGGTCAAGAAGACCGCGCCGACCTCCGCGCCCCTCTAAGAGCCTCGGAAAGCGACGGCCAGCTCGAAGACGCCATTCGCGCCGCCATCGACCGCAAGCCCAAGGGCCACGATTTCGACTACTCCCGTAATGAGGCCGGCGGCCAAATGACCCGCCACATGTCGCACACGGGGGGGTAAAAACCGGCCCACGCTCTGCGTGGCAATCGCTCCGGTGGAGCGATTGAGGTTTTTTACGGGCGGAGCCCAGGATACGACTGAACGTGCCTCCGGCATGGCAAACGCTCCGGGGGGAGCGTTTGTTGCGTTTTCGGGCGGAGCCCCGGAAAGCCTATCCATGCCCTCCCAATGGCAAACGCTCCAGCAGAGCGCTTGTTTCATCCACGGGTCGAACCCCGGACGTGACAAATCACGCGTACGCAGCTCCGAGGTCTTCCCGCGCCGCATCGATCCAATGATGCTGCAACCAGGCGCAAGGCCGCGAATACCTGATCCAGGACCCGCGATACCCCGCCACCGCCTCCGGCATCTTCGGCCGCCCGTGAAAACAGACCACCCGCGCATCCTCCGGCAAAACAGGATCGCGCAGGTAATTCACCGGAGGCAGCCCCAGGCAATCGTGCTTGAACGAGACGACCCACGGCTCCGGGATATAGGCGAAAGCCCCATTATCCATCGCCTTGTGCGACGTATACCGCTGCTCCGACCCGCGCGCCTTCTCGACCTCCTTGTAGGGATTCGCCGCCAGATCCTCGTACAAAAACCCGTGCTCTGCCGGATCATAGCGAAAGACAGACCCGTGCCCCGTCGGCCTGCCCTTACGCTTTTCCACCCAATCGTGACGCATCGCGACCTTGCCGGGTGCCATCTCCCAAATCTCATCGAGACTGCCGGTGATCACGACATCCAGGTCAAACCCCAGCACCGGCCCTGCCAAATCCGGGATCACCCCGCGCCGGAACAGCGACACCTTCCGCATCGCCCCCTGCCGGTTGGCAACCGCAAGAGCTGCCGCCATCGGCTCGGCAAAAGGCTCCACCGGCAGGTCCAGCACTTCAACCTCCGGGTGAAGCCCCCCCGCCACATCCGTCATGCACAAGAACCGCAAAGGCCCGGACAAGTGCCGCCGCACCCCCGAATAAAGCCGGTTTACGTACTCCGGCCCAAAGGCCGTGCCCCACTTGATACAGACGACAGTTGGCACAGGCCCAGCCTCTTCTCTAACCAGTCTCTTCTTCTGGCTAAAAATATCCCCGCTGGAGGCTCCAGCCCCCGGGCGCAAGCGCAAACGGACGAATACTAGGACGCCGCCGGCATCCGCATCTCCACAAGCTCCGCCCACCATGAGGCGCCCGCCGGGATCGCATCGTCGTTGAAGTTGTACTTGGGGTGGTGCACCGGCGCGCTGTCGCCGTTCCCGACGAGGATGTAGGCCCCCGGCCGCTCCTCGAGCATGAAGGCAAAGTCCTCGCCGCCCATCACCAAAGGCGCCTCCTCGCAGTCGCCGGCCACCTTCCTGGCCGCATCGATGGCATAACCGGTCTCGACCTCGTGGTTCGACATGACCGGGTAGCTGCGCTTGTAGTCGACCTTGGCCGTCGCGCCGAAGGCGGCGCAGGTGCTCTCGCAGATCGCCTTGATCCGGTCCTCGACGAGATCGCGGACTTCCGGCGCCATGGTGCGCACTGTGCCTTTCAAGGTCGCGGTCTGCGGGATCACGTTGAACGCCTTGGACGAGCTTTCGCAGGACGTCACCGACAGCACTGCCTGCTTGACCGGGTCGACGTTGCGCGAAACGACCGATTGCAGGGCGAGGATGATGTGGCTCGTGACCACTAGAGTGTCGACGGTCTCCTGCGGCTTTGCGGCGTGGCCGCCCTTGCCTTCGATCACGATCTCGAACTGGTCGGTGGCGGCAAAGAAGGCGCCCGAGCGGATCGCAAACGATCCGACCGGACGGCCCGGCCAGTTGTGCATGCCGTAGACTTCGTCGATGCCAAAGCGCTCCATCATCCCGTCGCCGCACATCTCCTTGCCGCCGCCGCCGCCCTCTTCGGCAGGCTGAAAGATCACCACGACCGTGCCGTCGAAATTGCGCGTCTCGGCGAGGTACTTTGCCGCTCCCAGAAGCATCGCGGTGTGGCCGTCGTGGCCGCAGGCGTGCATGGCGCCGTCCGTCTTGGAGGCGTAGTCGAGCCCGGTTTCCTCGTGGATCGGCAGGGCGTCCATGTCGGCGCGGAGGCCAATGACCTTGCCCGAGTCCGTCTTGCCCTTGATCACGCCCACCACGCCCGTGCGGCCAATGCCGCCGACAACCTCGTCGCAGCCAAAGCCCTTGAGCTTGTCCTCAACGATGGCACTCGTACGGTGCGTCTCGAAGAGGATCTCCGGGTTCTCGTGCAGGTCGCGGCGCCATTCGGCGACCTCGGTTTGCAGTTCGGCAAGGCGGTTGCGGACGGGCATGGGCTACTCCTTGAGGATGTCGATCAGGCGGCGCATGAAGGCTTCGCCCTCGTTTAGCTGCGCCACGGAGAGGTATTCGTTGGGCTGGTGGGCCTGGGCGATGTCGCCGGGGCCGCAGACGACGGCGCTCATCCCGGCGGCCTGGAAGTGTCCGGCTTCGGTGCCGTAGGACACGACGCCGCGTCCGTTGTCGCCGGTGATCTGGCGCACCAGCGCCTCGGCGCTGCCGTCCTCTTCGGGCTTGAGGCCGGGGACGGAGAACTTTTCAGTGAGCGTCACGCACGCCTCGGGGCGGATGGTCTGCATCTCGGCCTCGAGCTCAGCCACACGCGCCAGATACCGCTGCTTGGCCGCCGCCGCGTCGTCGCCCGGCACAAAGCGCCAGTCCATGGCGAAGCGGCAGTCCTTGGCGGTGATGTTGTGCGCGGTGCCGCCCTGGATCATGCCGACGTGCAGCGTCGTGTAGGGCGGATCAAAAACCGCGTCGATCTCGGACGGGGTCGCAGCGGCATAGGCCGCGTTCTCGCCATTCGCCCAGTCGATGAGCTTGGCGCCCGACATGATGGCCGACACACCCGTGTGCAGGAGCGAGGAGTGGACCTCGAAGCCCTGCACGTGGGTGTTGTAGCCAAAGCCGCCCTTGTGGCCGGTGATCGTCTTCATCATCGAGGGCTCGCCGATGATCGCGGTGGAAGCCTTGGGCACCGTTTCGGCCATTGCCTCGATCAGCGGTGGGGCGCCCGCGCAGCCGATTTCCTCGTCATAGCTGAGCGCGATCTGCAGGGGTCTCGTCACGCCGGAGCGGCGGGCCTCGACAAGCGCCCAGATGGCGAGCGCGTCGAAGCCTTTCATGTCGCAGGTGCCGCGTCCGTAGAGGAGGCCGTCTTTTTCGACGATGGTGAAGGGATCGGTGTCCCACGCCTGGCCGTCGATCGGCACCACGTCGGTGTGACCGGAGAGGACCACGCCGCCCGTCACTTCCGGGCCGACATGGGCAAAAAGGCCCTGCTTGATCGGCTCGTCCGCTTTGACGTGGCGGTGGGCGGGGATGTCGTGGCTTCCGAGGTAGTCTGCGACCCAATCGATCAGGGTGATGTTGGTGTCGCGGCTGACCGTGGGAAAGCTGACGAGGCGCTCGAGGATGGCGCGGGGGGTGAGGACTTCGGCGCTCATGCGGCGTCTCGGATTGCTTCGCCAAAAAAGATGAGCGTGCAATCCTCGTCGATCACGTGGAACTCGCGTTGGTTATAGTCCTGGTCGAAGGGCGCGCGGACACGGCCTTCGGGCAATGCGTCGAGGGCGGGCTTCATGGCGGCGTAGACGCCGTCGATGTCTGTTACGTCGATGTAAAAGGAGCCCTGTCGCTCGGGGTGCGTCAGATCGACCGTGGCGTCGACCTGCACCAGGCGCACGGCGACGTCGTCACGGCGCAGGAACGCGTAGTTGTCGGCCTCAAACCCAACTGTGAACCCCAGGCAGTCACGATAGAACGCGATCTGGGTGGCGAGCCGTGTGCAGGGCACAAAAGGCGTGATCTGGGTGAGACGCATGCGCGCTCAGTACCCGCTTTCGCTGGTGAGTACAAAGTGGCCGGGCGAGACTTCGCGGAATTCCGTCGGGGCGGGCTCATGGCCAACCGGGTGGATGGGCGACGGGATCGGTTTGAACTTGAGGTCCGATTCGGACTTGCGCCGGAGCGGATCTGCAATCGGCACCGCTTGCATCAGCGCCTTGGTGTAGGCGTGCTGGGGGTTCTCGAAGACCGCCGCGCGGGGACCGATCTCGACGATCCTGCCGAGGTACATGACGCCCACCTGGTGGGAGACGCGCTCCACCACCGCCATGTCGTGCGAGATGAAGAGGTAGCTGACGCCCAGCTCTGCCTGCAGCTCGAGCATCAGGTTCAGCACTTGCGCCTGCACTGACACGTCAAGCGCGGAGACCGCCTCGTCCGCCACGATCAGCTTGGGGTTGAGTGCAAGGGCGCGCGCGATGGCGATGCGCTGGCGCTGACCGCCCGAAAGCTCGTGCGGGTAGCGCCGCATAAAGGAGCGCGGCAGCTCCACCCGGTCGAACAGCATCTCGACGCGGTCCATGATCTCCGCGTTCGAGCGCCCGCCAAAGTTGCGCATGGGTTCGGCAACCTGGTCGCTCAGCTGCATCTGCGGGTTGAGGGAGGCGAAGGGGTCTTGGAACACCATCTGCATATCCGCACGGGCGCGGCGCAGCCTCTCGGGCGAAAGTGCCATGACGTCGGTGCCGTCTAGGTTTATTTTGCCTGACAGAGGCTCCACCAGTCGCAGGATGGACCGACCGGCGGTGGACTTCCCGCAGCCCGATTCGCCGACGAGGCTCAGCGTCTGCCCCTTGTTGACCGTGAACGAGATGTCCTCGACGGCGTGCACGTTGGCGACCTTGCGGCGGAAGAAGCCGCCCAGCACCGGAAAGCGCGTCGTCAGGTTTTGCACTGTGAGGAGCGGCTGATCGGTGCCGGGGATCGGCGCGTCGGATTTGAGGTCCTTGCCCAGCAGCTTCATCGGTTCGGGATGCGCCTTGCCGCGCATCTCGCCGAGCTTGGGGACCGCCGCCAAAAGCGCCTTGGTGTAGGCGTGCTGGGGGTTTTCGAAGATCTCCTCGACAGTGCCTTCCTCGACCTTGTTGCCGCGGAACATGACGACGACGCGGTCGGCCATCTGCGCGACCACGGCCATGTCGTGGGTGATGAACATCACCGCCGTGCCGGTCTCGCGCTTTAGGCGGTTCATCAGGGCGAGGATCTCGGCCTGGATCGTCACGTCGAGCGCGGTGGTCGGCTCGTCCGCGATCAAAAGGCGCGGCTCGCAAGCAAGCGCCATGGCGATCACGACACGCTGGCGCATGCCACCCGACAGCTCGTGCGGGTACTGCTCCATCCGGCGTTCCGGCTCGGGGATCCGCACTTGCCGCAGCAGCTCGGTGGCGCGGGCGTCCGCCGCTTTCTGGCTGAGGCCCTTGTGGAGGCGCAGCCCTTCGGTCAGTTGACGGCCGACGGTGAAGACGGGGTTGAGCGCAGTCATCGGCTCCTGGAAGATCATGCCGATCTCGTTGCCCCGGATGCCGCGCATGGCGCCGATGCTTTTGGTTGCGAGATCCTCAGGGCCAGCGCCACCCCGGTCAAAGAGCAGCGCGCCGTTGGCGATGGTGCCGCCCCCGAACTCGATCAGGCGCATGAGCGAGAGCGAAGAGACCGACTTGCCCGATCCCGATTCGCCCACGACGCACACGGTCTCGCCGGGATGCACGTCAAAGGAGACGTCCTTGACCCCCGCCACCGGGCCGTCCTTGGTCTGGAACTCCACCCGCAGCGATTTGAATTGCGCGAGCGGAGCAGAAGAAGGGGCGTCGAGCATGTCAGGAGCCTTGCGCGGGAAAGTCCATGCAAGCGTAGGGGCGTTCTTCGGAGGGTGTCAAATCATTGGTCAGGCACACGCGGCGTCCCGCATCTCCTCTGCCGTGATCTGCTGCACCGACGGGCGGGTGTTCACGCGCTGCACCCAGTCCCGCACCGCCGGGCGGTCCGGCGTCGCGTCCGGCATCCAGGCAAAGGGCGAGGCGAGCAGGAGGTCGGCCACGGTGAACCCGCAAGGCAAAAGGTAAGGCTGGCCGCCTGCAAGCGCGGCTTCGAGCCGGTCTGCCATCTCTTCGGGGCCACGGAACGTCGCGTGCAGCATCGGGTGCGTGAGCCCGGCGGCGTGGTTTACCAGCACCGGCTCCATCACTGCGCTGTAGTAGCTGAGCCAAGACAAAAAGGACCCACGGTCCGCGTGGCCGGGCGGGCAGATCGCAGGCGCGTCCGGAAACATCTCTGACAGGGCGATCAGGATCGCGGGGCGTTCCCAGATCAGCTGGCCATCAACGTCGAGCAGCGGCACCTTTCCCTCGGGATGCGAGTTCGCAGGGTCGGCCGCGCCGCTGCCGTCGCCCCGTTTGACCGAGACTTGCCTGAGCGTCACGTGCTCCGTCACCTCCATTTCGAGCAAGGCAGAGCGGATCGTGGAGGCGCGCGTGAGCGGCGCGTAATAGAGAATCGGCGGCATGAAAGGTCCTGTCTGGGGTGGCGTTGTGACCTGCAAACTAGCATGCGCCCCTGTCAGTTTCTTGCAGGACCAGCCGACCGTCGACACACGCACCACCGCCCTGCCCCAAGGAAGGCACTGGCAGAGCTGCGTTCTGCTTTCCCCGGCGCAAGGCTTGCTTTTTTCCCAAACTCTGTTTGTCTGGAAGGCAGGGGGTGCTGCGCCGGGCCATGGTCCGGGTCACGTATCACGCGTGGTAGCGCAGGAATCCACCCGACAAAAACGAACGCTTTGCCAATGGCTCATGTGGCTTGCGGCGGGCACCACTGGGAGACATTCATGACTTTGAAGTCAGTTCTGATGACCTCGGCAGCTGCCGCGGTATCGCTTGCGGGGATGGCCGCGGCCGAGCGTGGCTCGGATGGCGAGGTCAAGATCATCTATTGGCAGGCGCCGTCGATCCTCAACCCGTTCCTGTCGGGCGGCACGAAGGACGTCGAGAGCTCCTCGATGATCATCGAGCCGCTGGCGCGTTACAACGAGAAGGGCGAGCTGGTGCCTTGGCTCGTCGAAGAGATCCCCACGGTCGACAACGGCGGCGTGAGCGAGGACCTCACCCAGATCACCTGGAACATCACGCCGGGTCTGATGTGGTCGGACGGCACGCCCTTCACCTCGGCGGACGTCAAGTTCACCTACGAGTACTGCACCGATCCCGAAGGCGGCTGCGGTCAGATCACCAAGTTCGAGGGTGTCGAGAGCGTAGAGACGCCTGACGAGACCACCGTCGTGGTGACCTTTGCCGGCGCCACGCCGAACCCGTACGGCCCGTTTGTGGGCGGTGAGAGCCCGATCCTGCAGATGGCGCAGTTCGCAGAGTGTAAGGGCGCCGCGGCGCCGACCTGCACCGACCAGAACTTTGGCCCGATCGGCACGGGTCCCTTCGTCGTGGACGAGTTCAAGCCGAACGACGTGATCGTCATGTCCGCGAACCCCAACTACCGCGACCCGGCCAAGCCTGCGTTTGCGAAAGTGACCTTCAAAGGCGGCGGTGACGCCACCGCGGCAGGCCGTGCGGTGATGGAAACGGGCGAGTTCGACTACGCCTGGAACCTGCAGCTCGCGCCCGACGTGATCGCGCAGATGCAAGAGGGCGGCCTCGGCACGCCGGTCGCGGGCTTTGGCCCTCTGGTCGAGCGCATCATGCTGAACAACGCCAACCCCGATCCGGCACGCGGCGAGCTGCGCTCGGTCAAGGACGACCCGACAGGCCCGTCCGAGCACCCGTTCCTCGGCGATCCGGCTGTCTTCAACGCGATGTCCATGGCGATCGACCGCCCGCTGCTGGTCGAGATCGGCTACGGCCAGGCCGGCAAGGTCACCTGCAACTGGGTGCCTGCACCTGATGCGTTCAACTCTACCTCGATGAGCTGCGACACGCAGGACCTCGACGCCGCCAAGGCGATGCTCGAAGAGGCCGGCTATGTCGACCGCGACGGCGACGGCATCCGCGAGACCCCTGACGGGGTGAAGATGTCGATCCTCTACCAGACCTCCACCAACGCCGTGCGTCAGGACTTCCAGGCGCTGATCAAAGGCTGGTGGGAAGAGATCGGGATCGAGACCGAGCTGCGCAACATCAACGCATCTGTCTTCTTCGGCGGTGACCCGGGCTCGCCCGACACCTTCCAGAAGTTCTACGCGGACGTCGAGATGTACGCCAACACGTTCAACGGCACCGACCCGCAGAGCTACCTCGGCAACGGCCTGTGCGACAAGGCTCCGCGTCCTGAGACGCAATGGCAGGGTGAGAACATCTCGCGCTTCTGCTCGCCCGAGTTCGACGCGCTGCACGCGCAGCTGCGCGACACGGCGGGGATCGACGCACGTGCAGAGCTTGGCCGCCAGATGAACGATCTCGCAGTGCAGCAGGGTCAAATGATCCCGCTGGTGCACCGTGGCCGCCTGTCGGCACACGCCAACACCCTTGGCGGCGTTGTCCTCAACGTCTGGGACAGCGAGCTGTGGAACGTGGCGGACTGGTACCGCATCGACTCCAACTGACTCGCAACCGCGAGGCTTGCGTAGGGTGGGCATCGTGCCCACCCTACCTTTTTTGAAGATCGGCAGGGCGCAGGCAGGGGCAGCTGATGAGCATCGAGACCTATCTGCTTTACCTCGCCACTGTGGCGGTGTTCTTCGCCACCCCGCCCGGCACCAGCCAAATCCTGATCATGTCGACTGCGCTTCGTGTCGGCGCGCGGCGGGCCTGGATCACCGCGGCCGGCGATCTGTCCGCAAACACCCTTCAGATGCTGATCGCCGGCTTGGGTCTTGCAGCCCTCATCGCAAGTTCCGCCACGGCGCTGACGGTCATCAAGTGGGTCGGCGTGGCGTACCTCTTGGTCTACGGAATACGCATGTTTCTGTCAGACGCGCCCGATCTCTCGGCGTCTGCCTCGCCTGTCCCTGCGCGGCGGCTCTTCCTTCAGGGCTTTGTCACGTCCGGTGCAAACCCCGAGGCCGTATTCTTTTTCGCCGCGCTCTTTCCGCAGTTCATCGATCCCGGCGCTCCGCTGGCACCGCAGCTTTTGATCCTTGGCGCGACCTATCTGGTGATTGACGGCGCCGTGCTTGCAATCATGGCGGTGGCATCGGAAAGGCTGCTCTCCGGGCTGCGAAACCGCGGAAAAGCCTTGAACCGTATTGCCGGGGCGATGATGGTCGGGGCTGCAGTCCTGCTGGGTTTCAAAGACCCGGTACAACGAGAAAGCTGAAGGCGATGCTCACCTACACGATCCGCCGGTTGATCCTGTCGATCCCGACGCTTCTCTTTATCGCCCTGGTCATCTTCATGCTGCTCGAGCTGGCGCCGAGCGACCCGATGGCCCAGGTCCCGCTCACCATTCCCGCCGAAGTCAAGGAGCAGATGCGCGTCGCGCTAGGGCTCGACCAGCCGTCCTACATCCGGTTCTGGAAGTGGCTGGTGCAGATTTTCTGGATCGAGCCAAAGGTCTTTGTCGACTGGCTGACCAATTCCTCGACCCTCTTTGGCTGGCTGCCGGACACGTCCGTTTACGAGCGCTGCGTGGGCCTGTCGAACCTCGACACCTGCGATTACCGCGCGCTGAGCTGGCAGACGCGCTCGCCGGTCATCGACATCGTGCTGCAGCGCATCCCGCAGACGCTCTGGGTGGTCGGCACGGCCTACGTCGTCGGCATCCTGATCGCACTGCCCATCGGCATCTACTCGGCCTACCGCCAGTACAGCTGGTTCGACCAGGCCGGCACATTCGTCTCGATGGTCGGCTTTTCGGTCCCGCCCTTCTTTTCGGGCGTGCTGGTCATCATCATCTTTTCCGTCGGGCTCGGCTGGTTCCCGTCGATCTACGACACCACCCACGAGGTCACCGATTGGGCGAGCTTTAAGGTGCAGATAAACCAGATGATCCTGCCGGTCATGGTGCTGGCGCTGCAGATCACCGCGCAGATCAGCCGCTTCATGCGGGCCTCGATGCTCGACAACCTCAACCAGGACTACGTGCGCACCGCCCGGGCCAAGGGGCTGGGGGAGCGCACCGTCGTCATGCTGCACGTCCTGCGCAACTCGATGATCCCTGTGGTCACGGTGATCGCGCTCGGCATCCCGTCGATCTTTGGCGGCGCCATCATCACCGAACAGGTGTTCAAGGTGAACGGGATCGGCCAGATGCTGATCGGCGCGATCCAGGCCAACGACTTGCCGACGGTGCAGACGCTGACGTTCGTCTTTGCCTTCCTCATCGTGATGTTCAACCTGATCGCGGACGTGCTCTACGGCATCCTCGATCCGAGGATCCGCTATGACTGAGCCCGTGCCGTCCTCCCCGCTGCAAGACCCCGTCCCTGGTCCGGTCTCCGTCGATGGCGAAAGTGCCGTCCTGACCAAGCCGCCCCGCAGCCAGTGGTCCGAAGTGTGGGACCAGTTCAAGACGCACAAGGGCGCGCTCTTCGGCGCGTTCATCTTTCTGTTCATATCGCTGGGTGTCTTTATCGGCCCGCTGCTCTGGCGCGTCGATCCGACGTTCCTGCCGCAGGGGCGCGACTTTCTGAACCTGCGCGACACGCGGCCGATCTACGTGGCGCTCTGGGACAGCGGCGCCAAGGTCAACTGGGCGCATCCGCTCGGCACCGACAACCTTGGCCGCGATACCCTTGCGCGGCTCATGTTCGGCGGGCGTGTGTCGATCGCCGTGGGTCTCACGGCGATGGTCCTCGCGCTCTTTCTCGGCACCGCCGTGGGCGTGCTCGCCGGCTACTTCCGGCGGCTCGACGGGCCTTTGATGCGGCTCACCGACCTCTTCCTCGCGTTGCCGCTCTTGCCGCTCATCCTCGTCGCGTCACTGCTCTTCCGTGATCCGCTGGCAGCTTCGTTCGGCACCGAAGGCGGCATCTTTATCCTGATCGTGGCGCTGATCGGGATCACATCCTGGATGCAGACTGCTCGCATCGTGCGCGGCGACGTGCTCGCCTTGAAAGAACGCGAGTTCGTGCTCGCCGCCAAGTCCATCGGCACGAAGCCCGGCGCGCTGATCTCGCGCCACATGCTGCCGAACATCCTGTCGCCCATCATGGTTTCCGCCACGCTCGGCATCGCAACCGCCATCATCACCGAGTCCGCACTATCCTTCCTCGGGTTCGGCTTCCCGCCCGACTTCCCGACCTGGGGGCGTCTCCTCAACGACGGCGTCGACCGGCTCGTCAGCTACCCCGAGCGCTCGGTGCTGCCGGGCATCCTGATCAGCCTCGTGGTGCTTTCGGTCAACTACCTCGGCGACGGCCTACGCGACGCGCTCGATCCACGTATCCGCGGGCGTTGAACTTACGACTTGGAGGGGCCAGCCCCTCTCGCCGAAAATAGGATTTTCGACGTCCTCCCCGGGATATTTCTGGCCAGAAGAAGACACAGGACTGGCTCCAGCTTCTCTGGTTCGAAAATACCTCGGGGGTTTGGGGGCAGCGCCCCCATCATGCAACGGTCAGTCGCCGTCGATCTGGCGGCGGATGCGGCGCACCAGCAACCATACGAGAAGGACCACAGGCGGCGCGGCGAGGGCGGTGATGAGGCCCTTGGACATGCCCGTCATTTCTCCAAGAGGATAGAGCAGATACCCGGCGAGGCTCACCGCGTAGTAGCTGATCGCGACGATGGAGAGGCCCTCGACGGTCTTCTGCAGGCGCAGCTGGAGGTCCGCGCGGCGGTCCATGCTTTCGAGGAGCGACTGGTTCTGGGCGGAGCGTTCGACCTCGACGCGGGTGCGCAAGAGGTTGCCGGCGCGTTCGGCGCGCTCGGCCAGCTGGCGCATGCGGCGTTCGGTGGACTTCACCGTGCGCATGGCCGGGTCGAACCGGCGCATCATGAATTCCTGAAAGGTTTGGCGCCCGGCGAAGCGTTCCTCGCGCAGCACATCGATGCGTTGCGAGACGATGGCCTCGTAGGCGCCCGTCGCGCCGAAGCGGAAGGAGGTCTGGGCGACCATGCTTTCAAGATCGGCCGAAACGGCGAGGAGCGATTTGAGCGTGCCCTCGTGCGCGCCCGTGGGGCGGCTGTCGTCGGCCATGCCGGTGACCAGCTCGGTCAGCTGCGCCTCGAGGCCGCCCAGTTCGGGACCGATGTTGCGCACCTTGGCAAGGCCGAGCATGGACATCGTCTTGTAGGTCTCGATCTCGCAGAGACGCTGCACGATCCGCCCGACCCGCTGCGCGCCGGTCTCGGGCGCGGCAAAGACGGCGAGGCGCATGTGGCCAGCTGGGTCGATGCGGAAGTCGCCCGCGATAATCGCGCTTTTGTCCAGGATGCGGCTCACGGCGAGGCTTTCCGGCACGAACCAGTCGGTGATCTTGCGGCGGATGACGCTGTCGTCGGTCTCCACCTCGATGCGGATCAGCGCGGATGTGATACGCACGCCGGGTGCCTCGGCCAGCCAGTCCTCGGAAAAGAGCGCAAAGGTCGCGGCATCGAAGGGCGTCTCGGCCACCCCCTCGCCAAAGAGCGTGTAGGTCACGAACTCGGTGTGGCTCTCCCATTTCAGGAGGTGCTTGCCGATCTGGCCAAAGTAGTGCGTGGCTCCGGGCTGCGGGTGCGGCGCGCCGTGGCGGTCGAGCAGCTTGATGAGGTGCGCCAGGTCCTTGGACTTGTCCCGCGCAGGCGCGCCTTCCTCGGGTTTGATCGCCAGAAAGGCCGCGCGGCAGGGTGCGTTGAGCGAGGGGAACGGGCGCGCGTGCAGCTCGTTGGCGAGGGCATACCTGTTCGACAGATCGGCAAGGGGCATGGGCGCGGTCCTCAGCGGGGATGCGTTGCAGATAGAGGACTGGCGAGACGTGTAAAGGAATACATATGTATTCACAGAGCCTTAGAGCGAACGTGCCACGCAAACGAAAAAGGGCGGCGCGCAGATCGGCACACCGCCCTTTGTTTGTGCGTAAGGTGGGCACTGCCCACCCTACTTTTCTCAGCTGATCTTCGACAAAAGCGCGTCGAGCGATGCCTTGGCATCCCCGTAGAACATGCGCGTGTTGTCCTTGAAGAAGAGCGGGTTCTCGATGCCCGAGTAGCCTGTCCCCTGCCCGCGTTTCGACACGAACACCTGCTTGGACTTCCAGCACTCCAGCACCGGCATCCCGGCGATGGGGGAGTTCGGGTCGTCCTGCGCCGCAGGGTTCACGATGTCGTTCGAGCCGATGACGATCGAGACGTCCGTTTCGGGGAAGTCCTCGTTGATCTCGTCCATCTCGAGCACGATGTCGTAAGGCACTTTTGCCTCGGCGAGGAGCACGTTCATGTGCCCCGGCAGACGGCCTGCCACGGGGTGGATCGCGAAGCGCACTTCCTTGCCCTTGGCACGCAGGCGGCGTGTGAGCTCGGCGACGTTCTGCTGCGCTTGCGCCACCGCCATGCCGTAGCCCGGGATGATGATGATGCTGTCCGCATCTTCAAGCGCCTGCGCCACACCGTCGGCGTCGATGGCGACTTGCTCGCCCTCGACGGCCATCTGCTCACCCGCAGGGCCGCCAAAGCCGCCCAGAATCACGGAGACAAACGAGCGGTTCATCGCCTTACACATGATGTAGGACAGGATCGCACCGGACGAGCCAACGAGCGCGCCCACAACGATCAAGAGGTCATTGCCGAGGGAGAAGCCAATCGCCGCCGCCGCCCAGCCCGAGTACGAGTTGAGCATCGAGACCACGACCGGCATGTCCGCGCCGCCGATCCCCATGATCAGGTGGTACCCGATGAAAAGGCCCGCCAGCGTCAGCAGCACCAGCGCCCAGGAGCCCGAGCCGCTGAGGTACATGATCAAGAGGACCACCGACAGCACAGCTGCGCCCGCGTTGAGGAAGTGCCCGCCGGGCAGCTTCTTCGCGCCCGTGTCGACCTCGAACGGCAGCTTGGAGGAGGAGCCCGCAAGCTTGGCATAGGCGATGACGGATCCGGTGAAGGTCACGGCACCGATCCAAATGCCAAGTACCAGTTCGACGCGAAGGATGCCGATCTCGACAGAGGACTTCTTGGCGATCAGCTGGCCAAAGGCGGAGAGGCCGTTATAGACCTCCTTCGGCAGGCCGATAGCGGCAATGCCGTCCTCTTTGACGGCGCCCAGCACCAGCTCGTTCGCCTCGTAGATACCGCCGATGTAGTTGATCATGATGTCGGCGTTGAAGCCCACAAAGACCGCGGCCAGGCCAACCATCGAGTGCATTATGGCGACAAGCTCGGGCATTTCGGTCATCTCGACCTTGGTGGCGAGCTGGTAGCCCACCGCCGCACCGCCCGCGATCAGCACGAGCGAGGCGAGCCACAGGCCCGAGCCGGGGCCGAACAGCGTCGCCAGAACCGCAATCGCCATGCCGACGATGCCGTACCACACCGCGCGTTTCGCGCTCTCCTGCCCCGACAACCCGCCAAGCGACAGGATGAAGAGGACGCCCGCGACCACATAGGCCGCAATCGTGAATGCGTTTTCCATTGCCCTGCCCCTTTAGGATTTCTGGAACATGGCGAGCATGCGCCGTGTCACGAGGAAGCCGCCGAAGATGTTCACCGACGCCATAAAGATACCAAGCCCCGCGAGCAGCGTGATCAGCAAACTCGACGAGCCGATCTGAATGAGCGCGCCCAGGATGATGATCGAGGAGATCGCGTTGGTCACCGCCATGAGCGGCGTGTGTAGCGAATGCGCCACGTTCCAGATCACCTGGAAGCCGATAAAGACCGACAGCACGAACACGATGAAGTGCTGCATAAAGCTGGCCGGCATGCCCGGGATCAGGCCCACGCCCAGCACCAGCGCCGCACCGATGGCCAGAAGCGCCACCTGGTTCTTGGTCTGCGCCTTGAACGCGGCGACCTCGGCCTCGCGCTTTTCTTCAGGCGTCAGCTCCTTGGGCGCTTCTTTCTTGGGCTGCGCGGCGATGGCGGCCACTTTTGGCGGTGGCGGCGGGAAGGTGACTTCCTTGTCGAAGGTCACCGTCGCGCCGCGGATCACGTCATCTTCCATGTTGTGGTCGATGACGCCGTCTTTCTCGGGCGTCAGATCCGTCAGCATGTGCCGGATGTTGGTCGCATAAAGCGTCGAGGATTGCGTCGCCATGCGGGAGACGAGGTCGGTGTAGCCGATCACCGTCACGCCGTTGTCGCTGACGATCTTCTCGTCCTTGACGGTCAGCTCGCAGTTGCCGCCACGCTCCGCCGCGAGGTCGACGATGACAGAGCCCGGCTTTTGCATCTCGACCATGTCCTTGGTCCAGAGCACCGGCGCGTCGCGGCCGGGGATGAGCGCGGTCGTGATGACGATGTCCATCTCGGGCGCCAGCTCGCGGAACTTGGCGAGCTGTGCTTCGCGGAACTCAGGGGAGGACGGGGCCGCATAGCCGCCCGTCGCTGCGCCGTCCTGCGCTGCCTCTTCGAACTCGAGGAAGACGAACTCGGCGCCCATGGACTCGATCTGCTCGGCCACTTCGGGACGCACGTCGAAGGCGTAGGTGATGGCGCCGAGCGAGGTGGATGTGCCGATGGCGGCAAGACCTGCAACGCCCGCGCCGACGACGAGGACCTTGGCAGGCGGGACCTTACCCGCAGCAGTCACCTGACCGGTGAAGAAGCGGCCAAAGTTGTTGCCCGCCTCGATCACCGCGCGGTAGCCGCCGATGTTGGCCATGGAGCTGAGCGCGTCCATTTTTTGCGCGCGCGAGATGCGCGGGACCATGTCCATCGCGATGGTGCGCACGCCTTTGTCCGCGAGCTCCTTCATCAGCGCTTCGTTCTGGGCGGGCCAGAAGAAGGAAATGATCGTCTGCCCTTCGGAGAGCATCTTGACCTCGGCGGGCTCGGGGCCGCGCACCTTGGTGATGATCTCGGAGCCGGCGTAGAGCGCCTTGGCGTCCTTGACGACCTCGACGCCCGCCTCTTCGTAGGCGGCGTCAGTGAAGCCGGCCTTGATCCCGGCGCCCGATTGCACGAGGCAGTCATGCCCCAGCTTCTGCAGCTGTTTGGCGCTGTCCGGTGTCAGCGCGACTCGCGCCTCACCCTCGAACAGCTCTGTTGGAGTCCCGATCTTCACGTGGCTCGCCCCCTTTTCATCGTCCGCTGTGGTTGCGACGGTTTGCGCAACATTATTACCCGCGCACGTAGCGCGGTGCGGCAAAAAGTACAATCCACCCGCGGCAAAGGCCGCGCAGGTGGGGCGGATTTGTGTAAATGTTGAGCAGCACGCGATAATTTGGCTTTGTAGGCCGCGGGAGGAGACAAAAGTCCATGGTATTCAATGGCATACACGCGCTTGTCACCGGCGGCGGCACGGGAATCGGCCTTGGCATCGCCCGGGCGCTTGCGGCGGAAGGCGCGGAGGTCACCATCACCGGGCGCCGGCTCGAGGTCTTGGAAGAGATTGCCGGCAAAGGGCTGCACCCGCTGCAGATGGACGTGACGGACGAGGCAGGCACGGTCGCCGCGATCAAAGCCGCCGTCGCTGCGCGCGGGCCGATCCAGATTTGCGTGGCCAATGCCGGGATCGCCGAGGGACGCGCGCTGCACAAGACCGATACGGAGTTCTGGCGGCGCATCATGGCGACCAACCTTGACGGGGCGATGGTGACGATCCGGGAGAGTCTGGCCTCGATGCGGCAGGCGGAGTGGGGGCGGGTCATCGCCGTCAGCTCCATCGCCGGGCTTCGAGGACTGAAGGGCGCGAGCGCCTATACGGCGTCGAAACACGGGCTCATCGGGCTGATCCGGGGCCTGAGCGAAGATTATGCGGGCAGCGCCATCACGTTCAACGCGCTCTGTCCGGGATATGTCGACACCGACATCGTGGCGCGCAATGTCACGGCAATCTCAGAGCGCGCGGGCGTCAGCACCGAGGACGCGCTGGGGCTCATGGTCAACGAGAACAAGCACCGCAGGTTGATCGCGGTGGACGAGGTCGCACAGGCCGCGCTCTGGCTATGCCATCCAAATTCGGCCAGCGTAAATGGTCAGGCAATTGAAATTTTTGGTGGACAAACATGACGTTACGCGAATTGTCTCATGTATCGCATCAATTGCCTTATTTCTGCCATAATTGACTACGATACAGTGACGATCCAGCCACACTGGCAGATGCGGGGTTTCGATTTCCCTCGGCACGTACCAGCCCGCATCGCCCATGAGGCCACCATAACAAAAAAATCGGGCACAAGACTTCAGGCGGTTTTCAACCGCCTGCCCTGCCCCGGTTTGTTTGCTCTTGCCGGTTTGCTGGGACTTTTCAGCTATCGTTGGACTACCTGTTCTAGCTTACTTGAGACCTCGAGATACGTCGGGCATCGTCAACATGTTATCCAGAGACGGAAGTGCACGCGCCGTCTCGCGGGGTGGCGCAATCGCGCCGCCCGTTTTGCTGGAGGCAAAACTTCGGTTTGACGGGGGCGGGTCATGCCGGAGGCATGCCTTCGGCATGACGCGGCCTGACGGTGCCCGTCAGGCGGACGCTTTGAATTGAGCGGTTTGTATTGGGCTGCAGGTCGTTCGCCTCAGCCCGCCTCTTTCAGCTTAACGGCCGCTCCTGCCAGCTTTCCAGCGGACCACGCGCGCGCTGCATCGCCAAAAGCCGCAAAGAGCGGGCGGGAGACCGGGTCCTCGGCGGCGCGGTACTCGGGATGCCATTGCACCGAAATCGCAAAGCCCCGCGCGCCCTCGATGTAGGTGGCCTCCGGCGTGCCGTCGGGCGCCCATCCGTCGATCACCACCCGCGCGCCGGGTGTGTCGATCCCCTGCCCGTGCAGCGTGTTGGTCATCACCTTTTCGGCGCCCAACATCCGGTGAAAGATGCCGCCCGGCGTGAAGCGCACCGCATGGCGTAGGGCGAACTTTTCCTCGAGCGTGCCGTCGGGCGGCATCCGGTGGTTGTCGCGTCCCGGCAGGTCGCGGATTTCGGGGTGCAGCGTGCCACCCATGGCGACGTTGACCTCCTGAAAGCCCCGGCAGATCGCGAGGAAGGGCTGGCCGCGCTCCACCAGCGCCCGCACCAGGGGCAGCGCGATCGCGTCGCGTGCCCGGTCGAACTCTCCGTGCGCGGGCGTCTCGGCCTGTCCGTATTCCTCCGGGTGCACGTTGGGGCGTCCGCCGGTGAAGAGAACGCCGTCACAGCAGTCGAGCAGCTCGCCCACTTGCGTGAACCGCGGATCGGACGGGATGATGAGCGGCATGCACCCGGCGGCCTCGGCGACGGCGGCGCAATTCATCTCGCCCGCGGACTGCGCGGGGTACTGATCGTTGATCAGGTATTGGTTCCCGATGATACCGACGACAGGCCGCGACATGGGCTCCTCCGACTTGGGGCTGGCTGCGAGATGCGTGCAGCTAGCATATCGGGGGTTTTCGCGGGGTAAAGCGGATGGTGCCGCGAGGGGTAAGGTGGGCGCCGCCCACCCTGCGCATCGCGCGGGGGTTATGCCTCTTTCTTTTGCAGGCGGCGGCGGTGCAGGACCGGCTCGGTGTAGCCCGAGGGCTGGCCCCGCCAGTCGAAGACCAGATCGCAGGCCGCCTGAAACGCGAGCCCCTCAAAGCCGGGCGCCATGGGCGTGTAGGCTGGATCATCCGCGTTCTGCTGATCGACGACCGCGGCCATCTTGCGCAGGGCGGCCATGACCGCGTCCCGCTCGATCACGCCGTGGTGCAGCCAGTTGGCGAGCGCCTGCGAGGAGATGCGGCAGGTTGCCCGGTCCTCCATCAACCCGACGTCGTTGATGTCGGGCACCTTGGAGCAGCCGACGCCCTGGTCGACCCAGCGCACCACGTAGCCGAGGATGCCCTGCGCGTTATTCTCGATCTCGCGGGTGATCTCGTCGGCGCTCAGGTTGCGGCCGGCAAGTAGCGGCAAGGTCAGGAGATCCTCGAGCGTGCCGCGAGCGCCGCCCTTCGCGATCTCGTCCTGCCGGGCCAGCACATCGACCTTGTGGTAATGCGTGGCGTGCAGCGTGGCGGCGGTGGGCGACGGCACCCAGGCGCAGGTCGCGCCGGACTGCGGGTGGCCGATCTTGGCTTTGAGCATCTCGCCCATGCGGTCAGGCATTGCCCACATGCCCTTGCCGATCTGCGCTTTGCCTTTGAGCCCGCAGGCGAGACCGATGTCGACGTTGCGGTCCTCGTAGGCGTTGATCCAGGGCGTGGCCTTCATCGCGCCTTTCGGCAGCATCGGACCCGCCTCCATCCCGGTGTGGATTTCGTCGCCGGTGCGGTCGAGGAACCCGGTGTTGATGAAGGCGACGCGGTGTTTGGCGGCGGCGATGCAGGCGGTGAGGTTGGCCGACGTGCGGCGCTCTTCGTCCATGATGCCGAGCTTGACGGTGTGGCGCGGCAGGCCGAGCAGGTCCTCGACGGCGCCGAACATCTCGTTCGTGAGCGCCACCTCGTCCGGGCCGTGCATCTTGGGTTTCACCACGTAGACAGAGCCTGCGCGCGAGTTCTTGCGCCCCTCCTTACGGCTGAGGTCGTGCAGCGCGATGGTCACGGTCATCAGCGCGTCGAGCAGACCCTCGCTGATCTCGGCGCCCTCCTCGTCCAGCACGGCGGGCGTGGTCATCAGGTGACCCACATTCCGCACGAGCATCAGCGCGCGCCCCGGCACGGTGATCTCACCGCCATCCGGCGCGGTATAGCTGCGGTCATCAGCAAGCACGCGGGTCACCTCCATCCCGCCCTTGGAAAAAGTTTCGGAGAGGGTTCCCTGCATCAGGCCCAGCCAGTTGGTATAAGCCTGCACCTTTTCGGCGGCATCGACGGAGGTCACGCTGTCCTCGCAATCCATGATCGTCGACACGGCGGATTCGAGGATGACGTCGGCGA
Organism: Pseudaestuariivita sp.; assembly: GCF_052825805.1. Taxonomy (NCBI): domain Bacteria; kingdom Pseudomonadati; phylum Pseudomonadota; class Alphaproteobacteria; order Rhodobacterales; family Paracoccaceae; genus Pseudaestuariivita; species Pseudaestuariivita sp. The sequence goes on along the minus strand of NZ_JBRBVB010000015.1, from coordinate 38,482 downwards.
GGTGCGCCGGGTCGTCCTTGCCGATGTGGTGGCCTGCGTCGATCACCAGTTCGATGCCGAGCCCGTTGTGGCGGAGCAGCACGTGGAGCGCGTCGCCGTCTTTGCGCCAGCCGGCCAGCTGCGCCGGATCGGCAAGCGCGGGGACCAGCGCGCCGTCCTCGATGGCGTAGCCGGTTGCGTCCGCGTGGGACCCTTCGGCAAGCGGCGCGGCAGTGTCGAGGAACCCCTTAGCCCAGGCGATCACGCGCGCGCCGCGCTCGGGATCGTAACCCTTGCCGGACGGCAAGTCGCCCAGCGCGTCGGTCCCGTAAAGTGCATCATAAAGCGAGCCCCACCGCGCGTTGGCGGCGTTCAGCGCGAAGCGCGCGTTGGTGACCGGCACCACCAGCTGTGGCCCGGGCAGGCTTGCGATCTCCGGGTCGACGTTCACCGTCTCGACGGTGACCGCCTCGGGCTCCGGCACAAGATAGCCGATGTCCTTGAGAAACGCGGTGTAAGCGTCAGCATCATGCGCGGTGCCACGGCGTTCGAGGTGCCAGGCGTCGATCTGAGCCTGCATGTCGGCCCGGGTCTGCAGCGCGGTCGCAATGCGCGGGCCAAACGTGCCATGCAAGTCGCTCAGCCCGGACCAGAAGGCGTCCTTGGACATGTCCAGACCTGGCAAGACTTCGTCCTCGACAAAGGACACAAGGCGTGGATCGACGGTGAGCGCAGCGCGGGGCTCGAAAGGCATGAGAGAGGCTCCATTAGGCAGATGGCCAACAGGGATGACTTGCGAAAGTTTCCGTTGCGAAACGACGTTTCCTAATTTTGGTCAAGTCGCCTAACCAATTTAGACAAGGTGTGCAACGGCATACGCTGCCGATTTGCGCAACACTCCGAATTGCGCGGCGGGTTGGTTCGGCTTGTGGCGCTCCCGGCGCCCGTCTACTCTGCCGCGAAAACGCGCGCAGAGCGCCAGGACAACCGGAGAGACCCCATGCCCGAAGGCCCCACCTACGGCTTTGACACGTTGCAAATCCACGCGGGCGCCCGGCCCGACCCGGCCACGGGCGCGCGGCAGACGCCGATCTACGCCTCCACGGCCTACGTGTTCCGCGACGCCGAGCACGCCGCGGCGCTCTTCAACCTGCAGGAGGTCGGTTACATCTACTCGCGGCTCACGAACCCCACGGTGGCGGTGCTGCAAGAGCGGATCGCCACGCTCGAGGGCGGCGTCGGCGCGGTCTGCTGCTCCTCGGGACACGCGGCGCAGATCATGGCGCTCTTCCCGCTGATGAGCCCGGGCTGCAACGTGGTGGTCTCGACCCGCCTCTACGGCGGCACGATCACCCAATTCAGCCAGACCATCAAACGGTTCGGCTGGTCGGCCAAGTTCGTGGACTTCGACGATCTGGACGCGGTCAAGGCGGCGATTGACGACGACACCCGCGCCGTCTTCTGCGAGGCGATTGCGAACCCCGGCGGCTACATCACCGATCTGGGCGCGATTGCCAAGATCGCCGACGGCGCGGGCCTGCCGATGATCGTCGACAACACCTCGGCCACGCCCTATCTCTGCCGCCCGATCGAGCATGGCGCGACGTTGGTCGTGCACTCGACCACCAAGTACCTGACCGGCAACGGCACTGTCACGGGCGGCTGCGTGGTCGATTCCGGCACGTTCGACTGGTCCGCCTCGGACAAGTTCCCGTCGCTCAGCGAGGCGGAACCTGCCTACCACGGTCTCAAGTTCCACGAGACGTTTGGCCCGCTCGCCTTTACCTTCCACGGGATTGCCATCGGCCTGCGTGACCTCGGCATGACCATGAACCCGCAAGGCGCACACTACACGCTGATGGGGATCGAGACGCTGTCGTTGCGGATGCAGAAACATGTCGAGAACGCTGCCGAGATCGCCCAGTGGCTCGAAAAGCACGAGGCGGTCGAGGCGGTCACCTACGCCGGGCTCAAATCCTCGCCCTATTTCGACCGGGTCAAGACGATCTGCCCGAAGGGCGCCGGCGCGCTCTTCACCGTGGCGCTCAAGGCCGGCTACGACGGCTGCGTCAAGTTCGTGAACGCGCTCGAGATTTTCAGCCACGTCGCCAACCTCGGCGACACGCGCAGCCTGGTGATCCACTCTGCCTCCACGACTCACCGGCAGCTGACACCAGAGCAGCAGACCGCAGCAGGCGCCGCCCCCAACGTCGTGCGCCTGTCGATCGGGACCGAGGACGCCGAGGACCTCAAGACCGACCTCGACCGGGCGCTCAAGGCGTCGATGTAAAGGTCGATATAAAGAAAGCGGGCGGGCGCCTCACGTGCCCGGCCTTTTCGGCCTCATGGCGCGATGGCAAAGACCATCGACACGGTGGCCGTGAACGTCAGCTCACCCGCCGCCACCGGGACACCGGCGTCCGAGGCCATCTCCATCCGGGCCATCTTGGGGGCTGCAAACCCGCCCCCACCCAGCGACATCGACAAAACCTCGCCCAGCGTCAGTCCAGCCGTATCCGTCAGCAACCCCGCCGTGCGCATCGCCTCCCGCACCGCCGCCTGCCGCGCCGCGTCTTCCAGCGGCTGCGGGTCCTGCACGCCGAACGTGAGCCCGCCGAACTCGTTGGCGCCATCGGTCAAAAGCGCGTCGAGGAGTGGGCCAAGGTTCTCCAGATCGCGCACCCGCAAGGTCAGCTGATTGCGCGCGGTATACCCGGTGATCTTGCGCCGGTTTCCATTGTCGTCATAGCGCGACCACTCCGGGTTCAGCTGCACCGAGCCGGTCTGCACATCGCGCGGCTCAAGGCCAAAGGCCGCCACCCGCTCCAGCATCGCCCGCGCGCTTTCCGAGGTCTTGCGCATGGCCTCCTGCGCCGCGGCATCGGTGTGCACCACCGAGACCGAGACCGTCGCCATATCCGGCACTGCCGTCACCTGACCCTGCCCCGTCACCGCGATCTGCGGCACGTCCTCGGCCGCAGCCGTGTTTGCGACCCATAGGCCGAAGACTGCCACCAAAGTCCAAATTCCTGCTCTCAGGCGCATTTCTTAATCTCCCGCTTACCAAGCGTCCGTAGGACTAGCAGAGAACCGCCCCCCGCCGGGGGCCTTTTTCTTTCACTCGGCGGGATGCTGCTATAAGTTAACGCCCATGCGCCGGGACGACGTCCGCCTCCGGCTCCACAAGCACGAGACCCGCACGCCGCATGTCGCCACCTTTGCTCAAGATCGACTTTGCCCTGTCGCTGTCCTTCGAGGGCATCCGGCTGCTCGAACGGGCCGCTGACGGATGGCACCTGCTTGGGGATGTGCCGCTTGATTCGCCCGACCTGCGGGCTGCGCTGGCCGAAGTCCGCTTCCGCGCCGAGGCGCGGGGAACGGCGCCCGTCACGGTCAAGCTGATCATCCCGAACGAGCAGATCCGCTACCTCGACACGGACATGCCAGCCGGCGACGAAGCAATCGACGAGGCGGTGCGCACAGCGCTCGACGGGGCAACGCCCTACCCCGTGGCTGAACTCGCCTACGACTACGTGGCCGCCGACGGGCGCCTTCACATCGCCGCGGTCGCGCGCGAGACGTTGCAGGAGGCCGTCGGCTTTGCCCGCGACCACGCCTTCGATCCCGCCGCCCACGTCGCCATCGCGCCGGACGGCACGTTCGACCGTGAGGTCCTCTTCGGCGCCGTCGACAGCTCGCGCAAGGTGGTCCCGGACCCTAAACCGATCGCCGTGACAGGCACGGTTGGCGTCACACCAAGCGAGCACGACACCGGCTTCACCGCCTCCGCGTCAGCGTCCATCGGGCACGCCCCGGCAGAGACCGACCCGGAGCTCGTCGACGCGCTCGCGCCCGCAGGCGAGCGCGACGGTCAAGACCACGCAGCCGCGGCAGGTGACGCCAAGAACGCTGCGCCAGAACCAGCGCCCCTGGCGGCAGCGCCCACGATCACCATCGACGAGGCGCAGCGGGAGCCTCTGGCCTCGACGGAAAGCGCCTCGGACGCGCCCGCATCTGTGGCCTTTACCTCCGCCCGCGCGGCAGAGCCGTCCGAACTGCCGGAACCCACCGCTCCCGAGGCCGCCGCGCCAGAAGCCGCACTTGAAGCCGACACCGAAGAGCCCGCCGTCACGGCACCGGTCGCACCACCTCCGCCTCTGCCTGACGGCGCAGCGCGTCCTGATGTCCCGGTCCCGACCAAGGCACCCACCGGCCTTGGACCTGCACCCAAGGCACCGATCAATTCCAAGCTGACGACGCCGGGCGGGTTCACCTCAATCCGCGGCGCGCAAGCCAAGGCGCGTGCTGCGGCCCCTGCGGTCAAGGCGCCCGCGCCAGCCAAAACGCCGGAGCCGCCGGCAACAACCGCCAGCGTCAGCGCGCCCGTCATTCCCATCGACGGCCCTTCTGCACCTACAACAGCTTGGCCGGACCAAGGCAAACCGCCGCCCATCGCAGCCACCGACGGAGCCAAGTCAGGTGGCTTCTTCAGCCGCAGCCTGCGCGCCTCGAAAACCGAGCCGGAGGCAAAACCCGCACCGACCCCGCCCCTGCCGGCGCCGTCGCAGTCCGTGCCGTCTGCGGCAACGGTGGACGAGTCCGAGCGGATGACCGTCTTTGGCGCGCGGAACGACACGGGGCGCGGCAAGTCGCGCTATCTGGGTCTGCTGCTTACGGTTCTGCTGCTGGTGGTGCTCGTGGGCGTTGCGGCGATGGCCGCCGTGTTCGTCGACGAGCGCATCGCACGTTTCTTTGCGCCCAAGCCCGACGTGCCGACTGCCGCCGAACTGGCCGAGGACGACATCCCGCTCATTCCCGCACCGACCGCGCCTGCCGGCGAGGCGCCCGTCGAACTCGCGGCGCTGTCGAGTGTGACATCGGACTCTGGCCCCGACACGCCTGGCCTGCGGGAGACGCTCAGCACGCCTGCGCCCGCCGCGCCGCCGCTCTCCGAAGACGAGGCGCGGGAGCAATACGCGGTGACGGGGATTTGGCAGATCGCGCCCGAAGCGCCTGGCGAACCGCAGCGCGTGCCCCTTGGCGATGTATATGAGCCGAGCCTCGACCCGACGGTCCCGGCCCAGGACGCGGTTGCCCTGCCGGATGCCAAGACGCTGGACCACGACACCGCGCTTGGACCCGTGAGCGCGCCGGCACCCGCCGGTACCTTGTTCGACCTAGATGCGCGGGGGCTGGTGCGCGCGACACCCGAGGGGGCGCTCAGCCCCGATGGCGTGCCGGTCTATGCCGGGCGTCCGCCGCTGGTGCCGCCGATCATCACGCGCGACGGCGCGGCGGTCGAGGCCGACACCGACGCCAATGCGGCAGCTGCCGCAGCCGAGGAGCAGCGCAGGCTGGCTGCGGTGCGGCCCTCGACGCGGCCTGAAGGATTGATCGACGCCTTTGATCGGGCGCAACTCGGCGGACGTACGCGGGCAGAGCTGGCCGCTCTACGCCCGAAACTGCGCCCGGCCTCCGCGCAGCAAGCGGCGCTTGCGCGGATCGAGGCGGAGCGCGCCGCCGCCGAAGTGGCCGAAGAGCTGGCCCAGACCGAAGAAGAGCGCGCGGCGCGCGAGCTGGCCTCGGCCAGCGCCTTTGCCGTCGCCGCGTCGCGTGAGCCGCAGACGCGGCCGCGCAACTTTTCCCGGATCGTCGCCCGCGCCGTCCGGCAGGCTCCGCAGGCCGAGCCCGAGGAGACCACGCGCGTCGTTGCGCAAGTCAAGCCCAAGACGGTCAAGCCGCCCGCGCCCTCGCGCAACTCGGTGACGCGCAATGCGACGGTCAAGAACGCCATCCGCCTCAACCGGATCAACCTGATCGGGGTCTATGGCAAGCCGTCCTCTCGCCGGGCGCTCGTGCGCATGGCCAACGGGCGGTACAAGAAGGTGAAGGTCGGAGATCGGCTCGACGGTGGGCGGATCAGCGCGATTGGCGAGGACCAGCTGCGCTACACCAAGAGTGGGCGCGCCGTGACGCTCAAGCTGCCGAAGACGTGAGGCGTCCTGGCCGAGCGCGGGCTGCCAGTGATGCTAATTTAGGTATTTGAAAACCGGAGAAGGACGCAGGTTGGCGCCCTTCTCGTATGTTGTGCGCGGGATAGCCGGGGTCTATTCCGCGGCGGTATCGTAGGCGCCTTCGGCCATTTCTTCGGCCTCGATCGACTCGAAGAGCGCCTTGAAGTTGCCCTCGCCAAAGCCGTCGTCGCCCTTGCGTTCGATGAACTCGAAGAAGATCGGGCCGATGACCGTTTTCGAGAAGATCTGCAGGAGGATCTTGGTCTCGCCGCCATCGACGACGCCTTCACCGTCGATCAGGATGCCGTGGGTCTTCATGCGGCCGAGCGGTTCTTCGTGGCCCGCAACGCGGGTTTTCGACAGCTCGTAATAGGCGTCCGGCGGACCGGGCATGAAGGTGACACCCTTTTCGGCGATCGCGTCGACACTGTCGTAGATGTCGCGCGCGCCGACGGCGATGTGCTGGATGCCTTCGCCCTTGTACCGCTTGAGGTAGTTGACGATCTGGCCGGTCTCGCCGCGGTCCTCGTTGATCGGGATGCGGATGCGGCCGCAGGGCGAGGTCAGCGCGCGGGAAAAGAGCCCGGTGTATTTGCCCTCGATGTCGAAGAACCGGATTTCGCGGAAGTTGAAGAGCCGCTCGTAAAAGCGGAACCACGTGTCCATATTGCCCTTGAAGACGTTGTGCGTGAGGTGGTCGAGGTAGTAGAAACCGACGCCCTCGGGTTTGGAGGTGGCGAGCCACTCGAATTCGCCGTTGTAGGGTGAGGTGTCGTGGTATTGGTCGATGAAGTAGATCAGCGAGCCGCCGATGCCCACGATGGCCGGGACATCCATGGTCTTGTCTTCGCCGGTGTAGGGCTCTGCGCCTTGTGCGACGGCGTGGTCAAAGGCGTGCTGGGCATCTGCAACGCGCCAGGCCATCGACGGGGCGCAGGGGCCGTGTTCCTCGACAAAGCGGGCGGCAAAGCTGCCAGGTTCTGCGTTCAGCACGTAGGTGATGTCGCCCTGTTGCCAAAGCTCGATCCCCGGTTTGGATTTGTGCCGCGCGGTCAGCGCGTAGCCCATGTTGCGGAACGTCTCGCGCAGCGCCTCGGGCTCGGGGTGGGCGAATTCCACAAACTCGAACCCGTCGGTGCCGGCGGGATTGGCTTCGGTGATGGTGGATTGCGGTGCGTCGTGCGGGAAGGGACCCATGGAGCTCTCCTCAGTTGGTTAGTGCAAAGATAGAGCGACCGGCGTGCGGGGTTTGCGCATTGGATGAGCTGTTCGCGCGCTTCGAAGCGCGTTTCTTGCGTTTTTTAGCTCACACGTGCACAGTACTCGCATGATTGACGAGACAGACCGCAAATTACTCGCATTGCTCCAGCGGGACGCGACGCTGACCGCGCAGCAGATCGGAGAGGTGCTGAACCTCTCGGCCAGCCAGATCGGGCGGCGGCGGACCCGGCTCGAAGAGGCGGGCGTGATCGCCGGCTATCGCGCACGGCTCGAGCCGCAGGCGCTCGATCTCAACGTGCAGGCGTTCGTGCAGGTGATCCTGACGAGCCATCGCCCGGAGGTCGCCAAGGACTTTACCCGGCTGGTCACGCTACAGCCGTCGATCCTGAGCGTCTGGACGCTGACCGGGGAGGCAGATTACCTGCTGCGCGTGATTTGTGCGGACCTTGCGGCACTCAACGGGTTGATCCACGAGATCCTCCTGCCGCATGCTGCGGTGGCGCGGGTGCACAGCCAGATCGTGATGAACCAGCTCAAGGCGGACGCGCCCCTGCCGATCTAAACTTGGAAGACCACCATGATCTCGTTCCTGTCCCAAGCCGTCATCTACCTGGGCGCGGCGGTGATCTTTGTCCCGCTGGCGACGCGGCTGGGGCTTGGGTCGGTGCTGGGCTACCTGGCGGCGGGGATCATGGTCGGGCCGGTGCTCGGCCTGGTGGGATCGGAGACAGTGGAGCTGCAGCACTTTGCCGAGTTCGGCGTCGTGATGATGCTGTTCCTGATCGGGCTCGAGCTGGAGCCGCGCGCGGTCTGGAACATGCGGCACCGCCTGCTGGGGCTGGGTGTGACGCAGGTCGTGCTGACGACCGTGCTGATCGCGGCGGCGGCACAGATGCTGGGCCTGCCCTTCGCGACGGCGCTGGCGGTCGGCATGATCTTTGCCCTGTCCTCGACGGCGATCGTGCTGCAGACGCTGAGCGAAAAGGGCCTGATGGCGAGCCAGGGCGGCCGGTCGACCTTTTCGGTGCTGCTGACGCAGGACGTGGCGGTGATCCCGATCCTGGCGTTCCTGCCGCTGCTGGCGCTGCCGGCGATTGCGACGCTGAACCCGGACGGCTCGATCAAGCGTGCGGGGGAGGATCACCACGACGATCACCATGCGGCGATGTCGCTGGTCGAGGGGCTGCCAGGCTGGGGCGTAACGCTGGTCACCATCGGCGCGGTGTTGGTGGTGATCCTGGCCGGGCGCTACCTGGCCGGGCCGCTTTTTGCCTACATCCACCAGACGCGGCTGCGCGAGATGTACGTCGCGCTGAGCCTGGCGCTGGTGGTCGGGATCGCGTTCCTGATGACGCTGGTGGGCTTGTCCCCGGCGCTCGGCACGTTCCTGGCGGGTGTGGTGCTGGCCAATTCCGAGTTCAAGCACGAGATCGAGAGTGACCTCGAGCCGTTCAAGGGCCTGCTCCTCGGGCTCTTTTTCATGACCGTCGGGGCGGGCATCCAGTTCGACGTGCTGCTTGGCGCGCCGCTGCAGATCATCGGCGCAACGCTCGGAATCATGGTCATCAAGGGGATCGTGCTCTACGGCCTTGGCCGCGCGTTCAAGCTCAAACGGCGCGATCAGTGGCTCTTTACCCTGGGGCTGGCACAGGCCGGCGAGTTCGGCTTCGTGCTGATCTCCTTTGCGATCCAGCAATCGGTCTTGCCGGGTCCCTTGAGCGAGCAGCTCTTGCTGATCGTGGCGCTGTCGATGCTGATTACGCCGCTGCTCTTTATCCTCTGCGACGCTTTGTCACGGCGGATGGTGGACGAGGCCGAAGCTGTCGAGGAGGACGAGGTCGACGAGACCGGGCCGGTCATCATCGCGGGCGTCGGGCGTTTCGGGCAGATCGTGAACCGGCTGGTGCGCTCCTCGGGGCTCGAGACGGTGGTGATCGACAATTCTGTCAAGACGATCCAGCTGATGCGGCGGTTCGGCTTCAAGGGGTTCTTTGGCGATCCCACGCGGCTCGACATCCTGCGCTCGGCAGGGATCGACGACGCCCGCGTGCTGGCGGTCTGCATCGACGACGCGGACGCCGCTGTGCGGCTGGTGGCGGTCGCTCGCAAGGAGCGTCCCGACCTGCACATCGTGGCGCGGGCGCGGGACCGCAACCACGTCTACCGGCTCTACCGGGCGGGTGCGGACGACATCGTGCGGGAGACCTTCGACAGTTCGCTGCGCGCCGGGCGCTATGTGCTCGAGCATGCGGGGCTTAACGAGTATGAAGCGCACCGCGCGCAGGAGACGTTCTACGCGCACGACCGGCACGCTTTACTGGAGCTGGCGGAGCTCTGGCGGCCGGATGTGCCGCCGTCGGAAAACAAGCCCTACATCCAGCGCGTGCGCGAGCTGGAAGAGGAGTTGCAGACAGCCCTGCTCAACCAGATCGAAGTGGGCGACGCGCGGGATGCGGATGCCGAGGCGCACACGGACGCGCGGTCCAAGACGATGCCGGGGCGGCGGTAGGGTTGGGGATTCTTGACTTAAATAGCTCGAAACCGCTGTTCACGCGCGGATCCGGGGTGGCGCAATCGCGCCGCCCGTTTTGCCAGAGGCAAACCTACGGTTTGACGCGGGCGGGTCATGCCGGAGGCATGCCTTTGGCATGACGCGGCCTGACAGTGCCTGTCAGGCGGGAGCTTCGAGATAGGCCTAGGCTTATCTGGCAAGCGTCCGCAACTTTGGGACCTCTCGCAAAGAAACCGGCCTGCAGCGCAGACCGGTCCATTTGTGTAGCGAGAACAGGCTCAGGCCGCAGCGCGGGACATCAGCACTTCGTCGACCTTCTTGGCCGCGGTCACGTCATCTCCACCCGAAACCGCCGATACTTCCCGCGTCAGACGCTCTAGCGCCGCCTCGTAAAGCTGCCGTTCGGAGTAGCTTTGCTCGCGCTGGTCGTCGCTGCGGTGGAGGTCGCGGACCACCTCGGCAATCGAAATCAAATCGCCCGAGTTGATCTTTTGCTCGTATTCCTGCGCGCGGCGCGACCACATGGCGCGTTTCACGCGGGCCTTGCCCTTGAGCGTCTTCATCGCCTGATCGACCACGTCGGGCGGAGAAAGCGAGCGCATGCCGACCTCGACCACCTTGTTGGTGGGCACCCGCAGCGTCATCTTGTCCTTTTCGAAGGCGATCACGAAGAGCTCGAGCGACATGCCCGCGACCTCCTGCTCTTCGATCGAGACGATCTTGCCGACGCCGTGCGCGGGATAGACGACAAAGTCGTCGGGGCGGAAGGCGTAGGATTTCGCTTTGCTCATGTGGGGCCTTTCTCAGGTCGTGGCGGCGCTGGACGGACCAAAAACCAACCCCGCCGGGGTGTGCCCTGGCGCGTCAGTGCCGGAATCTGGTGCAGGACCGGAATGTGCAGACAAGGCGTCCGGCCAGCGCGTGAACTGGATCAATTATGTAAATAGCACAAAAATGGGGCAGTTTCCAGAGGTTACGCCGCAACGTCCTGCGAACAGAGTGTTGCTGCGTCCGCGGACGCGCCGGTTCAACCGCCCTCGCCGGCGGCCTCGCTGAAGTACTTCTCGAGCTTGCCAGCCTCGCCGTCGCGCTCTTCGGCTTCGGGCAGCGGGTCTTTCTTGGTGATGATGACCGGCCACTTTTCCGCGTATTTGCGGTTGAAATCGACCCATTCCTCGGCGCCCGGATCGGTGTCGGGCTTGATCGCCTCGGCGGGGCACTCGGGCTCGCAGACGCCGCAGTCGATGCACTCGTCGGGGTGGATCACCAGCATGTTCTCGCCCTCGTAGAAGCAGTCCACGGGGCAGACTTCGACGCAGTCGGTGTATTTGCAGGCGATGCAGGCGTCGTTGACGATGTAAGTCATGGGTGACCTTTGGGAGTGTCCAACAGGGTGGCGGTGTCAGTCGGGTTCGGCATAGCCCAGCCCCGCATCGCCTTCAAGATGCGCGTTGCGCACACGGTCGTGAGTGCGGCGGTCGCGCTTGGTGGGCCTGCCCTTGCCCTTGAACGCAGGCGCCCTCTCCTCTTTCGGAGGCGGCGGGGGCGTCAGGTCATCGTAGAGCGCTTGAGCCTCCGGCGCAGGACCGCGCCGCGTCGCAAGTGCGGTGATCGTCACGACGCGGATGATGCGCCCTTGGGGGAAAGTGAGGGTCTGGCCGGGGGTAATGCTTTGCGAGGGTTTCTTGGCATGCACGCCGTCGATGCGCACCTTGCCGTCGCTGATCATCCGGGCGGCGAGCGCGCGGGTCTTGAAGAACCGCGCGTACCAGAGCCATTTGTCGAGCCGAAGTTTCGCCTCCAAGCGTCAGCTCTTCTTCAAAGCGGCCAGGGCGGCAAAGGGGTTGTCGGGATCGACGGCCTTGTCCTTCTTCGGCGGGCGGGCCTCGAAGGATTTGGCACCTTGCGGCTTGCCGCCGCCGGGTTTGCCGCGCGGCTTGCCTTTGCCCTTGCCGCCGCCACGGTTCCGGTCGCCCTTCCCGCCACCCGCGCCGCCGCGACGGCCCTGCTGATTGGGCGGTTTGCGACCCCAGGTGAAGGTGTAGACCACTTCCATTTCGGGACCGGCGGCATCGGCGTCGATTACAGTGCCGGGCAGCACTTCGGTCGCTGCCACTTCAGGCACCGCAGGCGCATCGGCAGCGTCCGGCAGCGTTTCGGCCACGGGCGCGATACCATCGTCGACGATCTCTTCGACGGCCTCGACCGGATCGCTTGCCGGCGGCTCGTCGATCGGAGCGCCGTCCACGGGGGGCAACGCCGGTGCCATGTCGCCGGCATCCATCACGGGCGTGTCGCCATCCGGCGCGCCCGAGATGACGGCATCGACCGGTTTGACTTTTTCACGCTCGGTGCGTTCGGCCTTGTAGCCCATGCCCTGCATGAGGTCGGCAAATTGCTCGAGCGTCATGCCGGTGATGGAGAGCATGTCGGGCTTGGCCTCGAAGCCGCCGCGGCTGTCTTCGGAGCGAAGCTGGTCGGCGAGGCGTTCAAGCATGTCGATGCGGATCGCGCGCTCGCCCGAGATGCGGTAGCCGGCCACGGTATCCACGCCCTGCGGCGTGAGCGAATTCGCCGGAACCGTCACCAGACCCGGCGGCGGGGCGGAGGGGAAGTCGTCAAGACCAGCTGCGAGCGACCACAGCACCAAGCGCAGACGGGTCGGCGCGGGTTTGAGCAGCAGCGGCATAAAGATGGTGTATTGCCCGAACCGCAGCCCGTGCTTGCGCAGCGCGCCGCGCGCGTCCTGATCGAGCGACTTGACTTCGTCTGCAACGGAAGTGCGCTGAAGGACGCCCATTGCCTCGACCATGCGGAAGGCAAAGCCGCGCGCCAGACCCGTCAGCGCCTCGTCGTTCTTGAGACCCAGAAGCGGCTCGAAGAGCGCAGCGATCTTGCGATCCATGAAGTGCTGGAGGCGGCGCTCGACCTTTTGCTGCACGTCCGGCCCGGCGGCCTCGTCCACGAAGGCGACGATGCGCGGCTTCAGGGGATCATCGCCCGCAGCCAGACGGCCCACCGCCTGATCGCCCCACATAAGGCCACCCTGGTCGGTAAAGTCGATCTCGGTATCGGGGGCGTTGTAGAACCTGTCGGCGCGCAAATGGAAATGCGGCGCGAGCGCCTGCAGCGAGGCGGCCTTGAGCGTCTTGGCCTCCTGGCCTTGCGCGGACTTGTCCTGGTTGAACCGGAACCCTTCAAGACGGCCGGCGAACTCGCCCTCAACCGTCACTTCACCTTGATCGTTCACTTCGGCCAAAAGGGCCTCCTTCTGTTTCAACCGCCGGAGCAAGACGGATGTCCGCCGGTCGACAAATCTCTGCGTCAGCGCGCCATGGAGGGCGTCTGACAAGCGGTCTTCTACAGCCCGGGTCTCCCCGCGCCAATGCTTTTCGTCGCGCAGCCAATCGGCGCGCTGCGCCACATAGGTCCAGGTCCGCACAAAGGCGAGGCGCTTGGACAGGGTGTCGATGTCGCCGTCGCTGCGGTCGATCCGTTTCACCTGACGCGCGAGCCAGTCTTCGGCGATCTCGCCATGCTGGTGCAGGTCGGTGAATATACGCTCAAGGAGGCTCGCATGTTCCCCCGAGGAGATGCCGCGAAAGTCCGGGACGCGGCAGACATCCCACAAAAGCTGTACCGAGGCGGGGTCGCTGGCGCGGGCAAAGACGTCGGGGATTTCCGAGAGCGTCTTGAGTGCGCGCAGGTCGTCGGCCTCGCGGGCACGCACGAGCGTGAGGTCGTTTGGCCCTTCTTCAAGGGACGAGATGAGGCTGTCGATCGTGCCGAAGCGTAGCTTGGAGTTGCGCCACTGGAGCTTGGCGATGGGGGTGAAGCGGTGGTTCACGATGGCGTCGGCGGTTTCGTCATCGAGGGCGCGCGCCTCGCCCGTGACGCCGAAGGTGCCGTGCTTCATGCCCCGGCCCGCGCGGCCTGCGATCTGCGCGAGCTCGTTGGGAGCAAGGGGACGCATGCGCCGCCCGTCGAACTTGGTCAGGGATGAGAAGGCGACGTGGTCGATGTCGAGGTTCAGCCCCATGCCAATGGCGTCCGTGGCGACGAGGTAGTCGACCTCCCCTGACTGGTACATGTCGACCTGGGCATTGCGCGTGCGCGGGCTGAGCGCGCCCATGACGACGGCAGCGCCGCCCTTTTGGCGGCGGATGAGCTCGGCGATGGCGTAGACGTTCTCGACGGAGAACCCGACGATGGCGGAGCGCGGCGCGAGGCCGCGGACCTTCTTGGAGCCGGTATATGTGAGTTGCGACATGCGCTCGCGGGAGATGAACTCGACCCCCGGCACTTGTGCGGCGATGGGTCCGCGCATGGTGCCTGCGCCGAGGAAGAGCGTCTCCTTGAGCCCGCGCGCGTTCAGCAGCCGGTCGGTAAAGACATGGCCCCGCTCGGGATCGGCGCAGAGCTGGATTTCATCCACCGCCAGAAAATCGCAGCCCATGGCGGGCGGCATCGCCTCGACCGTGCAGACCCAGTATTGCGTGCGGGGCGGCACGATGCGCTCCTCTCCGGTGACCAGCGCCACAACCGAGGGACCCCGCGCCGCAACCAGCCGGTCATAGACCTCCCGCGCCAAGAGGCGCAGCGGCAGGCCGATGATCCCGGTGCGATAGCCCAGCATCCGCTCGAGCGCGTAGGTCGTCTTGCCGGTGTTGGTGGGGCCGAGGACCGCGATGGTCCGGGCGCGCTCGGACATGGCCTGAGCTCCGAAAGGACTTTTAGAGGTCCACGCCTACCGCGCGGCCTTGCAGCCTTTTGAGCGCATCGGCGATTTCAGAGTCAAACGGATAATAGGTCTCGGCCAGCTTGTAGGCGCGCCAGGCGAGTAAAGGACGGCCGAGGTTCTCGTAGATCGCGCCGATCCCGCGGATGGCGCCGAAATGGTCGGGGTTCAGCTCGAGCGTGCGCTCGAGGTCGGCCACCGCGAGGCCAAACCGCTCTTGCCGGTAAAAGGCCATGGCGCGGGAGTGCCAGCCCTCGGCGAATTCCGGCGCGTGATCGGTGAGCGCGGTGAAGTGCTCGATGGCCTCCGTCAGCTCCCCGTCCTCCATCGCGTCGCGCCCGCGTTTCAGCAAAAGGTCCATCGCAGCGGAGCCCGACTTGGACCATTCCAGCTGAATGCGGCGCAGCACTTGGGTGGCGGTCTGCGGATCGGGCGCCTCCTTGAGCTCGGCCAGAAGGCCCTGCATCTCGATCACTTCGGCGGGGGTCTGCGCCTGGGCCAGCGCCACCCCGGACCAAGGTAAGGAAAACATGACTGTGGCCATCAGTGCCGCAACGGTACGTTTGATTGACTTCGCTCGAATACGCATAAGTCGGAGTGTAACCCCTTTGGCGGTGATTTCCACCGCACAAGTCTGTCATAAGGATACACCCATGAGCGACACGATGGACCAGGCGGTCTCCGTCCTTTCCGAGAAATTTGCCGGCGCCGACATCGGCGGCACGGTCAAGTTCGACATCGAGGGCGAAGGCGCGATCATGGTCGATGACGCCGGCGTGCGCCGGGGCGACGAGGAGGCCGACGTGACGCTCAAGGCGGACGCCGACACGTTTCAGGAAATCCTCGAGGGCTCGCTCAACCCTACGTCCGCCTTCATGGGTGGCCGGCTGACGGTGGATGGCGACATGGGCCTGGCGATGAAGCTTGCGAGCGTGCTCGCCTGATGCTGCGGGAGGCACCCCTCTTTGCCGATGTTGCGGACGGGCCGGAGGGCGGTCGCGCGTTCTGGCTGACCGCCTCGGACGGGGTGCAACTGCGCGCAGGTGTCTGGCTGCACAGCACGCCCGAGCCATCGGGCACCGTGCTGATGTTCCCTGGTCGCACCGAGTATGTCGAGAAATACGGACGTGTCGCCAAGCACTTGACCGCCGCGGGCTACTCAACGCTGGTGATGGACTGGCGCGGGCAGGGCCTCGCGGACCGGCTGCATGCCGACCCGCAGGCGGGCCATGTGGAGCGCTTCACCGACTACCAGCTCGACGTGGCAGAGGCCGTCAAGCTGGCCCGTGCCGAGGGCCTGCCGGAGCCTTACATGCTGATCGGGCACTCCATGGGCGGCTGCATCGGGCTGCGGGCGGCGATGGAGGGACTGCCGGTCACGGCCTGCGCCTTTACCGGACCGATGTGGGGCATCTACCTCTCCGCGCCCCTGCGACCCGCCGCCTGGGTCATCAGCTGGGGGTCCGGGAAGATCGGGCTTGGCCACACCTTCGCCCCCAGCACCAAACGCGAGGCACTGGTCGTCGCCGAGCCCTTCGAGGGCAACACGCTGACCACCAGCCCCGAGATGTTTCACCACATGCAGCGCCAGATCGGGCGCTACCCGCAGCTGGCGCTTGGCGGACCCTCGCTCACGTGGCTGCACGAGGCGCTGCGCGAGTGCCGGACGCTGATGCGCCGTCCGGCGCCGGATCTGCCGTGCGTGGCGTTTGTCGGCAGCAACGAGCGAATCGTCGACGTTCCGCGGATCGAGCAGCGCATGGCCGCCTGGCCCGGGGCGCAGCTGCATTACGCACAGGACGCCGAGCACGAAGTGCTGATGGAGCGCGCGGCCGTGCGCACGGAAATCCTCGACACGATCGTCGTGCATTTCGACGCCGCGCGGCAGGCGCAGCCCACCGCTCGGAACATTGCCTCACAAGGCTAGGTGCCTGCGCCGCTGGACGGCTCCCCGCGTCCCTCTATACTCGCCTCATGGCAGTGCTGACCCACACCGACCGCGGCATCTACTGCGCCGCCGGCGACTTCTTCATCGACCCCTGGCGCCCGGTGCCCCGCGCGCTGATCACCCACGGACATGCGGACCACGCGCGCCCGGGAATGCAGAGCTATCTGGCCACCCATGCCGCCCTGCCCGTCCTACGCCACCGGCTCGGCACCATCGACGCCGAAGGGATCGGCTATGGCGAGACACGCCGCATCGGCGGGGCGAGCGTGTCCTTTTATCCCGCAGGCCATGTCCCGGGCTCGGCGCAAATCCGGGTCGAGGTGGACGGCGAGGTCTGGGTCGTTTCGGGTGACTACAAGGTCGAGGCTGACGGCCTCTCCGAGCCGTTCGAGCCGGTGCGGTGCCACCATTTCATCACCGAATGCACCTTCGGCCTGCCGGTCTTCCGATGGCAGCCTCAGCCAGCGGTCATGGACCAAGTCAACGGTTGGTGGCGCGCCAATGCCGCCGCGGGCGTGGTGTCGATGCTCGGCGCCTATTCGCTTGGCAAGGCGCAGAGGTTGATCGCCAACGTGGACGCTTCCATCGGCCCGGTCCTCACCCACGGTGCGGTCGAGGCCACCAACGCCGTTCTCCGAAATCAAGGCGTGGACCTGCCCGACACGACCCACTGGACCGGCGAGGACGGGAAGCCGCCGCGCGATGCGCTGGTGATCGCCCCGCCCGGAGCTCTCGAAGGCACCTGGGCGCGCGCCTTCGGCCAGCGCTCCACCGCGTTTGCCTCCGGCTGGATGGGTCTGCGTGGCATCCGCCGCAGGCGGGCAGGAGACCGGGGGTTCGTGATCTCGGACCATGCCGACTGGCCCGGCCTCCTCTCGGCCATTGCCGAGACCGGCGCCGAGCACGTCTACGCCACACACGGCTACACCGATGTCTTTGCCCGGTACCTGCGCGAAGAGCGCGGCCTCGACGCGCAGGTCTGGGAGGCTGACTACGGCGGCGACGAGACCGAGGAGGCGGACGCCGCATGACCTCGCGCACTCAGCACCTCTTCAACCTCAACGCGCGCTATCTGCAAAAGCCGATGCTGGCCCGGGTCGCGAACCAGCCGCTGTTGCGGTGCATGTTCGCCGCGACCGCCTTCAGCGCCAAGCCGCTGCGCGGCACCCGCACGATGCGCGCGGATAAGAACGGCGTCGAGGTGCAGGTGCAGACGCCGCCCTCGGCAGGCAGCGCGCTGCTGATCTACATCCACGGCGGGGGCTTCACGATCGGCTCGTCCTTCACCCACCGCTGGCTCGGCGCGTGGCTGGGGGAGGCCATCGGCGCCAAGGTCTGGCTGCCCGACTACCGCATGGCGCCCGAGACGCCCTACCCTGCCGCGCCGGAGGATTGCCTCGCCGTCTACAAAGCGGCACTCGCCGAATACGCGCCCGAGCAGATCGTGATCGCGGGTGACAGCGCCGGCGGGTGCCTCACCCTCACCACTGCGCTCCGCGCACGTGACGCCGGATTGCCCCAGCCCGCGGCGCTCGGATTGCTGTCCCCGGCCACCGACCTCGACATGGCCTCCCCCGCGAATACCGAGGCGCTGGCGCGCGACGACGACATGCTGCTGCCCGCCGCCTGGGCGCATCGCGCGATCCCGCTCTACCTCGCGGGGCATGATCCCAAGGACCCCGGCGTCTCGCCGCTCTATGCCGACCTCTCGGACTTGCCCCCCACGCTGCTGCATGTGGGGCGGGAGGAGCTGCTCTATTCCCACGCCACCCGCCTCGCCGCCAAAAGCCCGCAAGTGACTGTAGAGCCATGGTCGGACGTCCATCATGTCTGGCAACTCAACGTCGGACGCACGCGGGAAGCCACGGACTCTGTCACCCGCATCGGCGCCTTCCTGAAAGGCCATCTGGGGTGAAGGACTTCGCCCGCCTCTTCACCCGCATCGACGAGACCAACAAAACAAGCGCCAAGACGGCAGCGCTCGCCGAATATTTCCGCACCGCGCCAGATGACGACAAGCTCTGGACCGTCGCGCTTTTCTCGGGTCGCAGGCCGAAACGCGCGGTCACCACCACGCAGCTGCGGGAATGGGCGGCAGAGGTGGCCGGCATCCCGCTCTGGCTCTTTGAGGAAGCCTACCCCATCGTGGGCGATCTCAGCGAGACCATCGCGCTAGTCCTGCCCCGCGCCACCGCCAGCTCGGACCACTCTCTGACGCATTGGATTACCGCGCTGAAAGCGCTGCAGGCGGTCGAGATCGAGGCCCGCCGCGCCGCAATCCTCGAGGCTTGGGACGGGCTAGAGACCACCGAGCGCTTTGTCTTCAACAAGCTCCTGACGGGCGGATTTCGCATGGGAGTGAGCCAAAAGCTGATGACCCGCGCGCTGGCGCAGGCGACGGGGCAGGAGGAGACCGACCTGGCGCACCGGCTGATGGGTGATTGGACGCCTGAGACGACCTCCTTTCACGCTCTGATCGAAGCGGATGACCCGGCGGCGGCAGGATCGCGTCCCTACCCGTTCTACCTCGCCTACGCGCTTGAGGGGGAGCCGCAGGATCTCGGCCCGCCCGAGGACTGGCAGGCGGAGTGGAAATGGGACGGCATCCGGGGTCAACTCATCGTGCGCGACCGGCAGGTGCATGTCTGGTCGCGCGGCGAGGAGCTGGTGACGGACCGCTACCCCGAGTTCCACGCTGCGCCAGACTGGCTGCCGGACGGCACCGTGCTCGACGGGGAGATCCTCG
This sequence comes from Pseudaestuariivita sp., assembly GCF_052825805.1. Lineage (NCBI taxonomy): Bacteria > Pseudomonadati > Pseudomonadota > Alphaproteobacteria > Rhodobacterales > Paracoccaceae > Pseudaestuariivita > Pseudaestuariivita sp. The sequence continues at coordinate 19,324 of NZ_JBRBVB010000015.1, read as the reverse complement.
CCTGGCAGGACGGCCCCCTCCCCTTCAACGCGCTCCAAAAGCGGATCGGTCGCAAGACGGTCTCGAAGAAGATGCTGGCCGAGATCCCCGTGGTGCTCGCCGCCTATGACCTCCTCGAAGGGGAGGGGCAGGACTTACGCGAGACGCCGATGGCTGAGCGGCGCGCGCTCCTCGAGGCGCTCATCGCGCCGTTGCCGCCGGCTGCGCCGTTGCGGCTGCCCGCGCGCCTCGCATTCGACAGCTGGGACGACCTTGCCGATATTCGAAGCACCGCCCGCGAAAACGCCGCCGAAGGGCTCATGCTCAAGTCCAAGGCGGGCGCCTACCAGGTGGGCCGCAAGAAGGGCGATTGGTGGAAGTGGAAGCTCGACCCGCTCACCATTGACGCGGTGATGATCTACGCGCAGTCGGGCTCGGGGCGGCGGGCGAACCTCTTTACCGACTTTACCTTTGCGGTGCGGAACGGCGACGCACTGGTGCCGTTCACCAAGGCCTATTCCGGGCTGACCGACGCGGAGTTCCGGGAGATCACCGCATGGGTGCGCAAGAACACGCTGCAAAAGTTCGGCCCCGTCCGGCAGGTCACACCGCACCACGTCTTCGAGATCGCCTTCGAGGGCATCCAGGCGTCGACCCGGCACAAATCCGGCGTCGCTTTGCGCTTTCCCCGCATGAGCCGCTGGCGCAAGGACAAGCCGTTGGCGGAGGCAAATACGCTCGATGATCTCAACGAGATGCTGCGGGTCTACGGGTAGGATGGGTGATATCACCCATCCTACGGAGGCGCGTCGATGGTGACCGGGCTGAGCCACATGAGCTTTATCGCGCAGGACCTTGACCGGATGGAGGAGGTCCTCACGCAGGTTCTGGACGCGCGGAAGATCTATGACAGCGGAGAGGAAACCTTCTCCCTGTCGCCCGAGCGCTTCTACAACATCGCGGGGCTCTGGGTCGCGGTGATGCAAGGTGAGCCGCTGCCGAGCCGCACCTACAACCACATCGCCTTCAAGATCGACGAGACCGACTTTGACGCCAAGCGTGCCGCCATCGAGCGTCTGGACCTCGACCTGCGCGAGAGCCGTCCGAGGGTGCCGGGCGAAGGGCGCTCGCTTTACTTTCACGACCACGACACTCACCTCTTCGAGCTGCATACCGGGACTTTGGAAACCGGGCTTACACGCTACGCGAAGGGACAGAAGGAGACGCCATGATCCCCGAGAACGCCGCCAACTGCCATGTGCACCTGATTGGAGATGACTACGCGCTGTCTCCCAAAGCCGTCGAGACGCCCGCGGCAGGGACTTTGGACGATTGGCTGGCAAAGTACCGGGCCCATCAGGCGGAGCTAGGCTGCACCAAAGGCGTCATCGTGCATTCGATCCTCTACGGCACGGACAACAGCATCACGCTCGACGCGGTGGCGGCGATGGGCGCGGGCTATGCCGCCGTGGTGCTCGTGCCGGACGATGTGGAGGATGCCGAGCTTGACCGGCTCCGCGCGGCGGGCGCCAAGGCGGTGCGGCTCAACTACGTGCACGGCGGAGTGTTGACCTGGGACGGGGCAAAAGCTCTGGCGCCGAGGCTGGCCGGGCGCGGAATGCACATCGAGATGCTCGCCCATTCGCACCTGCACCTTGCCGAGCTGGCGGACGACGTGCGCGCGATGCCCTGCGATGTGGTCTTCGACCATTGCGCCTGGCCGGATACGACGCTCGGCGTTGAGGATGCAGGCCATCAGGCTTTGCGTGCGTTGTTGTCCGAAGGGAAAGCCTGGACCAAGCTCTCCGCCCCGCATCGCTGGTCGAAAGGGCCTGAAGACGCTTTGGCTGTTCTGACGAGCCTTGCCGAGGCCAACTCCGAGCGCTGCCTTTGGGGGTCGGACTGGCCGCACCTGATGCTGGGTGGCGTGTCTGTACCGGACCCGATGGCGCAGCGCGATGCTTTAGTTGCGGCTTTGCCGGGGGAAGTGATTCCGAAGGTCTTTGCCGAGAACCCGGCCCGGCTTTACGGCATTTGAGACCATGCAAAACCAATACAGTGAGCGATTTGCGTCGCTCGCATTTGGTACAATAGTTCACGCGCCGTCCCGCGGGGTGGCGCAATCGCGCCGCCCCAGGGGGGGGCGGGACGGCGCGGCTTAACAGTATCTGTTAAGCGGGTGCTTTGATCTACGCGCGCGGCCAAGAAGTCAAAGAACCTACCCTCCAGCCTGTACTTCACCCCCACGCCTGCCTATCTCAGAGCAAACACAACACACGGAGTTCCCATGCGCCCCACAGATCTGCGCTTCCCCTTTCCCGTCCGCGATGCCAACGCCTCCTCCGGGACGGACGGGCTGGGTGATCTGCCGGAATGGGACCTGACGGACCTCTACCCCGCGCCGGATGCGCCCGAGCTGAAACGCGACCTCGATTGGCTCGAGGCGGAATGCGCGTCCTTCGCCAGCGACTACGAGAACAAGCTCGCAGATCTCGATGCCGACGCCTTCCTCACCTGTATCCAGCGGAACGAAAAGATCTCGACCGTCTCGGGGCGCATCATGTCCTACGCGGGCCTCCGCTACTACCAGCTGACCACCGACGCCGACCGGGCCAAGGCGCTCTCGGACTTGCAGGAGAAAGTCACCGTCTATTCGACGCCGCTCGTCTTCTTCTCGCTCGAGCTGAACCGGCTCGAGGATGACGTGCTGGACGGCCACTTTGCCCGCAACGCCGAGCTCGCGCGCTACAAGCCTGCCTTCGACCGCCTGCGCGCGATGAAGCCCTATCAGCTGAGCGACGAGCTGGAGAAATTCCTGCACGATCTGGGTGTGGTGGGCGATGCCTGGGAGCGTCTCTTTGACGAGACGATTGCCTGGCTGACATTCGAAGTGGACGGCGAAGAGCTGAACATCGAAGGCACGCTGAACCTTTTGACCGAGCAGGACCGGAGCAAGCGTGAGGCGGCGGCGCATGAGCTGGCAAAGGTGCTGGGCGAGAACGTCAAGACCTTCGCCCGGGTGCACAACACCCAAGCCAAGGAGAAGGAGATCCTCGACCGCTGGCGCGGGATGGAGACGCCGCAAACCGGCCGTCACCTCTCGAACGACGTCGAGCCGGAGGTGGTCGAGGCCCTGCGCAACGCGGTGGTCAAAGCCTACCCGCGCCTGTCGCACCGCTACTATGAGCTCAAGCGCAAGTGGCTGGGCCTCGACACGCTGGAAGTCTGGGACCGCAACGCGCCGCTCCCGATGGAGGACACGCGCATTGTCGACTGGACCGAGGCGACGCGCACGGTGATGGACGCCTACAACGCCTTTGATCCGCGCATGGGCGAGCTGGCCCAGCCCTTCTTCGAGAAAGGCTGGATCGACGCGGCGGTGAAACCCGGCAAAGCCCCGGGCGCCTTTGCGCATCCCACGGTGGTCGATGTGCACCCCTACGTGATGCTCAACTACCTCGGCAAACCGCGCGACGTGATGACGCTTGCGCACGAGTTGGGGCATGGCGTTCATCAGGTGCTTGCGGCGGATCAGGGGGAGATGCTCTCCTCGACGCCGCTGACGCTGGCCGAGACCGCGTCGGTATTCGGGGAGATGCTGACCTTCCGCAAGATGCTGGACGCTGCGCCCGACAATGCCACCCGCAAGGTGCTGCTCGCGGGCAAGGTCGAGGACATGATCAACACCGTTGTGCGGCAGATCGCCTTCTACGATTTCGAGTGCAAGCTGCACGAGGCGCGCCGCGCCGGGGAGCTGACGCCAGACGACATCAACGCGCTCTGGATGTCGGTGCAGGCCGAAAGCCTTGGGCCCGCGTTTACCTTCATGGACGGGTACGAGACCTTCTGGGCCTACATCCCGCACTTCGTGCACTCGCCCTTCTACGTCTACGCCTACGCCTTTGGCGACGGGCTGGTGAACGCGCTTTATGCCAACTACCAGGACACCCCCGAGGGCTTCGAGGAAAAGTATTTCGACATGCTCAAGGCGGGCGGGTCCAAGCACCATTCGGAGCTTTTGAAGCCCTTTGGCCTCGATGCCACGGACCCTGCCTTCTGGGACAAGGGGCTGAGCATGATCGAAGGGTTCATCGACGAGTTGGAAGCGCTGGAGGAGTAGGCGCAGAGGCAGTCGCCGCGGAACCTGAATGAACATCGCTTAGAATTGAGCACCCGCCTGACCGGCACGGTCAGGCCGCGCCGTCCCGCCCCCATGGGGCGGCGCGTGAACTTCTGTTTCTCTATTGTCGACCTAGGAACTGCCCGCCTCAGCTCAGCACCAAAGGCGCTCTCAGCCACTCCGATAACACTTGCGTCAGCGCATCAGGCGTCTCCAAACTCGGAAAATGCCCCGCGCCGTCGATCACCTTGAGCTCGGAAAAGGGCGTGAACTCGGCGAGGAACTCCATGCGCTTGACCGGGACCAGCGGGTCCTCGGAGCCCGCGATCATCCACGCAGGCGCCTTGCAGCGGCGCATCGCCGCCTGCATGTCGCGGCGCCTTTGCAGCATGCGCATCTGCCGGACAAAGACGTCCGTGCCGAGGAAATCCGCCATGTCGTCCACCAGAGCCCGCACGTCGCCAGCCTGCGGCCCCGGCGCGATGGCGCCTTGCGGCACGGCAGAGGCCATGACATCCCCGAGCCGCCCCGAGCGCGCTCCGACGATCCAATCCTCTCGCGCCGCTGCGTCCTGCGGCGTGTCGGGCAGCGCATCGGTCGCGACAAATGCGACACGGGACACGCGATCCGGCGCGCGTTTGATGAGGTCGAGCGCCACGATCCCGCCCAGCCCCTGACCGCAGAGCGCGAAGTGGCTCGGAAGGTGGTCAAGCAGCGACGAGGCGACCTCCTCGATCCGCTCGCCGCGGGTCAGGGGCGCTGTGATGACCACGTGCTCGGGCGCCAGCGCAAACATCTGCGGCGCAAAGAGCCGCGCGTCGCACATCACGTCAGGCAGAAACACAATCGGATCACGCGGCACGGGTCACTGTCCTCGGCAAAGCCGCGACAAAGGCGGCGACACTCGTGGGGGTTGTGGCGCAGGCTCTCCGGCCCCGCAACCCTTTCGGGCTCCCGCCTGGGTCAGGTCCCGCTCAGGGCAGGTCGAGACCGCGAAACTTGGGGAAATCGGCGTACCGCTTTTGCCGCCGCGCGAGTGGCTCATCCGGCATCTCACCGGGCCTCAGCAAGCTGCCACGCGGGGCGATGTAGCTGTCGATCCGCTTGATCGGTGTCGCGCGCCACGAGATGTTGAAGGCGCAGAGTTTGGGGAAAAACCACAGGTCCGAATAGCCCGGCAGGTGGTCGTGCAGCCACCACGCCAGGTCACGCCAGTCGCGCCCCGCCGCGTAGCGGTCCGCGAACCACGGGATCACCACCGACGCGCCAGCCACCGCGCGGCTGTCGCCGTAGTAATCCCAGATGTGGCACTCGAGCGGGTAGTCGTTGCGCGCGCAGTTCAGCTTTTCGCGGTTGCCAAAGGCGTTGAGCTCGGCCGAGCGATACCCTGAGCGGATGGCGATCCGGCCAAACGTCTCGGTCAGCGGGTCCAGCAGTTCATGCGCGAGCCGCGTGCCATGGCGGATCACGAGGTTCGGATCGTCCGGCACGTTCTGGATCTGGTGAAAATTGCCGATCTCGGAATAGAGGAAGTCGCGCAGGTAGAAATGCCGCGAGAGGCGCACACGCCCGAGCGTCTCGAGGCTCCACATGGAGCGCGGCGTGCGGAACCGACCTGCAAGTTCAGTGCTATAGGCCAAAGGCGACCTCGAAAGCGTTGACAGCTGCCACGGTGAGGTCCCACGCCCGCGCGGCATATAAAATGTGCGGACCGGCGCTTCAGAAGCCGGTCCCGTGAAATGCCCCTTCGCCCCCCGAGGGAGCGATGCGGAGACCTGGCGTTTTGCCGGCCAGACCTATCTGGACTGCAAACCTGCCGGGGCCCCGCCCCTTAATTCCCCGCCCCTTGTTTCATCGTGCAGAGCTCTCACCTCCTGAGATCCCGCAGATATGTTTCGGCCCGGGCCGAACCCGGAACCGCAGCAGGCGCGACGCCAAAAGTCTGCGCGCCCTGCCTGTGACCACCCAAGCGTAGGGGGATCCCTATCACTCTGGCGTTAAGGCTATCTTTTTTGGGGCCTTTATCAATCTCTGCCACTCCGGGCAGGGCAACGGCTGGCCGATAAACCACAGTCTTGCGCGCGCTCCACAACCTAAGGGCTGCATTGTGTCAGTCTTATGACGCGCCATCGTCTGGTGCGCCTTGTGCGCCCTGTTCACAGCACCGTTTCGCCCAACCATTCCACGACGCGCGCGATCGTCTTGGGTGTCTGATTCGGGGACAGGATGTCGCCCGTGATGCAATGCGCGCCCGGATCGTCGCCGGGATCGAGTGTGACCCAATCGAGGGTCCTGGAGCCACCCCACCGCGCTACGGCCGCTTCGGTTTTGGCCGCGCTGACAACTTCATCGTGGCGCGACTGGAAGACGAGGAGCGGCACGCGCGCCCGGCCAAGGTCCGACCGCCAGACGTCGCGCACAAGCTCTGCAACGGGGACAACCGCCAGCGAAGGATAGCTCGTCGTCCAATAGGTGCCGTGCAGCGGCGCGCGCGGCTCGAAGGTGCGCGTCTCGCCAAAGAGGTACGGCCCCCAGCGGCGCACCCCCGGCCATGTCAGGATGCGCGCCATCGGGTTCCGGATCCCGAAGTTGGGCGACACAAACACCATGCCTGCGACGTCCCGCACCCGCGCAGGATCGCACGCCGCCAAAGTCGCCAAAGTCGCCCCGGTCGAGGTCGCCATGACGATCACCCGGCGCCCGATGCGGCACGCGGTCTCCAGCGCTTCGCCCGTGTCGCGCGTCCACGCCGCCACGCTGCCGTCCGCCATCGCGTCACCATCCCGCCCGTGCCCGGTGAGCCGTGTGAGAAAAAGGTTTGCGCCCAGCGCCTTGGCCACCTCCGTCGGGACCGGCTGGATCTCCTGCGAGGTTGCGGAAAAGCCGTGCAGGTAGACGATCGACAGGTCTGTGACCGCGCCGGGCGCGCCCGCCCAGACGATGCGCTTGGCGCATTCGGGGTGACGGATGTCGGGGAACCGCGCTTCATCGGTGGCAAAGTAGGCGTCGAGCGCAGAGGGATCGTCGGGCAGCATCAGCTGGCACGCGCGGCGGGACGGTAGACCAGCACCAGCCCCAGGATCGAAACCGCCATTATCGCCGCCGGGATCAACGTCACCGTCCAGTGCAGCATCTCGAGCGCCGCGCCGGTCTGCACGGTCGTGCCCTCCGTCGTCTCCTGCCACCCGGCAGAGGCCAGGAGCAGCCCCAGCACCAGCGGCGCAATCGCGTTGGCCACTTTTTGACCCAAGAGCCAGAGCGCAGAGAACGCGCCCTCGATCGCCTCGCCCGACTGCGCGCGGGTGCGGTCCATCAGGTCGGGATAGATCGCCCAGGGGATTTGCTGGTAGGCGCCGTTGGTCATGCCCGCCAGCACGAACATCCCCGAGATCAGGGTCACATTAGCCGAGGGCAACATGGAAAAGAGGGTGAGCAGCAGCGCGATATAGAGGCTGAGCCCGACCACCAGCGCCCAGAGCTTGCCGATGCGCGCGGACACCAGCACCCAGATCGCCTGGCTCAGGATCGATCCGACGACAAAGGTGGCGAACATCAGCGACAGCACCGTCAGCGTCTCGGCTGCACCCGAGAGCAGAGTGCTGCCGTCGTCGGTGATCAGGTAGAGCGCCGCAAAGGGCAGCCCTGCCGTGATCAGCGCCACCGCGAGCGTCATCACGCCGTAGCAACCCACCAGCACCATAAAGGCGCGGTTGGCCAGCACAAGCCGGAGCGTGTCACCAAACCGCGTCTGCGCCGGCACCAGAATGCGCGGCGCCTTGCGCGTGGCAAAGACCGAGAGCCACACCGGCAGCACCACCAGCGGCGCGGCGATGAGGGCGGCAGTGGCGTGGCCCAAATCCTTGGCCAGGCCAGGGAACACCGCGCCGCCGATCAGGATGCCGATGGAGGCAAATACCATGCGCCACGCCGTAAGCGTCGAACGGGTGCGCGGGTCCTGCGTGATCTCGCCGGCGGAGGCGCCGTAGGGGATTGCAACCATGGTGAACCCGATGGTGGCCAGGACGAAGAACCCGGTGACCCACACGAGCGACGCCGTGGGTGTGCCGTCCAAGGGCGCGGAAAAGAGCCCCACCATCGCGCCCGCCAGCAACACCGCGCCGCCCACCATCCAGGGCGCGCGCCGCCCCCAGCGGGTTGAGGTCCGATCACTGAGGTACCCCACCAGCGGATCGGTCACGATGTCGAACACCAACACCAGCGTCGCGACAAGGCCCGCCGTCTCCACGGGGACGCCCAGCACGGTGTTAAGAAAGGCGACGATCAAAAGCTGCTTGATCACGACAAAGACGACGATGCCCATGTCGGCGAGCCCCCAGCCGATCTTCTGCCCCTGCGTGAGTTTCGATGCGCGCGCCATGGTCTTCTCCCCCGTGCTGCGGCTCCTATGACGCAGCACAGGCGCTTTGCCCTAGCGTTACCTGACGTCAGAGGGCGCTCCATCTTTTATGGCGGGGTGCCGTATAACTGAAACACTGATACGCAACGGCTTAAATCACTGCTCCTGCCTGACGGCCACCGTCAGGCCGCGTCATGCCAAAGGCATGCCTCTGGCATGACCCGCCCCCGTCAAACCGAAGGTTTGCCTTCGGCAAAACGGGCGGCGCGATTGCGCCACCCCGCGGGACGGCGCGTGCACAACCGTTTCCAACGTATCAGGTTTAAGCTCGCCTTATTGGGCCAACGCATCAAACCCGATGCACCACCTTTTCCACCGACTTCTCGATCAGCGTCAGACACTCGGGCGTGGAGAACCTGTGATCCGCGCCCTTGACTAGCGTCAAACGCAGGTCCGGCCCCTCGGCATGCTCCAAAAGGCGCAGCGCCACCGACATGTCGACATCCGCGTCCGCCGTGCCTTGCAGCATGCGCACTGGCATCGGCAGATTCAGCGGGCTGCGGAGCACGAGGTTCTTCCGCCCGTCCTCGATCATGCGCCTGGTGATCGGATATGGCTCCCCGTAGTCCGATGGCAGATGCACGATGCCGGCCTCCGCGAGCTCCGCCTTCTGCGCATCAGAGAACCCCGCCCACATGCTGTCCTCGGTGAAATCCGGCGCGGCGGCGATGGTTACGAGACCCGCGACGCGCTGAGGGCTTGCCCGCGCGAGGAGCAGCGCCTGCCAGCCGCCCATCGACGAGCCGACGAGCACCTGCGGCCCCTCGGTCAGCGCCTCCAGCACCGCCACCGCGTCCTCGTGCCAATCGCCGATGCAGCCCTCGGTAAAGGTGCCCGACGACTGCCCGTGCCCGGAATAATCGAACCGCAAAAACGCCCTGCCCTGCCGCCGCGCCCAGTCCTCGAGATGCACCGCCTTGGTGCCCGTCATGTCCGACATCAGCCCGCCGAGGAAGACCACACCCGGCCCCGTGCCCTCGGTCCGGTGGTAGGCGATTCGCCGCCCCTGCGGTGTTTCTAGCATCTGCATGTCGTGATCTCCCATGCGCCTATCTCGTGGTGCGCCGTTGATCCTAAACGATTTTTGACCACGCTCCAGCCCTCTCAATGCACCCTTATAAGTGACCATGTTGACACGTGACTATATACTCACCTATTGAAGACCCATGGATGCGATCTTCAAAGCCCTGAACGACCCGACCCGCCGCGCGCTGCTGGATGCGTTGCGGATGCGGGACGGACAGACCCTGACCGATCTCGAGGCCAACCTCGAGATGACGCGGTTCGGCGTGATGAAGCACCTCAAGCTTTTGGAGGCCGCGCACCTCGTGACCACCAAGAAGCAGGGGCGGTTCAAGTATCACTACCTCAACGCCGTGCCGCTGCAGGAGGTCATCGACCGCTGGATCGAACCTCTCCTCGCCAAACCCGTGGCGCGTGGGATGCTCGACCTCAAGGCGCATCTGGAAACCCGGGACGCTCCCACCTCAGGCGGCGACGCCTCAACCCAAGGAGATCACATGCTGGACAGCACCAAGAAACCCGATCACGTCATGCAGACGTTCATCCGCACCACGCGCGACGCGCTATGGGACGCGTTGACCGACCCGGGCATGATGTCCCAGTGGCATTTCATGTGCCCCGACGTGCGGCTGGAAGACGACACCTACCATTTCGCCCTCGCCGGCGGCACGCAGATCATGCGCGCCCGTACCCTCACCGCCGAACCCAAATCGCGGATCGAGGCGACGTTCGAGATCCTGGACGATGCCACATCGCGGCCATCCGTCACCGTCTTCCTGTTGGACCAGGAAGGTCCTGTGATGCGTCTGACGGTCGAGCACTACGACCTCACGCATCCGGTTGTGCCGGGCGAGGGGGTGCACGACGGCTGGGCGCGCTGGGCGGCCGGGCTGAAAAGCTGGCTCGAAACGGGCGAGACACTGCGCCTGCCCGATCCAGTTCCCGAACCGTCGGACGCCTGACACTCCTGATCACCTTCCCCAGCGCTTGCGCACACCCTTCAAGACGGAGACCTCGATGCTCGACCAAAACCCCAAACCCGACTTCATCCACCAGACATTGATACGCTGCACGCAGGACGCGCTTTGGGATGCGCTGACCCAGGCGGACCAGATCGCGCAGTACCACTTTGCCTGCGACGCCGCCGAAGGAGACGCAGCGCTTGGCGCGCCGACGTGCATCCTGCGCAAGGACGGCTCGACGATGCTCACGCAGACCACCACGGCGCTCGAGCCGAAGACGCGGATCGAGCAGAGCTTTGAGCCGAACTGGATCGACGGGAACACCGCCCACTCGCGCATCGTCTTCATGATCCAGCCAGAGGGTGCGCATTGCCTGCTGACCTGCGAGCATTACGACATTCCGGCCGGCCAGGAGGGCGTCAAGGAAGGCTGGGCGCGCCACGTCGCCTCGCTCAAGTCCTGGCTGGAAACCGGGCAACCGATCAAGATGGAGGGCTGAGCCGATGACCCTCGAACTCACGTACCTGTTGATGACCGCCCTGCTGGCCGGGTCGCTCTGGATCCCGTTTATCGTGGGCGTCACGTCCGAGCGGGAGGACTTCACCGACTTCACCACGCCCCCCGACCACCGCAAGATGCGCCCCTGGGTGCAACGCGCTTTCCGGGCGCACCAGAACCTGCTCGAGACGTTGATCCCCTTCGGCATCGCCCTGCTCGTGGCGCATGTCGCGGGCATCTCGACGAGCGTGACGGTCTGGGCGGCGATCGTCTTTTTCTGGGTACGGGTGGTGCATGCGGCGGGGATGATCAGCGGGCTGGCGGTGTTCCCGATCCGCCCGATCATCTTTACCGTAAGCTACCTCTGCACGCTGGCGGTGGTGGCGGCGATCCTGCTGGCGTAAGACTGGCGACTTTGAACTTGATGCCTTCGATGCGGAAGTTCACGCGCCGTCCCGAGGGGTGGCGCAATCGCGCCGCCCCATTGGGGCGGGTCACGCCGCAGGCATGCCTTTGGCATGACGCGGCCTGACGTAAACGTCGGGCAGGTGATTTGATTTAGGCGGGGTTCGTCCGGTTTAAGATCGCTGTCTCAGCGAACCCCGCACACAAAAAAGCGCCCTCCAAAGCGGGGGCGCTTTTGCCGTGTCAGATCGCGTTAACCGCCGACATAAGGCGCGCCAGACGGACGGTAAAAGACCTTCTGGTTGTGAAGGCGTCCCAGCAGATCGTGGATCGTGCGCTTCTCGTCCACGCTGGTGTCGCAGGTCTCGCCATGCAGCGCCTGCTTGCGCGCTCTGAGGGCGGCCTCGATCGTGTCCAGATCGTCGACGCTCAGCTCGAAGTTTGTGTTCGCCTTTGCCATCGCCGCACCCTTTTCTGCACCTGCATTCATCTGTTTCATATCGGAAACTACAGGCTGCCAAAAAAAGTGTCAAAGTATTCATAGGCATACAAGCATGCAACGGTATACCACTGCCCATTTATGCGGCAGTTGCGAAATGCCGATCCGCGCTGTTCACGGCCCCGGACCCGTGGCACAGTCTTGATATGACAGAGCTTTCCCGGATCATCACCGTCCTTTCGGCGGCCAATTTCGTGATCGGCATGGGCGCCTTCATGGTGGTCGGCCTGATCGAGCCTGTGGCGCGGGACCTCGCCATCTCCGACGCCGCCGCTGGCACGATGCTGACTTCCTACGCGCTCGGATACGCGGTGCTGTCGCCTCTCCTGGTGGCGCTGACGGGCAAGGCGGGGCGGCGCCGGGTGATCGCGGCAGGGCTCACGATCTTTGCACTGGCCGCAATTGTCGCCTCGCTCTCCACCGGGCTGGCCGGCATGAGCGCCGCGCGCGTGCTGGCCGCGGCAGGCGCCGGCATCGTCACGCCGGTCGCCTCCGCCGTCGCGGCAGGTCTCGCCCCGCCACAGGACCGGGCCAAGGTGCTGGCCTATGTCTTTTTCGGGCTCACGCTGGCGCAGGTGCTGGGCGTGCCGGCGGGCAGCTGGATGGGCTACACCTTTGGCTGGCAGGTGGCGTTCTGGATCGTGGCGCTGCTCGCGGTGCCGACGGTGTGGCTGGTGTGGACGCAAGTGCCGGCGGGCCTGCGGTTCCAACCCGTCACGCTCGGGGACCTCGGCCAGTCGCTCGGCAACCTGCCGATGATGGGCGCGACGCTCTTTACCGGCTCGTTTCTCGGGGCGATCTACGTGCTTTACACCTACCTTGCGCCACTCCTCTCCGAACTCATGGGGTTCGGGCGAGACGGGATCACCATCGTCCTTTTGACCTTCGGAGGGGCGGCGGTCGCCGGCAACCTGATCGGCGGCTGGATGGGAGACCGGCTCGGCCTCGGGCGCACGCTCACGCTGGTGTGCATCGCGCAAGTCGCGCTGATGCCGCTCTTTTCCGCGCTGCCCTTCGCGCCGTGGCTGGTGGTTCTGCTGACGTTCGTGTGGTCGCTTTGCGGGTGGAGCTTTGCGGCGCCGCAACAGGCGCGGCTGGTGCAGCTTGCCGGCCCGCGCGCGCCGGTGGTGCTCGCCCTCAATGCCGCCGCCATCTACATCGGCGCAGCGCTCGGCTCGGTGATCGGTGCCGCCGTCCTGCAGGCGCTGGGACCCGGCGCGCTTGGCGCCTCGGCGGGAGGCATGGCGCTCCTCGCCCTGATCCATTTGCGTCTCAGCCTTGCGCGCCCGCCCGTTCCGGCCTGACCATTCAGGCTTGACCTGACCCCGGCGCGGCGCGATACCGCGCGCACGACATAACCCGCAACCGGGCGTTCCGTGGGCGCCAAACCGACGAGGAGCATGGGCCATGACCCAGATTTCCCTGACCTTTCCCGATGGCAATGCGCGTGACTTCGAGGCCGGCGTGACCGCTGGCGAGGTCGCCGCCAGCATCTCCAAAAGCCTGGCCAAGAAAGCCATCAGTGCCAGCGTCGACGGCGCGCACTGGGACCTGCAGTGGCCGATCGAGGCGGACGCCAGCATCGCCATCCACACGATGCAAGACGACGCCCAGGCGCTCGAGCTGATCCGGCACGATCTCGCGCATATCATGGCGCGCGCCGTGCAGGCGATCTGGCCGGACACCAAGGTCACCATCGGCCCGGTCATCAAGGACGGCTGGTACTACGATTTCGACCGCGCCGAGCCGTTTACGCCCGAAGACCTCGGCGCCATCGAGAAGAAGATGAAGGAGATCATCAACGCCCGCGACCCGGTCCGCACCGAAGTCTGGGAGCGCGCGCGTGCGATCGCGCACTACGAGGCCAATGGTGAGCCCTACAAGGTCGAGCTGATCGAGAGCATCCCCGGCGACGAGCCCCTGCGCATGTACTGGCACGGCGACTGGCAGGACCTCTGCCGCGGCCCGCACCTTCAGCACACCGGCCAGGTGCCGGGCGACGCGTTCAAGCTGATGTCGATTGCCGGCGCCTACTGGCGGGGCGATTCGGACCGGGCCATGCTGCAGCGCATCTACGGCGTCGCGTTCAAGAACCGGGACGATCTGAAAAAGCACCTCAATATGCTCGAGGAAGCCGCCAAGCGCGACCACCGCAAGCTGGGGCGCGAGATGGACCTTTTTCACATGCAGGAGGAGGCGCCCGGCCAGGTCTTCTGGCACCCGAACGGCTGGACCATCTACACGCAACTGCAGGACTACATGCGCCGCAAGCAACGCGCAGGCGGGTATCAGGAGATCAACACGCCTCAGGTCGTGGACCGCAAGCTCTGGGAGGCGTCGGGCCACTGGGACAAGTACCAGCACCACATGTTCCTCGTGGAGGTCGACGAGTCGCGTGACGGTGAGAACGACGACGCGGAGGCCAAGAAGAACCGGGCGCAGACCAAGATCAACGCGCTGAAACCGATGAACTGCCCGTGCCACGTGCAGGTCTTCAACCAGGGGCTCAAAAGCTATCGCGACCTGCCGCTGCGGCTTGCGGAGTTCGGCTCCTGCGCGCGGTTCGAGCCCTCGGGCGCGCTGCACGGCATCATGCGCGTGCGCGGCTTCACACAGGACGACGCGCACATCTTTTGCCGCGAGGACCAGATCGAGGCGGAATGCGCCAAGTTCATCGATTTCCTCGCGGACATCTACCGCGAGCTCGGCTTCGCCGAGTTCGAGATCCGCTTCGCCACCCGCCCTGAAAAGCGGGTCGGCACCGAGGAAAGCTGGGATTACGTCGAGGGCGCGCTCGAAGCCGCGATCAAGGCGGTGGGCCGCGAGTACACGCTCGAGCCCGGTGACGGCGCGTTCTACGGACCCAAGCTCGACTTCTACCTGACCGACGCGATCGGCCGGGTCTGGCAATGCGGCACCTTCCAGGTGGACCCGAACCTGCCCGAGCGGCTCGACGCGAGCTACATCACGCCCGAGGGCGACAAGGCGCGCCCCTTCATGCTGCACCGCGCCTGCCTCGGCTCGTTCGAGCGGTTCATCGGGATCCTGATCGAGGAACACGCAGGCAAACTGCCGTTCTGGCTCGCGCCTCGTCAGGTGGTCGTGGCGTCGATCACATCAGAGGCGGACGATTATGTTGCCGAGGTCGTCCAGGCGCTCACGGCGGCAGGCGTCCGGGCCGAGGCGGACATCCGCAACGAGAAGATCAACTACAAGGTGCGCGAGCATTCGGTTGGCAAGGTTCCGGTGATCCTCGCCATCGGGCACCGGGAGGTCGAGGAGCGCACAGCCTCCGTCCGGCGTCTGGGTGAAAAGCAATCGGCGGTCATGGGGCTGGACGTGGTCGTCGCCCAGCTCTCTGCCGAGGCCACGCCGCCGGACCTTCGGTGACCCGAACTTGGCCTGACACGTAGGGTGGGCATCTGCCCACCTTACCTCACGCGCCCAGCGCAGCCTGCGTCGCCCTGCTCCAACCGAGGTGCAGCGTGCCGCCGTCGTCGATCAGCGGGCGCTTCATCAGGGTCGGGTGCGTCTTGAGGAGTTCCATCGGCGCAGCGGCACGCTCCTCCTCCGAAAGCCCCCGCCACGTGGTCGAGCGTGTGTTCACCAGCGCATCCCCGAACTCAGCCAGTGCCGCCTCGAGCACCGCTTCCGGCACGCCCTCGGCGCGCACATCGACCAGCTGCGCGCCCGGCAGCGCCTTCAGCGCCTTGCGGCAGGTGTCACATGTCTTGAGCCCGTAAAGCTGCATCGCCCCCTCCATTTGTGCATAAATTCTGAGCGCCGCCGCGCCCTGCGACAGCCCGTCCCTTGATTTTTGAGACCTGGGCGCAACTTTCTAGCACAGCGATGGTTGAAGACCAGACGGGTGCGCGCCGCTCCTGGGTCTGAGAAGCGGCTGGTCGCACTTTCCAAGACCCGGCGCGCGCCGCCGGACGCAGACCAAGTCAAAAGGAGATACGTGATGCCGACAGGCACCGTAAAATGGTTTAACACCACCAAGGGCTTTGGATTTATCGAGCCCGCAGAAGGCGGCAAGGACGTTTTCGTGCACATTTCAGCCGTTGAACGAGCCGGCATGACCGGCCTCGCCGACAACCAGCAGATCGAGTATGAGTTGATCGAAGGCCGCGATGGTCGCCAGATGGCAGGCGAACTCAAGGCTGTATGAGGCCCAAGCCTGCGGCGTGACACCCGCTAGGCCGCGCTTTGAAGGCGCGTCGCTTCCTCGCGCGCCATCCTCATGAATTCACGCATGAATGGCTTGTCGCGGTCGGTGTCCCGCACCGCGGCAAAAAGCCCCCGCGTCAGACCGGCCTCGGTCAACGGACGGGTCACGTAGCCAGGCGAACTGCGCACCTCGCGCACCACCCAGTCAGGCAGCACGCTGACCCCGCGGTTCGATGCCACCAGAAACAGGATCACCGCCGTCAGCTCGGCCTGCCGCACCGCGGCGGGCTCGACTTTGGCGGGCGTCAGCAACTGGCTGAAGATGTCGAGCCGCGCGCGGTCCACCGGATAGGTGATCAGCGTCTGATCTCGGAAATCCCGCGCCTCGATCCACGGTTTTTCTGCCAGCTTGTGTCCCGCAGAGGCGACGAACACAGGCGCGTAGTCGAAAAGGTGGTCGAACGTGATCCCGCTCAGCTCTTCGGGGTCCGAGGAGACGACGAGGTCCACCTCTTCCCGCGAAAGCGCCGGCAACGCCTCGAAGGCAAGGCCGGGACGGATGTCCACGTCCACGTCGGGCCAGTTGACGCGAAACCGCTCGAGCACGGGGAACAGCCACTCGAAACAGGCGTGGCACTCGATCGCGATGTGCAGCCGCCCCGAAGAGCCGTCGCGCAGGCCGTCGAATTCCGCAAGCGCCGCCTCCACCTCCGGCAGGATCCGGTCCGCCAGCCGCAAGAGGCGCAGGCCCGCCGCCGATAGCTTCATCGGTTTGGCACGCCGCACAAAAAGCTCGACGCCCGCCTGCTCCTCAAGACCCTTCACCTGATGCGACAGCGCCGATTGCGTGATGTTGAGCGTGTCGGCAGCACGCGCCAGCCCGCCCGCCTCGTGGATCGCCTTGATCGTGCGCAAATGCCGGAACTCGAGGTGAATCTTCATGCGGAACTCATGTTGATCTTGAGAGTTATGAATTTGTTTCACGTCTCGGGGCGTGAGACAAGTGTGCATCCAAGGAGAGCCCTGTCACATGACCGCACCCGCCCCTGCCATCTCGTTCGAGTTCTTTCCGCCGCAAAACATGGCGGCGACGTTCCGGCTGTGGGACGCGGTCCAGACGCTTTCTCCGCTCGACCCTCGGTTCGTCTCGGTGACCTACGGCGCGGGGGGAACAACCCGTGACCTCACACTCGAAGCGGTGGGCGCGCTCCACGCAAGCTCCGGCCTCAAGGTCGCGGCGCACCTGACTTGCGTGTCCGCCACCAAGGCCGAGACGCTCGCCCTTGCCGACCAGTTCGCCGCCGCCGGCGTTTCGGACATCGTGGCGCTGCGCGGCGATCCTCCCAAGGGCTCGGGCGGCTTTACGCCGCATCCCGAAGGTTTCTCCGGCTCGGTGGAGCTGATCGGGGCGCTCGCCGCGAAAGGCACGTTCAACATCCGCGTCGGCGCCTACCCCGACCCGCATCCCGAGGCTGCCTACGAAGGCGCCGATGTCGACCACCTCAAAGCCAAGTTTGACGCCGGCGCGGACGAGGCGCTGACGCAGTTCTTCTTCGAGCCCGAGACGTTCCTGCGGTTCCGTGACGCCTGCGCGGCGAAGGGCATCGACAAGCCGATCGTGCCCGGCATCCTGCCGATCGAGAACTGGAAAGGCGTCAAGAGCTTTGCCCAGCGCTGCGGCGCGCCGATCCCGCAATGGCTAGACGACGCGTTTGCCACCGCCGAACGGGATGGGCGGGCCGATCTGCTGGCGGTCGCGCTGTGCACCGAGATGTGCACCAAACTGCGCGAGGAAGGCGTCGATACGCTGCACTTCTACACGCTCAACCGCCCCGAGCTGACGCGGGACGTGTGCCATGCGCTGGGTGTGACGCCGAAGGTTGCGCTGCAAGAAGTGGCGTAACTGGCCGACCAAAAGCTCAATACAGAACCCACCGTGGAGCACGCGCCGACCCGAGGGGTGGCGCAATCGCGCCGCCCCATGGAGGCGGGACGGCGCGGCCTGACAGTGCCTGTCAGGCGAGTGCTTAAAATTGAGCGAGTCTTTGTAAGGTCAAAAGCCTACTGCCTTAGACCCAAACCGCAGCCAACACACACCAGCCAACCGCTTCGGTCACCACCTGCGTTGTTCCACAGACATCTCCCGTCTGACCGCCGATCTGCCGTTTCGCAAGCGCGGTAACCGCAAGGCCCGCCACGGTCACGGCGATGAAAAGGTAAACGCCTCCAACGCCAAAACTCACCGCGGCAAGCCCCAAAGCCAGAACCGCCCCGACCAGACTCGGCACCAATGGCACCTGTGTCCGCGCGCCCAGCCCGTCCTCGCGCGCAGGCGGCAAGACGCGCAGCGGCAGGCACATGGTCTCCCGGCTGAGCGCGCCCAGCACGACGCAGCCCAACGCCAGCGACAGCATATCCGGTGCCTGCACCATCGCGGCGAGCTTGAGCGCCACCGCAAGCACGAGCGCCAGAACGCCGTAACTGCCGACGCGGCTGTCGCGCATGATCTCAAGCTTGCGCTCGCGCGTCGCGCCTCCGCCAAAGCCGTCCGCCACATCGGCCAGCCCATCCTCGTGCAACCCCCCGGTCACACCCGCCGTAACGGTCAGCGCAGCAACAGCCAGCGGCGCGAGCGGCACCCCAAGCCCCCCGAGCACCAACACCACCGCGCCGGCCAGAGCACCGACCAGCGCGCCCACCAAAGGCCAGGCCCAGACCGTCTGCCCCATCGGCGGCACGGTATCGCCCAGCTGCCCAGCCGGCAGGCGCGTGAGCAGCATCAACGCCACCTGCCCTTCGGCCACGCGGCGGCGCAAAAGACTCATCCGCCCGACACGCCCGCGTCCGCAAAGGTGGCCATGCCATTGTGACATGCGAGCGCCGCCTTGAGCACACCCAGCGCCAACGCAGCGCCCGAGCCCTCACCCAGCCGCATGCCAAGATCAAGGATCGGCGCCTTGCCCAGCGCCTCCACCATGCCGGCGTGACCCGGCTCCGCGCTTGCGTGCGCTACAAGACAATGATCGAGCAAAGCCGGGTCCGCGGCATGCAGTGGCAGGATCGCTGCAGTGCAGATGAACCCGTCGAGGATCACCGGGATGCCCGCCGCGCGTGCGGCCAGCACCGCCCCGCAGATCGCGGCCTGCTCGCGCCCGCCGAGCGTGGCCAACGCCAGGATCGAGGCTTTGCTCTCCGCGTGAAGCGCCAGCGCGGTGTCGATGGCCCGCGTCTTGCGCGCGATGCCCTCGACG
>NZ_JBRBVB010000014.1:0-19537 GCF_052825805.1 Pseudaestuariivita sp. | reverse complement strand
TGGCTCCGGCGGTAGGGATCGAACCTACGACCAATTGATTAACAGTCAACTGCTCTACCGCTGAGCTACGCCGGAACCGTGGGGGGCTTCTAGCAATGACTTTTTGCGGCGTCCAGAGGGTTTTGGGGTGGAAAATGTGCGGGCGTGCAGAAACCGTGAGGTGCGCTCAGCGCAAGGCGAAGGTGGCGGTTTCGCGGAGGGGACCGGTGGGGGTGACGGTGTCTCGGACCGTGAGGTCGATGAGGTGGGCGAGGACGTTGCGGGTGGCGGCGGGCAAAAGGCGCGGATCGACCTCGGTGTAGATGCGGGCCGCCAGATCCGCGGCGGTTGCGGGGCCGGAGGCGAGGGCGGCGAGGATTTGCGCCTCCCGCATCTGGCGGTGCGCGACAAGCGCGTCGATGCGGGTCAAGGCGTCCGGGACGGGGTCTCCGTGGCCGGGGTAGAGCCGGGCAATGCCGCGTGTGGCGCAAGCCTCGCGGAGGCGCGCGCAGGAGGCCATGAAGTCTGTCAGATCGCCGTCAGGCGGAGACACGAGCGAGGTCGCCCATCCCATGACGTGATCGCCGCTGAGCGCAAAGCCATCCCCGAGAAAACACAGGTGGTTGCCGATGTGGCCGGGGGTGTGGAGCGCGGTGAGTGTCCATCCGTCGCCGGCCACGTCCTCTCCGTCCGCGAGGCGGATGTCGGGTGCAAAGCCCGCGTCGATACCTTCACCGCCGCCGGCCATGCCGGAGGAGAGGAGGTCTTGCATGACTGCGCTCAATCCGTCGCGGGCCTTGCCGAAGGCGTGGACCTTGGCGCCATGCCTCGTGGCGAGGGGGGCGGCCAGCGGCGAATGGTCGAGGTGGGCATGCGTGACAAGTACGTGGGAGATGTGCTGGCCCGGCGTAAGAGCTGCTTCGATCGCGGCGAGATGCGCGGGATCCTCAGGCCCGGGGTCGACGACGGCGATGCCGCGCGTGCCGATCAGGTAGGTGTTCGTGCCGCGCTCGGTCATGGGTGAGGGGTTGGGCGCGCGCAGCAGACGGAGGCCCGGCTCCAGCTCTTTAGGCGTTGTGGTCTGCACTTTGCGTTTCCTTTCGCCACACCTCGCGCTTAGGTGTGGACCATGACGTTTTCCTGGCTCAAACGCTATATGCCGCGCACGCTTTTCGGGCGGGCGGCGCTGATTGTGGTGCTGCCAGTGCTGACGGTGCAGCTGGTCGTGTCCGTCGTGTTCGTGCAGCGCCATTTTGCGGGTGTGACCGAGCAAATGGTCGAGTCGATTGCGCGCGAGCTGAACCTTTTTGCGGCGCGGATCGAGGCGGGTGCGGACCCGGGGCAGGGCGATCTGGCGGCGCTGATCGCCGAGCTGGGCTATACGGTGCGGCCGCCGGGGGAGACGTTGGAGCGCGATCTGGGACCGGACCGGGTGTGGTACGACCTGACGGGCGGGATCGTCATGCGCGAGATGCAGGCGCAAGTCCCGTCGCTGCAATATGTACGCCTGCCGACGGAACGGGATGTGATCGCGGTGCTGGAGACAGCGCAAGGCCCGTTGCATATCGAGTTTGACCGGCGGCGCGTGTCCGCCTCGAACCCGCACCAGCTGCTCGTCAACATGATCGTGTTCGGCGTGCTCTTTACCATCATCGCGTTCCTTTACCTGCGCGGGCAGCTGCGCCCGATCACGCGGCTGGCGCACGCGGCGAGCGCCTTTGGTAGGGGGCAGCGGGTGCCTTACAAGCCGTCCGGTGCCATCGAAGTGCGCGAGGCCGGGACGGCATTTCTCGACATGCGGGCGCGGATCGAACGGCAGATCGAGCAGCGCACGCGGATGCTGTCCGGCGTCAGCCATGACCTGCGCACGCCGCTGACGCGGCTCAAGCTGGGGCTGTCGATGCAGGAGCATGATCCCGAGATCGCCGCGATGGCGCGCGATGTGGAGGATATGGAGCACTTAGTCGACGAGTTCCTGAGCTTTGCCCGGGGGGATGCGGCCTCGGGGGAGGCCGAGGCGCTGGACCCGGCGGCCTTTGCCGCGCAAGTGGTGGCGGACGCGCAGCGCGGGCGGACGGATGTGACGTTGCAAGACACCAGCGGGGCAGGGCAGATCACCGCCCGTCCGATCGCGCTACGCCGCGCACTCGAGAACCTCATCGGCAACGCGGTGCGCTACGGGAGCAAGGCCGAAGTGTCGGTCGAGATCACCGACGCTTCGGTGCGGTTCCGGGTGGAGGACGACGGTCCCGGCATTCCCGAACACGCGCGCGAGGATGCGGTGCGCCCGTTCACCCGGCTCGATCCCGCGCGCAACCAGGACCGCGGCTCGGGCGCGGGGCTGGGCCTGACGATTGCCGCCGACATCGCCCGTGCGCATGGCGGCGTGCTGGTGCTAGGGGACTCTGCGCGGCTCGGCGGGCTGCAGGCGGACATCGTGCTGGCGCGCTAGGCCAAAGTCTCAAATTCGGCGCGTCGGCAGGTCCTCCGGCCGGCTCTTTGCATACGTTTGCAAAAAGCACTTGCCAAACGGTTGGCGCTTGTGCCTTGTTCGGGGGATCGTCACACTGCTGTGAACGACCGGGGGGAGACACATGGCCGAAATCCAGCTGCGCAATCTGAGCAAGCGGTGGGGATCCTTTGTCGGGGTCGAGAATTTTGACCTGACGATCGCGGATCGCGAATTCCTCGTGCTGCTCGGGCCGTCAGGCTGCGGCAAGACGACGACGATGCGGATGATCGCCGGCCTCGAGGAGGTGACCGAAGGCGAGATCTGGATCGGCGACCAGGTGGTCAATGATCTCGAACCCAAGGACCGCGACGTGGCGATGGTGTTCCAGAGCTACGGCCTTTACCCGAACCTCAATGTCTACGAGAACATCCGCTTCCCGCTCCGCGTGCGCAAGGTCGACGCCTCCGAGCACGACGCGCGCGTGATGAAGGCGGCCGAGATGGTCGAGCTGACGGACTTCCTCCACCGCAAGCCCGCCGCGCTGTCGGGTGGCCAGCGGCAGCGGGTGGCGCTGGCGCGGGCGATCGTGCGGGAACCGAACGTCTTCCTGATGGACGAGCCGCTCTCTAACCTCGACGCCAAGCTGCGCGTCTCGACCCGTGCGCAGATCAAGAACCTCAGCCACGAGCTGCAGGTCACCACGGTCTATGTGACCCACGACCAGATCGAGGCGATGACGCTCGCCGACCGCGTCGTGGTGATGAACAAGGGCGTCGTGCAGCAGGTCGGCAGCCCGACGGAGATCTACGACAACCCGGCCAACACGTTTGTGGCGAGCTTTATCGGCAACCCGGCGATGAACCTGATCGACGGCACGCTCACGGGCGGGACGTTCCGCGCCGAGGGGACGGAGATCACAGGGCTCACCGGGCCGGACGGTCCGATCACGCTGGGGTTCCGGGCGGAGGACGCGGAGGTCACCGAGACGCTTGCGAGCGGGATCGAGGCCGGCGTCTACTCGATGGAGCTTTTGGGGGATGCGACCATGGCCACGGTGCGGGTCGACGGCCACCAGGTCAACGTCAAGGCGCATAAAGAATACCGCGCAAGCATTGGGGATACCGTGAAAATCTCCGTGCCTGCCGCTATTTGCCACCTCTTCCGCAAGGACGACGGTGCGCGGATCACGGGCTGACGCCCGTCACGTCTTTCCCGGGGCCGAGCCTCGGGGGAACCCGGGTGCGGACTTCGAAGACGCACCCACACACCAAGGGAGAAACCAACCATGTTCATGAAGAAAGTTGCGCTGGCCGCAGTGCTCGCGACGACCTCGACACTGGCGTATGCGGACGGCCACGGCTGCTCCATCGAGGCGCGCGTGTCGATTGTCGGCAACGAATTCCCGGCGATCCAGACCGTCGGCGCTGGCGCGCAGGAATGCGCAGGCGGCGAGGTGACCACCAACCTCACCGCCGACCACCAGAAGATCAACCTGGCCGGCATGTCGGGCAACCCGGCGGAGTACACCTCGGCGATCATCGCCAACTCCTCCATCGTGGCGCTGATGAACGAAGACGTCATCCGTCCGCTCGACGACCTGATTGCCAAGCACGGTGACGGCATCTCGCAAGGTCAGCTGATCACCCTCAACGGCAACGTGATGGCGGTGGCGTTCATGGCGAACGCGCAGCACCTCGTCTACCGCGCGGACCTGCTCGAAGCGGCCGGCCTCGAGGTCCCGACCACCTACGAGGAAATGCTCGAAGCCGCCAAGGTGCTGCGTGAGCAGGGCCTCGCGGAGAACCCGGTTGGCGGCGCCTACAAGGCCGGCTGGAACCTTGCCCAGGAATTCAACAACATGTTCCTCGGCTTCGGTGGTCAGCATTTCGCCGACGGCTCGGCTGAGCCGACCATCAGCGGCGAGGAAGGTGTCAAGGCGCTCGAGATGATGAAGGCGCTGTCGGAGTACATGAACCCCGACTTCCTGACCCACGACTCGAACGCCACCAACGCCGAGTTCCGCGCCGGCAACGTCGCCCTCATGAACATGTGGGGCAGCCGCGCCGCGACCATGACCGACGCCGACGGTGTGCCGCAGGAAGTGATCGACGGCTTCGCCATCGCAGGCCCGATGACCGTGGGCGGCGGCGACACCCCGGCGACGACGCTCTGGTGGGACGGCTGGACCGTGGCCAAGAACATCTCGGACGAAGAGGCCGAGGCGACCTTCTTGGCGCTCAAGCACGCGATCCGTCCGGCGATCCTCGAGGATGAAGAGACCTCCAAGCAGGCCGTCTGGCTGATCGACGGCTACCAGCCGACCGAAGCCGCCGAAGGCGTCTTCGCGGCGGCGCAGGCGGGCTCGATCCCGTACCCGATGCTGCCCTACATGGGTCTGATGCACACCGCCCTCGGCGCTGAGCTGACCGACTTCATGAACGGCTCGGAATCGGCCGAGCAGGCGCTCGCCGATGTCGAGGCAGCCTACCGCGCCGCGGCGCGCGAAAAGGGCTTCCTGCAGTAAGCGGACCCCACCCCCGTCCCGGACCACGATCCGGGACCTCGCGCCGCGCTGGCGCAGAGGTCCCGGGTCAGGCACGGGACGGGACCCTCTCTTGGACGAGGCCAGCCCCATGAAACACCGCACGTTCTTTTGGTTCTTTGCGCCCACGGCCATTGCGATGCTGGTCTTTATCGCCGCACCCATCGTGTCCGTCGTCACGCAATCCTTCTTTGTGCCGCACGAGGCGGTGCTGATCGAAACCGAAAACTGCGTGCCGCTTGTCGGCTGCACCACGTCTACGAGCATCGACCAGGACGCAACCGCTGCCCTGCGCGAAGAGCGCCCGCTCGGCCGGTTCGTCGGCTTTGACATCTACGGTGACCGCGGTCACCTCGCCTTTGCCGAAGTCGGCGAGGCGTGGCGCACGTCCGGCAGCTTTGGCGAATTCTTCTCGCAGCTGCGCAACCTGCCGTTCTACCGCGCGCTGGCCTTCACGCTCACCTACACCTTTGTCTGCACGCCGCTCCTGATCATGCTCGGCTTTGCCATCGCCGTGGGGGTCAACTCGCTGACCCAGCGGATCAAGGGGGTCGTGATCTTCCTGTCGCTCCTGCCGATGATCGTGACGCCGCTCGTCGGCGCGCTCGTTCTCTTCTGGATGATCGACAGCCGCGGGGTGCTCGGGAACCTGATCTCGTACCTCGCCAACGATCCGACGCTTTCGCTCAAGGCGTCGACGCCGCTGATGTGGATATCGCTGATCGTCTACGGCATCTGGTCGTCCGCGCCGTTTGCCTTTGTGGTGTTCTACGCCGGCCTGCAGACAGTGCCGCAGGACACGCTGGAATCTGCGCAGATCGACGGCGCAACGCGATGGCAGCAAATCCGGTTTGTCGTGATCCCGCACCTCGCGCCGCTCGTGACATTCGTGGCGCTCTTCCAGCTCATGGACAACTTCCGCGTCTTCGAGCCGATCATCGGCTTTGCCGCCGAGGCGCACGCGACCTCGCTCAGCTGGATCATCTTCAACGACCTGGGCGGCGAGACCCGCCAGCTCACCGCCGCCGCCACAACGTCTGTGCTGACGATCATCGGCGTTGCGATCCTGCTCAGCCCCGTACTTGTGCGCACCTGGCGTGACTTCAAAGGGAAAACCGCCTGATGTCGACCCAAGCGAAATACCGCCCCACCTGGCTCAAGGTCACCTCCGTCGCCTTCATCTCCATCTGGCTGGTGATGGCGGCCTTCCCCTTCGTCTGGACGCTCTGGGGGTCCTTCAAGATCGAGCTCGACTTCTTCTCGATCGCCGACTGGACCAACGCGCTGACCGGCGAAAATACGGAGCGCACCTACGGCTCGCCCTTTACGGGGGTCGGCTACGAAGGCGCCTGGATCAAGGAGGAGTTCTGGCGCAACGTCATCAACACGCTCCTTGTGTGCCTCTTTGTGGTGACGACCTCGCTCACCATCGGCACGCTCGGCGCCTACGCCCTGTCGCGCTCGTCTTACAACTACGTCTTCTGGCTCTTGATCATCGCGCTGATCTTCCGCGCCATGCCGCCGATCACGCTGGTCTCGGGCTACCTGCCACCGTTCTTCCAGTACAACGT
Organism: Pseudaestuariivita sp.; assembly: GCF_052825805.1. NCBI lineage: Bacteria > Pseudomonadati > Pseudomonadota > Alphaproteobacteria > Rhodobacterales > Paracoccaceae > Pseudaestuariivita > Pseudaestuariivita sp. The sequence goes on along the minus strand of NZ_JBRBVB010000014.1, from coordinate 12,993 downwards.
CTGGGGGTACCTGCCGACGGCGATCATCGTGCTCGTGGCGATCAACCAGCCGTTCACGCTCTGGATGCTCAACTCGTTCTTCCAGAAGATCCCGCAGGACCTCGACGAGTCGGCCAAGGTCGACGGCTGCACCCAGTTCCAGGCGTTCCGTCTCGTGATCATGCCGGTGATGTGGCCGGGGGTGATCACCACCGGGCTCTTCTCGTTCCTGCTGGCCTATAACGACTTTGCGGTGACGACGATGCTCCTGTCGGAAAGCAACCGGACGATGGTGCCCGCGATCAACGCCTTCCTCGGCACGACGCAGACCGAGGGCAACGTGATGTTCGCCGTCGCCGCCGTGGTCTCGGCCACCGCGCCGCTCTTCATCCTGGTGATGTTCTTCCAGCGCCACATCGTCGCCGGCCTGACCGCGGGCGCCGTCAAAGGCTGACCCGCGGGCCCGGCACCAAACGAAACGAGGCACGCCAACCCGATGCAAAGCTCGCGCGACACCTTCCGGCGCTACGTGCAAACGTATGCAAGCGCGGATGCGGGCGCACATGGCGCCGCCTGCGCCGCCTTCTTCGCGCCCAAGGCCGCGGTCGAGATCGTGCACCCGTTCAATACGTCGAGCCAGCAGGCGCTGCTGGACAGCCTCCACGGCAGCTTTTCCTGCCTGACCCGGAGCGACTACATCGCGATGGCCGGCGCGTTCGAGGACGCCGACTGGGTGTCGAGCACGGGCTATTATTGCGGTCAATTCGACAAGCCCTGGCTCGGGATCGCGCCCACCGGAGAGCTTGCATGGCTGCGCTTTGGCGAGTTTCACCGGATCGAGAACGGCCGGGCGGTGCAAAGCTTCGTCTTCCTCGATATCCCCGAGCTGATGATCGCATGCGGCCAGTGGCCTATCGCCGAAAGCCCCGGCGCCACGCGCGGCTTCACAGGACTTCAGCCCGGACCGATGACGCAAGACGGGCTCCTCTGGGCGGAGCAGGACCCGGCGCAGGGCGCGACATCCTACCGGATGGTCACCGACATGCTTGCAGGGCTTGCCACACCGGACGAAGCATGGCGGCCCTACTGGCACGACCACATGATCTGGTACGGACCCGGCGCCTTCGGCTCGTTTGTCGGCATCGAGGGCTTCCAGCGCTTCCAGGTCCCGTTCGAAGGCGCGTTCGCGGGATGGTCCGGCGGCTCGGCCGGCAACGGCATGACCCACCACTTCACCCGGTTCGGCGACGGAGCCTACGTCTGCTCGGGCGGTTGGCCCTCCCTGACAGGCGTGCAGACCGGAGCCTTCCTGGGCGTGCCCGCAAGCGGCAAACGCCTCTTCATGCGCGTCAGCGACTGGTGGCGCGTCGAAGGCGATAAACTCAGAGAAAACTGGGTCTTCGTCGACATTCCTCACGTTCTGGATCAACTCGGGGTGACCCTCTTGGAGAGCCCCTCCTAGCTTCATCTTCCCAAATAAACTCCCGCCGGAGGCTCCCCCCGGCCACAAAACGCGATGACCTCCCCATGCCAGGCGCCCGCCCAGACCAAGCAATCCTCACCCGCGACACGGATCTCTCCAAGACCGAGGAAACCCGCCGCGTGATCGAAGGCATGGTCGACGGCCTCAACGACCACCGCATCGGCGACATCGGGGAGTTCTTTGCCGAAAGCTTCCGCTGGATGGGCAACCAGGGGTGCGGCACGAAACACGGCCTGCAAGCCTTCCAGAACAACTGGCAAAAGCCCTTCCAGGCGGCGTTCCACGACAAGGTCTGCATCGACGAGGCGCGGCTCTACATGGGCGAATGGGCGGCCGCCTTCGGCCGGCAGGAGGCGACCCACGGCGGCCCTTTCATGGGCATCCCCGCCACCGGCAAACGCATCGAAATCCGGTACATGGATTTCTGGAAGGTCGAGGACGGCCGGATCACCGACAATTACGTCATGGTCGACTTCCCCCATGTACTCGCGCAACTCGGACGTGACGTCTTTCAGGGCGAGGGCTGGGAAGCCTTCGACCGCGGCGACAAGACCCCGCCATCCCCGTGACACACGCCCCGGGCTTGCCCCGGGGCCTCTCTGCCAAAGGAGCCTGACATGGCCATCACCCATCTCAAGACCGCCAAATCCGAAGGCGACCGCGCCGAAGACGACAGCAAAGTGCGCGCCATCGTCGAGCAAACCCTCAAGGACATCGAAACCGGCGGCGACGCCACCGTGCGGTCCCTGTCGGAAAAGTTCGACGGCTACGCGCCGGACAGCTTCAAGCTCAGCCAATCCGAGATCGAGGCGCTGATGGCCGAAGTCTCCGACCGCGACATGGCCGACATCAAGTTCGCCCAGGAGCAGGTGCGCAACTTTGCCCAGGCACAGCGCGACTCGATGCTCGACATCGAGGTCGAGCCCATGCCCGGCGTCATCCTCGGCCACAAGAACATCCCCGTGCAATCGGTCGGCTGCTACGTGCCGGGCGGCAAGTTCCCCATGGTCGCCTCCGCCCACATGTCCGTCGCGACCGCCTCCGTCGCGGGCGTGCCGCGCATCATCGCCGCCACCCCGCCCTGGCAGGGCAAGCCGAACCCCGCCGTGGTGACCGCCATGCACCTCGGCGGCGCGCACGAAATCTACGTGCTCGGCGGCATCCAGGCCGTCGGCGCCATGGCCATCGGCACCGAGACGATCGAGCCCGTGCACATGCTCGTCGGCCCCGGCAACGCCTTTGTCGCCGAGGCCAAGCGTCAGCTCTACGGCCGCGTCGGCATCGACCTTTTTGCCGGCCCGACCGAAACCATGGTGATCGCGGACGAGACCGCCGCCGACGCCGAGCTTTGCGCCACCGACCTGCTTGGACAGGCCGAACACGGTTACAATTCGCCCGCCGTACTCGTCACCAACTCCGAGAAACTCGCGCGCGAGACCCTGACCGAGATCGACCGCATCCTCACCATGCTGCCCACCGCCGACACCGCCTCGAAATCCTGGGAGGAGTACGGCGAGGTGATCCTGTGCGACAGTTACGACGAGATGCTCGAAGTCGCCAACGACATCGCCTCCGAACACGTGCAGGTGATGACCGACCGCGACGACTGGTTCCTCGAGAACATGCACTCCTACGGCGCGCTCTTCCTCGGCCCCCGCACCAACGTCGCGAACGGGGACAAGGTCATCGGCACCAACCACACGCTCCCCACCAAAAAGGCCGGGCGGTACACGGGCGGTCTCTGGGTCGGTAAGTTCCTGAAAACTCACAGCTACCAGAAAGTCACCACCGACGCCGCTGCCGCCGAGATCGGAGCCTATTGCTCGCGTCTGTGTATGCTCGAAGGGTTCGTCGGCCACGCCGAACAGGCCAACGTGCGCGTGCGCCGCTACGGCGGGCAGAACGTGCCTTACGGTGCTGCTGCCGAGTGAGCACGGACGCCCATAAGGCGGCTCTCGCGCCCTTCCGGCAGGCCCTGTCAGCCGGCCAGCACGACGATGCGCGTGCGGCTCTGGCGGTGGCTTGCTCGGAGAAAGTGCTTGGCCGCTATGGGCATCCCTTCGGCGACCAGACCGGGGTGGAGACGATCTGGGAGCGCCTCTATGCGCCGCTCCTGCGCGCCTGGCCCGACCTCGAGCGCCGCGACACCATCGTGATCGCTGGTGAAGACGAGGACGGCGCCGCTTGGGTGGGCTGCTGCGGCAGCTACATCGGCCTTTTCGACAGCGACTGGCTGGGCATCCCCGCAACCGGCCACCTAGTGCATATGCGCTTTCACGAGTTCTATCGTTTCGAAGGCGGTAAAGTCTTCGAAATCCAGGCGTTGTGGGACATTCCTGAAGTGATGCTTCAAGCGCGTGTCTGGCCGATGGCGCCTGCCTTGGGGCGTGAATGGCACGTGCCGGGACCTGCAACCCAGGACGGTCTGGGGCCGCACGACGCAGACGCGTCTGAGGCATCGCGCCAGCACGTCATCGATATGCTCACGGCCATGATCCGGCATCCCAAGGAGCCGCCCGAGGCGATGGAGATGCCGAGGTTCTGGCACAAGGACATGTCCTGGTACGGTCCCTCCGGCATCGGCACTGCCCGCGGCATCGAAGCCTTCCGCGCCCATCACCAACGCCCGTTTCTCGAGGCCATGCCGGACCGCGGCACCCACGCCGGTGAAACGCAGCACCACTTCTTTGCCGAAGGGCAGTACGTGGGCGTGACAGGCTGGCCCAACATGGCGCAGACACTGACCGGCGCAGGCTGGCTCGGGCTGCCGGGTACGGGGCAAAAGGTGTTTTTGCGCAGCCTCGACTTCTGGAGGCTGGAACGCGGAAAAATACGTGAAAACTGGGTGTTGGTGGACCTTCTTCACCTTTACCATCAACTTGGCCTCGATGTGTTCCGGCGGATGCGCGACGTCATGGGAGATTGCCGATGAGCTTGCCAAAGACACCTTCGTTCTCGCTGGAAGGCCGCCGCGCGCTTGTCGCCGGCGCCTCGTCCGGGATCGGCCTTGCCTGCGGCGTGGCGCTTGCACGTGCTGGCGCTGCGGTGACGCTTGCTGCGCGCCGCAAGGACAAGCTGGAAGAGGCGGTGGCAGAGTTGCGCGGCGAAGGGTTGACGGCTGACGCAATGGAACTGGATGTTGCGGACATCCCTGCGATGCAGGAAAAGATCGCAGCATCAGGCCCTTACGATATTCTCCTCAACTCGGCCGGGCTTGCAAGGCACACCCCGGCCATCGAGACTTCTTCCGAAGATTTCGATGCAGTTCAAGAGCTTAACTTTAAAGGTGCATACTTCCTGACAACTGCGGTCGCCAAGAGGCTGATCGAGAACGGAAAACCTGGATCGCTGATCAACATCACAAGCCAAATGGCGCAGGTCGGCGGACAGGAGCGCGCGGTCTATTGCGGGACCAAGCACGCGGTCGAGGGCTTTACCAAGGCGATGGCGATCGAGTGGGGCAAGCACCGCATCCGCGTGAACTGCATCGCGCCGACTTTTGTGGTGACGGAACTCACGCGCCCGACATTCGCCCGGCCCGAGCTCAAGGCGTGGGTCGAGGACAAGATCAAGCTGGGTCGCATCGGCGAGGTCGAGGACCTGATGGGGGCGGCCGTTTACCTTGCCTCGGACGCGTCGAGCCTTGTGACGGGCACGTCGATGCTGGTCGATGGCGGCTGGACGGCGGACTGATCCATGGCGCGGGTGACGGCACATCACGTGGCAGCGCGGGCGGGCGTCAGCCAGTCTGCGGTCTCCCGTGTGTTCACCCCCGGCGCGTCGGTCAGCGAGGCGACCCGCAAAAAGGTGCGCGATGCCGCCGATGCGCTAGGCTACCGGCCGAATGTTTTGGCGCGCGGGCTGATCACCGGCAAGAGCCGGATCATCGGTCTCGTGGTCGCGTATCTCGACAATTACTTTTACCCCGAAGCTTTGGAAAAGCTCTCCAATGCGTTGAAAGATCAGGGCTATCACGTTCTCGTCTTCATGGTGTCCAAGACCACCGAGCATATCGACCGCACGATGGAGGAGATCCTGGACTACCAGGTCGACGGCATCGTCGTGGCCTCGGTCGACCTCAGTTCCGAGCTCACGGCGCGGTGCAAGGCGCAGGGCGTGCCAGTGGTGCTTTTCAACCGGACGCAGGACGGGGCGGAGGTTAACTCGGTGACGTCTGACAACTTTGCCGGCGGCAAGGCGGTCGGGGAGTTCCTGATCGCGGGTGGTCACACGCGCATCGGGTACATCGCCGGATACGAGGGCGCGTCGACCCAGCGGGACCGCGAGGCGGGGCTGCGGGCGGCTTTAAAGGCCGCTGGATTAACCTTGTTTGCACGCGGCGAGGGTGCCTTTGTGCCTGAGCGGGCGCGTCAGGCGGCGCTCGAGATGTGCGGCGGCGCGGAGCGCCCGGATGCGCTGTTCGTAGCTAACGATCACATGGCGTTCCCGGTCATGGATGCGCTGCGCCACACGCTGCGGCTGGACGTGCCGGCGGACATCTCGGTCGTGGGTTACGACGACGTACCGCCCTGCGCGTGGGAAGCGTATGACCTGACGACGGTGCGCCAGCGCGCTAACCTTATGGTTGAGGCGACCGTTGCGGCGCTCACCCGCCAGATCGCCGATCCCTCGGCAGAGACATGTCATCACATCATTGAAAGCCCTCTGGTGGTGCGCGGGTCTGCGCGCTTGCCCGAGGGCATTGAAAGGACAAAAAGATGAAGGGTTTTTCCAACCGCTTCAAAGACTTCCCCGACTACATCATCGGCATCACCAAGGAGATTTGGGAAGATCGCGGGATCGCGACGCTGCACGAGTACTATGCGCCGAACATCGTGGTGCGCTCGCCGGCGTCGGTGGTGGTCGGCAACCAGGGGGTGATCGCGGCGACCATGGCGACGCTGGCGGAGTTCCCGGATCGCACGCTGTATGGTGAGGACGTGATTTGGTCCGGCGACCCGGAAGGCGGGATGCTGTCGTCGCACCGTTTGCACTCGACCGCGACGCATCTGGCGGACGGCGTCTATGGCAAGGCGACGGGCAAGACGTTGAATTACCGGATCATTGCCGACTGTCACGCCATCGACAATCAGATCAACGACGAGTGGCTGATCCGCGATCAGGGCGCCATCGTGCGGCAGCTTGGGTGGGACCCGAAGGACTATGCCCGCTCGGTGATCGAGACGGAGGGCGGGGCGGAGACGGCGCCGCACCCGTTCCACCCGGACCGCGATATCGCGGGGCCGTATAGCGGGCGCGGGAACGACAACGCCTACGGGGCGCAGTATGCCGACATTCTGACACGGATCATGGGCGCGGATATGGCGGTGATCCCGGCGCAGTACGACCGGGCGGTGGCGTCGGCCTATGCCGGCGGTGTTGAGGGGATGAGCACGGGGCCGGTGGACCGCTTCTGGATGGGACTGCGCGCGTCCTTCCCCTCGGCCAGGTTCGAGATCCATCACCAGATCGGGCGCGAGGACGCGATGATGCCTCCGCGTGCTGCGATCCGCTGGTCGCTGACCGGCAAGCACGACGGATGGGGCGTCTTTGGCGCGCCGACGGGGGCGGAGGTGCACGTGATGGGTGCGAGCCATGCGGAGTTTGGGCCCTGGGGGCTGCGCCGCGAATACACGCTTTATGACGAGACGGCGGTGTGGAAGCAGATCCTGCTGCACACGGGCTGATCGCAACGAAAAGGGAGACATTTACCATGCCGATCAAGACAACCCATGTCGGCTCGCTGCCGCGCACGCAGAAGGTGGTCGATTTCATCTTTGCCCGCGAGCACGAGAAGCCGTTCGAGCAGGACGCCTTTGATGCGGCGATGACGGAGGCGGTGGACGAGACGGTGCGCCTGCAGGCGGAGGCGGGCGTGGACATCGTCTCGGACGGGGAGACGTCCAAGATCTCCTACGCTACCTACGTCAAGGACCGCTACACCGGCTTTGCTGGCGACAGCCCGCGCAATGCGCCGGCGGACCTCAAGATGTTCCCGGGCTTTCTCAAGCGTCTGGCCGATGACGGCGGCACGCCGCAATACGCGCGCCCGATGTGCGTGGGAGAGGTGACGTCGAAGGGGCAGGGCGAGCTGCAGAAGGACATCGCCAACCTGAAGGGCGCGATGGCCAAGCATGGCGTAGAGCGCGGGTTCATGAACGCGGCCTCGCCGGGGGTGATCTCGCTGTTCCTGCAGAACGACTTCTACGCGACGCGGGAGGCGTATCTGGCGGCGCTCGCCGAGGCGATGCGGGAGGAGTACGAGACAATTGTGGGTGCGGGGCTGGACCTGCAGCTCGATTGCCCGGACCTGGCGCTGTCGCGGCACATGCTCTTTGCCGATCTGAGCGACGACGAGTTCCTCAAGATCGCAGCGAGCCATGTGGAGGCGCTGAATCATGCGTTGGAGAATGTGCCAGCGGAGAAGGTGCGGGTGCACATCTGCTGGGGCAATTACGAGGGGCCGCATTGCTGTGACATCGACATGGGCACGGTGTTCGACACGCTGATGGCCACGAAAGCGCGGTATGTGCTCTTTGAGACGTCGAACCCGCGTCATGCGCATGAATGGGCGACGTTTCGCGACCGCAAGGCGGACATCCCGGACGACAAGGTGCTGGTGCCGGGCGTGGTGGACACGACGACGAACTTCATCGAGCACCCCGATCTAGTGGCGCAGCGGCTGGAGCGGTTCGTGGACATCGTGGGTGCCGAGCGCGTCGTGGCGGGTTCGGACTGCGGGTTCGGCACGTTTGCGGGCTTCGGGACGGTGGACCCGGATATCGCCTACGCCAAGCTCAAGTCGATGGCGGAAGGCGCGGCCAAGGTGGCCTGAGGGGAATGGGTGCGAGCACCCATCCTACGTCAGGTTGCGACAGGTAGGATGGGTGATTTCACCCATCCCGGGCTTACGCGCGGCGACGGCGACGGCGTCCGCCTTCGGGCGCGCCCCCCGCGTTGAAGCTTACCTCCGGCAGAGGCACGACCTTGCGCAGATCGGCAAAGCTGTCGGTGGCGTGCGGGATCGCGTTGGCGTTGACGAAGTGCTCTTGGAACTTCGGCTCGATGGCCGTCTCGACTTTGGTGATCGCGCCGACGGTTGCTTCGATCTCGCGGCGCGCGTCGATGTTGCAGAGCGCGATACGCGCGCCGGTGCCTGCAGCGTTCCCGGCTGAAGTCACCTGATCGAGCGGCACGTCGGGGATCATCCCCAGCACCATCGCGTGCTTCGGGGAGATGTGGGCGCCGAAGGCGCCGGCAAGCACCACCCGGTCGACCTTGTCCACGCCCATCTCGTCCATGAGCAGCCGTGCACCCGCATAGAGCGCGGATTTGGCGAGCTGGATGGCACGGATGTCGCCTTGGGTCACGGTGACCTTTGGCCCGCCGTCGGCGGAGGCGTCGTGCACCACATAGGCAAAGGTGCGGCCTTCTGGGATGCAGCGCGGGGTGCCGGTTGCTTCGGCGGAGCCGATCAGGCCGGAGGGATCGAGAAGCCCCGCCATGCGCATCTCGGCCACGGCCTCGATGATGCCGGAGCCGCAGATGCCGGTGATGCCGCTGCCTTTGCTGGCCTCGTCAAAGCCCGGATCGTCGGACCAGAGGTCGCAGCCGATCACGCGGAAACGGGGCTCTTTGGTCACCGGATCGATCTCGATCCGTTCGATGGCGCCGGGCGCGGCGCGCTGGCCGGAGCTGATTTGCGCGCCTTCAAAGGCGGGTCCTGTGGGCGACGAGCAGGCAAGCATGCGAGAGGTGTTGCCGAGCAGAATTTCGGCGTTGGTGCCGACGTCCACCACGAGCGACAGGTCATCGCGCTTGCCCGGCTCCTCGGAGAGGGCGACGGCGGCAGCGTCCGCGCCAACGTGGCCCGCGATGCAGGGCAGGATGTAAACCTGCGCGCGCGGGTTCATCACCGTCAGTTCCAGATCGCGCGCGCCAAGCGTCAGGCTTTCGGACGTGGCCAGCGCGAAAGGCGCCTGACCCAGCTCGACCGGGTCGATGCCAAGCAGCAGGTGGTGCATGACCGGATTGCAGACAAACACCGTCTCGAGGATCGTCGAGGGCGCGATGCCGGCCTCGGTCGCGATGCTCTCGGTCAGTCCGTTGATCGCGTTGCGCACCGCGTCGGTCATGTCCTTTTCGCCGCCGGGGTTCATCATGGCGTAGCTGACGCGCGACATGAGGTCCTCGCCGAAGCGGATTTGCGGGTTCATCACGCCGGAGGAGGCGAGGACGGCGCCGGTTTTCAGGTCGCACAGGTGCGCCGCGATGGTCGTGGAGCCGAGGTCGATGGCGAGGCCGTGGATGCCGTCCTCGTGCAGGCCCGGCCAGACTTGCAGGACGGTGGGCGTGCCGCCCCGATGGTCGAGGTGCAGAGCCGCGGTGACTTTCCAGTCGCCTTTGCGGAGCGCCTTTTGCAGGTCCGGGAGCAGAGACGGCGCGACATGGGCGCCGGTGATTTCCCACTGCTCGGCGAGCGCGCGGGCCAGGCGTTCGGCGTCCCCGGTGGGGGTGTGCATGTCGGGCTCGTCCACCTCGATGTAGAAAAGCCGTGTGGCCGGCGCCATTGCGATGTCGCGCACGGCGGCCTCCTTGCGGACGACCTGGCGGTGGACCTGGCTTTCGGGCGGCACGTCCACGACGATGTCGCCCGTGACTTGCGCCTGACAGCCGAGGCGGCGGCCGTCGATGAGGCCGCGCTTTGACTTGTAGCGTTCCTCGACCGCGTTCCAGTCGCTCAGCGCGCCTTTTTCGGCGGTGATCCCGTGTTTCGGGAAGTCGCCGTAGGAGGGCGTGATCTGGCATTTCGAGCAGATGCCGCGCCCGCCGCAGACGCTGTCGAGGTCGACGCCGAGCTGGCGCGCGGCCTGCAGGATCGGCGTGCCGACAGGAAAGCGTCCGCGTTTGCCGGACGGGGTGAAGACGACAAGGGGGTCGTGGGTCATGGGGCGCCTCGATGATGACGCCCTTCACATGCCGGATTTTGGTGCCCTCGCCAAGCCAGCGCGCGGCATATGGCGGATAGGTCGCGCCATTTGCGTGGGGCGCCGCAAAAAATGCGAGCGCATTTTTTGTCTTAGCGGCGGCCCTTGGCGGCGAAGATGAAGCCGAGCGTGTTGAGCAGGACTTGTGCGGCGAGGATCGAGGTGGAGCCGGTCGGGTCGTAGTCGGGGGCAACCTCGACAAGATCGAGGCCGACGATCTCGTGAGCGCGGGTGACCTCCTGCAACAGCTCGAGCACGTCATAATAGAGAAAGCCGCCGTGCGACGGCGTGCCGGTGCCGGGCGCGATCGAGGGGCAGAAGGCGTCGATGTCGATGGTGATGTAGACGGGCACACCCTTGGGGATGCGGGCCGCGAGTTTTTGCGGACCGAGCGCGCGAGCCTGCCGGACCGAGAGGATGTCCGATCCCATCTTGCGCGCGTCCTCATAGCCTTCCTTGGCAGTGGAGGAGACGTTGCGGATGCCGACCTGCGTCAGACCGCTGACATGCGGCTGCTCGGCGGCGCGGCGCATCGGATTGCCGTGGCCGTGGCGCACGCCGTGACGTTCGTCTACGAAATCTAGATGCGCGTCGATCTGCAGGACATGGAAGGGCGCGTGACCCTCGTAGGCGCGGATGCAGGGGATGTTGATCGAATGATCGCCGCCGATGGTCACCGGCAGGGCGTTTGCGGCAAGGATCGCGCGCACGCCTGTCTCAATGTTGGCGTGGCTCTTTTCAGTGTCTGTGTGCACGATGTCGGCATCGCCGATGTCCACGATTCGGACAGAGCCGGGCAGGTAGGTCGTGTCGTCCTCGTGATCGTAGGCGCCGGCATGGCCGAAGGAGAAGAGCGTCGACGCCTCTCGCACACCGCGGGGGCCGAAGCGCGCGCCCGAGCGCCATTGTGTGCCGAAGTCAAAAGGCGCGCCGAGGATGGCGACGTCGGCGTCGATGGCGCTCCAGTCGCTGACATAGGCGCGTTTGCCGAAGGTCGAGATGCCGACGAAGGGCAAATCGAGGCGGCCGGTGTCGTATGTGTTGCTCATGGTGCGCCTTTGGGGGCCAGCCCCCAAACCCCGTTCCAATTGGGGGCCAGCCCCCAAACGCTGTTGTAATTGGGGGCTCTGCCCCCAAACGCTGTTGTAATTGGGGGCTCTGCCCCCAAACCCCCGGGATATTTTTAGCCAGAAGAAGATACGAGGGCCTTTGCGGGGTAGTCAGAGCATGGGGGCTAGGGCTGCGTCAACCAGCGGGTGGTGCCGTTGCCGCCGAGCGCGATGCGGCCTTCTTCGATGGCGAGGATGCGGCGGCCGCGGACGAGGTCGCCCTTGCCCACGAGGCGGGTGCGGCCGCTGGGGAATTTCACGAGCGCGCGCGGGGCGTCGCCCATGGTCGTGCCGAGAAGGAGCGGGCCGCGGCGGGCCATGTCGACTTCTTCAGTGGCGAGCTGTCCGGCTTGTGACATTGGTGTCCCTCCAATCTGCTGCGGTGCAGCGGTGCTTAGAGGGTGTGGCGCCTGGTCTAAAGGCGGAGGCTGTGCTGTGCGCGGGGCGTTGCGCATGTGCTCGGCAGTGTGAGCGCTACTCCGCCGCCTTGAGGGTGAAGCCCTTTTGGATCTGGTCGGAGGGCTCGACTGGGTATTCGCCTGAAAAGCACGCATCGCAATATTGCGGCTGGGCCGGGTCGCGTCCCTGTGCTTCGCCGACGGCGCGGTAGAGGCCATCGAGCGAGATGAACTTGAGGCTGTCGACGGCGAGGTGGTCGCGCATCTCTTCCTCGCTCATGGTGGCGGCGAGCAGTTTTTCGCGTTGCGGTGTGTCGACGCCGTAGAAACAGGGCCAGGCAGTGGGCGGAGAGGCGATGCGGAAGTGGACCTCCGCCGCGCCTGCGTCGAGGATCATCTCCTTGATCTTGCGGGAGGTTGTGCCGCGCACGACGCTGTCGTCGACGAGGATCACGCGTTTGCCCTCGATCAGGGCGCGGTTGACGTTGAGCTTGAGCCGTACGCCCATGTTGCGGATCTGCTCGGTCGGCTCGATGAAGGTGCGGCCCATGTACTGGTTGCGGATGATCCCCATCGCGTAGGGAATGCCCGATTCCAGCCCGTAGCCGATCGCCGCGGGCGTGCCCGAGTCGGGCACGGGGCAGACGAGGTCGGCCTCGACCGGCGCCTCGCGCGCGAGCTCCCGCCCGATCGCCTCGCGCGTGGAATAGACCGACCGCCCGCCCAGGATCGAGTCGGGCCGGCTGAAGTAGACGTGCTCGAAGATGCAGAACCGCGAGGGCCACGCCTCGAAGGGCCGGTGGGAGGTCACGCCTTCCTCGGGGGTGACCACGACCATCTCGCCCGGCTCGACCTCGCGGACGAACTCCGCGCCGATGATGTCGAGCGCGCAGGTCTCGGACGCCAAGGCCCAGCCCTCGCCCACGCGGCCCAGCACCCGGGGCCGCACGCCCAACGGGTCGCGCACGCCGATCAGCTTGGTGCGCGTCATGGCGATCACGCTGAACGCGCCCTCGACCCGGCGCAGCGCGTCCTTC
>NZ_JBRBVB010000013.1:0-352930 GCF_052825805.1 Pseudaestuariivita sp. | reverse complement strand
TGTTTGGGGGCGGGCGGCGCACCCAAAAACCCTGTGTTTAAACCGGTTTGGGCTGGCCCCCCCTAACACCCAAATTATTGCGGGGGGGTTTGGGGGCCCGGGCCGACACCTCAGAAATCCAAAAAACACCCCAGGGTTCGCCAATCCCTTCACGCCAAATAAACGCCCCGCGCGCTACGCAGCCTCATGCCCAACTACCGACGCGCCCACGCCCCCGGCGGCACCTTCTTCTTTACCGTCTCATTGCAAGAGCCCGGCTCGAACTTGCTCATCGATCACATCGACGACCTGCGCTGGGCTTTTGCTAGCGTCCTTCGCGATGCCCCGGTCCATTGCGCCGCTGTCGTCGTGCTGCCCGATCACCTGCACGCCATCTGGACCTTGCCGCCCGGAGACACCGATTTCCCCAACCGCTGGCGCAAGATCAAGCGGACCTTTACCCGCGCGATCCCGCCCGCGCGCCGACCTACCGCGCGTTCCGCGAGCAAGGTCAACAAGCGCGAGGCCGGTATCTGGCAACGCCGCTATTGGGAGCACATGATCCGGGATGACGAAGACTACCACGCCTTCCGCAATTTCTGCTGGACCAATCCGATGCGCCACGGTCTCGTCCGCGAGGCTGTGGACTGGCCGTACTCTTCGCTGCATCGCGATCGCAAGGCGGGCCTTGCGCCCAACGACCTGAGGCTGGAGCCGATGGTGATGCCGTGTGGAGAGCGCGACATGGCCGCGTAAGGTGGGCAACGCCCACCGCCAGTTTACCGTTTGCGCCGCTTCACGTTGCCACCACGCTGACCGGCCCGGCCCGCCGTCGAGCGCCCGCGCGACTTCACCGCCTGCTCGGAGGCTTTTTCCACCGCGTATTGGCGCGCAAGCGGATCGTCCGACACCGCCAGATCAACCGCCTCCAGCCGTTTGACCTCGTCACGTAGCCGGGCGGCCTCTTCGAATTCCAGGTTCTCTGCCGCCTTGCGCATGTCCGCGCGCAAGCCATCGAGCACCGCCTGCATGTTCGAACCCGCCAAAGGCGCATCGATCTTGGCCGTCACGCGGCTTTGGTCTGTATCGCCTTGATAGAGCCCTGCCAGCACATCCTCGACGTTCTTCTTGACCGTCTCGGGCGTGATCCCGTGCTCTTCGTTATAGGCGATCTGCTTGGTGCGGCGGCGCTCGGTCTCGGCCAGTGCGCGCTCCATCGAACCGGTGATCTTGTCGGCGTACATGATGACCTTGCCATCGGCGTTCCGCGCCGCGCGCCCGATGGTCTGGATCAGCGACGTCTCCGACCGCAGAAAGCCCTCCTTGTCCGCATCGAGGATCGCCACCAGCCCGCATTCGGGGATGTCGAGCCCCTCGCGCAAGAGGTTGATCCCCACCAGCACGTCAAACGCGCCCAGCCTCAAATCCCGCAGGATTTCAATGCGTTCGATCGTGTCGATGTCGCTGTGCATGTACCGCACGCGGATACCCTGCTCGTGCATGTACTCGGTCAGGTCCTCGGCCATGCGTTTCGTAAGCGTCGTCGCAAGCGTGCGGTACCCGCGCTCGGCGACCTTGCGCACCTCGTCGAGAAGGTCATCGACCTGCATGTCGACCGGACGAATCTCCACCTCGGGATCGAGCAGTCCCGTCGGACGGATCACCTGCTCGGCAAAGACGCCGCCCGCCTGCTCGATCTCCCAGGACGCGGGCGTTGCCGAAACAAAGACCGACTGCGGGCGCATCGCGTCCCACTCCTCGAACTTGAGCGGGCGGTTGTCCATGCAAGACGGCAGGCGAAAGCCATGCTCAGCCAGCGTGAACTTGCGGCGGTAGTCGCCTTTGTACATCGCCCCGATCTGCGGCACGGAAACGTGGCTCTCATCGGCAAACACAATCGCGTTGTCGGGGATGAACTCAAAGAGTGTCGGCGGCGGCTCGCCCGGTGCGCGCCCCGTCAGGTACCGCGAATAATTCTCGATCCCGTTGCACACCCCCGTCGCCTCGAGCATCTCGATGTCGAAATTCGTGCGCTGCTCCAGCCGCTGCGCCTCCAGCAGTTTCCCCTCGCCGACCAGCTGGTCGAGCCGCACACGCAGCTCCTTCTTGATGTTGATGATCGCCTGGTTGAGCGTCGGGCGCGGCGTCACGTAGTGCGAATTGGCGTAGAGCCGGATCTTCTCGAACGTGTCCGTCTTTTGTCCGGTGAGCGGATCGAACTCGGAGATCCCTTCCAGCTCTTCGCCAAAGAAGGACAACTTCCAAGCGCGGTCCTCGAGGTGCGCCGGCCAGATTTCGAGCGAATCGCCCCGCACCCGAAAAGAACCCCGCTGAAACGCCTGGTCATTCCGTCGGTACTGCTGCGCCACCAGGTCCGCGATCACCTGCCGTTGGTCGTAGGACTTCCCGGCAAAGAGGTCCTGCGTCATCGCTCCATAGGTCTCCACCGAGCCAATGCCGTAGATGCAGGACACCGAGGCCACGATCACCACGTCGTCCCGCTCGAGCAAGGCCCGCGTGGCAGAGTGGCGCATCCGGTCGATCTGCTCGTTGATCTGCGATTCTTTCTCGATATACGTGTCCGACCGCGGCACATAAGCCTCCGGCTGGTAGTAATCGTAGTAGCTCACGAAATACTCGACCGCGTTGTCCGGGAAAAAGCCCTTGAACTCACCGTAAAGCTGCGCTGCCAGCGTCTTGTTCGGGGCGAGTATGATCGCCGGGCGCTGCGTTTCCTCGATGACCTTGGCCATCGTAAACGTCTTGCCGGTGCCCGTCGCGCCCAGCAGCACCTGGTTCTGCTCGCCCTCACGCACACCCTGGCTCAGCTCGGCGATGGCCGTCGGCTGATCGCCCGCCGGCGCGAACTCGGTCTGCATCCTGAGGCGGATCCCCCCTTCGAGCTTTTCGCGCTCCCGCACCGGACCGGCTGGCGCGTGGGTGAGGACCGGCATCGCTTCGGGCGAATTGTTGTGCATCGTGCAGGCTCCAGGGGCGGTGGCGGGGGCTACGCCATAGGTGGCCTTGCGCCCCGGAGGTTCAACCCTTGTTTGCGACGCGCTGCGGCACGCTGACAGTTTTTGACAGGAGGTCCGCGATTTTCACTCCCGCTCACAAACGCGTGCCAGAGGTTTCGCGGGCAGGGTCCGGTGTGCAACTTGGTCGCACCAGATTGGAGACTTCACATGCCCCTCACCCGCCGCTCGCTCTTTGTCGGACTTGGCGCCGTGCTCGCCGCCGGCGCAGGCACGACCTTTTACCTCACCCGTCACCCGGAGGGCGGCGACACCGCGTTCTACAGCGTCGACGGGATCGCGATCCGCGGCACCGACGCCGTCGCCTACTTCACCGAAGGCCGTCCCGTGGCGGGCGATGCAGCCTACAGCCACGACTGGTCCGGCAGCACCTGGCACTTTGCCTCCGCCGAGAACCGCGACGCCTTTGCCGCCGATCCCACGGCCTACGCCCCGCAATACGGCGGCTACTGCGCCTGGGCGGTCGCGGCCAAGGGCCAGCTTTTCTCGACTCAACCCAGCAACTGGGCGGTTGTCGACGGCAAGCTCTACCTTAACTTCAACGACCGGGTGCAGGAGACCTGGAACACCGACGTGCCCGGCTTCATCGAGGAAGGCGACCGCCGCTGGCCCGACGTGCAGCAGCGCATCGGGTGAGCCGCTTGCCGACTTGATCCGCGCTGCCGCGCGGCGTAACAGTCAGGGCAGGGAACCAATGCCGGAGCCAGCCATGCGCGCACGCATCTTTCAGCCGTCCAAAACTGCCATGTCGTCCGGCACGGCCAAGACCAAGGGCTGGGTGCTGGAATTCATGCCCGAGACCGCGCGCGAGGTCGATCCGCTGATGGGCTGGACCTCGTCGAGCGACACGCAAAGCCAGGTGCGGCTGTCGTTTTCAAGCAAGGAAGCCGCCCTCGATTACGCCCGCGACCACGGCATCGACGCCACCGTGTTGAGCCCGACCAAGCGCAAGGCCAACGTCCGCCCCGGCGGCTACGGCGACAACTTCGCCACCAGCCGGCGCGGTGCCTGGACACACTGACCTTCCACAGCCAGGCCGGGGCGGTCCTGTCTTCTCTGGTTTGAAAATACCTCGGGGGGCCACATAAAATGCGCACGCATTTTATGTGGCGGGGCAGAGCCCCAAAAAAGGCGTCAAAAACTCAGATCAGCGCTTGCGCAAACGGATGACCACGTCGACCGAGGCGATCTCGGCCCCGTCAGGCGCGTCGGGCAGGCGGGCGATCACCAGATCTTCGGCAGGCGCGTCCGTCAGTCGGCCGCTGTCTTCCCAAAAGAAGTGCGGGTGGTCGTGGGTGTTGGTGTCGAAATAGCTCTTGGAGCCATCGACCGTCACTTCCTGCATCAGCCCCGCATCGCAGAAGGCGCGCAGCGTGTTGTAGACGGTGGCCAAAGAGACAGTCTCGCCCGCGCCGCGGGCCGCCTCGTGAAGGCTTTCGGCGGTGACGTGCCGGTGCTGTCCGTCGCCGATCAGCGCTTCGGCCAGCGCGACGCGCTGGCGGGTCGGGCGCACGCTGCCACCGGCGAGCCATTCGGTCGCGCGGTCGGTGGACGTGCCTGCATTGGGTGCGATCATCGACATGTCCTTGATATAGGGCCTAAGGGGCGCCGATTTCAATTGCGTTTCGCGCGGTTTTGGAGACTGCGGCAGGCTTGCACCTCGTCCGGGGCGGGTGTTAGGCGTCGCGCAGGCCCGCGCCCTGCGGCTTATCATGACAAGGGGGACCAGCACAGATGTCCGACTACCCGACTTCTTTCGACCGTGACGCCCTTTTGAAATGCGCGCGCGGAGAGCTTTTCGGCCCCGGCAACGCACAGCTTCCCGAGCCGCCGATGCTGATGATGGACCGCATCACCGACATTTCCGGCGAAGGTGGCCTGCATGGCAAGGGGCATGTGGTCGCCGAGTTCGACATCAAACCGGACCTGTGGTTCTTTGACTGCCACTTTCCAGGCAACCCGATTATGCCGGGGTGCCTCGGCCTCGATGGCCTCTGGCAGCTGACCGGGTTCAACCTCGGCTGGCGCGGCTGGACCGGGCGCGGCTATGCGCTGGGCGTGGGTGAAGTGAAACTCACTGGTATGGTGCGCCCTGACCGCAAGATGTTGACCTACAAGGTGGACTTCACCAAAGCCGTTCAAACTCGGCGTTTGACCATGGGGGTTGCCGATGGGACCGTCGAGGCAGACGGCGAGGTCATCTATCAGGTGACCGGCATGAAGGTTGCGTTGAGCGAGAGCTGACGCGCTAGGCTTTTCGGGACGGCAGCGAGGGGCCAGCCCCTCCCGTCGAAAATGGGATTTTCGACGTCCTCCCCGGGATATTTCCAGCCAGAAGAAGATGTCGCGGCGGTACTTGGAGCGGCCGGACCGCTTGCGTGTCAGGGGGCGGGTGGCCTAGATACGGGCAGCCTTGCGATAGGAGTGCTTTATGCGGCGAGTTGTCGTCACGGGGGTGGGGATCGTCTCATCCATTGGAACCAACGCCGAGGAGGTTACGGCCTCGCTCAAGGCGGGTCGGTCCGGGATCACCGCCAGCGCGGAGATGGCCGAGCACGGGTTCCGCAGCCAGATCGCCGGCGCGATCGATCTCGACCCGTCCGAGCATATCGACAAGCGGACGCTGCGGTTCATGGGGCCGGGGGCGGCCTATTCCTACATCGCCATGAGCCAGGCCATTGCTGATGCTGGGCTGACTGAGGCGGAGGTGTCGGACCCGATGACAGGGCTGATTGCGGGCTCGGGCGGGCCCTCGACCTCGGCCATGCTGACGGCGCATCAGACGGTGCTCAAGAGCGGCGCGACCAAGCGGATCGGGCCCTTTGCCGTGCCGAAGTGCATGTCCTCCACCGTGAGCGCGAACCTCGCGACCGCCTATAAGATCAAGGGCATGAACTTTTCGATCACCTCGGCCTGCTCGACCTCGCTGCATTGCATCGGGATGGCGGCGCAGCAGGTGGCGCTGGGCCAGCAGAACGTGATGTTCGCGGGCGGCGGGGAGGAGCTCGACTGGACGCTGTCGTGCCTTTTTGACGCGATGGGTGCGATGTCGTCCAAGTACAACGACACCCCCGAGCGCGCCTCCCGCGCGTTCGATGCGGACCGGGACGGGTTCGTGATCTCCGGCGGGGGAGGCATGTTGGTGCTGGAATCGCTCGACCGCGCGCTGGCACGCGGAGCGCCGATCTATGCCGAGGTGCTTGGGTTCTCCGCCACGTCTGACGGCCACGACATGGTCGCCCCATCGGGTGAGGGCGGCGAGCGCGCGATGCGCGGCGCGCTCAAGACGGTGGGCGATCATAGTGTCGGCTACATCAACGCGCACGGCACCTCGACGCCCGTGGGCGATGTGGGCGAGGTCGAGGCCGTGCGGCGGGTCTTCGGCGAGGGCGCGCCGCCGATCAGCTCGACCAAGTCGATGACAGGCCACGCGCAAGGTGCGGCTGGGGCGCTGGAGGCGGTCTTTTCGCTTTTGATGCTCAAGAACGACTTCATCACGCCGTCGATCAACGTGGAAACGCTGGATCCGGCTCTGAAGCCGGAGGAAATCGCCACCGAGCTGCGTGAGGGTGCCGGGCTCGAGGCGGTGATGACGAACTCCTTCGGGTTCGGCGGCACGAACGGGTCGATGGTACTGGGGCGCTATGATGGCTGACATGACCGGCAAACGCGGCCTCATCATGGGGGTCGCCAACGAGCGCTCGATCGCCTGGGGCATTGCCAAGGCGATGGCGGACGCCGGCGCGGAGCTGGCGTTCTCCTACCAGGGGGAGGCGTTCGGCAAGCGGCTCGAACCCCTCGCGGCGTCGGTCGGCTCGGACTTCATGGTCGACATGGACGTGACCGATGACGCGGCTTTGGACGTGGGCTTCGGCAAGCTGGCGGAGCGCTGGCCGAGCATCGACTTTGTCGTGCATGCCATTGCGTTTTCAGACAAATCCGAGCTGACGGGGCGCTTCCTGAACACCTCCCGCGCGAACTTCAAGCACTCTCTCGACATCTCGGCCTATTCCTTCATCGAGGTGGCGCGGCGTGCGCACCCGCTGATGGTGGAGCGGGGCGGCTGCCTGATGACGCTGACCTACCTGGGGTCGAACCGTGTCGTGCCGAACTACAACGTGATGGGCGTGGCCAAGGCGGCGCTCGAGGCGACGACGCGGTATTTGGCCAATGACCTAGGCCCCGACGGCATTCGTGTGAACGCCATCTCGCCCGGCCCGATGAAGACCCTGGCAGGCGCGGCCATCGGCGGCGCGCGGCGCACCTACAAGCACACCGACCAGAATGCGCCCCTGCGCGCCAACGCCACGCTCGAGGCGGTCGGCGCGACGGCGGTCTACCTCGCCAGCGATGGCGGTGCCTGCACCACCGGAGAGATCATCCAGGTCGACGGCGGGTACCACGTCCTCGGCATGCCGCAACTCGAAAACCTGTGAGCGGCGCGCGGCGTCGTCTGGCAGGGTTAATCGACGGCGCCGTGATCGCGGCGCTGGCAACGCTCTGGCAGGCCGCGCTGGGGGCGCCCTGGCTGGCGCTAGCGGCGGCTGTCCTGACAGCGATGCTGCTCAACGTCGTGACGGCGGCGCAGCGCGGCGCGACGCCGGGGCTGCGGCTCGCCGGCCTGCGGCTTGACGGGCAGGGCTGCGCCGTCTGCTGGGAACTGCGCCGGTTTGGCCCGCTCGCGGCGCTCGCGTTTCTGGGAGGGATCGCGGAGCTGCGCGCGCCTGGCGCGGGCTGGATCGCGGCCGCGCTGATCGCCGCGTGGACGCTGCTCCGCGCCGTGCAAGCCGAAGCCGGCGCGCTCCCCCACGACGCGCGTACCGGCATCCAAGTCATTGCAAAGGAACCAGCAAGCTAGGGAACAGGAGCGCCAGCCACCGCGTTTGAGCCGCAACACGCAAATCGCGAGGCACCCATGACCCACACCCTGACGCTGCAAGAGATCACTCCGGTCACTCACGACACATATCATCTGAAGTTCGACCGGCCCGAAGGGTATGCCTTCGAGCCCGGACAGGCGACGGACTTCGCCATCGCCAAGGACGGCTGGCGGGACAAGGAACGGCCCTTCACCTTCACCTCCCTCCCCGAAGACGCCGGGCTCGAGTTCGTCATCAAATCCTACCCGGACCACGACGGCGTGACCGAGGAGATCGCAAAGATGCAGCCGGGCGATCAGGCCCAGATCGGCGACGCCTGGGGCGCGATCGAGGACAAGGGACCCGGCCTCTTCGTCGCTGGCGGCGCGGGCGTGACGCCCTTCATCGCGATCCTCAAGGCGCGCCTCAAACGCGAGGGGACGCTGCAAGGCTCGACGCTCCTCTTCTCGAACAAGACCGAAGAGGACATCATTCTCCGCGAGACGTTCGAAGAGATGGACGGCCTCAGGACGCATTTCACGGTCACCGACACCAAAACACCGGGCACAGGGGTCGATGTCGGCATGATCGACGGAAACATGCTCGCAGACCATGGCGCGGGTACGGGCGCCTGGGTCTACCTCTGCGGTCCAAAACCGATGGTCGAAGCGCTTTCGGAAGCCGCCCAAAAGGCCGGCGCGCCATCAGACCGCATCGTGCACGAGGACATGGGTTAGGCACGATCCCCTGCTTCTCTGGTTTCGAAATACCTCGGGGGTTTGGGGGCAGCGCCCCCAAGGCTAAAGGCGCGCACGCCAAACACGTAAGGTGGGCACCCTGCCCACCTTACCGCGCTAAAACCACTGTCCCGGCTCCATGAGACCCAGATCCATCAGCTGGCGCGAGTTCCAGTCGAACGGGATCGAATTGTGCCAGCGGAAGGACTGGATCTCCTCCTTCGAGCCCGGATTGCGACGCAGCGCCTTGGCCGTGCGAAACGACACGATCGACGCCGTCAGGTTGTTGTGCCAGGGACAGGCGTAGGTGTTGTACTCCTGATCCGAGAACGTGTGATCATCATACAGCGTGAGCCCGGCCTTGGCGCGAAAGAGGGCGATCCGGTCGATCTTGCGCCGCTCCATCGGTACGTGCTCCTCGAACCGCCACCGCAGACCCCCGTGAAAGTTGAGCTGCCGCTCCTTCGGCGCGTTGCCCTTGTCCGGGTCCTTGCGCGCCTGCGCGTAATAGCCGGACTTGTCGAGCCAGGCATCATCGAGGTTCACCGCGTTCGGCGCCGCCGCGAGGTTGCCGGCATAGAGGTCGATCACATAGGTCAGCATCGCATCGCGACGCTCTTCGGTGTGAAACGCCAGCATCTCCCCGACACTGCGGTGCTCGCAAAAGGGCGCAAAGAGATACTCCGCATTGTAGCAATAATAGAGCCACTGGCCCGCCGCCGCCGGAATGATCTCGTTCACCGTGTCCGTCACAGCGTTCTCGGCCAACGTGTCGAGCGTGACCCGGGTGCAGCGCGTCTCGAGCGCCGGGTCGAGCTCGAACGCCGCCGGCATGAACACCACCACCGCCTTGAACCCCAGCTGCAAATGGTGGCGCAGCGTCGTGTCGATCTCCGCCTCATCCTCGCAAAAGACGAGCGCAATCGGCCCCTTGGCCAGCACCGCAACGCCGCGGCTCAGAAAATCTGCCAAACTCGAATACACGTCGGACCGCCTGTCTTTCACACCGCAGCGCCCTGCGGCGCGCGTCTACCCCTGCCACTCTCAACCACCGTTCAGCGTCAAGGCTGATCCGGCTTTGCGCGATGGATCGCGTCTCTTTAAGGCAGGATGTTGAATTTTGTGTGCATTGCAAGCCGCCGCCGTTTCGCGCTAGGTGCGCGCGTCTCCTTTTTTCCGCGAGTGTTGCCATGACCGCTGCGAAACAGCCGCCCAAAAAGCTCTTTATCAAGACCTACGGCTGCCAGATGAACGTCTACGACAGCGAGCGCATGGTCGAGGCGCTTGGGGGTGTCGGCTACGAGGAGGTCAAGACGCCGGACGAAGCGGACATGATCCTGCTCAACACCTGCCACATCCGGGAGAAGGCCGCCGAAAAGGTCTATTCCGAGCTTGGCCGGTTCAAGCATCTCAAGGCCGAAAACCCGGGTCTCAAGATCGGCGTTGCCGGCTGCGTCGCGCAAGCCGAAGGCGCCGAGATCATCGCGCGCCAGCCGATGGTCGATCTGGTCGTCGGCCCGCAATCCTACCACCGCCTGCCCGAGCTCGAGGCAAAGGCGGGGCAGGGCGCCAAGGCGCTCGACACAGACTTCCCCGAGGAGGACAAGTTCGAGCATCTCGCCAAACGTCCCAAGGCGATGCGCGGCCCGACGGCGTTTCTTACTGTGCAGGAAGGCTGCGACAAATTCTGCGCCTTCTGCGTCGTTCCCTACACCCGCGGCGCCGAGGTCTCCCGCCCGGCGGACCGCATCCTCGGCGAGGCGCGCGACCTCGTGGAGCGCGGCGTCAAGGAAATCACCCTGCTCGGCCAGAACGTCAACGCTTACCACGGCCACGAACAGGGCCTCGCCGGCCTCATCTGGGCGCTCGACAAGATCGACGGCCTCGAGCGCATCCGCTTCACCACCTCGCATCCCAACGACATGGACGACGCTCTGATCGAGGCGCACGGGGAATGTGACAAGCTCATGCCCTACCTGCACCTGCCCGTGCAGGCCGGGTCCGACAAGATCCTCAAGCGCATGAACCGCTCGCACACCGCCGAAAGCTACATCCGCCTGATAGAGCGCATCCGCGCCGCGCGCCCCGACATCCTGATGTCCGGCGACTTCATCGTCGGCTTTCCCGAGGAGACCGAGGAGGATTTCCAGGCCACGCTCGATCTGATCGAAGAGGTCCGCTACGGCTACGCCTATTCCTTCAAATACTCCGCCCGCCCGGGCACCCCCGCCGCCGAGCGGCAGGACGTGCCGGCGGATGTGGCGGACGACCGGCTGCAGCGGCTCCAGGCGCTCCTCACGCGCCAGCAGCGCGAAACGCAAGACGCCATGGTCGGGCGCGAGGTCACGGTGCTCTTCGAGAAATCCGGGCGCCTGCCCGGCCAGATGGTCGGCAAGTCCGAGTACCTCCATGCCGTGCATGTGCCGGGCGAGGGAATCGCCAAAGGCGACCTGCGCCGCGTCAGCATCACCGAAAGCGGCGCCAATTCCCTCGGCGGCGTGCCCCTCTGACGCCAAAGCGCCGCATCAAGAGGCAGCGCTAACCCGCCGGGATCACGCCGCTTTCCGAGTTATCCACATAAACCTTGGGCCTCGCTTCGCACGCCCCACAAGATGTTGGGTTTTTGGCCTTCCCTCATCAAGCAAGTTTGCTAAACTGTTGAATAGTAACGGGACAGTCAGGCGATTCCGGCTGCCAGGCCACCCAAGGGCCATACGGGACCGTCCGACATTTCAGGTAGGCAGACGAGACGCGTCATGTCTCGCAAGAACGACAGGGGGACATAGGCTCGTGGCAGGAAAGACCTTCAGAACAACCGTGATCGCGGCGCTGGGTGCCGTGCTCGCGCTGGGCGCAACGCCCGCGCTGGCCGACAAGATTTCGGTGGCCGGTGAGAATTACACGCCCACCATCTGGGTCGACCCGGACGGGTGCGAACACTGGGTGATGGACGACGGCGTCGAGGGGTACATGACCCCGCACACCAACCGCCAGGGCATCCCGGTCTGCCGCCGTGGCAACCCCTGCGGCGTGATGCACTCCGACCAGTTCTTTGCCACCAATAGCGCGCGCATCAGCCACGCCGGCAAGGCGCGCCTCGCGCAGTTTTTCGCCTCCACGGGAGCGACGGCGTACATCATCGCAGGCCACACCGACAGCCGCGCCTCGGACCAGTACAACATGCGCCTGAGCTTCAACCGCGCTAACGCGGTTGCCGCCGTCGCCGCCTCCACCGGCGCGCGCATCGCGGACGTGCGCGGCTACGGCGAGCGCTCGCCGATCGCCTCGAACGCCACCGCACACGGCATGGCCAAGAACCGCCGCGTCGAAATCATCTGCATCCGCTGAGGCCACTGACTATGAAACTTGCAAAACTGACCGCACTGGCGCTCGCGACGATGGCCCTGTCGGGCTGCCTCGGCAACAAGGTCGACAAGACCGTGGACCGCGGCCTCGAC
The DNA here is from genome assembly GCF_052825805.1 of Pseudaestuariivita sp. NCBI lineage: Bacteria > Pseudomonadati > Pseudomonadota > Alphaproteobacteria > Rhodobacterales > Paracoccaceae > Pseudaestuariivita > Pseudaestuariivita sp. The sequence continues at coordinate 340,862 of NZ_JBRBVB010000013.1, read as the reverse complement.
AGCAAACACCTCAGCCAGCTCAAGGCCGGCATCTGGGTCGACCCCAACGGATGCGACCACTGGATCATCGACGACGGCGTCGAAGGCTACCTCTCGGCGCGCCTCGACAAATACGGCAAGCCGGTCTGCTCGGGCGTGGCCCCGCCGAACACCGCCGTCGGCAACTTCAAAGGCGGCGCAACCGCGATCATCGGGGACCCGATCTGACGTGAGCCTGCCTCATGCGAGACAAAACGGCGCCGCGGGGATCCCTCCGCGGCGCTTGTGCATTGAGGCTCGGGACGCTAAACCCCAGCGCTTCACCGCCCGCCGTAACTGCCTCACGCCAAAGGAGCGCTGATTGCCTTCCCCTGACGCTTTGCCGGACAGCGCCGCGCCCCGCGCCGCGCACGAGACCCTGCTGGAATTCCCGGACAACCGTCTGCTGATCGACCTCTGCGGAGAGTTCGACCGCAACCTCGCGGACATCGAACACAAGACCGGCGTGCAAATCCTGCGCCGCGGCAACCAGCTGGCCATCTACGGCGAGCCGGACGCGCGCGCCGAGGCGGAGGCGGTGCTGACCGCGCTCTACGACAGGCTCGAGGCAGGGCGCGAGGTCGAACCTGCTGACGTGGACCGCGAGCTGCGCATGGGCGGCGCTGACGAGGCGGCGCCCGCCCACCAGCTCGAGATGTTCCAGGGCGGCAAGGTCGAGATCAAGACGCGCAAGAAAACCGTCGAGCCCCGCACCGACGCGCAAAAGGCCTACGTCCAGAACCTCTTTAAACACGAGATGGCCTTCGGCATCGGCCCCGCCGGCACCGGTAAGACCTACCTCGCCGTCGCCGTGGGCGTGTCGATGCTCGCCGGTGGCCAGGTCGACCGGATCATCCTGTCGCGCCCCGCGGTCGAGGCGGGCGAAAAGCTCGGCTACCTGCCCGGCGACATGAAGGACAAGGTCGACCCCTACATGCAGCCGCTCTACGACGCGCTGAACGACTTCGTCCCGGCCAAACAGCTGCAAAAGCTGATGGAGGACAAGCGGATCGAGATCGCGCCGCTTGCCTTCATGCGCGGCCGTACGCTTTCCCGCGCGTTCGTGGTGCTCGACGAGGCGCAGAACGCCACCGCCATGCAGATGAAGATGTTCCTGACCCGCCTCGGCGAGGGCTCCCGCATGGTCATCACCGGCGACCGCTCCCAGGTCGACCTGCCGCGCGGCGTGCAATCGGGCCTGCGCGACGCCGAACACATCCTGCGCCACATCAAGGGCATCTCGTTTTCCTACTTCACCGCCAAGGACGTCGTCCGCCACCCGCTGGTGGCCGCCATCATCGAAGCCTACGAGGCCGAAGAGCAAAAACCGTGATGCAGCGCGCCCCGGTCCTGTCTTCTCTGGTTCAAAAATACCTACCTCTCGACGCCAGCCCCGCAGCGCAGGCCCGCGGCCTCCTGGCGCAGCGCCCTTCACACGCGCCCGAGCAAAAAATGGGAGACCATTTTTTGCGCACCCTCTGACTTCATGCACATCGATCTGACCATAGAGGACGAGCGCTGGCGCGCGCACCCGCTCGAGGCATGGTGCACAGCAGCCGCCAACGCCCTCGCAGACCACGTCCCGCCCCGGACCGAAGTCGCCGTGCTCGCCACCTCCGACGCCGCCATCGCAGAGCTCAATGCGGAATTCCGCGGCAAGCCCACGCCGACCAACGTGCTCAGCTGGCCCGATCAGGACCTCGCCCCCGATACCCCGGGCGGCGCGCCGCATCCCTATGCCCCGGACCCGCAGGATCCCGAGCCGTCGCTCGGCGACATCGCGCTCGCCTACGAGACCTGCGCCGCCGAGGCCGAGGCCCAGTGCAAGCCGCTCGCCCATCACGTGACGCATTTGTGCCTTCACGGCCTGTTACATCTTTTGGGCTACGACCACGTAACCGAGGCCGACGCCGCGCGGATGGAGGCGCTGGAGGTCGAACTTCTTGGACAATTGGGCATCCCCAGCCCATATGATATGTCATAGGATGAACGCGGCGCCGCAGGATTTGGCGCACCAGATACATGGAAAAGATGGACGGATCGCAGGAGACGTCGCCCGCGGCGGCGAAGACACGCGAAGAGACCGGCGAAAGCGCCTCTTCGAACGGCATGTTGCAGCGGCTGATCGGCGCGCTGCGCCCGCAGGGCGACGCGGAGGCAGAGGGTGCAGGCGCGCCCAGCACCGAGCCCCGCCCGACCCACGGCATGATCAACCTCCGCCGGATGCGGGTCGAGGACGTGGCGATCCCCAAGGTCGAGATCAGCGCGGTGCCGTCCTCCATCACCCTCGAGGAGCTGGTGGCCGTCTTCCGCGAAAGTGGCCTCTCGCGTCTGCCGGTCTTCGACGGCACGCTCGACACGCCGACCGGGTTTGTGCACCTCAAGGACCTCGCGCTCGAACACGGCTTTGGCGCGAGCGCCGACGGGTTCGCGATGGACACGCTCCTGCGGCCGCTCCTCTTTGTGCCGCCCTCGATGCCGATCGGCGTCCTTCTGGCCAAGATGCAGACCGAGCGGCGCCACATGGCGCTGGTGATCGACGAGTATGGCGGCGTGGACGGCCTTGTGACCATCGAGGACCTGATCGAGCAGGTGCTGGGCGAAATCGAGGACGAGCACGACACCGACGAGGACGCCTTCTGGACGCTCGAAAAGCCCGGCTGCTACCTCGCGCTGTCGCGCACGCCACTGGACGAGTTCCGGGACGTGCTGGGCGTGGACCTGACCGCGCCCGAGGGCATCGATGCCGAAGAGATCGACACGCTCGGCGGGCTGGTCTTCATGCTGTCGGGCCATGTGCCGTCGCGCGGCGAGGTGGTCCCGCACCCGTCGGGGGTGGAGTTCGAGGTGGTCGATGCCGACCCCCGCCGCATCAAGCGCCTGCGCGTGCGCGTCCCCGATGCACTGATCGCCGCACAGCTCGGGTAGCGCACCGCCCCGTGCTGTGCCAGTCAGTGCTGTATGAATACGACGCGCGATCCTTCCGAGCCGCAGCCCTCGTCCCGCCCTTGGCGGGCGGGCCTCGGCTATGCTGCGCTTGGTGGTCTGGCCGCGCTCGGGCAGGCGCCGTTCGACCTTTGGCCGCTGGCCTTTGCCGCCTTTGCCGCGCTCTTTTACGCGCTGCCGCTCGAGGACGCGCGCGGCGCGGGGTGGAGGCTTTGGGCGTTTGGCTTTGGCTACTTTCTGGTCGCGCTGCACTGGGTTTTCGAGCCGTTTCTGGTCGATCCCGTGCGCCACGGCTGGATGGCGCCTTTCGCGGTGGGGCTGCTGGCGGGGGGCCTCGCGCTCTTTTGGGCAATTGCGGGCTGGCTGACCGTGCGGATGCGGGGCGGGGCGGTGCTGCTCGCGCTCCTCTGGGCGCTGGCGGAGCTTGCGCGGGGCCATGTGTTCACCGGATTTCCCTGGGCGATGCCTGGGTATATCTGGGTCGAGACGCCCGTGCGGCATCTCGCAGCCTATATCGGGCCCTACGGTCTGACCGCCTGGACGGTGCTGATGGCGGCGGCGGTCGGAGTTGTGCTGCGGCAGCGGAGTGTGCTCGCGAGCGTGGCCTGCGCGGGCGGTGCGTCGCTGATGCTGGCGACGCTGCTGGTTTCGACCGCACCGGGGCCTTTGCCGGGCGCGCCGACGGTGCGGCTCGTGCAGCCGAACGTGCCGCAGCGCGAGAAGTGGGACCCGGCGCACATCCAGCGCCATTTCGACCGGTACATCGCGCTCTCGGCTGAGCCGCCCGAGGGGGCGCTCGACCTGATCCTTTGGCCGGAAACGGCGCTGCCGCTCCTTCTGAACCACGCGGATGTGGCGTTCGAGATCATGGCGGAGGCGGTGCCGGATGTTCCCTTTGTGCTGGGGATCCAGCGGCGGAGCCGTGACGATCTTTACTATAACGCGGCGGTGCTTGTGGACGGGCAGGAGGTCACGCAGACCTACGACAAGCACCATCTGGTGCCGTTTGGCGAGTACATGCCGGGCGGGGCGCTGACGGAGGCGCTCGGCCTCAGAGCGCTGGCGCAGATGGCGGGGGACTTTTCCGCCGGCCCGGGGCCGTCGCTGATGGAGCTCGCTGGTCTCAGTGCGCTGCCGCTCATCTGCTACGAGGTCGTCTTCCCTGCCAACCTGCGCGGCACGGCACGCCCTAACGTTTTGGTGCAGCTCACAAACGATGCCTGGTTCGGCAAGTTTTCGGGGCCGTATCAGCACCTTGCGCAGGCGCGGATGCGCAGTGTCGAGCAGGGCTTGCCGATGCTGCGCGTGGCGAACACGGGCGTTTCGGCGGTGATCGACGCTCGAGGCGCGGTGGCCCGAAGCCTGCCGCTGGGCGAGGCAGGGGTGCTCGACGTGAAGGTGCCGGCGGCGTTGCCGCCGACGCTTTATGCCCGTCTGGGGGATTGGCCAGTGGCGCTGCTGCTCCTGTTGGCCGCGCTCGGCGTCGCTGCGCGAACGAGATATGCGTTGACGTGATGCGTTGAGGCCCCTAAGGCTCGCCAATCTGTGGCACCAACGGCTTCCTGACGGTGTCATTTACCTTCCAACGGAGCATTTCATGTCCAGACAGAATTACGTGTTCACCTCGGAATCGGTGTCCGAGGGGCACCCTGACAAGGTGTGCGACCGCATCAGCGATGCGGTGCTTGATGCCTTTCTCGCCGAAGACCCGCTGGCGCGCGTCGCGGCGGAAACCTTTGCCACCACCAACCGCGTCGTGATCGGCGGCGAGGTGGGCCTGACGGACCAGGCCAAGCTGTCCGAGTACATGGGCAAGATCGACGAGATCGCCCGCGCCTGCATCAAGGACATCGGTTACGAGCAGGACAAGTTCCACTGGAACACCTGCGAGGTTACGAACCTGCTTCACGAGCAGTCCGCGCATATCGCGCAGGGCGTGACGGGTGAGCAGGGCGATGAGGGCGCCGGCGACCAGGGCATCATGTTCGGCTACGCCACGACCGAGACCGACGCCCTGATGCCGGCGCCGATCCAATACAGTCACGCGATCCTGCGCCGTCTGGCCGAAGTGCGCAAGGACGGCACCGAGCCGACGCTGGGCCCGGATGCCAAGTCGCAGCTGTCGGTCAAATACGAGGGCGGAAAGCCGGTGGGCGTGACCTCGATCGTCCTGTCGACGCAGCACCTCGACGAGAACATGACGAGCGCCGACGTGCGCGCGGTGGTCGAGCCCTATATCCTGGAGACGCTGCCCGAGGGCTGGGTCACGGCGGAGACCGAGTGGCACGTCAACCCGACGGGCAAGTTCGTGATCGGCGGGCCGGACGGGGACGCGGGCCTCACGGGGCGCAAGATCATCGTCGACACCTATGGCGGCGCGGCACCGCACGGGGGCGGCGCGTTCTCGGGCAAGGACCCGACCAAGGTGGACCGCTCGGCGGCCTACGCGGCGCGTTATCTGGCGAAGAACGTCGTGGCGGCGGGCCTCGCGGAGCGCTGCACGATCCAGCTGAGCTACGCCATTGGCGTGGCCAAGCCTCTGTCGATCTATGCGGACCTGCATGGTACGTCGGAGGTTGATCCGGCTGCCGTGGAAGCTGCGATTGCGGCGTCGATGGACCTCACGCCGAACGGCATCCGCACGGCTCTGGGGCTCAACAAGCCGATCTATCAGCGCACCGCGGCCTATGGGCACTTTGGCCGCGCTCCGGAAGCCGATGGCGGGTTCTCGTGGGAGCGCACGGATTTGGCCGAGGCGCTCAAGAAAGCCATCTGAGCCTTCGGGCGGGGAGGGGGCTCTGCCCCCCACGTTGAAACTCCGGGGGAGTTTCAACGCTCCCCCCGAGGTATTTTCGAACCAGAGAAGCAGGGGCGTGGGCAGTGAGCTTGCGCCCCTTGCGCTTGGAAGACTGCTTGCGTTAGAGGCGGCGCATGTCCACGCCTGTCAGACCGCATCGCAATTTTTATGGCCGCCGCAAGGGCAAGCACCTGAAAGCGAGCCAGGAGCGGTATGTGGCCGAAGACCTCGGCGCCTTGTCGCTGGACGGGGTCGGCTGGGACGAGAACCCGGAGCGGTTGCCGCTTGATCTAGGGGCGCGGTTCGGGGGCAGGCCGGTCTGGCTCGAGGTGGGCTTTGGCGGCGGTGAGCATCTGGTGCATCAGGCCGAGCAAAACCCGGACATCGGGATCATCGGGGCGGAGCCCTACATCAATGGTGTGGCGATGCTGCTGGGCAAGATCCGGAGTGCCGGGGTCGAGGGCAACGTGGCGCTGCACCCGGGGGATGCACGCGATCTGATGGATGTGCTGCCGGAGGAGTCGATCGACAAGGCGTTTTTGCTCTATCCCGATCCCTGGCCAAAGGCGCGGCACCACCGGCGGCGGTTTGTGACCGCGGAGCATCTGGAGCCTTTGGCGCGCACCTTGAAGCTCGGTGCGGAGTTGCGGGTGGCGACCGACATCCCGGATTACGTGCGCCAGACGCTTTTGGAAGTGCCAAAGGCCGGGTTTCGCTGGCTTGCCGAGGGGCCTGGCGACTGGCGCGTGCCGTGGGGCGACTGGGTGTCGACGCGGTACGAGCAGAAGGCGCTCCGTGAGGGGCGCGTGCCGCATTACATGACGTTTGTGCGGGATTGACGCTCTAACGCTCGCAGATCGCTTGCAGCAGCAGCCAGGACGTGTCGTCGAGGAGTGGGGCCGGCAGGGCGGCGCGCAGGGGGTCGGCCTCGATCAGCTCGAGCGTTTGCTCTCCTGACGGATCGACGGCAAAGGCGTAGGGCGTGACCGGCACGCCGGCCTCTTCGAAACGGGTGAGGGTGGCTTCGGTGTCGAGCGGGGCTGCGGGCGCGCGAGCCAGTTTTTCGGCGTAGGCGTCCAGCGTTTTCCCCTGCAGCTGGCCGGTTGTGAGGAGGCGAATGGCGGCCATTGGACCCGCGTGCTCCAGGAGTGCCTCGAGCGGGTCGGCCTGCGTGCGGCGCTGCGCTTCGGCGAGGATATAGCCGGCGACGACATCGGGTGTGTCGTGGTCCTCCACCACCGCGCGCCCGAGCAGGATCGTGTCGCCCGGCACATGGGTGGCGGCGGCAATCCCGGCGGGCAGGACACGCACCCGCGTCTGCGTGGCCGGTCCCAGAAGGCGGCGCGTCAGGCGGTCGAGGCTGCGCTGGCCGGTGTCCGCGGCGCAGGCCGGGCCACTGATGCGGGTGATCCGGCTCACGAGGGCTGCGCCGATGTCGGCGCGTTTGACCTCCGGCACGACCTTGACCGCGTGCGCGGTGAGCGCGCCCGGCAGCCAGGTCCAGAGGAGCGTGGCACTTGTCACGAGGACGGCCAGCAGCAGCACCAGCCGCAGCGCGCCGCGCTTGGGGCGGCGGCGGGCGACGGCCTTGCGCAGCTTTTCGAGCGCGTCGATGACTTCGCCCGCGTCAGGCCCCAGCTCGAGCACTTCATCTGGGTCGCCATGCGGGTGAAAGAGCGCCGGGCGCGTGCCGGGATTGACCCGTTCGATTGCGGCGAGCGACCAGTGGGTGAGCGGCGCGCCGGCGGTGGTGTGGATGGTCAGCGTCGCATCGCCAAGCGAGACAACGACCTCACGGCGCTGCGCCTCGGGAGACGCACGCCATAGCCCGAGCCCCTCGAGCCGCTGATAGGCGTCCAGCGCTGTCATGTCTGTGGTGGGCCTGCTCTGCCTCTTTGGGTGAAGCGTAGCACGGCGCCTCGGTCCCGTGCAATTGCGGAGGGGCGGAGTGCCGGTTCGGCAGTGCCCACCTTACGTGGGGGAGGTCCAAGGAAAAGGCGGGTCTTCGGCAGTGCCCACCTTACGGTGAGGGGATAGGGTGCGGCGGAGGTGCGGACGGGGCGCGGTCTTGAACGTCTCGCGCAGAGCGTCTTTGTTGGCATGGCACCGCGCTTTGGGTCTGCGCAGACGCGGACCGGAGGTGGCGCGCGTTTGGCAGTGCCCACCTTACGGGAGGGCTAGTGCGGGAGAGGCGTGCGGTCTCGACGAGGGCAGCCCTTGCGAGCCAAGCGCGGCACGTTTCCCGCGCAAGCTGCCCGGACCCCGCCGTCAAAACGCCTTGGCCAGCTTGCGCAGCTCGAACTTCTGGATCTTGCCGGTGGAGGTCTTGGGCAGTTCCTGGAACACCACCTTTTTCGGCGCCTTGAACCCCGCGAGTGTTTCGCGGGCGAAGGCGATGAGCGTGGCCTCGTCGGTCTCCCTGCCCTCGATCAGTTCAACAAAGGCGCAAGGCACCTCACCCCATTTATCGTCCGGTTTCGCGACCACCGCGCAGAGCGAGACGGCGGGGTGGGCCATCAGCGTGCCTTCGACCTCGACCGAAGAGATGTTCTCGCCGCCGGAGATGATGATGTCCTTCATCCGGTCGGCGATCTGAACATAGCTGTCGGGGTGCTGGATGGCGATGTCGCCGGAGTGGAAGTATCCGCCCTTGAACGCCTCTTCGGTGGCGGAGGGGTTCTTGAAGTACCCCTTCATCACCGAGTTGCCGCGCATCACGATCTCGCCTTGCGCCGTGCCGTCCATGGCGACCGGGGTCATGTCCGCCTCGACGACGCCGATGTCCTCCATCATCGGGAAGCCGACGCCCTGGCGGGCCTTGATCGCGGCTTGTTCGGCGGCGGGCAGGGCGTCCCAGTCCTCGCGCCAGAGGCACTCGGTGACGTGGCCATAGGTCTCCGTCAGGCCGTAGACTTGCGTGACGTTGAACCCGAGGTCGGCCATGCCAGCCAAAGTGGCGGGCGCGGGCGGCGCGCCGGCGGTGAAGACCTCGACAATGTGGTCGAAGGCGCGGCGCACCTCGGCAGGCGCGTTCACGATCATGTTGAGCACGATGGGCGCGCCTCCGAAATGCGTGACCCCTTCGCCCGCGATGCCGTCGTAGATCGCCTCGGCCGAGATGTCGCGGCAGCAGACCACCGTGCCGCCCACAAGCGGCATCATCCAGGTGTGGTTCCAGCCGTTGCAGTGAAAGAGCGGCACGATCGCCATGAAAACCGGGTGCAGCACCATGCGCCAGCTCACTACCGTCCCCATCGTCATCAGGTAGGCGCCGCGGTGGTGGTAGACCACGCCCTTGGGGCGGCCGGTGGTGCCGGAGGTGTAGTTGAGCGAGAGGCTCTCCCACTCGTCCTCAGGCATGATCCACCTAAAGGAAGAATCGCCGGTGGCCAGAAGCCCCTCGTAGGTCAGGTGCGCGCCGGAGGCAGGAAAGCCGGCATGCTCGTCCGCCGCCTCGATGATGGTGGGGGCGGGGCCGTCCATCAGGCTGATCGCCTCGGTCACGGCGCCGAGGAATTGCGGATCGACGATCACGGCTTTGGCCTCTCCGTGGTCCAGGATGTAGGCGATCGTGTCGGTGTCGAGGCGGGTGTTGATCGTGTTCAGCACCGCGCCGCAGGCCGGCACGCCGAACGATGCCTCGACCTGCGCGGGGACGTTGGGCAGGACCGTCGCGACGACCTCACCGGGCTTGACGCCGAGGCCGGCAAGGCCCGAGGCCAGCCGCGAGACGCGCGCGTGGTAGTCGGCGTACGAGGTGCGGTGCGTGCCGTAGACCACCGCCAGCCGGTCGGGAAAAACGCGCGCCGCGCGCTGCAGGTGCGAGAGCGGTGTCAGCGGCACATAGTTCGCCGCGCACTTGTCCAGACCGGTTTCGTCTGCCATCCACCCCATGGTGCCCTCCCGTGGTGCCTCGTGTCCCGGCTCGGGACATTGGCCTACATTCAACCGCTTGGAAAGACGGGAAATGACAGCTGCGCCCGCCACGCCTCTGAGACCCCGGCGCGCCGCGCTGGCGATGCTGAGCGCGATGGCCATCGTCGGCCTGATCGACACCACCGTGGTCGACATCGCCAAGGTGATGAGCGTCTGGCAGTTCTTTATCCTGCGCACGGCGCTTGCGGCGCCTTTGATCGTGGCGATTGCGTGGGTTTGGGGTGCGCGCCTGCGGCCCGAGCGTTGGAGTGCGGTTGCGCTGCGATCGATGTTGATCGCGGCGGCGATGGCGTTCTACTTTGGCGCGCTGGGGTTCGTGCCCTTTGCGCAGGCGCTGGCCGGGCTTTTCACCGCGCCGATCTTTGTGCTGCTGATCTCTGCCTTTGTGCAGGGGCGGGCCATCGGTCCGGTGCGCATCGTCGCCGTCGCCATCGGGTTTGCCGGCGTGCTGCTCGTCCTGCAGCCGGGAGACGAGGGCCTGCATCCCGCCGCGCTGGTACCGATGCTGGGCGGGCTGCTCTACGCCAGCGGCTCGGTCATCACGCGCACACTCTGCGACGGGGAGGGCACGCTGTCTATGCTGCTCGGCATGTTCCTGGCGCAGGCGCTTTTTGGGGTCGTGGGACTGGCGCTGACCGGCGGTGGCGACGATTTCATCACGCGCGGTTGGACCTGGGACATCCATTCTGTCGGACATTGGATCGTGGTGCAGGCCGTGTTCTCGTTGGTCGGTGTCGGGCTCATCATCTGGGCGTACCAGCACGGGGAGGCGAGCCATGTGACCGTCTTCGAATACACGGTGCTGGTCTTCGGCCCACTGGTGGCCTGGGTGGCCTATGGTCAGGCGCTCGGCCCGCTGGGTCTTTTGGGGATCGCCTGCATCATCTGCGCCGGCACGCTCATCGCGCTGAGGAGCCGGGCATGATCATCTCTCCGGGGCGGCGGCTGATATTCGTGCACATTCCCAAGACGGGCGGGACGGCGATGGCGCTGGCGCTCGAGGCACGCGCGATGAAGGACGATATCATGATCGGCGACACGCCCAAGGCGCGGCAGCGCAAGGGGCGGCTCAAGGGGCTCTCCGTGCCGGGGCGCCTCTGGAAGCACAGTACGCTCCGCGATGTGGACGGGCTGGTGACCGAAGAGATGCGGGCCAAGTTCTGCGTCTTTACGCTGGTGCGCAATCCCTGGGACCGGGCGGTGAGCTACTACCACTGGCTGCGCGAACAGGGCTTTGACCACCCGGCGGTGGCGCGCGCCAAGTCGATGGAGTTCGGCGACTTTGTCCAGCATCCCGAGACCCGGGCCGCCTTTGCGGCGAATTCCTACGCAAGCTACGTGACGGACCCCGACGGGGTCTGCCGCGCGCATTTCGTGCGGCTCGAGCATCTGGCCGAGGACCTTGCCCCGATCGAGGCGCATCTGGGCTTTCGGATCGAGATGCCCCGCGCGAACGCAAGCGCGCGCCGCGAGGATTTTCGCGTCTACTACGATTCGGCTGCACGTCAGGCCGTGGGTAAGGCATGCTGCGAAGATGTGGCGAAATTTGGATACGTATTTGATCCGAATTGAAGCCAATCGGCGCGCGCGATGCGGAGCGTTTCCGGCCCGCGGCCAATGACACCGCTTCGCCTTATTTGCCGCCAATTCAGGCCATGGAATCGGCGGTAAGTGGTCACGAGCCGCGGCGACGTGGCTCGCATGACACAGTCCCAGACAGTTCTGTGGTCTGCTGCTCAACCCCTGCAGTGGGCGGGGCGCGCCGAGCCTAGTTCCTCGGCGCGCCTCTCATTGCTCCGCTTACGCGGCGGCGATCAGGGCGTCCACTTCTGCCAGCTTTTCCGCCTCTCCGGCCATCAGGCGGTCCGCGGCGATCACCCGCACGTCGGTGATCCCGACAAAGCCAAGGACGTGCCGCATGTAGCCGGTGGCAAAATCGATCTCCGAGCCGGACCTGGTGCCGCCCGAGGTGACGACGAGGTGCGCTGTCTTGCCTTCGAGCATCCCTTCGGGACCGTTTGCGCCGTAGCGGAAGGTGACGCCAGCGCGGCAGATCTGGTCGACCCACGCCTTGAGCGCGGCCGGCACGCCGAAGTTGTAGATCGGCACGGCGATCAGCAGCGTATCCGCCGCCTGCACTTCGGCCACGAGCGCGTCCGAGCCCTGAAGTCGCGCCGCTTGCGCATCGCTTCTTGTGTCTGCCGGCGTAAAGTTCGCGCCGATCCACGCCTCGTCGAGGAACTCCATGCCCGCAGACACGTCGCGCTCGATCACCTGCGCGCCGGGCGCCTCAGACTGCAGTTTCGCCGCGAGCTTGTCCAGCAGGCGCCGGGAATGCGAGCCGGTGACCCGTCCGCTCGAGTTGATCTTGAGAATGGTCTTTGCCGCGGTCTCACCCATCGGTCTGTCCTCTTTTAATTTGTACTGAAAGGTACATATAAAAGCTGAACAGGTATTCAAGAGATATTTGTAATGATCGATACAAAAAAGAAAGGCCGCCCGCGCAAGTTCGACCGCGAGGCAGCGCTCGATGCGGCGGTGGGGGTGTTCCAGGCCGAGGGGTACGATGGCGCGTCGATGGACCTTTTGACCCGCGCCATGGGCATCAACCGGCCGAGCCTTTACGGCGCGTTCGGGGACAAGCAGGCGCTCTTTCTCGAAGCGCTCGCGCGCTATGGCGAGACCTCGGGCGCGGCTGCAGTGCGCGCATTCCTTGCTGGCAAGACGCCCGAGACGGCGCTGACGGCGTTTTTCGAGATGATGATCGCGGGGCACCGCGCGAAAGGCGATGCGCCGGGCGGGTGCCTTGTTGCCTCCTGTGCCGGCACGCAAGCAGGGCGGGACGCAGAAGTGGCCGCACGTTTGCGCGACGGCCAAGCGGGATTTGTCAGCTGTTTTGCCGAGCGGTTCGAGGCGTTCGTCGCCGAAGGCGCATTGCCGGAGGGGTTTCCGTCCGCGTTCCGCGCGCGGTTGGTGCAGGACATGATGTTCGGCCTCGCGTTCCGCGCCCGGATGGGGGAGTCTGCGGAGGAGCTGGCGCGCGAGGTGCCGGACCGCGTTGCCGCGATCCTGGCTTAGGTCTTGGGGCAGACGCCGCGATGGGCGCCTGCCGGGGTCTCAGGCCGCCTTGGCTTGCTCGCCATTGCCGTAGCGTCCGTAAAAACTGGCGTTCTTGTCGGCCATCTCGCGCAAGAGGGCGGGGCAGGCAAAGCGGGCGCCGTATTTCGCTTCGAGCGCGTCACATTGTTCGGCGGCCCAGGGCGCGCCGACGATGTCGAGCCAGGAGAATGGACCACCCGACCAGGGCGCAAAGCCCCATCCGAGGATCGCGCCGACGTCGCCCTCGCGGATGTCCTCGAGCACGCCGTCCTCGAACGCGCGCACGGCCTCGAGCACTTGGGCAAAGAGCAGGCGGTGCTGGACCTCGTGCAGGTCGGGCTGGTCGCCCGCAACCGGGTACTTGGCCGCGAGGCCCTCCCAGAGGAGGCCGCGTTTGCCCTTGTCGTCGTAGGCGTAAAAGCCCGCTGCCGACTTGCGGCCCATGCGCCCTTCGTCCGCCATCCAGAAGAGGACGTCGTCCACCGCTCCGTCGGGGTAGGCGTCGCCCATCGCCGCGCGGGTGGCCTTGGCGATCTTGACGCCGAGGTCGATGGAGGTCTCGTCCACCAGTTGGAGCGGTCCGAGCGGCATCCCGACCATCCGCGCGGCGTTCTCGATCAGCGCGGGGGAGACCCCTTCGCCGACCATGCGAATGCCCTCGTTGATGTAGGGGATGATGCAGCGGTTGGCGTAGAAGAAGCGCGCGTCGTTCACCACGATCGGCGTCTTGCGGATTTGCCGCACGAAATCGAGTGCCTTGGCCGCCGCGACGTCGCCGGTTTCACGGCCCTTGATGATCTCGACCAGCATCATCTTTTCGACAGGCGAGAAGAAGTGGATGCCGATGAACTTCTCGGGCCGGACCGAGGCTTTTGCGAGGTCCGAGATCGGCAGGGTCGAGGTGTTGGTGGCAAAGATGCAGTCCTCGCCCACGACGGCCTCGACCTTCTTGGTCATCTCGGCTTTGACGGATGGGTCCTCGAACACCGCCTCGACGATCAGGTCGCAGCCTTTGAGCGCGTCCAGATCGGTGGTCGCGGTGATGGCGCTGAGCAGCGCTTCCTTCTTCTCGGGCGTGGCCTTGCCGCGTTTGATACCTTTGTCGGCGTAGGTCTCGGTGTAGGCTTTGCCGCGGTCAGCCGCCTCTTGCGTCTGGTCGATCAGGACGACCTCGATGCCGGCCTGCGCCGAGACAAGCGCGATGCCTGCGCCCATCATGCCGGCGCCGAGCACGCCGACTTTTTTCACGGTCTGGTCGTCCACGGCAGGGCGATTCGCGCCCTTTTCGAGGGCCTGCTTGTTGATGAAGAGCGAGCGGATCATCGAGGAGGACGAGGGGTTCATTAGGACGTGCGTGAACCAACGCGCCTCGATTTTCAGCGCGGTGTCAAAGGGCACAAGCGCGCCTTCGTAGACCGCCGAGAGGAGCGCTTTGGCAGCGGGGTAGACGCCTTGCGTCTTGCCGTTCACCATCGCCGAGGCGCCGACAAAGGTCATGAAGCCTGCCGGGTGGTAGGGCGCGCCGCCGGGCATCTTGTAGCCCTTGGCGTCCCAGGGTTTCACGATGTCGGCGTCAGTCGCGCTCAGCACCCACGCCTTGGCATCGGCGACGGGGTCGGCGGAGACTTCGTCCACCAGCTGCGCGCCCTTGGCCTGTTTGGGGGCCATCATCTTCCCCTCGAGGAGGACCGGAGAGGCGGCCATGGCGCCCACCATGCGGGAGTAGCGGATCGTGCCGCCGCCGCCGGGGAAGATGCCGAGCAGGATTTCCGGCAGGCCGATCTTGGCCTTTACGTTGTCGGTCATGAACCGGCGGTGGCAGGCCAGCGCGATCTCGGTGCCGATGCCGGCACAGGTGCCGTTGATGGCGCAGGCGATGGGCTTGCCGCCCTTGTTGGTCTTGGGATCCATCCCGGCGCGCTCGAGTTTGCGCAGGATGCGGTGGCCGTTCATGGTGAAGTCAAAGAGGCCCTGCGCCGGGTTCTCGCCGCTCTCCTCGCGGATCGAGGCGAGCACGTTGAGGTCCATGCCGCCGGCAAAGTCCTTCTTGCCCGAGGTGATCACGACGCCCTTCACGGCGTCATCGGCGAGCGCGCGGTCGATGTACTCCTCGACCAGGCCAAAGGCCTCGCGCGTCAGCACGTTCATCGACTTGCCGGGGGCGTCCCAGGTGACGATTGCGACGCCGTCGGCGTCCACCTCGTAGGTGAAATCGGTCATGGTCTTTCTCCTTTCGTGCGGGAGGGGCGGGGCCGCTCCCAAAGTTCGAGGTCCACGCGCCTAGGGCTGCGTAGGTTTGGTTCGGTGTTTCAGAGTCTCGGCCGATGGGATCGGGGCCGCGTCCACGTCGCGGTCGTTGGTGACATCGGCGAGCTTCCACGCGCCGTCCGTGCGTCGGA
The DNA here is from genome assembly GCF_052825805.1 of Pseudaestuariivita sp. Lineage (NCBI taxonomy): Bacteria > Pseudomonadati > Pseudomonadota > Alphaproteobacteria > Rhodobacterales > Paracoccaceae > Pseudaestuariivita > Pseudaestuariivita sp. Next base: position 325,667 of record NZ_JBRBVB010000013.1, on the reverse strand, counting down.
GGATGAACTGGCCGCGCATCTGCTCGGCGGCAAGTTTGCCTTCTGCGAGGATCATCGTGAGGTGCGTGCCGCTGATCTCGCCCGGTCCGCTCCACTGGGCACTTTGCCGCTCGCGCCTCAGGCCAGTGCCGCCGCGGGACGTGATCTCTTTGGTGATGGCGTCAAAGATGCCGCGCCGGTGCAGGCCGGTCTCGACGGTGGTCTCGGTGGTCGGCGTGTGTTTGCGCACGCGGTCCACGTGCAGCGCGTTCCAGGTGGCGAAATCGCCGGTCACATTGGCGGCGGTAAAGGCGGTGAGGAAGGCGTCGTAGATCACTTCCGCATCCGCCTCGTCCTCCGTCAGCCCGAGGTGCGCCGGCGTGCCCGGCTGCGCCGAAGCCATGCGCCGCGCGCGGATGTTGGCCTCGGGCAGCAGCCCGTCCGACGGCTCAGGCATCGCATAGGGATAGTCGGTGTTCGACACCGCGTTGGTCACCGAGATCAACCGCCAGGCGCCGGTCGTGTTGCGGATCACCATCCGGCTCAGCAGCGGACCCACGATCACCGCGCCGCGCCGCGACAGGGTGGTCGTGTGGTGGCCGATGATGAGCGACGGGGCAAGGTACTCGGCGTGGTCGGCCTGGCGCACGAAGCTGTCGATCTCCTCGTCCGCGACCAGCGCATTGACCGACGCGATGAACGCCTCGGCCTCCCCCCGCGTCTCGATCACCTTGTCGGTCAGATCGGTGTGCACGCTGTAGGGGTACTCCGAATGATCGAGCCAGGCGTCCGTATCGCGGGCCAGATTGATCGCGCTCAGCCGGTCGATGAAGGCCTGGTAGACCGTCATCGGATGCGCCACGACCTTTTCCGCGCCCTCGGGGGGCGGGGCAGGTGTGTGGGAGACCGGCCTGCGCGTCATCGGCGCGTCAGATCCGCTCGATGATGGTTGCCGCGCCCATGCCGGACGCGATGCAGAGCGTGGCGAGGCCCGTGCCTTTGCCCGTCCGCTCGAGCTCGTCGAGGAGCGTGCCGATGATGATCGCGCCGGTCGCACCCAGCGGGTGACCCATTGCGATCGAGCCGCCGTTCACGTTCACCTTGTCATGGTCCACGTCGAACGCTTGCATGAAGCGCAGAACCACGGAGGCAAACGCCTCGTTCACCTCGAAGAGATCGATGTCGCTGATGCTCATCCCGCTGTCGGCGAGGATCTTTTCGGTCACCGGCACCGGGCCTGTGAGCATGATCGTCGGATCGGTCCCGATCTTGGCGGTCGCCTTGATCCGCGCGCGGGGTGTCAGCCCGTGCTTTTCACCAAATTCCTTGTTTCCGATCAGCACGGCAGCGGCACCATCCACGATCCCCGAGGAGTTCCCGGCGTGGTGGATGTGGTTGATGCGCTCGAGATGGGGGTACTTCATCAGCGCAATCTTGTCGAAGCCGGGCATCGCCTCGCCCATGTCCTTGAAGCTCGCCTTGAGACCGCCGAGCGATTGCATGTCGGTGCCGGGGCGCATGTACTCGTCATGGTCGAGGATCGGCAGGCCGTTGATGTCGCGCACGGTGATGACCGACTTGTCGAAGCGCTTGTCGTCCCAGGCCGCCTTAGCGCGTTTCTGGGATTCGACCGCCAGCGCGTCCGCGTCGTCGCGGGAAAAGCCGTACTCGGTTGCGATGATGTCCGCCGAGATGCCTTGCGGGACAAAGTAGCTGTTCATCGCGAGGCTCGGGTCAACGGCAATCGCCGCGCCATCGCTTCCCATGGCAACGCGCCCCATCATCTCTACCCCGCCCGCGATATAGGCGTCGCCTGCACCGCCGCGCACCTGGTTGGCGGCCAGGTTCACCGCCTCCATCCCCGACGCGCAAAAGCGGTTGATCGCAAGGCCCGGGATGCGCTCGTCGAGGTCGCTCGCCAACACGGCGGAGCGCGCCAGACAGCCGCCTTGCTCGCCCACTTGCGTGACGTTCCCCCAGATGACGTCCTCGACTGCGTGGCCATCGAGGTTGTTGCGCTCTTTCACGGCGTTCATCGTCTCTGCCGACAGCCGCAGCGAGGTGACCTCGTGGAGGCTGCCGTCCTTGCGCCCCTTCCCGCGCGGCGTGCGCAGGGCGTCGTAGATATAGGCTTCGGTCATGGGTGCATCCTTTCGTCTGTGGACCCCTCGGCTCAGTCGAGCGGCGATCCGTCGTTCTTGGTAAAGATTGAGGTGTCACCGTCGTTGGTGACCTTGAGATCTCGGCCTGTGTAGTGCCCGACCTCGGTGTCCGTGTGCGTTCCGACGACAAAAAAGCTCGCTGGCGTGCCGGTGCGATTCACAAGGTGATGCCCGTTGGCGATGCCCGCCTTGAAGGTCGCCACATCGCCCGGCGCAAGCAAAGTCTCGCCGGTCTCTTCGATGAGCGTGGGCGTGCCGGTGAGGACCACCAGCGCCTCGTCCTGCCGCTCGTGCCAGTGCTGCATCGAGGAGGCGGCGCCCGGCGCGAGATGGATGATGTTGGCGCCAAACTGCGTCAGCCCTCCCGCATCCCCAATACGCTGCGAGGTGCGCCCTGCAACTTCCTGATCGAAGGGGGCAGGGTAGGTGGAGCCACTTTTGACGGGCACCGAGGCGAGGTCGATCTTTGGCATCGTCTACGCCCGGTCCGCCGGAGAGCCGGGCATCAGGTCATAGGGATGCTTCCACCCGTCGAGCGCTTGGATATTGGAAAGCCAGCGATCGATGTGCGGCCAGTCCGCGCGGTCAAACCCAAAGGGCTCCGGGTAAAAGAGGTACCCGCAGCAGGAGATGTCGGCATTGGTAATCCCGTCCCCGACGATCCAGTCCCGCCCTTCAAGGTGATCGTTGAGCACTGCGTAGGCCGCCTTGAGCCGCCCCTGCATGAAGCCGATCACCTCCTGCGGGCGTTTGTCCTCGGGCAAAAAGTTCATTAGGAACCGCGTTATCCCCGCTTGCGACGAGAGCTTATGGTTGTCCCATAGCACCCAGCGCAGCACCTCGTAGTGCTGGTCGCCGCCGCCGAACTTGCCGCTCTTGTCCGACACGTATTGCTGGATGACACCCGACTGCGTGAGCCGCACGTCCCCATCGACCAGCACCGGCGCCTCCCCCATCGGGTTCACGTCCGCCCGATAAGCGTCAGACCGCGTCTCCCCGCCAAAGAAGTCGACCTTCACCGGCTCCCAGTCGAGTCCACTCAGCTCAAGCGCAAGCGCCGCTTTGTAGGCGTTGCCGGATTCTCCGAAGCAGTAGAGCTTGATCGTCATGGGATGGTCCTTTGGTTTGGCGTCGGACCGGGGGCCAGCCCCCGGACCCCCGGAGTTTATTTGGGAAGATGAAGCAGAAAGGAGCCCGCGCCCTTTTCCTGTTCACGGCCCGTTAAGGTTAATGGGTTCATGGTCGAGAGGTGCGGCAGACTGGAGAGTTGAGCCGTATGGAAGGTGAAGCCCCGCCGCCGCAGTCGAGTGCCGCCTAGCGAGATCGACGCAGCGCGCGGGGTGGAGCTTTGCGCCACGCTCCGCGCTTCATCTTCCCGGAAAAACTCCCCCCGGAGGGCCGGTTTGCCCAAGGCGCTGGTCCTGGGAAAGCTCACAACGCCCTCGCAATCAGCTCTTTCATGATCTCGTTTGTGCCGCCGTAGATGCGCTGCACGCGGGCGTCGGTCCACATCTCGGCGACGGCGTATTCCTGCATGTAGCCGTAGCCGCCGTGCAGTTGCAGGCATTCGTCGAGCACTTCGCCTTGCGTGTCGGTCGTCCAGTATTTGGCCATCGCGGCTTTCTCGACGGTCAGCTCACCAGCCAGGTGTTCGGTGATGCAGGCGTCGACGAACGCTTCGGCCACAGCCGTCTTGGTCTGGCATTCGGCGAGTTTGAAGCGGGTGTTCTGGAACTGCGTGAGCGGTCCGCCAAACGCCTCGCGTTCCTTGCAATAGGCGACGGTGCGTTCGACCGCGCCCTGCATGGCGCCGATTGCGCCGCAGGCGATGATGAGCCGCTCCTGCGGGAGCTGTTTCATCATCTGGTAAAAGCCCTGGCCCTCTTCCTGGCCGAGGATGTTTTCCGGCGGAATCTCGACGTTGTCGAAGAAAAGCTCGGACGTGTCTGCGGCGTGGCAGCCGATCTTGTCGAGGTTGCGGCCGCGGGAAAAGCCTGCTGCGCCGTCGGTTTCGACCACCACAAGCGAGACGCCCTTGGCGCGCTCCTTGGGGTCGGTCTTGGCGGCGACCACGATCAGGTTGGCGTGCTGGCCGTTGGTGATGAAGGTCTTTTGCCCCGAGAGGCGGTACGCATTGCCGTCGCGCACGGCGCGGGTCTTGATCGCCTGCACGTCGGAGCCACCCGAAGGTTCGGTCATGGCCAAAGCGCCCACCAGCTCGCCGGAAACCATTTTTGGCAGCCAGCGCTGTTTCTGATCCTCGGTGCCGTAAGCGAGGATGTAGTGCGCGACGATGCCCGAATGGATGCCGTGGCCCCAGGAGGCGAGGTTGGCGCGGGACCCTTCCATCAAGATCACCGCCTCGTGGCCAAAGTCACCGCCCGCGCCGCCGTATTCTTCCGGCACGGAGGGACAAAGAAGACCGAGTTCCCCGGCCTGTTGCCAGGTCTCGCGGTCCATCTCGCCCTGTTTGCGCCAGCGGTCGAAATGCGGCGACCATTCTTCGGTGATGAACTTGGCCGTCATCTCGGCGAGCATCTGGTGTTCGTCGGTGCGCCAGTGGGCGGTCATTAAAAGCCTCCGTCGAGCCGTGCGTAGGTTGGGCCGAGGCCCACCCGCCAAAGCTTAGAAGTTTGCCGCCTTGAGCGCCATCACCGTGTCTGCACCCGACTGGATGCGCGCCAGGTGCATGGCCGTCGCGGGCAATTGCCGCGCCATGTAGTAGCGCCCGGTCGTGAGCTTGGTCTCGTAGAACTCGGTGTCCGAGGCGCCCGCCGCCAGAGCTTGTTTCGCGGCCAGACCCATGCGCGCCCACATGTAGCCGAGGCAGACATGGCCGAACATGTGCATGAAGTCATACGAGCCTGCGAGCGCGTGGTTCGGGTTCTTGGTCCCGTTCTGCATGAAGTACATGCCCGCCGCCTGCAGGTCCTTGGACGCGGCCTTGAGGGGGTTCAGGAACTCCGCGTCAAAAGCCGCATCACCGGCGTTCTCCTTGCAGAAGGTCTTCACCATCTCAAAGAAGCCCATCACGTGCTTGCCGCCGTCCTGAGCCAGCTTCCGGCCCACCAGATCGAGCGCCTGAACGCCGTTCGCCCCTTCGTAGATCATGGCGATCCGGGCGTCGCGGGCGAACTGGGACATGCCCCATTCCTCGATATAGCCGTGCCCGCCGTAGACCTGCTGGGCGTTCGTGGCCATCTCGAAGCCCTTGTCGGTCTGGAAGCCTTTAATCACTGGGGTCAGGAGCGAGATGAGACCGTCCGCGTCCTTGTCACCCGACCGGTGAGCCGCGTCGATGAGCGAGGCACCCCAGAAGGTGAATGCGCGGGCACCCTCGGTAAAACTCTTCTGGTCCATCAGGTTGCGACGGATATCAGGGTGCACGATCAGCGGATCGGCAGGCCCGTCGGGGTTCTTGGCCCCGGTCACGTCACGCCCTTGCAGACGGTCGACGGCATAGGCGAGGGCGTTCTGGTAGGCGACCTCGGATTGCGCATAGCCCTGTAGGCCCACGCCGAGCCGCGCCTCGTTCATCATGGTGAACATCGCGCGCATGCCCTTGTGCGCCTCACCGATGAGGTAGCCAGTCGCCTCGTCGTAGTTCATCACGCAGGTGGCGTTGCCGTGGATGCCCATCTTTTCTTCGATCTTGCCGACCGAGACGCCGTTGCGGGCGCCGAGCGAGCCGTCCTCGTTCACCAGGAACTTTGGCACGATGAAGAGCGAGACGCCCTTGATGCCGTCCGGGCCGCCGGGAATTTTGGCGAGGACCAGGTGGATGATGTTCTCGGCCATGTCGTGGTCACCGGCGGAGATGAAGATCTTTTGCCCCGACACTTTGTACGTGCCGTCGTCCTGCGGGACCGCTTTGGTGCGCATGAGGCCAAGGTCCGTGCCGCAATGCGGCTCGGTCAGGTTCATGGTGCCGGTCCACTCGCAGGTCACCATCTTCGGCAGGTAGGTTGCCTTCTGTTCGTCCGAGCCGTGGGCATGGATCGCCGAATAGGCGCCGTGCGTCAGGCCCTGGTACATGTTGAAGGCCATGTTGGCCGACACGAACATCTCGCCGACAGCCGTGCCAAGGAGGTACGGCATGCCCTGGCCGCCATACTCCGGGTCGCAGTCGAGCGCGGTCCAGCCGCCTTCGCGCAGCTGGTCGAAGGCCGCCTTGAAGCCCTCGGGTGTGCGGACCACGCCGTTCTCGAAGGTGCAGCCCTCGGTGTCGCCGACGACGTTGAGCGGTTGCAGGACCTCTGACGCGAGCTTGCCGGCCTCTTCGAGCACGGCGCCGGTGAAGTCGGGCTCCAGCTCGTCGTACCCCGGCACGCTGCTTTCGCTGGCCTTGAGGACCTCGTGCAGCAGGAATTGCATGTCCTTGGTGGGGGCGATGTAGGTCGGCATGTGAGGTCTCCTCCGCAGGTACGTCTGTGTCTTTTTGGGGGGCGGCTCAGCCGGTGGCTGCGCGGCGTTCGTCGAACTGGGCGATGATCTCCTCGCCCCATTTCATCATGTCCTTGAGGTCGGCGATGGCGACGTCGAGCTCGGCGCGCTGGCGCTCCAGCTCGTCGAGGCGGCTGCGGGCCACCGAATAGGCCGCCGTCAGCTGCGTGCGCTGGTTGTCGCCCTTGTCGTAAAGGTCCAGCAGCTGGCGGATCTCTTCAAGCGAGAAGCCGAAGCGCTTGCCCTTTAGGATCAGCTTGAGCCGGGCGCGGTCGCGCTTGGTAAAGAGGCGCTTCTGGCCGATGCGGAGCGGAAAGAGCAGCTCCTTGGCCTCGTAAAAGCGCAGCGTGCGCGGGGTCACGTCGAAGGCATCGCACATCGCGCGGATCGTCATCGTCTCGTCGGTCATGTCCACAGGTCCGTCAAACATCTGGTTCAGCGATCCGTCATGTGTGCGCTTTGGGCAAAGCCTACAATGGCGATCGAAGTTGACGTAACCGCGACGTCACGTCACTTTTCAGGGTGACGCGGGGGGAGGCATTTGGCTTGTCGAAAATGTCGTGGCGGTGGGGCCGGCGGACATATTGTTTGGGGGCTTTTGAGTCCTGGCGGAGGATGGGTGGAACCACCCATCCTACAGGGCGCGCGGTGTCGTAGGATGGGTGCTTGCACCCATCCTGTGTGTCAGAGCCAGTCCGGGGCGGCGGTGCCGCGGGCGGAGGTCATGGTCTGGCCGCGCTCCTCCAAGATCGCGTCGAGGCCGTGGAGGATGCGCGGCACGAGGCCGAGCCCTTCATACGCAAGCGCGGTGTAAAGCTGCAGCGCCGTCGCGCCCGCGCAGACCTTGGCATAGGCGTCTTCGGCGGAGGCGATGCCGCCCACGCCGATGATCGGCAGGGTGCCTTCGGTCGCGGCAAAGAGCTTGGCCAGCACGCGCGTCGAGGCATCGCGCAGGGGCGCGCCCGAGAGCCCGCCGGTCTCGCCGCGGTGCGTGCTCCGCAGGCCCTCGCGCGAGATCGTGGTGTTGGTGGCGATCAGCCCGTCGATGCCGGTCTGCCGCGCCGCGTCCGCCACATCCGCGACCTCGGCATCGGTGAGGTCCGGCGCGATCTTCACGAACACCGGCACCCAGCAGTCGAGCTTTGCCCGCGCCTCGAGCACGTTCGAGATGAGCGCGGTCAGCGCGTCTTTGCCTTGCAGGTCGCGCAGGCTTTCGGTGTTGGGTGAAGAGACATTGATCGTCACGAAATCGCACTCGGCCGCGCAGCGCGTGAGCACCTTGGCGTAATCCGCCGCGCGGTCGGTGCTGTCCTTGTTGGCCCCCAGGTTCAGGCCCACCGGGATCGTGGCATGATGCGCCTTGAGCCGCTGGGCAATCATCTCCATCCCGTCGTTGTTGAAGCCGAACCGGTTGATCGCCGCACGGTCCTCCTTGAGCCGGAAGAGGCGCGGGCGGGGGTTGCCCGGCTGCGGGCGCGGGGTCGCGGCGCCCACCTCGAGAAAGCCGAAGCCTGCCTGGCTGAGCCCCGCCAGCGCTGTCGCGTTCTTGTCGAACCCGGCAGCCAGCCCTAGCGGATTTTGCAGTCGCAGCCCGCAGAGGTCCACCTCAAGCCGTTCGGAGACAAACGGGTCCGCTTTGGGCGCGAGCCCCATCCGCACGCCCTTGAGCGCGAGCCCATGCGCGCGCTCCGGATCGATCTGACGCAAGAGCGGCAGTCCGATCCGTTCAAGCACTGGTGGCAAACCCCGGCGGGAAGGCGTGTCCGGCCTCGGTCAGGGGCAGGGGCTGCGCCCAGGCGACGTCCTCCATCCGCATCTCGCGGTAAAGGTGCGGGAACTCCGCCCCGCCGCGCGAGACTTCCCATTTGAGCGCATCGCCCAGCCGGTCGGTCTCGACGGCCACGAGGAACAAATGGTCCTCCCCGGCAAAGTGCTTGGCCGCCGTCTCCTCGGCCTGCTGGGCAGTCGAAAAGTGCACGTACCCGTCGGCAAGGTCGATGGGCGCGCCAAGCGTCGTGCCTTCGGCGCGCAGCGCCTGCCACTCGGGGGCGCGGAATATCTTGTAGATCAGCATGGGCGCGGTGATGCGGGCTGGCGCGCGCGGCGTCAAGGTGCGGCGCACGGATGGCGCAAGAGGCGGCGTCATCGGCGTGTCACAGCCTGCCTTTACGGCAGCGGCGCAATCAGCCTTTGACTCTCTGCCGCGCAGAGGCTTGGCTACCCGCATCTTTCAGGAGGATGCCCTTTATGACCATTCGCACACTTACCAGCGTCGCTGCCCTTGCGATGACCGCGACCGTCGCGCAGGCCGATTTCACGCTGCACGTGATCCACATCAACGACCTTCACAGCCGGATCGAGCCGATCAACCGGTTCGACAGCACCTGCGGCGCCGAAGACAACGCCGAGGGCAAGTGCTTTGGCGGGGTCGCGCGCGTTGCCACCAAGATTGCCGAGCTGCGCGAGGAGCTGGCCGGCGAGAACGTGATCGTTCTGGACGCCGGCGACCAGTACCAGGGCTCGCTGATGTACACGACCTACAAGGGCGACGCCGAGATCGAGTTCATGAACGCGATCGGGTTCGACGCCATGGCGGTCGGCAACCACGAGTTCGATGACGGTGACGAGGGGCTGGCCAAGCTCGCGGACGGCGTCGATTTCCCGGTGATCTCCGGCAACATCGACGTGTCGTCCTCGAACGTGCTCGCCGGCAAGGTCGAGAACCACGTGGTGCTCGAAGTGGGCGGTCAGAAAATCGGCATCGTCTCGGCGCTGGCCGTGGACACGGTCGAGACCTCCTCGCCGTCGAACGCCGTGATCTTTACCGACGAGGCCGAGAGCCTTGCCGCCGACATTGCCACGCTCGAAGGCGAGGGCGTCAACAAGATCATCGCCCTGACGCACGTGGGCCTGCCGCGTGACCGCGAGCTGGCCGAGGCCGTCGACGGTCTCGACGCCATTGTCGGTGGTCACTCGCACTCGCTGATGTCCAACACGGACGAGGACGCGATGGCTTACCCGCAGATGGTGAACGGCACGCCTGTGGTGCAGGCTTACGCCTATTCCAAATACGTCGGCCACCTGAAACTGACCTTCGATGACGCCGGCAACGTGACCGAAGCCACGGGCGACACGATCCTTCTGGATGCTTCGGTCGCCGAAGACGAGGCCATCGTTGCGCGCGTGGCCGAGCTTTCGGGTCCCATCGAAGAGATGAAGACGCGCGTCGTGGCCGAGGCCGCCGCCGCCATCGAGGGTGACCGCAACGTCTGCCGCGTGCAGGAATGCGCAATGGGCAACCTCGTGGCCGACGCGATGCTCGACCGGGTCAAGGATCAGGGCATCTCGATTGCCATCCAGAACGCGGGCGGCGTGCGCGCCTCCATCGACGCGGGCGAGGTAACCATGGGCGAAGTGCTGACCGTGCTGCCGTTCCAGAACACGCTCTCCACCTTCCAGGTGTCGGGCCAGACGGTGATCGACGCGCTCGAGAATGGCGTCAGCCAGGTCGAAGAGGTCAAGGGCCGCTTCCCCGCGGTCGCAGGTCTCAAGTTCACCTGGGACGCGTCGGTGGCGCCCGGCGAGGGCCGCATCCAGGACGTGATGGTGATGGAAGGCGACAGTTTCGTGCCGATCGATCCGGCCAAGACCTATGGGCTCGTCTCCAACAACTACGTCCGCGGCGGCGGTGACGGTTACAAGATGTTCGTCGATGCCGAGAACGCCTATGACTTCGGCCCGGACCTCGCCGATGTCGTGGCCGAGTACATGGCCGCGCAGGGCGGGGCCTACACGCCCTACACCGATGGCCGCATCGCACAGAAGTAAATGTGCCGGGATGGGTGACATCACCCATCCTACGCATCCGGCGCGCCAGTAGGATGGGTGGTTCCACCCATCCTCGGTTGCTGCTCGAAACGGGCCGGATCGTTTTGCGACGGTTCGGCCCTTTTGATTTGGGCCCGTTCCTCGACTACCGCACGGACCCTGAGGTCGCCCGCTACCAAAGCTGGGAGGTGATGGACCGTGACACGGCGAAAGCCTTTCTCGCCGCAGCGGCGGAAGGGCCATTGTTTCAGGACGGAACGTGGAGCCAGATTGCCATCGGCGCGCCGGATGGGGCGCTGCTCGGTGATCTTGGGATTTACATCGACCGTGCGCATGGCGCGGCGGAGTTGGGGATCACGCTGGCGCGGCAGCACTGGGGGCAGGGGCTCGGGACGGAGGCGTATCGCGCGGGGCTCACGCTCCTCTGGCAGGACCCGCGGATCACACATATCAGCGGCATCGCCGATGCGCGCAACACGGCCTCGCTTGGGATGCTTGAACGGGCGGGGCTTGTCTTCACCCATGCCGAAGAGGCGGTCTACGACGGGGAGACCTGCACCGACTGCCACCATAGCATCCGCCGCTTTGACGGCGCGGGCGGCACCGGCTAAAGCCGCCTCATGTCCGAGATCACCGCCCAGTACGACGCGTACCCCTATCCCGAGCGCGACCCGAAGGACGAGGCAAAGCGCCTCATCACCGGGTCCCCGTCGCACCCGGTCGAGATCGACCACATGCTCTTTGGCGGCGCGCGGGATTGGTCGCAGCCCTTTCGAGCGCTGGTGGCGGGTGGCGGCACAGGCGACGCGCTGATCCAGTTGGCGCAGGTGCTGACCACGGCCAAGGTCCCGCACGAGATCACCTATATCGATCTGTCGCGCGAGGCGCGCCGCATCGCCGAAGCGCGGGCCAAGGCGCGCGGCCTGACGTCGATCACCTTTCATACCGGGAGCCTTCTGGATGCGCCCGAGCACGGCACGTTCGACTATATCGACTGCTGTGGAGTGCTGCACCATCTGCCCGATCCGCTCGCAGGGCTCAAGGCGCTGCGCGCCGCGTGCAAACCCGAGGGCGGGCTCGGCTGGATGGTCTACGCGCCGTATGGGCGCAGCGGGGTCTATCCGCTGCAGGAGGCGTTTGGCGCGCTTTTCGAGGGGCTCGAGCCCCGGGAGCGGCTGACCCGGGCCAAGGCGCTTTTTGCCAAGCTTCCGGACGGCCACCCGTTCAAGCGCAACACGCAAGTCGTGGATCACGAGCAAAGCGACGCGGGCTTTTACGATCTGCTGCTGCACAGCCAGGACCAGGCGTATGGGATCGACACGTGGGAGGCGCTGCTCGCAGAGGCGGGGTTTGCCATGGCGGGGCTTTGCCCGCCCGTACTCTACGATCTCAGACGTCTTACGGACGCGCCGGACGGCATGACCGAGCGCCAAACGCGCGCCATGGCCGAACGGCTGAATGGGACCATCCGCAAACACGTGGGCTATGCTCGTCCTGCCGACGCGACCGCGCCCAAGGGCGCAGGCCCGCGCGCGGTGCCGCACCTGATTGCGGACGCGGCCAAGCTCGCCAAGGCGGTGAGCGCCGGAAAGCCGGTGCCGGTTGCAGCGCAAGGTGTCTCTGGCACGTTGTCCCTGCCGCGCGAGACGGCGCCTTTCGTGGCGCGCATCACGGGGCGGCACACCGTGCAGGAGATTGGCGCGGCGCTCCGCCTCGACCCGTTTGCCGCACAGGCGCGGTGGGCAGAGGTCCGGTCGGCGCTCGAGCCCTGGGGCCTTGTACGCACGTCTGGCCTCCTGCGGCCGCGCGGCACTTAGCCCAGCGGCGCCTTGAACCGGCGTGCCGCGCATGCTGAGATACTGCAACGCTCTTCACAGGTGGCCCATGCGCCCGTTCTTGCCGCACAAGTTTGAAAACCTCGCCTTCGGCTTTTTCCTGTCGTGCTTCATGACGTTCCTCGTGTCGGGGGTTGCGACGCTGCTCGCTCTGGGCCTGGCGCCGGGCGTCCTGCTCATGTGGCTGACCAGTTGGATCACGGCCTGGGCGATTGCCTTTCCGGCGGTGCTCGTCGTGGCGCCTGGCGTGCACCGGCTGGTCGCGCGGATCACGCTGCCGCCGGCGCGGGACTAGGCCATGTGCGGGCGCTTTGCCGTGACCTTGCCGCCGGACGCGATGGCGCAGCTTTTTGCTGCGCAGCCGGCCAACGATCTGCCGGATGTGCCGAACTATAACGTCTGCCCAACGATGCAGATCGCCACCGTGTCAAGCGGCGAGACGGGGCGCAGCCTGCGACCGATGCGCTGGGGGTTCCTGCCGCGGTGGTACAAGACGCCGACGGATGGGCCGCTGCTGATCAATGCGCGCAGCGAGACGATTGCCGAAAAGCCCGCCTTTCGCGACGCGTGCCGCGCGCGGCGGTGCATCATCCCGGTGTCGGGGTTCTACGAATGGACCAAGGATGCCGAGGGCCAGCGCTGGCCCTGGTACGTCACGCGCACCGATGACGCGCCCATGGCGCTCGCCGGGGTTTGGCAGGTCTGGGACAAAAAGGGAGGCGAAGGTAAGGGCGGCGAAGACTCTGCGCCGCTGACCACCTGCGCCATCGTGACCACCACCGCGAACGCGGAGATGGCGAAAATCCATCACCGGATGCCGGTGATCCTCGAGCCTTCGGACTGGGCGCTTTGGCTCGGAGAGGCAGGCAAGGGCGCGGCCCGGCTGATGGAGCCGTTGGCCGATGGCGCCGTGTCGGCGCATCCGGTAGACCGGGCGGTCAACTCCAACAGGGCCAGCGGAGCGCAGCTTATTGCGCCTGTGACGCGCTGACATCCCGCGCATTTCGTGGCGTTGCACATGGTGCTTTGCCTCCTGTGTCTGGCCCCCGTTCTCAATCCCAAATCTCAAGCCTCACTCGGTGAGGCGCTTGCCCTTCTTGCGACGTCCAACGCCGACCGGCGTCAGTAGTGCAGCGGCGGCACGCCGAAGTAGAACGCGCCCTGAATCTCTGCCGTGCCGTTGGCGAGAAACGTCTGGCGCATCCCGCTGAGGATGGTGACCACGTGATCGGCGCCGGCGGCGACCTCGCCGGTGGTCCAGCTGCCATCGTCGGCGGCGGCGACCTGCACGTTGTTCGTAAAGTTCATGAACCGCACCGTGTCTCCGCTTTGGAGATACACGTTCATCGGAAAGAAGCCCTGCCCGAGCATGGCGACGACATGTTCGTCTCCAGCGACAGGGGCGGCAGAGCCCATGAGCACGGCTACAGCCAACGAGGCGGTGAAACGCGACATCTAACAAATCCCAGGTTACACTCCGGCGCAGCTACCGGAATGTGCTGCTTACCTCGGAGTTTGGGCGAAATTGCGGCCTTTGCGTGAAGACCGGAAGGCAGGCTGGGCGAGGAACCAGTTTCAACGCGGGAATCGGCGCGGCACAAGCCCGCTCTGGAACCAGCGCAGGGCGGTCTCCATGCTGAAGACGGGGCGTCCGGTGGCAGCGCGGATCGCGGCGGCGTAGGGGATCATGTTGGTGCATTCGAGCACAAGCGCGCCGACCTCGGGATGCTCTGCGCAAAGGTTGCGTGCGGCGGCGACGTTGTCCTCTTCGGCGGCCGCGATGTCGAGGGTCGGCGCGTTCCCGAGGATCGAGGCGGTGAAAGTGTTGCCGCCTTCGGTGGAGCCGATGGGTGTGCCGTCCGGCACTCTGGCCGCTGCGAGATGCGCGGGACTGAGCGACGCGGCACTGATCGTCAGGATGCCGACCCTTTGCCCGTGCGGCAACGTCATCTGTACCAGTGGCACCTGCATCAGTGCGGAGGTGAGCACCGGTACGCCAAGCGCTGCGCGCAGATCGTCCTGAAAGAGGCTGAGAAACCCGCAGGTCGTGGCGATCCCGTCGGCGCCACCCGCCACAAGTGTGCGGCCTGCCGCGACAAAGGCATCGAGCGTGCCGCCTGCGCCCCGGCGCACGACGAGGTCCGGGCTGGCACCGGGCACGATGTGGTAGGCGACCGGGAAGTCGAAGGTCGATGCGTTGCCGATGTCGCCGGGGATGCGCGGGAACTGCGTCTCGAGCATGAGGATCCCGACCAACGCGCCGTGAAGCGCCTTGCCCTCCGAGATCGTGCCGTCCGAGATCATCCCGCGTGCTCCTGCGCTCTGCCGAGACACCGCGCCTCGCGGCAAAAGTTGACACGAAGCCAGCCCGCCTCGCAAGCTCGCGCTGCCGCACGACTGGGCAATGGCGATAAAACGTCGACAAATTGCAAATGAATTGTTGACGTAACGTCTTTGTGATGGTCGAGTGCACGGAACGCAAGCAAGCCGAGAGGTTGTGACCCCCGTATGGATGCCCCGCGCCACATCGTCGTGATCGGAGCCGGCATCGTCGGCGTGTCCACCGCGCTGTGGCTCCGGCGGGACAACTTTCGTGTGACGCTGGTCGACCGCAAGGGGCCGGGGGAGGGGGCGTCGTTCGGCAATGGCGGCGTGCTGGCGCGCTGCGCGATGGTGCCGGTGACCGGGCCGGGTCTGGTGCGCAAGGCGCCGGGCATGCTGCTCGACCCGGCGCAACCACTTTTCCTGCGGTGGGGGTACCTGCCGAGGTTGGTGCCGTGGCTGGCAAAGTACCTCAGCCACGCCAATGCCGACGACACCCTGCGGATCGCCGAGGCGATCGAGGGCGTGGTGGCGGGCAGCCTCGAGGAGCATCAGGCGCTTTCGGCGGGCACAGAGGCGGCGCGGTACGTGGTGCCGTCGGACTATTACTACCTCTACCGCTCGAAGGAGGCGTTCGAGGCGGACGGCTTTGCCTGGGATATCCGCAAGCGGCACGGGCTGACGTGGGAGCTGCTCGATCGTGCCGGGGTTGCGGCCTGGGACCCGGCCTGGGCCGAAGACGTGACCTGCGCGGTCAAGATGGGCGATCACGGGCGGATCAGTGATCCGGGCGCCTATGTGAAGGCGCTGGCGCGGGAGGCGGAGCGGCTGGGCGCGGCGCTCAGGATCGCGGATGTCGAGGACATCGTGCGGGAGGGTGGTCGCGTGACCGGTGTGCGGGCAGGAGGTGAGACGATCGCCTGCGACGGGGCGGTGCTGGCGACCGGCGTCTGGTCGGGACCGCTTGCGCGCAAGCTGGGCCTTAAGGTGCCGCTTGAAAGCGAGCGCGGGTATCATATCGAGCTCTGGGAGCCGTCGCATATGCCGAAGGCGCCAGTGATGGTGGCCAGCGGCAAGTTCGTGGCGACCCCGATGGAGGGCCGCTTGAGGCTCGCGGGCGTGGTGGAGTTCGGCGGGCTGGAGGCGCCGCCCTCGCGCGCGCCGTTCGATCTTTTGCGCCGGAACCTCAAGGCCGCGCTGCCGGGCCTGACCTGGGTGCGCGAGGAGGAGTGGATGGGCCATCGCCCCGCGCCTGCCGATTCGATCCCGGTGATCGGCGCGGTGCCGGGGCTCGAAGGCGCGTTCACCGGCTTTGGCCACCACCACATCGGCCTGACGGCGGGGCCCCGGACGGGCCGGCTGCTCGCACAGCTGGTGGCGGGGCAGCGCCCCAACCTTGACCTGGCGCCCTATGCGCCTGCACGTTTTGCCTCATAAGACTTCATCGACCAACAAGGGAGACTACACGATGACGAAACTGACAGCTTTGCTGGGCGCCACCGCGCTGACGGCGACAGCCGCTTTGGCCGACGGCCATGCGCAGACCTGGGACATGCCGCTGGCGTACTCGGGTTCGAACTTTCACTCGGTGACGGCCGCCGAATTCGGCAAATGCGTGACCTCCGGTACCGGCGGCGCGATTGCGATCACGACGCACCCGTCGGGCTCGCTTTTCCCCGGCGCGCAGATCAAGCGTGCGATCCAGACGGGCCAGGTCAACATCGGCGAGCGTCTGCTGTCGGGCCACCAGAACGAGAACGCGCTCTTTGGGTTTGACTCGGTACCGTTCCTGGCGACGTCCTTCGAGGCCAGCAACAAGCTTTATGACGCCGCCAAGGGTCCGCTCGAAGAGCTGCTCGCCGAGCAGAACTTGACGCTGCTCTACTCGGTGCCGTGGCCGCCGCAGGGGCTTTATTTCCGCGACGAGGTGAACTCGGTCGCGGACATGGAGGGCGTCAAGTTCCGCTCGTACAACAACGCGACCTCGCGCCTGGCTGAGCTGACGGGCATGCTGCCGGTGACCATCGAGGCGGCCGAGATCAGCCAGGCGTTCGCGACGGGTGTGGCCGACGCGATGGTGTCCTCAGGCGCCACGGGCTACGATCGCAAGGTGTGGGAATCGCTTAACTATTTCTACCAGGTCGATGCCTGGCTCCCGCGCAACTACATCATGGTGAACTCGGACGCGTGGAACGGTCTCGACGAGGCGCAGCAGAATGTCTTCACCGGCTGTGCGGAGCTGGCGGAATACGCGGGCTACTGGCGCTCGGTCCAGTACACCGACTTCACTATGAAGGGTCTCGCCGATGGCGGCATGTCCGTCGGTCCGGCCTCCGAGACGCTGGTGGGCGAGCTCAAGGGCATCGGTGAGACGATGACCGCCGAGTGGCTCGAGAACGCAGGCGAGGCCGGTCAGGCGATCGTCGACGCCTTCATGGCAGAGTAGCGCGGCGTTTTGCGGATCGGGATGGGTGCAAGCACCCATCCTACATTTTCGTGCCGCCCCCGTAGGATGGGTGATTTCACCCATCCTCGCCCATTCAGAACGGCAGTGCCCACCTTACTGGTAAGGTGGGCACTGCCGAAAGACACAACAATCCAAAGCAGCCCCGGGAGTGCGCCCATGCCTGCCTTTCGCCGCGTGATGGACGCGCTTTACCTTGTTTCGGGCCTTCTGGCCGCGCTCTGCCTGATCGCCATCTTGTCGCTGATCGTGATGCAGATGCTGGCGCGCTGGACGGGTGAGGTCTTCCCGGGTGCGCCCGAATATGCCTCCTACGCGATGGCCGGCGCATCGTTCTTTGCGTTTGCGAACGCGCTGGGGCGCGGCGCGCATATCCGGGTGTCGATCCTGCTCAACGCCGTGCCGGGCAAGCTCAAGTATCTCATGGAGCTCTGGTGCTTTGGCCTTGGCGGGATCATCTCGGCCTATTTCACCTATCACGCCTATCAGTTCGTCTACTTTTCCTGGCGCTTCAATGACATCAGCCAGGGGCAGGACAAGACGCTTTTGTGGATGCCGCAGTCGGTCATGGTGATCGGCGGGGCGCTCTTGACGCTCGCCTTTCTCGACAACCTCATCCACCTCATCTTGCGCGGGGAGCACCGGATCGTCCGGGACACCGTCGCGGCCCATTCGGAGTAGGCGTCATGAGCATCGTCGGCATCACCCTCGTCCTCGTGGCGGTCCTCTTCCTGCTGCTCGGCTCTGGCCTGTGGGTCGGTCTGTCGCTTGTCAGCGCGGCCTGGTTCGCGTCGGAATTCCTGACGGACAAGAACCTGCAGACCGGCACCAACATGGTGTCCGAGATCTGGTCTTCCTCCTCCTCCTGGACGCTCACGGCGCTGCCGATGTTCATCTGGATGGGGGAGATCCTCTTTCGCACACGCCTCAGCGAAGACATGTTCCGCGGGCTTTCCCCATGGCTGGCACGCCTTCCCGGAGGTCTGGTCCACACCAACATCGTCGGCTGCACGGTCTTTGCCGCTGTGTCTGGCTCGTCGGCCGCGACGCTCACCACGGTAGGCAAGATGTCGATCCCCGAGCTGCGCGCGCGCAACTACCCCGAGAACATGGTGATCGGCACGCTGGCGGGCGCAGCCACGCTGGGCCTGATGATCCCGCCCTCGCTGGCGCTCATCGTCTACGGGGTGACGGTGAACGAGAGCATCACCAAGCTTTTCTTCGCGGGCGTTCTGCCAGGCATCCTCCTGGCCTCGATGTTCATGGCCTATGTCGCGATTGTCTCGAAGACGTCCAAGACCTGGAACCCGGATGTCGAGCGCGGGATGAGCTTTGCAGACAAGCTCAAGAATTCGCGGTTCCTCATTCCCGTCTTCCTGCTGATCATCGTGGTGATCGGGTCGATGTATCTCGGCTACGCCACCGCCACCGAAGCCTCGGCCATCGGGGTGCTGGGCGCACTGGCGCTCGCGGCGTCCCAAGGCTCGCTCAACCGCAGCACCTTTACGGCGTCGCTCATGGGCGCGATGCGCACCTCGGCGATGATCGCGCTGATCCTGGCGGGCGCGGCGTTCCTGAAACAAGCCATGGGCTTTACCGGCATCCCGCGCGCTTTGGCGGACTGGATCGCGGTGCTGGAGCTCTCGCGCTTCCAGCTGCTGATGGCGCTGCTCGTCTTTTACATCATCCTCGGCATGTTCCTCGATGGGATCTCGGCAGTGGTCCTGACCATGGCCGTAGTCGAGCCGATGGTGCGCGAGGCGGGGATCGACCTCATCTGGTTCGGCATCTTTGTGGTGGTCGTCGTTGAGATGGCGCAGATCACGCCGCCCATCGGGTTCAACCTCTTTGTACTGCAGGGCATGACCGATCACGAGATGGGGTATATCGCCAAGGCAGCGATCCCGATGTTCCTTATCATGGTGCTGATGTGCTTTGTCCTGATCTGGGTGCCGGAGATCGCGACTTGGCTGCCGGACAACATCAGGCAAAGGTAGCGCGGCATGCTGTTTCTGGCGCGCCATGCCCGCTGGGTGCTGGTCGCCGGGCTGATCGCGGGCGTGCTGTTGCCCGGGTGGGCGGCGGTGCTGACGCCCTGGCTGCAAGTGATGGTGGCGGTGCTGCTCGCCTTGACCGCGTTCCGCATCGGGCCGGGGCTCTTGGCAGGGCTGCGGGGAGCAGGGCTTGCCGATCTAAGGGCGGTGCTGGTCTTGCAGCTGGTCTTGCCTTTGGGATTGGTTATGCTCGCCGCGCCGTTTGGCGTCGTCTCGCATCCGCTGGTGTTATCGCTTGTGCTGATGCTGGCTGCCCCGTCGATCATGGCAGCCCCCGCGCTTTGCCAGATGATGGGCGGGGACGGCGCGCGGGCCATGCGTCTCCTCGTCCTTGGCAGCGCCGTCCTGCCGATCACGGTCATCGCAGTTCTCTGGGCGCTCTTTGGCGCGGGAGGTTTTGGAGATGCCCTCTCCGCCGCGCTCCGCCTTGCCGCGCTTGTGCTTGGCGCCGTCGCGCTCGGCTTTGGGTTTCGCAAGCTCTCAGGCAACGTCTCCGAGACCCGCTTGCGCCAGGTCGATGGCCTCAATGCCCTCGTCCTCGCCATCTTCGTGATCGCCTTGATGCCGGCCATCGCCGCCACCTGGCTCGCCTCGCCGGGAACGCTCCTCCTTTGGCTCGCCGCCGCCTTTGCCGCCAACTTTGGCCTGCAATGGCTCGGCTACCAGCTCACCGGATCGCTCGATCTAGCGGTGGTCGCAGGCAACCGCAACAAGTCGCTCTTCCTCGCCGCCCTCTCGCCCGAGACGATGGCGCCGGTGCTGGTCTTTCTCGGCTGCTACCAAATCCCGATGTTCCTCACGCCGCTCATCCTGCCCAAGCTCTTGCCCAAGGCTCGGCCCGACACATCTGCCCCCCATTGACCTTTGCCACTGTCGGCGTAGTATCTGAACAAGTGTTCAATTCTGCGCGTGCAAAGGCGCAGAGCGGGGAGGACAAGCGATGTACTACGGCTCGATGACGTTCGATCTGGGCGAGGATGTCGAGGCCTTGCGCGAGGCGGTGCACCGCTGGGCGCAGGACCGGATCGCGCCGATGGCCGCCGATATCGACCGCGACAACGTCTTTCCCGCCGTGCTCTGGGAAGAGATGGGCGAGCTCGGCCTTCTCGGCGTCACCGTGCCGGAGGAGTATGGCGGGGCCGACATGTCCTACCTCGCGCACGTCGTCGCGGTCGAAGAGATCGCGCGCGCGTCGGCCTCCGTCTCCCTCAGCTATGGCGCGCATTCGAACCTTTGCGTGAACCAGATCAAGCTGAACGGGACGCCCGAGCAAAAGGCCAAGTACCTGCCGAAGCTGTGCAGCGGTGAACACGTGGGTGCGCTGGCCATGTCCGAGCCGGGCGCGGGCAGCGACGTCGTCTCGATGAAGTTGCGCGCCGAAAAGCGCAATGATCACTACCGTTTGTCCGGCAACAAGTACTGGATTACCAACGGCCCGGACGCCGACACGCTGGTGGTCTATGCCAAGACGGACCCCGAGGCGGGCTCGAAAGGGATCACCGCCTTTCTCATCGAAAAGGAGATGAAGGGGTTCACCACCTCGCCCCATTTCGACAAGCTCGGGATGCGCGGGTCGAACACCGCCGAGCTGATATTCGACGACTGCGAAGTGCCTTTCGAGAATGTGCTCGGCGAGGAGGGGCGCGGCGTCGCGGTCCTGATGTCCGGGCTCGATTACGAGCGCGTGGTGCTCTCAGGGATTGGCACGGGGATCATGGCGGCCTGCCTCGACGTGGTCATGCCCTACGTGTCCGAGCGCAAGCAGTTCGGCCAGCCGGTGGGCAGCTTCCAGCTGATGCAGGGCAAGATCGCCGACATGTACACCGCCATGAATTCCGCGCGCGCTTACGTCTACGAGGTCGCAAAGGCTTGCGACCGCGGCAAGGTCACCCGCCAGGACGCCGCGGCCTGCGTGCTCTACGCCTCCGAAGAGGCGATGAAGGTCGCCCACCAGGCGGTCCAGGCCCTCGGTGGTGCTGGGTTCCTAAGCGACTCGCCCGCCGCCCGCATCTTCCGCGACGCCAAACTGATGGAGATCGGCGCCGGCACATCCGAAATCCGCCGCATGCTCATCGGTCGCGAGCTGATGGGGCAGATGGGGTGAGAGCAACCGCCGTCCTTCTCTGGCTTCTTACCTCGTGCACGGCGGCTTGGGCGGACCTAACCACCGAAGAGCGATTTCAGGACTGCATAGGATCGCGGGCGGAAGCCGAAGCCTTTGCGACCTGGGCGGATGCGCCGTGTCAGGCCGCTGGATCCTGCGTGGACTTTGCACCTGACGATCTTATCAAAGACGCGCGCCAAGCCTGCGTCGCGGAAATCGTCGAAATCTGCGCTGCGCGCGGGCGGCGCTTTTCGGCGGATTGTTTCGATGAGGCGCAGCCGTACTTGGATCGCCTTATCGCGGAACACGCGATGGACCCGCTCTTGGCGAAGCTCGAGGTTGCGTCCCACGGCGAGGACAATCTTCTTGCGTCGCGCGCCATAAAGTTGCTGGAACAGGTTGAGGCCGGCTTCCCGCACACATGCTCCCACCGCACGGGTGATCCATTGATCGAGGATGTGGACAGAGCCTGCTTGTTTGAACAGCAATCCTATCAGCTCCTCATCCTCGATGTGATTGCAGCCCAGTTTGCGGAGGTCGAGCTGCCATGACCCGCTGGCTCCCCTTTGGTGCGCTGGTTCTTGCAACGGGGGTGATCGCCTTTGTCGCGGGTTGGCAGGTGCGCGGGGTGACGGAGACGGATGTGATCGAGCGCTATGCCGCGCGGTATTTGGCGGAGGCGGGCGAGGGGGCGCGGCGGACGGATTGTCTGGCGGTCCCCGGTGAGGGGCGCGTCTGGATCGAGGTGCATTGCAAAGGGTTTATCTATCACGCGAGTCGGTCGGGGCGGCTGGTGTTTACGTCCCGGCCTGAGGGGCCGCAGGCATGACGCCGGTGCTGGGTGGAAGGCTCGACGGGCCCTTGCCTGAGTTGCCCGAGCGGCTGAACATCGCTGCACAGGTCTTGGAGGAAAAGGCGCCGGAGCAGTTCGCCATTCTTGACCTGAGGGAGGGGCGTCGCGAGATCACCTTTGGCGCTCTGAGCGCGATGGTGGATCAGGTCGCGTCGGGCCTTTTGGCGCGAGGCATCAGGGAAGGAGACAGGGTCGGCGTCTTCTTTGGCCAGGACCCCTGGTGCGCGGCGAGCCATCTGGCGGTTTGGAAGATCGGGGCAATCTCGGTCCCGCTCTTCAAGCTTTTTCAAGAGGATGCGCTCAAGACGCGAGTGGTTGATGCTGGCGTATCGCTGGTTCTGACGGATGTTCCCGAGCGGGTGGCTGGTTTGATCCCGGGCCTCGAGGGTGTGCATCCAGAGACATTTGAACAGGGCAAAACCGAGTACGCCGACACCGGGCCCGAGACGCCTGCGGTGCTGATCTACACCTCCGGCACGACGGGCAAACCCAAGGGAGCGTTGCATGGGCATCGGGTGCTGATGGGGCATCTGCCGGGGGTCGAGATGAGCCATGACTTTCTCGGCCAGCCGGGTGACATGCTCTGGACGCCTGCCGACTGGGCGTGGATCGGTGGGCTTTTCGACGTGCTGATGCCGGGGCTTGGGCTGGGCGTGCCGGTGATCGCCGGGCGACCAGAAAAATTTTCGCAGGAAAATTTTGCGGCGATGGTGGAGGCCGGGGCGCGCAATCTCTTTTTGCCTCCCACAGCCCTGCGGATGCTCAAGGCGGCGGGTGCTACGGCAACTAGCCTGCGGTCCGTGGCCTCGGGCGGTGAGCCTTTGGGTGCGGAAATGCTGGCCTGGGGGCGCGAGGCGTTGGGCGTCACAATCAACGAGTTCTATGGCCAGACCGAGTGCAACATGGTCGCGTCTTCCTGCGGCGCTGTCTTTGCCGCCAAGCCCGGCTGCATCGGCAAACCTGCCCCAGGCGTGCGTATTAGCGTGATCGACGACGCGGGGCAGGAGACGACTGGCGAAGGCGGCATCGCCATCCACAAGGGCGCCGCGTCGATGATGCTGGGGTATTGGAACCAGCCCGAGGCGACGGCGGAGAAGTTTCGTGGCGACTGGATGCTGACCGGCGACCGGGGCGTGTGGGACGGCGATTTCCTGCGCTTTGTCGGGCGCGAGGACGATGTGATCACCTCCGCCGGCTACCGGATTGGCCCGGCGGAGATCGAGGATTGCCTGCTGACGCATCCGGCCGTTGCGACCTGCGGCGTTGTGGGCAAGCCTGACGATCTTCGTACGGAGATCGTCAAAGCCTATGTGGTGCTGAAAGAGGGCGCCAAGGTCGCGCCTGAGGCGCTGCAAGCGCATGTGAAAACGCGGCTGGCGGCGCACAGCTACCCGCGCGAGGTGGCGCTGGTCGAGGCCTTGCCGATGACCGTGACCGGCAAGGTGATCCGCAAGGAGCTGCGCGCGCGGGCGGCGGCTGAAGCGCGGGCACACCAAGCGGCGGACGCATGAGGAAGACGCGATGAAACTGCAGTCCCAGGCCCTTCCCACGAGCGAGAGCTTTCAGGCCAACCGCGCGACGCATCTGGCTGCGCTGGAAGAGATCCGGGCCGCCGCCGATCTGGCCGCAGCAGGCGGCGGGGAGAAGGCACGCGACCGGCATCTGAGCCGGGGCAAGATGCTGCCGCGGGAGCGGGTGGCGGGGCTGCTCGATCCCGGGTCGGCCTTTCTGGAGGTCGGAGCGACGGCGGCACACGGGCTCTACGAGGGTGCTGCGCCTTGTGCCGGCGTCATCGCCGGCGTGGGCCGGGTGCAGGGCCGCGAGGTGATGGTGATCTGCAACGACGCGACGGTCAAAGGCGGCACCTATTACCCGATGACGGTCAAAAAGCACCTGCGCGCGCAGGAGATCGCGGAGGCGTGCCGTCTGCCGTGCGTCTACCTCGTGGACAGCGGTGGCGCGAACCTGCCGAACCAGGACGAGGTCTTTCCCGACCGCGAGCACTTTGGCCGCATCTTCTTTAACCAAGCGCAGATGAGTGCCAAGGGCATCCCGCAGATCGCGGTTGTCATGGGCTCGTGCACGGCAGGGGGCGCCTATGTGCCGGCGATGAGCGATGTGACGATCATCGTGAAGGAGCAGGGCACGATCTTTCTCGCCGGGCCTCCTCTGGTGAAGGCCGCAACGGGTGAAGTGGTGAGTGCCGAGGACCTGGGCGGCGGGGACGTGCACACACGGCTTTCGGGCGTGGCCGATTACCTCGCCGAGGACGACGCGCATGCCTTGGCTCTGGCGCGGCGCGCGGTTGGAAACCTGGCGCTCGTCGGCCCGTCTGGGCCGCCTCGCTTGACGCCCGAGCCGCCTGCCTATGACCCCGAAGAGATCCTGGGCGTCGTGCCTGCCGATCTGCGCACGCCGTATGACATCCGCGAAGTGATCGCACGGCTGGTCGATGGCTCCCGGTTCGATGAGTTCAAGGCGCGGTTCGGCGAGACTTTGGTCACGGGCTTTGCCCATGTCGACGGCTGGCCGGTCGGGATCGTCGCCAACAACGGCGTGCTCTTTTCGGAGGCGGCGCAGAAGGGCGCGCACTTCATCGAGCTCTGTTCGCAGCGGAAGATCCCGCTTGTGTTCCTGCAGAACATCACGGGGTTCATGGTGGGCCAGAAGTACGAGAACGAGGGCATCGCGCGGCACGGCGCCAAGATGGTGACGGCGGTGGCGACGACCTCGGTTCCCAAGATCACCATGCTGGTGGGGGGCTCTTTCGGGGCCGGGAACTACGGCATGGCGGGACGGGCCTACGACCCGCGGTTTCTCTGGACCTGGCCGAACTCGCGCATCTCCGTGATGGGCGGCGCGCAGGCGGCGGGGGTCCTTGCGACGGTCAAGCGCGACGGGATCGAGCGCAAGGGCGGGACTTGGTCCGCGGACGAGGAGTCCGCCTTCAAGGCGCCGACGCTCGCGATGTTCGAAGAGCAGTCGCACCCGCTTTACGCCTCCGCGCGTCTTTGGGACGACGGGGTCATCGACCCGCGCAAGAGCCGGGAGGTACTGTCGTTGTCGTTGCAGGCCGCGCTGAACGCGCCGGTGGAGGAGACGCGGTTTGGCGTCTTTCGGATGTGAGGCGCTTGGGTTTGCGTACGGGAGCCTCCGGCGGTGGGGTGAGCGGGCTTCTCGAAAACGCTCCGGGGGAGCGTTTTGCCCGCGAACGGGCGGAGCCCTTGGGGAAGATGAATGGGGAACGTTTTGCACGCGAACGGGCGAAGCCCTTTGGGAAGATGAAGGGGGAGCGATGCGCTGTGCGATCCTTGTATGGGCATTGTGTTAAGGTTTTGCCGCTCGGTCGAGTTCTGGGTCTGGCACTCAGCCGGGAGGACGTGAGCCATGCCTAAAACCCTTCTCATCGCGAACCGGGGGGAGATTGCGTGCCGGGTAATCCGCACGGCGAGGGCCATGGGGCTGCGCACGGTGGCGGTGCATTCGGATGTCGACGCAAGTGCGCTGCATGTGGCGCTGGCGGATGCAGCCGTGAGCCTTGGCGGGGCGGCGCCGGGGGAGAGTTACCTTCTCGGGGAAAAGATCATTGCGGCTGCAAAGGCGACGGGGGCGGAGCTGGTTCATCCGGGCTATGGGTTTCTCAGCGAGAACCCGGAGTTTGCGGAGGCTTGCGCCGAGGCGGGGCTGACCTTTGTCGGGCCCTCGGCGGCGGCGATGCGCGCGATGGGTTTAAAAGACGCGGCCAAGGCGACGATGGAGGCGGCGGGCGTGCCGGTTGTGCCGGGCTATCACGGCAGTGACCAGTCGGACGACGTGTTGGCAGATGCGGCGGACAGGATCGGCTACCCGGTGCTCATCAAGGCGGTTGCCGGCGGCGGCGGCAAGGGCATGCGGCAGGTGAACCGGGCCGAGGACTTTGCCGAGGCCCTGCGCGCGGCCCGGGCGGAGGCCAAAGGCGCCTTTGGCAACGCCCATGTGCTGGTAGAAAAGTTCGTCTCGAAACCGCGCCACATCGAGGTGCAGGTGTTCGGGGATGGCACGCGTGCGTTGCATCTTTACGAACGTGACTGCTCGCTCCAGCGGCGCCACCAGAAGGTGATCGAGGAGGCGCCCGCGCCCGGCATGACCGAGGAGATGCGGCAAGCCATGGGCGCGGCGGCGGTGCGCGCGGCGGAGGCGATCGGGTATTCCGGCGCAGGCACGGTGGAGTTCATTGTCGATGCCAGCGAAGGGCTGCGCGCGGACCGGTTCTACTTCATGGAGATGAACACGCGCCTGCAGGTCGAGCATCCGGTGACGGAGGAGATCACAGGGATCGACCTCGTGGAATGGCAGCTGCGCGTGGCGATGGGCGAGGCGCTGCCGATGCGGCAGGAGGATATTCCGCTGGCGGGGCATGCGTTCGAGGCGCGGCTTTATGCGGAGGACGTGCCGGCGGGGTTCCTGCCGGCGACGGGGACGCTGACGCATCTGGCCTTCCCCGAAGGCGTGCGCGCCGAGACGGGCGTGCACACGGGCGATGCGGTGAGCCCGTGGTACGATCCGATGATCGCCAAGGTGGTTGTGCACGGGCCGACACGTGACGTGGCGCTGGCGCGGCTCTCGCGGGCATTGGAAGAGACGCAGGTTGCCGGGCTCGTGACGAACCTCGGATTTCTGGGCGCGTTGGCGCGGCATCCTCGGTTTGCGAGCGGCGATGTGGATACTGGGCTCATTGCGGCAGAGCTTGACGAGCTGACGGAGCAGCCTGAGACAACGCCGGAGATGCTGGCCTGGGCGGCTTTGCTGGGCGGTGGGTTTGTCTCTGCGGCGGAGAAGCCGGGCTTTGGCTTCATGCTTTGGGCGCCTCTGGTGCAGACGGTGGTGGTACAGCTCGGAGATGAGACCGTCTCTTGCCGCATCACGCCTCATGGACCGGAGCAGATCGACGTCGCGATTGGCGACGACCGCGTGGAGGCAAGACGCACCGGCGCGGGCTGGACCCTGAACGGAACGCGTGCACCAGAGGCGCATGTGGCGGAGCGCACCGTCACGCTCTTTGACCGCGGGCATGCCCATGTGATCACCCTCCTCGATCCGCTGGAGCGTGGCGGTGGGGATGCGGCGGCAGAGGGCTTGATCCTCGCGCCCATGCCCGGGCTTGTCCAGGCGGTCCACGTCAAGGCGGGCGACACCGTCGAGGCCGGCACGCCGCTTGCGGTGCTCGAGGCGATGAAGATGGAGCATGTCTTCCGCGCCGCCGTTGCTGGCACCGTGGCCGAGGTGCTCACGACCTCCGGCGCGCAGGTCAGCCAGGGCGACCCGCTCGTGCGCATGGACTACGCCGGGGAGGACGCGGCATGACGATCACGCTTTACCATGTGCCGCAGAGCCGCTCGATGCGCTCGCTCTGGCTGCTCCACGAACTCGAAGTGCCGTTCGAGCTGGTCACGCTGCCCTTCGACAAGACGCTGCGCAGCCCCGAATTCCTGACGCGCTCTCCGGCGGGACGGGTGCCCGCGCTCGAGATCGAGGGCGAGCGGATGTTCGAGACGGGTGCGATCACCGAGTATCTCTGCGAGCGTTTCTCACCAGATGGCATGGGGCGCTCGCCCGGCTCCCCGGACCGAATGGCGTGGCTCGTCTGGCTGCACTTTGCCGAGACGCTGAGCCAGCACGCGGCGGCGCTCACCCAGCAGCATATCATGCTCTACGAGGACGCGATGCGCTCGCCGGTGGTGATGAAGCTCGAGGCGGCGCGGATCGGCAAATGCTACGACGCGCTCGAGGCGCGCCTGTCGACGCCGATCGAGAACCGCGACACGCTCCTGACCTCCGGCTTTTCGGCGGTGGATGTGAGCGTGGGGCAGGCGGTCTACATGACGCGGCACTTTCGCGGGCTGGAGGCGCATCCGGCGGTGGCGGCGTGGTACGCGCGCATCACCGAGCGCCCGGCGTTTCAGGCGAGCCTGCCGCAGGCGGGGGAGGAGACGCTCTACGCGCAGGACTTTTATCCCGCGTGGGAGGGCTAGGCTTGGGCGATTTCGTCGAGATCTTTGAGGTGGGCCCGCGCGACGGGCTGCAGAACGAAGCCACGCCGATTTCCGTCGCGGACAAGGTGGCGCTCGTGGACATGCTTTCGGGCGCCGGGTACCGGCGGATCGAGTGCGCGTCGTTCGTCAGCCCCAAGTGGGTGCCGCAGATGGCCGGCTCGGCGGAGGTCATGGCCGGGATCACGCGCGCGGAGGGCGTCGCCTATGTCGCGCTCACGCCGAACATGCGCGGGCTCGAGGATGCCCTGGCCGTAGGCGTGGATCAGGTGGCCGTGTTTGGCGCGGCGTCGGAGGGATTTTCACGCGCCAACATCAACGCCAGCATTGCGGAGAGCTTGGAACGGTTTCACCCCGTCGTGGCGCGTGCTGGCGAGGCCGGTGTGCCGGTGCGCGGGTATGTCTCCTGCGTTGTGGACTGTCCCTACGATGGGAAGGTTGCGCCGAAGGCGGTTGCCGAAGTGGCCGAATCGCTGATGGCGATGGGCTGCGCCGAGGTGTCGTTGGGCGACACGTTGGGGCGGGCGACGCCAGACGAGATCGGCACGATGCTGGACGCTGTTTTGACGGTGGTGCCAGCCGAGAAGCTGGCAGGGCATTACCACGACACAAGCGGGCAGGCGCTGGCCTCGATCGAGGTGTCGCTGGACAAGGGCCTTCGCATGTTCGATGCGGCTGTGGGCGGCCTTGGGGGCTGTCCCTACGCGCCCGGCGCGGCCGGCAATGTCGCGACCGAGGCGGTGCTGGCGCGGCTGACGGAACTGGGCTGCGAGACCGGACTCGATGCCGCAGCCGTGTCTGAGGCGGCAAAGCTGGCGCGGAGCCTGCGCGCGTGATCGACGTCTTTCGCGGTGCCGAGCGCCTCATGCGGATGGATGATGCGGCCTGGCGCCGCCACGCCAACGGCTGGTCCGTCGCCACCCGGTTCACCGTCCTGCCCTTGATCGCGCTGGCGCTCTGGAGCCGCACATGGCTTGGCTGGGGCGCGCTTGGACCGCTGGCGCTTGCGCTGGCCTGGACCTGGATCAACCCGCGCCTCTTTGCACCGCCCGTCCGGTTCGACAGCTGGTCGGCGAAAGGCCTGCTGGGTGAGCGCATCTTTCTGGAGCACCGTGCCGAAATCCCGGCCCACCACCGCCATGCGGCGCACGCCCTGGCCGCGGCAAGCGTGCCCGGGGTGCTGGTGCTGGCCTGGGGGCTGTGGACGCTTGCGGCGGACTGGACGCTCTTCGGCCTTGTCCTGGCGATCGGGCCAAAAGCGTGGTTTGCAGACCGGATGGTCTGGATTTTTGAAGACTGGCGGCGCCGAGGCCGCCCCGTGCCGGGAGTGGATCCTCATGAGCTATGACGCCAAACTTCAAACGCTCGAGATCGAAAGGGACGCGCGCGGCGTCGCGACGCTGTGGCTGAACCGGCCCGAGACGCACAACGCCATGTCCGCAGAGATGCTGGCTGAGCTTGAGGCGGTCGCTGCGCGGCTCGGCGCGGATGAGGCCGTGCGCGTCGTGGTGCTCGCGGGGCGGGGGAGGAGCTTTTCGGCAGGTGCGGATCTGGGCTGGATGAAGGCGCAGTTCGGCATGGACGCCGCCACGCGCGCAGCGGAATCGGCAAAGTTGGGGCGTATGCTCAAGTCAATGAACGAAATGCCCAAGCCTCTGATCGCGCGGGTGCATGGCCATGCGATTGCCGGCGGGCTGGGTCTTCTCAGCGTGTGTGATGCAGTGATCGCGGTGCCGGGCATCAAGATGGCGCTGACCGAGACCAAGCTGGGGATCATTCCAGCCAATATCGGGCCATATGTCGTTGGCAAGATCGGCGTCGGCGCGGCGCGGCGCATCTTCATGTCGGCGCGGACCTTCACGTCGGAAGAGGCGCTGGCGATGGGGCTGGTCTCGGCGGTTGTGCCAGCGGATGCGCTCGATACCGCGCTCGAGGACGAGATCGCGCCATATCTGGCCTGCGCGCCGGGGGCTGTGGCGGAGGCCAAGGCGCTGCTCCTGTCCTTTGCCGACACCCCGAGCGAGGCGCGGATCGCCGAACTGGTGGACATGCTCGCCGCGCGTTGGGAGACCGAGGAGGCGCAAGAGGGGATCACGGCGTTTTTCGAGAAACGAAAGCCGGATTGGGCCAAAGGCTGAGATGCCGCGAGGTGCCTGTAAAAGGCGTTTGACAGGCATTCAGGAAACTGAACGGACATTCAGGAATTTGAACGTTGGTCTGACGGCTTGAAAGAGAAGCCTCGCCACAAAGGAAAAAGGGCGCACCGGCTCATTCCGGCGCGCCCCAGGTGGCCCCGGTGGGAGTGGGGCAGGCTTATCTCGTGAATCCAGCGTGTTAGTCGATGTCGCGGACGGCTTTGACGGCGGCTTTGGTGCCGTTGTAGGCAAGCTTGCCGGTGCCGGCGACGACTTTGACGGCGCCGCGACCAGCCATCCCAAGTGCATCGCCGGTGGTGTCGGCGACCTGCTGCGTGGAGCAGGCGGCGGTGATCCCGACAAGCGAGACAAGCGCGGCGGCGCGGGCAATCTTGGTGACAAAGCGGTTCATGGCAGGTCCCTTTCTTGTCAGGGGGTTTCGATGCGCACGGTATATCCTCCCACGATGAGAATAGCATAACGAATAATAATTGCATTTCAGGTGAGCCGTGCTTATTGATTGCCGCATGGACATCACCCTTGTGCGCACCTTTCTCGAAGTCGCGGCGACCGGCTCCTTCGTGGCGGCCAGCGACCGGCTCTTTGTCACGCAATCGGCGGTCAGCCTGCGCGTGCAGCGGCTCGAGGACTCGCTCGGCCAGACCCTCTTCACTCGGTCCAAGGCGGGCGCGGAGATGACGCCGGCGGGGCGAGCCTTCGAAACCTACGCGCTGTCGATGCTCAAGCTGTGGGAGGAGGCGCGCCAGCAGGTCGGGCTGCCCGAGGGCTTTGACCAGTCGCTCACGATCGGCGCGCAGTATTCGCTCTGGCCGCAGCTGGGGTTTGGCTGGATCGACCGCCTGCGCGCGGAGCGCCCGACGCTCAACATCCGCACCGAGCTGGGGATGCCCGACCGTCTGACGCGGTTCCTGACCGAGGGCGTCGTGAGCGTCGCGCTCATGTACATGCCGCAAATTCGGCCCGGGCTCGTCGCCCAGCGGGTGATGGAGGAGGAGCTGGTGCTCGTCTCTGCCAAGCCCGCGACGCTCGACGAGATTGCCGCGACCTATGTCTTTGTCGACTGGGGGCCGGAGTTCATCCGGGCGCATGCGCTGGAGCTGCCGCATCTGGTGAACACGGGCCTGACCTTTGCGCTGGCCGCGCTGAGCACGGAGTACATCGTCACGCGCGGGCGGTCGGCCTACCTGCCGGCGCGGTCGGTGACGCGCCACCTCGACAGCGGGGCGCTGCATCTGGTGCCCGACGCCCCGCGCTTTCCCTACCCGGTCTGGGCAATCTGGCGGGAGGACATCGCTGCCGACCTGCGGAGCGGCGCCGAGGCGGCGCTGGGCGCGACGGTCGCGCGCATTCTGGCCGATCAGGACCGGGTGATGACCGATCTGGCCGGGATCAGCAGTGGCCCTCAGATCGAAGTGCTGGGCGAGGCTTCGGCGCTGAGTGTGGAGGCTGCCAAGCCGTGACCAACGGGCAGGCCGCGTTGCGCCCTTCTGCCCGTTGACCCTTCCGCACCGCAGCGATAGACCAAGGGCCACGGGCATCGCCGGCCCGGCACGCGCCCAAAGGTGGGCGGTGCGTCCAAGCAAGGGAGCCGCACGTGGACGAGCTGCTTCGGGAATACGCCCCGATCCTGATTTTCCTGGCCATCGCCATTGGCCTTGGCCTTGTCTTGATCCTTGCCGCTGCCGTGATCGCGGTGCGGAGCCCGGACCCCGAAAAGGTGTCCGCCTACGAGTGCGGGTTCAACGCGTTCGACGACGCCCGGATGAAGTTCGACGTGAGGTTCTACCTCGTCTCGATCCTCTTCATCATCTTTGATCTCGAGATCGCGTTCCTATTCCCATGGGCGGTGGCGTTCCAGGACGTGAGCTTGGTCGGCTTCTGGTCGATGATGGTGTTCCTCGGCGTTCTGGCGGCGGGGTTCGCCTACGAGTGGCGCAAGGGCGCCATGGAGTGGGAGTAGGGCCGGGGCAGCCTTAGAGCACTTGATCGGTGTCTTGGGTTCTAGCTCCCTCCGACACAGAACCCAACGGTATACAAAACCCGCCGCTGCGCGCCGCTGACGCGTTGACCGCACCGGGCCGGGCGCTTAGATGGTGCGTGGGAACCAAAGGAGACTCTGCATGGGTGTGATGGCAGGCGCCAACACGGCGGACTTTGATCGCGAAGTCGCCACGCAGGAGCTGAACAAGGAGCTGCAGGACAAGGGTTTCCTGCTGACCTCCACCGAGGACATCATCAACTGGGCGCGCACCGGCTCGCTCCACTGGATGACCTTTGGGCTCGCGTGCTGCGCGGTGGAGATGATGCACACCTCCATGCCGCGCTACGATCTGGAGCGGTTCGGCACCGCCCCGCGCGCCAGCCCGCGTCAGTCGGACTTGATGATCGTTGCCGGCACGCTGACCAACAAGATGGCG
The DNA here is from genome assembly GCF_052825805.1 of Pseudaestuariivita sp. Classification (NCBI taxonomy): domain Bacteria; kingdom Pseudomonadati; phylum Pseudomonadota; class Alphaproteobacteria; order Rhodobacterales; family Paracoccaceae; genus Pseudaestuariivita; species Pseudaestuariivita sp. The sequence goes on along the minus strand of NZ_JBRBVB010000013.1, from coordinate 293,021 downwards.
CCCGCGCTGCGCAAGGTCTATGACCAGATGCCCGAGCCGCGGTACGTGATCTCGATGGGGTCCTGCGCCAACGGGGGCGGGTACTACCACTACAGCTACTCGGTGGTGCGCGGCTGCGACCGCATCGTGCCGGTCGACGTCTACGTCCCGGGCTGCCCGCCGACCGCCGAAGCGCTGCTCTACGGCATCATGGCGCTGCAACGCAAAATCCGCCGCACCGGCACGCTGGTCCGCTAGGAAAGGCCGCACATGTCTGACGCCCTCAAAGAGCTTGGCGCCTATATCGAGGCCAAACGCCCCGATTGCGTCGTGAAATGGGAAGTTGCGCGCGGCGAGCTGACCATGCAGATTGCGCCCGCCAACATCGTGGGCTTTGTCGAGTTCCTCAAGTCCGACCGCACCTGCCAGTTCTCGACCCTCGTCGACATCACCGGCGTCGATTACCCCGAGCGGGACAAGCGGTTCGACATCGTCTACCACTTCCTGTCGATGTACCAGAACACGCGCATCCGCCTGCGGTGCAAGGTGCGCGAGGAGACGGTGGTCCCTTCGATCATCGACGTGCACCCCTCGGCCAACTGGTTCGAGCGCGAGGTCTTCGACATGTTCGGCGTGCTCTTTTCCGGCCACCCGGACCTGCGCCGCCTGCTGACGGACTACGGCTTTCGGGGATACCCGCTGCGCAAGGACTTCCCGACCACCGGCTACACCGAAGTGCGCTACGACGAAGTGCAAAAGCGCGTGGTCTACGAACCCGTCAAGCTGGTGCAGGAATACCGCCAGTTCGACTTCATGTCCCCCTGGGAGGGCGCCGAATACGTGCTGCCCGGCGACGAAAAGAAAGAGGAAGGCGCGGCCTGACGCGTCGCACTCAGAGTCCTGGGCGGCGTGTTACGCTGACGCTGCCGGACGCTTAGAAAGGATCAAGCATGCTCTCATCGCTCCTGTCCCTGACCGCGGCCTCCGTGCGTCCGCTGTTTTTTACGGCGTTCTGGTTCTGCATGTTCTTCGGCCCGCTCTATTACCTCTTGCCGCATGTCGGCTGGAACCCGTGGTGGGCGATCCTCGTGGGGACCGCCGGTGCCACGGTCTACGTCATCCAGGCAATCGCGCTGGCGTGGTACGCGCAGCAAGAACAGGCCGCGTGAACGCCCACACCCATACCGAGGCACGCCGATGAGCGCGCTAGCCGCACTCGACGCGGAGGCCCTGCGCTATGCCGAGGCGGTCTGGTATGCGCGTGAGGCGGTGTTCGAGGACATGTGCCACGACGCCTTTGCCATGACCCTGACGGACGCGGCCGGCGAGACACAGCACTGGGACAAGGACGCCTTTGTGGCCCGCGTCGCCGCGCGCGAAGCCGCCACGGGTCCCGCCCCCCACGGCATCCACGCGATCGACGTGGCCGGTCCCATGGCGCGCGTACACATGTGGGTGGAAATCCCCGGCACAAGGTTCGAAGACCACCTCGGCTTTGTCCAGGTGGGCGACAAATGGAAACTTCTGACGAAGCTCTGCCGCGTGATCCCGGCAGCGTGAGGAGACGATGATGGACGGCTCGAAATTCGACGATGCCCTCACGGGCGAACAGCAGATTCGCAACTTCAACATCAACTTCGGCCCGCAGCACCCGGCGGCGCACGGCGTGCTGCGCCTCGTACTCGAGCTCGACGGGGAGATCGTGGAGCGGTGCGATCCGCACATCGGCCTTCTGCACCGCGGCACGGAAAAGCTGATGGAGAGCCGGACGTACCTCCAGAACCTGCCGTATTTCGACCGCCTCGACTACGTTTCTCCGATGAACCAGGAGCACGCCTGGTGTCTGGCCATCGAAAAGCTGACCGGCGTCGAGGTCCCCCGCCGCGCCTCGCTGATCCGGGTGCTCTATTCCGAGATCGGGCGCGTGCTGAACCACCTCCTGAACGTCACGACGCAGGCGATGGACGTCGGCGCGCTCACCCCGCCGCTCTGGGGGTTCGAAGAGCGCGAACAGCTCATGGTGTTCTACGAACGGGCCTGCGGCGCGCGCCTGCACGCGGCCTACTTCCGCCCCGGCGGCGTGCATCAGGACCTGCCGCCCGAGCTGCTCGACGACATCGAGGCGTGGACCGAGACGTTCCCGCAATTCATGGACGACATCGACGGCCTCCTGACCGAGAACCGCATCTTCAAGCAGCGCAATGCCGACATCGGCATCGTGACCGAACAGGAGATCCTCGACTGGGGCTTCTCCGGCGTGATGGTGCGCGGCTCGGGCCTCGCCTGGGACTTGCGCCGCGCGCAACCCTACGAGTGCTACGACGAGTTCGACTTCCAGATCCCCGTCGGCAAGAATGGCGACTGCTACGACCGCTACCTCGTGCGGATGGAGGAGATGCGCCAGTCCGTCTCGATCATCCGCCAGGCCATCGACAAGCTCCGCGCGCCCGAAGGGCAAGGCGACATCCTCGCCCGCGGCAAGATCACGCCGCCGAACCGCCGCGAGATGAAAACCTCGATGGAGGCGCTCATCCACCACTTCAAACTCTACACCGAAGGCTTCCACGTGCCGGCCGGTGAGGTCTACTGCGCCGTCGAGGCGCCCAAGGGCGAGTTCGGCGTCTACCTCGTCGCGGACGGCACCAACAAACCCTACCGCGCCAAGCTGCGCGCCCCGGGCTTTCCGCACCTGCAAGCCATGGACCACGTCGCCTCCGGCCACCAGCTTGCCGACGTGGCCGCCATCATCGGCACGATGGACATCGTCTTCGGAGAGATCGACCGGTGATCCGCACCGCCGCATTGCTCGCGCTGATGCCCTTCGCGGCAACGGCGCAGACCGCGGACCAGAAGGCCGCGCTGATCGCCGCGATGAATGCCAGTGATTGCACGTTGACCACCGCCGAGGCCAGCCAGGTCCTGCCACGGCTCGGCATCACCCGCCCCGCCGCCATCGCGCTCTCGCGGCAGATGATGACCGAGGGCATTGCCACCTTCGCCAGCGACGAGGAAACGCTCGTCCTGCTCCCGCCCGCCTGCACAAAGTGACGCGCTCCAGCTTCTTCTGGCCCCAAATATCCCCGCCGGAGGCTCCCGCCGCCTCAGCCCAACCAAACGGATGACACGATGCTCCGCCGCCTGCACCAAGACCAGCCCGAGACCTTCGCCTTCACGCCTGACAACCAGAAATGGGCGGAGGCGCAGATCAAGAAGTACCCTGAGGGACGCGAGGCCAGCGCGATCATCCCGCTCCTGTGGCGCGCGCAGGAACAAGAGGGCTGGCTCAGCCGCCCGGCCATCGAGCATGTCTCGGAAATGCTGGGCCTTGCCTTCATCCGCGGCCTCGAGGTCGCGTCCTTCTACTTCATGTTCCAGCTCAAACCGACCGGCTCGGTGGCGCATGTCCAGATCTGCGGCACCACGTCCTGCATGATCTGCGGCGCCGAGGACCTCGTCGCGGTCTGCAAGGACAAGATCGCTCCCCAGCCCTTCACGCTCAGCGCCGATGGGAAGTTCACCTGGGAAGAGGTCGAGTGCCTCGGCGCCTGCGCCAACGCACCCATGGCCCAGATCGGCAAGGACTACTACGAAGACCTGACCGCAGACGGCTTTGCCGCCATGCTCGATGCGCTCGCCAAGGGCGACGTCCCGACCCCGGGTCCTCAAAACGGCCGCTGGGCGTCCGAGCCCGCGTCGGGCCTCACGACACTCACCGAGTTCAAATCGGACGCGCATGCCAGCAACGCCAGCGTGACGCTCGCCACCGACATCGGCGACACCGTAAAGCGCATCGATGGCACCGAAGTGCCGTACCTCGCGCCCTGGGTCACCCACGGCGTCGATGCCGCCAACACGGGCGATGCGCCGCGCTCCGAGGCACCCGCGCAGCCCACGCCAAAGGACGAGCTCGACGCGGTTGCCGAAAACACGCCCGGTGGCGCCAGCGCCGAAGGCGCGCCCGTCGATGCCACCGGCGTCGACAAGCGCCAGGCCACCGAAATGTCGGCGGCCAAACCGCCCTCCAAGCGCAACCCCGACAGCGCCGACATCGGCGAAAAGCCTGCCACGCTCGAGGCCGCCCGTGAAGGAGTCCCCGACAACCTGAAAAAGATCAAGGGCGTCGGGCCCAAGCTCGAAGCGCTCCTGCACCGGCTGGGGTTCTACCATTTCGACCAGGTCGCCGGCTGGACCGACGCCGAGGTGGCCTGGGTCGATGCCAATCTCGAAGGCTTCAAAGGCCGCGTAAGCCGCGACGACTGGGTCGCTCAGGCCAAAATCCTTGCAAGCGGGGGAGAAACCGAATTTTCTTCCCGTGTCAAATGAGCTGCCCTGCCGTAAACTGCGCACCGCAGCCACCAAATTGAACGGGGAGACTTGAGATGAGCGACACGAAAAACGGCACTAGCTGCGCCATAGGCGTCTGGGCACTGGCCGCGGGGGCGGGCTTTCTGACCTTCGTGCTCTTGCTGGCGCTCGGCGGCTACAAGGTCTTTGCCGCGCTCTTTCTCGCGGCAGTGGTGTTCATACTCCTTGGCCTGCTCCTGATGTGGCTCTGCTGCGCGCCGCTGCCCAAGCTAGGCGAGGCGCCGAAGCCGGGCAGCGATGCCGCCGACGAGACCCGGGCGGCGCCGGAAAAAGCGCCCAAGATTGCAACCGGAGCGGGGCCCGCTGCCGCAGCTGCCACCAGCGCACCGGTTGCCTCAAGCGCCGAACCTGCACCGGCGGCAACACCCGCGCCGGCGCCAGCGCCCGCGCCCGCCAAGGCCGAAGCCGCCGTCAAACCCTCCAAGGCGCTCGACGGCGAGGCAGACCTCGACGCACGCAAGGGTGACTGGAAGTACGAAGGCGACGGCGCCGCCAAGACAGCCGCAGCCCCGGCAGCGGCGCCAACCGCCAAGGCGAGCACACCCGACTATGACGGTGACGGCGCCGCTGAGGGCGAGAACGAAGGCACCCGCCCCGAAGCGCTCGACGGACCGCGCGGCGGAAAGGCCGATAACCTCAAGGAAATCAAGGGGATCGGACCCAAGCTTGAAAAGCTCTGTAACCAGCTCGGCTTCTATCACTTCGACCAGATCGCAAACTGGTCGGCGGATGAAGTCGCCTGGGTCAACGCCAACCTCGAGGGCTTCAAGGGCCGCGTAACGCGTGACGAATGGGTCGCCCAGGCCAAGATTCTCGCCGAGGGCGGCGAGACAGAGTTCTCCAAACGCGTGGAGGGTGGCGACGTCTACTGACGCCGCCGCGCACACCACGCATGACGGAACGCCGCGACCCTCTCGAAGACCGCCTCGCCCGCCAGGGGCGCATCACCGCCCTGGTGATCGCCGGCGCGATGGTCCTCTGGGTCGCGGCCAACTTTATCGGCGGGGCTCTGGGCCTGCCGGGCCGGGTCGCGCTGCTCTTTGACCTTGCGGCAGGGGCGGCTTTGATCTGGGCCTTCGTGAATATCTATGACATGTGGAAGAAACGCCAAAACCACGACAGGTGACTGAGAGATGCTGAACGATCAGGACCGCATATTTACCAACCTCTACGGCATGCACGACCGCTCGCTCGCGGGCGCCAAGGCGCGCGGGCACTGGGACGGCACGGCATCGATCATCCAGCGCGGACGCGAGGCCATCGTCGAGGAGATGAAGGCGTCCGGCCTGCGCGGGCGCGGCGGCGCGGGCTTCCCGACGGGGCTCAAGTGGTCCTTCATGCCGAAGGAATCGGACGGACGGCCTGCTTACCTTGTGGTGAACGCCGACGAATCCGAGCCCGGCACCTGCAAGGATCGGGAGATCATGCGCCATGACCCCCACACGCTCATCGAGGGGTGCCTGATCGCCTCCTTCGCGATGAACGCGCACGCCTGCTACATCTACATCCGCGGCGAGTACATCCGCGAGAAAGAGGCGCTGCAAGCGGCCATCGACGCTTGCTACGAGGACGGCCTGCTGGGCAAGAACGCCGCAGGCTCCGGCTGGGATTTCGACCTCTACCTGCACCACGGGGCAGGGGCTTATATCTGCGGCGAAGAGACGGCTCTGATCGAGAGCCTCGAGGGCAAGAAGGGCATGCCGCGCATGAAGCCGCCGTTCCCGGCGGGCGCGGGGCTTTACGGCTGCCCGACCACGGTGAACAACGTCGAGAGCATCGCGGTGGTCCCGACCATCCTGCGGCGCGGCGCCGAGTGGTTCAAAGGGTTCGGACGCGAGAATAACCACGGCACCAAGCTCTTTGCCATCTCGGGCCATGTGAACAATCCGTGCGTGGTCGAAGAGGCCATGTCGATCACCTTCGAGGAGCTGATCGAAAAGCACTGCGGCGGCATCCGCGGCGGCTGGAAAAACCTCAAGGCAGTCATCCCCGGCGGCTCTTCGGTGCCCTGCATCCGCGGGGAGCACATGAAAGACGCCATCATGGACTTCGACTACCTGCGCGAGCAGCGGTCGGGCCTTGGCACGGCAGCGGTCATCGTCATGGACCAGTCCACCGACATCATCAAAGCGATCTGGCGCCTTTCGGCCTTTTACAAGCACGAAAGCTGCGGCCAGTGCACGCCCTGCCGAGAGGGAACGGGCTGGATGATGCGCGTGATGGATCGGCTGGTGAAAGGCGAGGCGGAGCCCGAAGAGATCGACATGCTGCTCGACGTGACCAAACAGGTCGAGGGCCACACGATCTGCGCTTTGGGGGACGCGGCCGCCTGGCCGATCCAGGGCCTGATCCGCAATTTCCGCGACGAGATCGAGGACCGGATCGCCGCCAAACGGACCGGTAAGCTCAGCGCTGTCGCCGCCGAGTAAGCGCGCCGCAGCGGACAGGAGAGACAGATGCGCAACGCTATGATCCTGGTGCTGGCCCTCGGGGCGCTGGCGTCGTGCACCGAGCGCACCAATTACCACCAGTTCGACGGCGTCTTCTTTCGCGCTGACGCCAAGTCACAGCGCAGCAACCGCGCCGAGTTCCGCGTCGAGGTGCGGCAGGCGACCCAAACGCTCGAAGGCGCGCGGGAGGCGGGGCGCTACGAGGCGACCCAGCACTGCCTGCGTTTCTTCGGCACCTCGCTCGTCGATTGGGAGAACGGCCCGGACGACGGCACCGACGTGCTCGAAGGCGACACGCTGATCCTCACCGGGACATGCGTGGAATAACGCCGACGATGCGCGGGAAGGGGCTCATATCCAGGCCAAGCGGGCGCGGTTATTGCATAGCAGCGCGCGATTTCACACCTCATGCGGGACTGACGCATGACCAAAGGAGTGGAATGATGCGCTATGTGACCACTGCCGTGCTGGCCCTCGCGCTGGCGCTGCCTCTGGCCGGGACCGCCACGGCGAAGCCGGCGCTGCGCGACGTGGCCGAGATCGACAACGGGCTGATGTACCTCGCCATCGCCGACCGGCTGCGCAAGGATTGCGGCAACATCGGCGCGCGGATGATCCGGGCGCTGAGCTATGCCGAGGCACTCAAGGATGCCGCCACCGAGCGCGGCTATTCGAACGCTGAAATCGACGACTACGTCACCTCCAAATCCGAGAAACGCCGGATGGAGGCGAAAGCCACCAGCTGGCTCGCCTCCAAGGGCGTCTCCCCGGATCAAAAGGCGGGCTTTTGCGCCTTTGGGGTGAGCGAAATCAACCGAGGCTCCCAGATTGGGCAGCTTTTGAGGGAAAGGTAGACCATGAGCGATCTGCGCAAGATCATCATCGACGGGGACGAACACGAGGTCGACGGGGCGCTGACCCTGATCCAGGCGTGCGAGGAGGCGGGGATCGAGATCCCGCGCTTTTGCTATCACGAGCGCCTGTCGATCGCCGGCAATTGCCGGATGTGCCTTGTCGAGGTGGTTGGCGGGCCGCCCAAGCCCGCAGCCTCTTGCGCGATGCAGGTCAAGGACCTGCGCCCCGGCCGCAACGGCGAGCCGCCCGAGGTCAAGACGAACTCGCCCATGGTCAAGAAGGCCCGCGAGGGGGTGATGGAGTTTCTCCTGATCAACCACCCGCTCGATTGCCCGATCTGTGACCAGGGCGGCGAGTGCGACCTGCAGGACCAGGCGATGGCCTATGGCGTGGATTTCTCGCGCTACCGCGAGCCCAAGCGGGCGGCGGTAGATCTAGACCTTGGCCCGCTGGTCGAGACGCACATGACGCGCTGCATCTCTTGCACCCGCTGCGTGCGGTTTACCACCGAAGTGGCCGGGATCACCCAGATGGGTCAGACCGGGCGCGGCGAGGACAGCGAGATCACCAGCTACCTCGGTGAGACGCTCGATTCGAACCTGCAGGGCAACATCATCGACCTGTGTCCAGTGGGCGCGCTGGTCTCGAAGCCCTACGCCTTCACAGCCCGCCCGTGGGAGCTGACCAAGACCGAGACCGTCGATGTGATGGACGCGCTCGGCTCCAGCATCCGCGTCGACACCAAGGGGCGCGAGGTCATGCGCATCCTGCCGCGCAACCATGACGGCGTGAACGAGGAGTGGATCTCCGACAAGACGCGCTTTGTTTGGGATGGGTTGCGCCGCCAGCGGCTCGACAAGCCTTATGTGCGCGAGAACGGAAAGCTGCGTCCGGCAAGCTGGGGCGAGGCGCTGCAAAAGACCGCTGCGGCGGTGCAAGGCGCATCGAGCCTCGCCGGCCTCGTGGGTGATCTCGCCCCGGTCGAGGCGGCCTACGCGCTGAAACAGCTGATCGAAGGGCAGGGCGGTGTCGTCGAGTGCCGCACCGATGGCGCCAAGCTGCCCTCCGGCAACCGCGCGGCCTATGCCGGCACGGCGATGGTCGAAGACATCGATGATGCGCAGATGATCCTGCTGATCGGCACCAACCCAGCCGTCGAGGCGCCGGTGCTCAATGCGCGCATTCGTAAGGCGTGGCTCGCAGGCGCAACCGTGGGCCGCGTAGGCCCGTCGGTAGACCTCACTTATGACGTGGTCGAACTCGGTTCTGACCGCGCGGCGCTCGGCGCGCTTCTGGATCAGGACCATTCCGACAAGGAAGGCGGCGTGATCGTGGTCGGGCAGGGCGCCTTGCAGGGTGCAGACGGTGCCGCCGTGCTGGCCGTGGCCCAACAGCTTACCGAGATGGGCAACGCGAAACTGCTTGTCCTCCACACCGCCGCCTCTCGCTTGGGCGCGATGGACGTGAATGCGACCAACCCCGATGGCATGGCCGCATTGCAAAACGCGGACGTGGTCTACAACCTCGGCGCGGACGAAGTCTCCATCGCGGATGGCGCGTTCGTCATCTACCAGGGCAGCCACGGCGACCGGGGCGCGCACCGCGCCGACGTCATCCTGCCTGCCGCCGCCTGGACGGAGGAACCCGGCCTCTTCGTCAACACCGAAGGCCGCCCGCAACTGACGCTCCGCGCCAGCTTTGCACCCGGCGAGGCCAAGGAAAACTGGGCCATCCTGCGCGCCCTTTCGGGCGAACTTGGCGCCACGTTGCCCTTCGATTCGCTCGCGCAGCTGCGCAAGGCGCTCATCAAAGAGGTTCCGCATCTGGCGCATGTGGGCGAGGTCGCGGAAAAAACCGGCGAGGCGCTGGAGCAAGGCACGCTTGGCTCTGGGGACTTTACCCTGCCGATCACCGATTTTTACCTAACCAACCCCATTGCTCGCGCCAGCGAGGTGATGGCCGAGCTCTCGGCAAACGCCGCTGCCCGCGCAGGAGCCAAGCTCGCCGCCGAATGAGAGCGCTGCCGGTCATAGCGGCGGGCCTTTTGCTCAGCGCCTGCCTGGCGCCCGAGGAGCCGGTGCCGATCGACCAACTGCCGTTCGACCCCACCTATCAAGGGGTCGAAACGCAGCTGCTGGATGGCGATCTGGTGCGCTTTCTGGTGACCATGACGGGCGCCCGCGCGCCGCAGGATGTCATCGACTATGCCGAATGTGCTGCAGCGCAGTATACGCTCATCAGAGGCTACGGTTTTGCCCGTCATTTGCGTACAAATGTGGACGAAGAGGATGGTATTTGGACCGCAGATGCGGTTTACACCATCTCAGCGAGCTTGCCCGAGGGCCTCAAGACCTTGGATGCCGAGATCGTCGTCGCCAACTGCGCCGAGCGCAACATACCTATGGTGTGAGGGAACATGGCTGATTTCTTTGCAACGCCCCTAGGCATAGGGGTGATCATTGCCGCGCAATGTCTGGCGGTGGTTGCCTTTGTGATGATCTCGCTTCTGTTCCTCGTCTACGGCGACCGCAAGATCTGGGCCGCTGTGCAGATGCGCCGGGGTCCCAACGTGGTCGGCGCATTCGGCCTTTTGCAGACCGTGGCGGATGCGCTCAAATACGTGGTCAAGGAGATCGTCGTGCCGGCGGGCGCCGACAAGACGGTCTTTATGCTCGCGCCGATGCTGTCGTTCGTGCTGGCGCTGATCGCCTGGGCGGTCATCCCCTTCAACGAGACCTGGGTGCTGAGCGATCTCAACGTCGCGATCCTCTACGTCTTCGCCATCTCCTCGCTCGAGGTCTACGGCGTGATCATGGGCGGATGGGCGTCGAACTCGAAATATCCCTTCCTCGGCTCGCTCCGCTCGGCGGCGCAGATGATTTCTTATGAAGTCTCCATCGGGCTCATCATCATCGGCGTCATCATCTCGACCGGTTCGATGAACTTCGGCTCGATCGTGGCCGCGCAGGACACCGGCTGGGGGTTCTTTGGCTGGTATTGGCTGCCGCACCTGCCGATGGTGTTTCTGTTCTTTATCAGTGCCTTGGCGGAGACGAACCGTCCGCCCTTTGACTTGCCCGAAGCCGAGTCCGAGCTCGTGGCTGGCTATCAGGTGGAATATTCCTCGACGCCGTTCCTGCTTTTCATGGCGGGCGAGTACATCGCGATCTTCCTGATGTGCGCGCTGACGACGCTCTTGTTCTTCGGCGGCTGGCTGTCGCCCATTCCTGGCCTGCCCGACGGCGCGCTCTGGATGGTCGGGAAGATGGCGTTCTTCTTCTTCCTCTTTGCGATGGTGAAGGCGATCACGCCCCGCTACCGCTACGACCAGCTGATGCGTCTGGGATGGAAAGTGTTCCTGCCCTTCAGCCTCGTCTGGGTCGTGATCGTGTCCTTCCTCGCCAAGTTCGAAGTCCTGGGTGGCTTCTGGGCGCGTTGGGTTTAAAGGAGTAATCCAATGGCAAATATCGACTATGGACGGGCGGCCAAGTACTTCCTGCTGGCCGATGTCTGGCAGGGGCTGCGGCTCGGGCTCAAGTACTTCTTTGCGCCCAAGGCGACGCTCAACTACCCGCACGAAAAAGGCCCGCTCAGCCCGCGGTTCCGCGGTGAGCACGCGCTGCGGCGCTATCCGAACGGCGAGGAGCGCTGCATCGCTTGCAAGCTTTGTGAGGCGATCTGCCCGGCGCAGGCCATCACCATCGACGCCGAGCCGCGCGCGGACGGCTCGCGCCGCACCACGCGCTACGACATCGACATGACCAAGTGCATCTATTGCGGCTTCTGCCAGGAAGCCTGCCCGGTCGATGCCATCGTCGAGGGCCCGAACTTCGAGTTCGCCACCGAAACGCGTGAAGAACTCTACTACGACAAGCAAAAACTGCTCGACAACGGCGCCCGCTGGGAGGCCGAAATCGCCCGCAACCTCGAGCTGGACGCGCCTTACAGGTAAGCCATGAGCCCCGCTGACCAGAACCCCTTTGAGGCGATGATGCGCCAGTGGTCCGAGGCTATGGGGCAAGCGGCCAAGGACTTTTCGCCTGAAAAGCTCGCAGAGATGTGGCCCGTCATGTCCAAGGACGTGATGGAACAGATGATGGGCAAGGGCGCCAGCCCCGACGGCCTCGACGCCAAGACGCGGCTTCTGATCACGCTGGTGGGGCTCACAACGCAGGGCGCGCAGAACGAGCTTGCACTCCGCCAGACGGTGCGCCATGCGGCCGAGGCGGGCGCGACCAGCCAGGAAATCTACGAGACGCTCACGCTCGCCGGCGCCTTCGCCGGTCTGCCCGCAATGACCCGCGCCACCGAGATCGCGCGCGCGCAGCTGGAGACAAAGGAAAGCCCATGACCGCTCTCGCCCTTGCCTTCTACCTCTTTGCCCTGTCGACCATCGTCGGCGGGCTCTTCACCGTGATCAGCCGCAACCCGGTGCACTCTGTGCTGTGGCTCATCCTCGCCTTCTTGTCGGCGGCTGGCCTCTTCGTGCTCATGGGCGCGGAGTTCGTGGCGATGCTGCTGATCATCGTCTACGTGGGCGCTGTAGCGGTGCTTTTCCTCTTCGTTGTCATGATGCTCGACGTGGACTTTGCCGAGCTCAAGGCCGAGATGGCGCGCTACCTGCCGCTGGGCCTGCTCATCGGCGTGGTGCTCTTGATGCAGCTGGTGCTGGTCTTCGGCACCTGGGAGACCGCGCCCGAAGCGCCTGATCTTGTCGCCAATGTCCAGCCCGAAGGCACGCACAACACCCAGGCGCTGGGGCTGATCCTCTATGACAAGTATTTCCTCCTCTTCCAGACCTCCGGCCTGATCCTGCTGGTGGCGATGGTGGGCGCGATCGTGCTGACCCTGCGCCACCGCTCGGATGTGAAGCGCCAGGATATCCTCGCCCAGATGTACCGCGACCCTGCGAAAGCGATGGAGCTGAAGGACGTCAAACCGGGGCAAGGGCTCTAAAGGTGAAGGGTGCGCTGCTCACGATCCTGGCCCTGTGCCTTGCACTCCCCGCCCACGCGGTGACGCTGCAGGAGTGCGCGCGCACCACACATATCAGCCACGGGGGCGAGGACATGCACCGCGACCTCGGTGAGGGGCGGGTGATGTGGCGCGACTGGTGGAGCCAGGAGGGCACGGCCAGCGACTTTACGGTTGCAGACTGCGGCTCGGGCCACGCGCTGCGCTTTCGGACGGCGGAGGAGCGGATGAACGACCGTCTTCCCTTCGACAAGACCGACAAGGCGCTCAAGGTGATCGCCTCTCACGAGGAGGGCGCGCGCGCCTTTGCCACGTTTAACCGGATGGCGGCGGACCTCGACAAGGTCGCGCGCGACATCGCGATCACGGAGCTGAAGGGCGAGACATGCGCCTGCGCGGCGCTTTACCCAGAGCTGCGGGGCGACAAGGCGCCGTTTGTGCTGGGCTGATACGTAGGGTGGGCGCAGGCCCACCGACCAAGGGAACGGGTGAGGCAAGCCAGCCTCGAAGGATGGAAGACGATGATAGGACTTGAACACTATCTCACCGTGGCCGGCACGCTTTTCGTGATCGGCATCTTCGGCCTCTTTTTGAACCGCAAGAACGTCATCATCCTCTTGATGTCGATCGAGCTGATGCTGCTGGCGGTGAACATCAACCTCGTCGCCTTCTCCTGGCATCTGGGCGATCTGACGGGGCAGGTCTTCACGCTCTTTGTCCTGACGGTGGCGGCTGCCGAGGCGGCGATTGGCCTTGCGATCCTCGTCTGCTTCTTCCGCAACCGCGGCACGATCGCGGTCGAAGACGTCAACGTGATGAAGGGGTAGGGACATGGAAACCATCATCCTCTTTGCCCCGCTGGTTGGCGCGCTTCTCTGCGGGTTTGGCTGGCGGCTGATCGGCGAGACGGCGGCGTGCTGGGTGGCGACGGGCTTTCTCTTTCTTGCCTGCGTTCTGAGCTGGATCGTCTTTCTCGGGCTTGGCCCGGATGCCGAGCAAATCCAGATCATGCGCTGGATCGAGAGCGGGACGCTGAGCACCGACTGGTCGATCCGGCTCGACCGTCTGACGGCGATTATGCTGATCGTGGTCACGACGGTTTCGGCGCTCGTGCACCTCTATTCCTTCGGCTACATGGCGCATGATCCGCAGTTCGAAGGGGAGACCTACAAGCCGCGCTTCTTTGCGTATCTGTCGTTCTTTACCTTTGCGATGCTGATGCTCGTGACGTCTGACAACCTGGTGCAGATGTTCTTTGGCTGGGAGGGCGTGGGCGTCGCCTCGTACCTGTTGATCGGGTTCTATTACCGCAAGGACAGCGCGAATGCCGCGGCGATCAAGGCGTTTGTGGTCAACCGCGTGGGCGATTTCGGCTTTGCGCTGGGGATTTTCGCGCTCTTTTACCTGACGGACTCGATCCGGTTTGACGACATCTTTGCCGCCGCGCCGGAGCTTGCCGAGACGCAGTTGACGTTCCTCTGGACCGAGTGGAATGCGGCGAACCTGATCGCGTTCCTGCTGTTCGTTGGAGCCATGGGCAAGTCGGCGCAGCTGATCCTGCACACCTGGCTGCCGGACGCGATGGAAGGGCCGACGCCGGTGTCGGCGCTCATTCACGCGGCGACCATGGTGACGGCGGGTGTCTTCCTCGTCTGCCGCATGTCGCCGGTGATGGAGTTCGCGCCTGAGGCGATGGCCTTTGTCGTCTTCCTCGGCGCGACGACGGCGTTCTTTGCTGCCACCGTTGGCCTTGTGCAGAACGACATCAAGCGCGTGATCGCCTATTCGACCTGCTCGCAGCTGGGCTACATGTTCGTTGCAGCCGGTGCAGGCGTCTACTCGGTGGCGATGTTCCACCTCTTCACCCACGCGTTCTTCAAGGCGATGCTGTTCCTCGGCGCGGGCTCGGTCATCCATGCGATGCACCACGAGCAGGATATGCGGAATTACGGCGGGCTGCGGAAAAAGATTCCCTACACCTTCTGGGCGATGATGATCGGCACGTTGGCGATTACCGGCGTTGGTATCCCGCTGACCGGATGGATTGGCTTCGCCGGGTTCGCATCGAAGGATGCGGTGATCGAAAGCGCCTATGCCTTTGCTCCTGGCGGCTACGCCTTCTGGATGCTGGTGATCGCGGCGCTCTTTACCTCGTTCTATTCGTGGCGGCTCATGTTCCTGACGTTCTACGGCAAACCGCGCGGCGACAAGCACACGCACGAGCACGCGCATGAAAGCCCGGTGGTCATGCTGATCCCGCTGGGTGTGCTGGCGATGGGTGCAATCTTTGCCGGGGCGATCTGGTATTCGTCCTTCTTCGGCAAGACAAACGAAGTGATCACCTACTTCGGCGGCCAGTACGAGGCGCCCGCAACAGACCTCAAGGAGGCCGTGGCCGAGCGTAGCCCGAAAGCCTCCGAGCTGAAATACGTGATGGAGAGCGCGCCGGGTGAGGCGGCGATCTACATGGCGCCCGACAACACGATCCTGCACGAAGCGCATTATGTGCCGAACTGGGTAAAGTTTAGCCCATTCGCTGCAATGCTGCTGGGTCTGATCGTGGCTTACTGGTTCTACATCGTGAACCCGGCGCTGCCGAAACGCCTCGCCGAGCAGCAGCGGCCGCTGTACCTGTTCCTGCTGAACAAGTGGTATTTCGACGAGATCTACACTTTCCTCTTCATCAAGCCCGCGCAGGCGCTTGGGCGGATTTTCTGGAAGGGGGGGGACGGCGCGATCATCGACGGCTCGATCAACGGCGTGTCGATGGGGATCGTGCCCTTCTTTACCCGGCTCGCGGGGCGTGTGCAGACCGGCTACATCTTTAGCTACGCCTTTGCGATGGTGCTGGGGATCGTCGGCCTGATCACGTGGATGGTCATCGGGGGAGCGGGCTGATGGACAACCTTCTTTCGATCACGACGTTCATTCCGGCGCTGGCGGCGCTGATCCTGGGCCTGTTCCTGCGTGGAGACGACGCGGCGGCGCAGCGCGCGGCCAAGTGGGTGGCGATGGTCGCCACGGGCCTGACGTTTTTTGTCTCGCTCTTTATCCTGGCGCAGTTCGATCCCTCGGACACGGGCTTCCAGATGGTCGAAGAGGCCGAGTGGCTGCTGGGCCTGCAGTACAAGATGGGTGTCGATGGCATTTCGGTGCTCTTCGTGATGCTCACGACCTTCATCATGCCGCTGGTCATCTGGGCCAGCTGGGACGTGAAGCTGCGCGTCAAGGAGTACATGATCGCCTTCCTCGTGCTGGAGACGCTGATGCTCGGCGTTTTCATGGCGCTGGATCTTGTGCTGTTCTACCTCTTCTTTGAGGCGGGCCTCATTCCGATGTTCCTGATCATCGGGATCTGGGGCGGGGCGAACCGGATCTACGCGTCGTTCAAGTTCTTCCTCTACACCTTCCTCGGCTCGGTGCTGATGCTGGTGGCGATGGTGGCGATGTTTGCTGATGCGGGCACGACGGATATCGAGCAGCTCTTGCAGCACCAGTTCGGGTCCGAGACGTTCAGTTTGCTCGGAATTCAGATCATCGGGGGCGCGCAGACGCTGATGTTCCTGGCGTTCTTTGCCTCTTTCGCGGTCAAGATGCCGATGTGGCCGGTCCACACCTGGCTGCCGGATGCGCACGTGCAGGCGCCCACCGCAGGCTCGGTCGTGCTGGCGGCGATCCTCTTGAAGATGGGGGGCTACGGCTTCCTGCGCTTCTCCCTGCCGATGTTCCCGATCGGGGCGGAGGTCCTGACGCCGCTGGTCCTCTGGATGTCGGTGATCGCCATCGTCTACACCTCGCTCGTGGCGCTGGTGCAGGAGGACATGAAGAAGCTCATCGCCTATTCGTCGGTCGCCCATATGGGCTACGTGACGATGGGCATCTTTGCGGCGAACCAGCAGGGCATTGACGGCGCGATCTTTCAGATGATCAGCCACGGGTTCATATCGGGCGCGCTCTTTCTCTGCGTGGGCGTGATCTATGACCGGATGCACACGCGGGAGATCGACGCCTATGGCGGGCTCGTGAACCGGATGCCGGCTTACGCGCTGATCTTCATGCTCTTTACCATGGCCAATGTGGGCCTGCCGGGGACTTCGGGCTTTATCGGCGAGTTCCTGACGCTGGTGGGTATTTTCCAGGTGAACACGTGGATCGCGTTGATCGCGACCTCGGGTGTGATCTTGTCGGCGGCTTATGCGCTCTGGCTCTACCGGAGGGTTGTGATGGGTGATCTCATCAAGGAGAGCCTCAAGACGATCAAGGATATGACCTTCCGCGAGAAGGCGATCTTTGCCCCGCTGGTGGTCATGACGATCTGGATGGGGGTCTACCCCGCGCCGATCCTCGACCGGATCGGGCCGTCGGTGACGGCTCTGATCACGGATGTCGAGACCGCCCGCGCCGATTACGCCGCACAGACCCAGTTCGCAGCCCAAGCGGCAGCGGAGGAGTAAGACGATGGCCAACGATCTGAACATCATCCTGCCGGAAATCATTCTGTCGCTCTATGCGCTCTTTACCCTCGTGGGGGGCGCGTATCTGGGACAGGACAAGCTGGCGCGCCCGATCCTGTGGGTGACCTCCGTGGTGCTGCTGGTGCTGGCGTTTGTGGTGGTGCAGGGCGACACGACGCGGCTGGCGTTCGACGGGATGTTCATCGACGACGGGTTCTCGCGCTTTGCCAAGGCGGTGGTGCTGGTGTCCGCTGCGTGCGTGCTGCTCATGAGCGAGGGGTATATGGCGCGCCGCGACCTGTTGCGGTTCGAGTACCCCTTGCTGATCGCTCTCGCGGCCGTGGGCATGATGCTGATGGTCTCTGCCGGGGACCTGATGGCGCTTTACATGGGGCTGGAGCTGCAGTCGCTGGCGCTTTACGTGGTGGCCTCCCTGCGGCGGGACTCGGTGATCTCGACCGAGGCGGGGCTCAAGTACTTTGTCCTTGGCGCCTTGTCCTCGGGTCTGCTGCTATTCGGCGCGTCGCTGGTTTACGGTTTTGCCGGGACAACCGCCTTTGCGGGCATCATCACGACACTCGATGTGGGAGAGCTGAACATCGGGCTGCTCATCGGGCTGGTGCTCGTGATCTCGGGACTGGCGTTCAAGATCTCTGCCGTGCCGTTCCACATGTGGACGCCGGACGTCTACCAGGGCTCGCCGACGCCGGTCACCGCGTTCTTTGCCACCGCGCCGAAGGTTGCCGCGATGGGGCTTTTTGCGCGTGTGCTGCACGACGCCTTTGGCACGGCGGTCAGCGACTGGAGCCAGGTGATCGCGCTGATCTCGCTTTTGTCGATGTTCCTCGGTGCCGTGGCCGCGATTGGTCAGACCAACATCAAACGGCTGATGGCCTACTCGTCCATCGCGCATATGGGATATGCGCTTATGGGCCTCGCGGCGGGCACGGCGTTTGGCGTGCAGGCGATGCTCATCTACATGGCGATTTATGTGACGATGAATGTCGGCACGTTTGCCTTTATCCTGATGATGGAGCGCGATGGCACGCCGGTGGTCGAAATCTCGGCGCTCAATGGCTACGCCAAACATGAGCCGGGCAAGGCTTTGGCGATGCTGCTGCTGCTGTTTTCGCTGGCGGGGGTGCCGCCGCTTGTGGGGTTCTTTGGCAAGTTCTACGTCCTGCGCGCGGCCTATGACGGCGGCCTAGCGTGGCTCGCCATCGCGGGTGTGATCGCTTCGGTGATCGGGGCGTATTACTACCTGCGCATCGTCTTCTTCATGTACTTCGGGGAAGAGAGCGAGGAGCCGCTGACGGACGGGCATGAGCCGATCCTCTGGGTGTTCCTGATGGTGCCAGCGGCGGCGATGCTGATCGGGGTCGTGAACCTCTTTGGCATCGAAGGCGCGGCGGCGGCAGCGGCGGCGACGCTGGTCAACTAGGTGCGGCGCTTGAATTTTGAGCGGCGCGCGTGCGGCATGCGGCGTGTTTTGAGTTTATTTTGGAAGATGAAGAGGGAGCGGGCGTGACCTTTCCTGCAGGCGTCGCGCGGGTTGTCCTCGAAGAGGTGGACAGCACCATGTCCGAGGCGGCGCGCAGCGCGGGTGAGGTGCTGGGTCCGACCTGGGTGATGGCACGGCGCCAGAGCGCGGCGCGGGGGCGGCGTGGGCGGCCCTGGGTCATGCCGGAGGGCAACTTTGCCGCGACGCTTGTTCTGCCGGTGCGGGAAGCGCCGGAGGTGGTGGCGCTGCGGTCCTTTGTCATGGCGTTGGCGCTCTACGAGGCGTGCGCCGAGGTGACGGGCGCGCCGGAGGGCTTTGCGCTGAAATGGCCGAACGATGTTCTGTTGAGCGGAGGCAAGCTTGCCGGGATTCTGCTCGAGCGGCAGGGTGTCGATGCGCCTTTGCTGATCGGGGTGGGGGTGAACCTCGTGGCGGCGCCGGGGGCTGAAAACGTAGAGCCCGGGGCAGTCCGGCCTGTGTCGCTGCTCGCGGAGACTGGGGTGCGGGTCGGGCCTGAGGCGTTCCTCGACGCGCTGGCGGCGGCTTATGCCGAGGCGGAGGCGCAGTTTACCACCTACGGGTTTGCGCCGATCCGGGAAGCGTGGCTCGCCCGTGCGGCGCGTCTGGGGGAGGTCGTCACCGCGCGGACCGGCATTGCAGAGACGACAGGCACGTTCGAGACGGTGGACAAGGACGGCCAGCTTGTGCTCAAGACCGCGCAAGGCCGCGTGCATCTGCCCGCCGCCGATGTGTTCTTCTAAAGGCGGGCGCGATGCTTCTGGCGATTGATTGCGGCAATACCAACACCGTCTTTTCCGTCTGGGATGGCACGCAGTTCATCTGCACCTTTCGCACCTCGACCGAGCATCAACGTACGGCGGACCAGTACTTTGTCTGGTTCTCGACGCTCTGCGATCATCACGGGCTGAGCCCGGACATCGAGGCGGTGATCGTCTCGTCCACGGTGCCGCGCGTGGTGTTCAACTTGCGCGTCTTTGCCGACAGGTACTATGGCGTGCGTCCTTACGTCGTCGGCAAGCCGGGCTGCGAGCTGCCGGTCGAGGCGCGGGTGGACGCAGGCACAGCCGTCGGGCCTGACCGGCTGGTGAACACGGTCGCGGGCTATTCGCGGCACGGCGGCAACCTGATCCTTGTGGATTTCGGCACAGCCACCACATTCGACGTAGCCGACCACGACGGCGCCTATATCGGTGGGGTGATCGCGCCGGGGGTGAATACCTCGCTCGAGGCGCTACATCTCGCGGCAGCCGCTTTGCCGCATGTGGACATCACCAAACCGCAGCGCGTTATCGGCACCAACACCGTCGCCTGCATGCAGTCGGGCGTCTTTTGGGGATATATCGGCCTCATCCGCGAGATCTGTGAGCGCATCAAAGGCGAGCACGAGCGCGAGATGAAGGTCATCGCAACGGGCGGGCTGGCGCCTCTTTTCCAGCAGAGCGAGGCGCTTTTCGACGCCTTTGAAGATGACTTAACGATGCACGGGTTAACCGTGATCTATCAGCACAATGTGAGAAAGTAGCAGTTTTGAGCTCTGACAGATTGATCTACCTGCCCCTCGGTGGGGCGGGCGAAATTGGCATGAACGCCTACGTTTACGGCTACGGTCCCGATGGGGCGGAGCGCCTAATCCTGGTGGACATCGGCGTTGCCTTTCCCGACATGGACGGCACGCCGGGGGTGGACCTGATCTTCCCCGATATCACCTGGCTCAAGGAGCGCGCAGATCGGCTCGAGGCGGTGTTCATCACGCACGCGCATGAGGATCACGTGGGCGCGGTGGCGCATTACTACGACGCGCTCGGGGCGCCGGTCTATGCGCGCGCGTTCACCGCCAACATCGCGCGCCGCAAGATGGAGGAGCACGGCCACCCGCGCGAGGCGGTGACAACCGTGTCGGCCTACCCGGAGACGGTGAAGGCAGGCCCGTTCGAGGTGTCCTTTGTGCCGGTCTCGCACTCAATCCCCGAATCGTCAGCGCTGCTGATCGAGGCGGGCCGGGACCGGGTGATCCACTCGGGCGACTTCAAGATCGACAAGACGCCGATCGTGGGCGAGGGGTTCGACCCTGACATGTGGGAGGAGATCGCCAAGCCGGGCGTCAAGGCGCTGGTGTGCGATTCCACCAATGTTTTCAATCGCGAGCCGGGTCGGTCCGAGGCGACAGTCGGGCCTGAAATCGAAAAGCTGGTGTCCGAACAAAAGGGCATGGTCGTCGCGACCACCTTTGCCTCGAACGTGGCCCGGGTGAAGACGCTGGCCGAAGCGGGCGAGCGGGCAGGGCGGTCGATCTGCCTTTTAGGGCGCGCGATGCGGCGGATGATCGAGGCGGCGGTCGAGACGGGCGTGCTCTCTGGCTTTCCCAAGGTGGTGGGTCCCGAGGACGCCGTGCACATCCCGCGCGAAAACCTGATGCTGCTGGTGACCGGCAGCCAGGGTGAGCGGCGCGCGGCCTCGGCGCAGCTGGCGCGCGGCAAGTTTCATGGGCTCGAGATGAAGGAAGGCGACACCTTCCTCTTTTCGTCCAAGACGATCCCGGGCAACGAAAAAGGCGTGATCCGCATCATCAACCATTTCTCCGAGATGGGGGTGGATGTGATCGACGACAGCTCGGGCCTTTACCATGTTTCGGGCCATGCCAACCGCCCGGACATCGAGGCGCTGCACGACATCGTCAGCCCCCAGATGGTGATTCCGATGCACGGGGAGCACCGGCATCTGCGCGAGCACGTAAAGGTTGCACAATCCAAGGGTCGGACCGGGATTGTTGCGGTGAACGGAACAATGCTGGACCTCAGTGGCAATGCGCCGACGGTGACGGAGTTCGTGGAGACCGGGCGGACCTATCTCGACGGCTCGGTGCAGATCGGCGCGCTCGACGGCGTGGTGCGGGACCGTGTGCGCATGGCGCTGAACGGGCATGTCGTCGTGACCGTGATTCTCGACGAAGAGGACGAGCCGCTGGGCGATCCCTGGTGCGAGCTGATGGGCCTTCCCGAGACCGGTCGGTCGCGCGCGGCCTTGCAGGAGGTGCTGGAGGAGGACCTCGGCCAGTTCCTCAACCGTGCGGGGGCCAAGACGCGTGCGAACGACGATGCGCTCGAGAACGAGCTGCGCCGCGTCGCGCGGAATACGGCGCAGGACGAGATCGGGAAGAAGCCTGAGGTGACCGTGGTTGTGAGTCGGCTCGCTTAAGAGGGCGACCCAACTTAGAGGGAGAGGCGCTTGCGCCTCGCCCAAATCAAGCGATCAGCCCGCCTGGCGCTCTTCAAAGCTGAGCGCGATGAAGGATGGCAGGTGGTCGCCCATACCGACGACATTGATGGGTGCATCGTCGCGGTCACGGCCTCTACCACGGCCCCGGCCCCCGCGCGAGCGGCGCCCGCGTTGCGGCATGTCGTCGGTGTCGGCCTCGGGCGCGGGTGCCGCCTCGATCTCTGCCGGCTCCGCCGCTGCACGTTTCTCCGGCTTTTCAGCAGGCTTCACCGGGTTCTCGACGCGCGGGATCTCTTTCTGGATCAGCGCTTCGACGGCGGCGAAGTTCTTCTCATCGCGCGGCGCGCAGATGGTGAACGCCTTGCCCTCGCGCCCGGCACGGCCCGTGCGGCCGATGCGGTGCACGTAATCCTCGGCATGGCCCGGCACGTCAAAGTTGAAGACATGGCTCACCGACGGCACGTCAAGGCCTCGGGCCGCGACGTCTGAGGCGACGAGAATGCGCAGCGCACCTTCACGGAAGCTCTCTAGCGTCCGTGTACGCTGTGATTGGTCCAAATCGCCGTGGATCGGGGCGGCGTTGTAGCCGTATTTCTTGAGCGATTTCGCGACGATATCCACATCTGTCTTGCGGTTGCAGAAGATGATCGCGTTCGAGCAAGCCTCGCCCTCGCCGTCGATGATGGCCCGCAGCACCTTGCGCTTTTCGGTGCCTTCACGGTCGCGGCGGGAGGGTTTGACCATCACCACGCCTTGCTCGATCGTCTCGGAGGCAGTGGCCTGCCGTGCAACCTCAACGCGTGCGGGATTCGACAGGAAAGTGTTGGTGATCCGCTCGATCTCCGGCGCCATCGTGGCGGAGAAGAAAAGCGTCTGCCGGGTAAACGGCGTCAGGCCAAAGATGCGCTCGATGTCGGGGATGAACCCCATGTCGAGCATCCGGTCGGCCTCGTCGACGACCATCACCTTCACGTCGGACAGGATCAGCTTGCCACGCTCGAAATGGTCGAGGAGGCGGCCCGGCGTGGCGATCAGCACGTCGACGCCCTTGTCGATGAGCAGGTCCTGTTCCTTGAATGAGACCCCACCGATCAGAAGCGCCTTGGACAGCTTCACATACTTGGCATATTGGTCAAAGTTTTCAGCAACTTGCGCGGCAAGTTCGCGGGTCGGCGCCAGCACCAGAGAGCGCGGCATCCGTGCCCGGGCGCGGCCTCGGGCCAGCGCGGTGATCATCGGCAGCGTAAAGCTCGCCGTCTTGCCGGTGCCGGTCTGGGCGATCCCGAGCACGTCGCGCCCTTCGAGCGCGGGCGGGATGGCGCCTTCCTGGATGGGGGTGGGGCTCTCGTAGCCGGCTTCGTCGATGGCCTTGAGAACCTTCGGGCTGAGGTTCAACTCGGAAAATTTGGTCATGTCGTCCAATCATCAGACGGACACGAATTCTAGGCCCGCCGCGTGTGTTCCTGCCCTGGCCCGGATGGCCGCAGGATTGCAAAGCGCTTAGCCGATTATGCACAAAAACGCAAATAGGTCGCCGCGGTGCGGCGATTGTTTTCGAATTAGTGTCAATCCGTCACGTCGGGGAAGTATCGTTGACGTTTCTGCACCAAATCGAGTGGCCGCTCGTGGAGCATCCCGGCACGTTCTAGTGCGGCCAGATGCATGGGCGTGGCGGTGCAGAGCGCGGTGTGAAACGCCTTGAGCGCGTGCTCGCCGCCATGGTCCCGCAGGGCCACGAACACCTCGTGCAGCGTCAGCCCGCTTGGCCCTTTGCGCCCGAGCGACGAGCGGTAGGCGCCGCGCTCCAGCCGGTAGTCGAACCGCTCCCGCCAGGTCTGCCAATCCTCCGCGTGCCGATGGCAGAGGGAGATCGCGGGCAGCTCTTGCTGGCCCGGGTTTTCGACGTCCGCGACGGTTGCGTTGTGGATCTTGATCTTCACCTGTTGCAGCCCGCAGCGAACGAAGATTTTGCCCGCCACATGGCTCAGGAAGCCGTCGTCGATCAGCCCGGCATAGTCGGGGTAGAGCTGCGCGGTGACCGCGGCGCGCGCTTTGCGGTCGATGGGCGTGGCTTTGTAGTAGTGCGTCTCTTGCGGGTGCGCGGGGTCCGGCGCCAGTGCCTCAACCGGACGCATCCGCGCAACGTGGCAAGTGTCCGGCAGGGTGGAAAGGTGATCCGCGACGCGCGTCTCGGGCCAGAGGAACTCGTCAACGTCGATATGCGCCAGCCAACCCAGCCGTTTGGAGCGGTTGTAGGCGTGCCGCGCATTTACCGCCTGCCGGGGCTGGTGCATGTCGGGGCGACGGCCTTTCTTGGCCCAGTAGGCGTCGTCCGTCTCGACCACCTTGATCTGGCGGTGTTTGCTGAGCAACTCCGCCAGTTCCGGGTTTGGTGCATCGAGAAAGAGCCACAGCCGCGCCGCGCCCTGATCGAGGTGATAGGCTGCAAAATCAAGCACCGTTTTCGTCGGCGCGTTGGTCGTGGTGACAAGGCCCCAGCGCATGGGATGGTTATCGGAGCGACGGGGCCATCAGGTCAAGCCGGAGTGCGGCCTTCCGAGATAGTTTAACGTTAAACCATCATCTCCTTGGTCGCGCTGAGCGTCACGTCGGGGTAGTCGCGCACCACCCGGTCGATGTCCCATTGCAGGCGCGTGAGATAGACGATGTCCCCGTCGTGGTCATGCGCGATCTGCTGTTTGTTGGCGTTGACGAAGGTGTCGACCGCCTTGTCGGGCCCGGTCGCCCAGCGGGCGGAGGTGTATTGCGTTGGCTCGAAGCGGACGGGCAGGCCGTATTCCAGCTCGATCCTGCTCGCGAGCACTTCGAACTGCAATGCGCCGACGACGCCGACGATAAAGCCGGAGCCGATGTTCGGTTTGAAGACCTTGGCGGCGCCTTCCTCGGCGAATTGCATGAGCGCCTTTTCCAGGTGCTTGGCCTTGAGCGGGTCGCCGGCGCGGCAGCCTTGCAAGAGCTCGGGCGCGAAGGACGGGATGCCAGTGACGCGCAAGGCCTCGCCCTCGGTCAGCGTGTCGCCGATCCTGAGCTGGCCGTGGTTGGGAATGCCGATGATGTCGCCTGCCCAAGCCTCTTCTGCGAGCTCGCGGTCAGAGGCGAGGAACATCACCGGGTTCGAGACCGCCATGGGTTTTTTGGTGCGCACATGCGTAAGCTTCATGCCGCGTTTGAAATGGCCGGAGGCCATGCGCAGGAAAGCGACGCGGTCGCGGTGCTTGGGGTCCATGTTGGCCTGCACCTTGAAGACGAACCCGGCGACCTTGTTCTCTTCAGGCAGGATTTGGCGGGGCTGTGCGGACTGGATTTGCGGCTGCGGGCCGTAGCCGGCGATCCCCTCCATCAGCTCTTTGACGCCGAACGAGTTGATGGCCGAGCCGAACCAGATCGGCGTCATCGTCCCGTCGAGCACCGCCTGCGGGTCGAGCGTGGGAAGCAGTTCCTTGGCCATCTCCACTTCCTCGATCAGCTGTTCGAGCATGTGGGCGGGGACGTGTTCGGCCAGCTTGGGATCGTCGAGCCCGGCGATGGCGACGGTCTCGGCCACCACGTTGCGGTCGGCGCGGTCCATCAGCTCGAGCCGGTCGTTGAGCATGTCGTAACACCCGAGAAAGTCCTGCCCGACGCCGATTGGCCAGCTGGCCGGGGTCACGTCGATGGCGAGGTTTTCCTGGATTTCGTCAATGATCTCAAAGGTGTCGCGGCTCTCCCGGTCCATCTTGTTGCAGAAGGTCAGGATCGGCAGGTCGCGCAGGCGGCAGACCTCGAAGAGCTTGCGGGTCTGGCTCTCGACACCCTTGGCGCCGTCGATCACCATGACGGCGGCGTCGACGGCGGTGAGCGTACGGTAGGTGTCCTCGGAGAAGTCGCTGTGACCCGGCGTGTCAACGAGGTTAAACCGGAACTCTTTGAAATCGAACGACATCGCGGAAGCGGAGACGGAGATGCCGCGGTCTTTTTCCATCTGCATGAAGTCCGAGCGCGTGCGGCGGGCCTCGCCTTTGGCGCGCACTTGGCCAGCCATCTGGATCGCGCCGCCGAACAGCAGGAACTTTTCGGTCAGCGTCGTCTTGCCCGCGTCGGGGTGCGAGATGATCGCAAAGGTCCGGCGGCGCGCGATCTCGGGCGGCAGGTCTGGACGGTTCGGCGAGGAGGGGTCACTGTCAAGCATGGCGCTGCTTTTATGTCCCCGCCGCAGGCCGCGCAATGGGGCGCCTATGCTGACAGGAACTGTCAGGGTGCGGCGGTAGAAGTGGCGGTGAAGACTCGAAAGGAAGACGTCATGACATTCATGGAAATCGCGCAGGAACTGGTGGCGGGTTGCCGCGAGGGGCGCGAAAACGAGAACCTCGGCAAGCTTTACGCCGAAGACGCGGTGTCGGTCGAGGCCGCCGACATGGGCGGAACCGGGCGCGAGACGCGGGGGCTCGAGGGCATTCGCGGCAAGCACGCCTGGTGGGACAGCACGTTCGAGACGCTCGAGGCTAAGGTGACGGGTCCCTACTGGCACGGCGAGGAGAGCTTTGCGGTGCTGTTCGAGGTGAAGACGCGCAACAAGGAGAGCGGCGAGGTCGATGATATGCACGAGATCGGCGTCTACCATGTGGCGGATGGCAAGATCGTGCGGGAAGAGTTCTTTTATCCGCTCGAAGAGGCGCCGAAGTAAGCCATAGGTGCGCGCGTCCCTTGAGGGGGCGGGCTTGCCGTATGCGGCTTTACCCGGTCGAGGACTTGCGGAGCACGGCGGCGGCGTCGGGACGATTGAGCAGGCGCTCGGTCACCTCGTAGTCGCGCAGTGCGCTCGGGTTGTGACGGCGCAGCTTGTCGGCGAGCGACTTGCTCAGCTCGCGGGGCAGGGCGTCTCGGGTGCGGGTGTCGACCAAGAGCGATTCTGCCGCAATCCCTTCGGCATAGATGATCTGGTGATCGTCGAAGATCAGCTGGAAGTAGTCCACATAGCCGCCCTGCATCTGGTAGACGCTGTCCTCGTTCACGAGGTGGCGCGCCTTGACCAGCAGCTCGGACCGGCCAGCGCCGAGGTGATCCTGCCGCTGGTATATAAAGAGGCGGTGGTCGGGGCTGACGACGAGGTCGCCCGCGTTGTTGAGCGTCCCGGCGCTGATCACGATGGGGGCGAGGGCGCCCACGGCGCGCACGGTGGTCTGGCCGATCCAGCGCACCTCCTGCGGGCCGTCGTCGCGGGTGAGGACGCGGTCGCCGACTTCGAGCTCTTCGATCGGGACCTGCGCGCCCGAGGCGACGGTGATCATCGTGCCGCGGGTGAAGGACACGCAGGCGACCTGCGCCAGTTTCAGAGGGGCGTTCTCGCGGTCGACACCGACAAGCGTATAGTCGCCCCGGCGCACCATGGGCGCGAGGGGCAGGGCGTAGACGGCCTCCACATCGCCGGCGCTGTCGACCTCGACGAGCACGAGCACCTCGGTGGTCGAGCCGTCGGGCGACATGAAGGTGAGCGCCGAATCGAGGATGACGCGGTGCGTCGGGGTCCCGGCCTCGGACTGCGCGTCGATGAGGAACTGGCGGTCCTTGACCGGGCGCAGCAAGAGGCGCGTGCGGCGAGCCTCGGCGTCCAGCGTATAGATGTCGTCGGGTTGCAATTCGTCGGCAAAGGACAGCGGATCACCCATGTTCGCGCCGTTCGTCACGCAAAAGGCCGCACTGTCGTAGACCGTGACGGCCTGCGGCTGTTTTGCGACTTCGATCACGTCTGACATGGCCGGTGCTGCCGTTCCCAGTGTTGTTGTCCCTTGTGCGTCCCGCTCTTCTACGCAGGGCGCCTTAAGACGGTGCTAAGCGCCGTCTGTGACCAAAACGTGCCGGGCGCCCGGTGATTTTCAGGCAAAGCGGCGCGGTTGCAATTGCCGGACAGACCGGCGATTTGAAAGGCAAGAGCTTAAGCGACAGGAGACATCGCGATGGATTTGGGAATTGCCGGGAAAAAAGCGCTGGTCTGTGCGTCGAGCAAAGGTCTGGGCCGGGGCTGCGCGGAGGCTTTGGCGGCGGCGGGCTGCGATCTGGTTCTGAACGCGCGCGGCGCCGAGGCGCTCGATGCCACCGCCGTGGCAATTCATTCCGAGTATCAGGTGGGCGTTGCTGCCGTGGCCGCCGACATCACCACCGAGGAGGGCCGGGCCAAGGTGCTCGATGCCGCCGGTGACATCGATATCCTCGTGACCAACGCGGGCGGTCCGCCTCCGGGCCTCTGGTCCGACTGGGACCGCGACGATTTCATCAAGGCCATCGACGCCAACATGTTGACCCCCGTGTCGCTCATCAAGGCGTGCCTGCCGGGCATGATCGACCGGGGCTGGGGGCGCATCGTCAACATCACCTCGAAATCGGTGAAGGCGCCGATCCCGGCGCTGGGGCTCTCGAACTCGGCCCGGGCTGGGCTGACCGGCTATGTGGCGGGCACTGCGCGGCAAGTGGCGAGCCATGGCGTGACCATCAACAACCTGCTGCCGGGCGTGCATGACACGGACCGGGGCGTGATGCTCGACAAGGGGCAGGCGACGCGCGAGGGGCGGTCCCCGGAGGACGTGCGCGCCGAGCGCGAGCGCGGCATCCCTGCGGGGCGTTACGGCACGTCCGAGGAGTTCGGGGCCGCCTGCGCCTTCCTCTGTTCGCAGCACGCCGGGTTCATCGTGGGCCAAAACCTGCTGCTCGACGGCGGTGAGGTGAACGCGACGCTGTAAGGATCTGTAAAGATGGCAGATAAAGGCGGCACGGCAGCGGAGCGGTTCTCGCTCAAGGATCACCTCTTCAACGCGGAAACGCTGGGGGATCTGGCGCGCGAACACGCGGTGCTGCCGGGCTTTGATCCCGAGCGGTTTCTGTCGGAGGTGCTGCCGGGCCTCGAGGGCCGTGAGCTGCTGGCGCGGCTCGACTGGATCGCCGATTGCCTCGAACGGCAGCTGCCGCAGGATTTCCCGGCCATGGCAGACGCGCTCGAGGCCGCGATGCTGGACCCGCTCGACCCCAGCTTGCGCGATGACGACTTCGGGCGGTTCATTCACGCGGTGCCGGGTATCCTCGCCGTGCGGCACGGGCTTGAGGATCACCGCGAGCGGGCGCTCGATCTGCTGTATCAGGCGACGCAGCGGTTCTCGATGGAGTTCTACATCCGTCCCTTTCTCAACCGCTGGCCTGAGGAGACGCTGGCGCGGCTGCGCCTTTGGGCGGAGGACGGCAATTACCACGTGCGGCGGCTGGTGAGCGAGGGGACGCGGCCGAAACTTCCCTGGGCCAAGAAGATCGACCTCGATCTGTTGACGCCTCTGCCGCTGCTCGACGCGCTCTATGGCGATCCCACGCGGTACGTGACGCGCTCGGTGGCAAACCACCTCAACGACATTGCCAAGGTCCAGCCCGACGTGGTGATGGATCGGCTGGAGGCGTGGAGGGCGGAGGGTCGTCAGACCGACAAGGAGCTCGCCTGGATGACCACCCACGCGCTGCGCACGCTGGTCAAGCAGGGCCATCCGCGCGCGATGGGGCTGGTGGGCTATGACCCGGCGCTCTCCGTCGACGTTAGGCTCGATCTGCCGCAGAGCTGCGCGATTGGCGGGGTCATGCCCTTTGCGGTGACGCTTTCGGGGCCGGCAGGGGCGGGGGTGCTGGTCGATTACGTGCTCGAGCTCGTGAAGGCGGGCGGCCAGACTGCGCCCAAGGTGTTCAAGCTCAAGCAAGCCAAGCTGGGGCTGGACGGCGCGCTGCGGCTGGACAAGAACCACCGGTTCAAGGGGGACGCGACGACCTTTACGCTGCACCCCGGGCGGCAGGTGCTCAAGGTGCAGGTGAACGGCGTGATCCGCGCCGCGCAGGCGTTCGAGTTGACGGTGTAGGGGGCACACCCAAACCTGACACACAAATTCAAAGCGCCCGCCTGACGGCCACGTCAGGCCGCGCCGACCCGCCCCAATGGGGCGGCGCGATTGCGCCACACCTCGGGTCGGCGCGTGCTTATCCGTTTCGAAGCTTCCAGGTTGAAGGTCGCCCACGATAGCCAGCGCCTTGCAACCCTGCCACCGTTCTCTTAGCAAAAGGCTCGGAAACTTACACATGCCGGAGCCAAATTTGCCGTCAACGTCCGCCCGCCTCGAAGTCAGATCGCTCACGCGCGCGTTCGGCGATGTGACGGTGGTCGAGGACGTGTCGTTCTCCATCGCGCCGGGGCAGGTGACCTGCCTTTTGGGACCTTCAGGCTGCGGCAAGTCGACGACGCTGCGCATGATCGCGGGTGTCGAGCATCCCGACAGCGGCGAGATCCGGGTCGACGGAGAGGTGATCTGCGACGACGCCCTGCGCCTGCCGCCCGAGCAGCGCGGGGTGGGGCTGATGTTCCAGGACTTCGCGCTTTTCCCGCACCTATCGGTGGCGGGCAACGTGGGCTTTGGCCTGCGCGGTGCCAAGGCGGAGCGCATGGCGCGGGTCGACGAACTCCTTGAAAAGGTGTCGCTGTCGCATTTGCTGGACGCCTATCCGCATGAGCTCTCGGGCGGTGAGCAGCAGCGCGTGGCGCTTGCCCGGGCGCTGGCGCCAAAGCCGAAGGTGATGCTGATGGACGAGCCATTCTCCGGCCTCGACAACCGCCTGCGCGACGGCATCCGCGACGAGACCTTGCAGGTCTTGCGGGACGAGGGGACCTCGGTCCTGCTGGTCACCCACGAACCCGAAGAGGCAATGGGCACCGCCGACGAGATCGCGCTGATGCGCGACGGGGCGCTGGTGCAGAAGGGCGCGCCCTACAACATCTACAACGCCCCGGTCGACAAGCATGCGGTGGCGTTTTTCAGCGACGTGAACGTGATCGAAGGGGTGGCCAAGGGAGCGCTGGTCGAGACGCCCTTTGGCCAGTTCCTGTGTCCCGGCGTGCCGGATGGCGGCGGGGTCGAGATCGTCTTCCGCCCCCAGCACGTCAAGATCGACTTTGACCGGCAGGGGCGCGGGCCGAACCCGACGATCAACGACGGTGTCGCGGCGCGCGCGACGGTGCGGCGGGCGCGGTTCATGGGCTCGGAGAGCCTTGTCGATTTCGATGTGGATGGTGGGCTGCACATCCGGGCGCTTCTGCCGAACGTGTTCCTGCCGAAGCCCGGTACGGTGTTCTGGCTGACGGTGCCTCGGAACAGGTGTCATATATTTAAGCGGTAGGGCGGTCTTTAGCCATTCGTGCACTCGCTCAGATCCAAGCGCCCGCCTGACGGTCACGTCAGGCCGCGCCGACCCGCCCCCCTGGGGCGGCGCGATGCGCCACCCCGCGGGACGGCGCGTGAACTAGTGTAATGCAAGACGAGTGGAAAATATCACCCGTCCAAAACAATTCACTCCAACGTCGCCAAATAATCCGGCAGCGTCTTCCCTTCCTCTTCGAGAAAGAGCGCCGGCAGCACCGTCAGCGCCTTGATCCGGTCCACCCGAAACACGCGAAACGCCTCGCGCAGCTCGCACCAGCAGGTCGCCGTCCACACGCGGCCCCAGTACTCCATCTGCAGAGGGCGGATGACACGCGTGCTCTCTGCCTCGTCGAGGCCCCGGTAGGTGATGCGCAGCTTTTGCCGCGCGCGGATCGCGCCCCGGATTGCCGGCATGTGGTCGAACCCCTTGGCGGCATCGGCAAACGGGTAGACCGCAAAGCCAAAGCCCGTGGGCGGTGCCTGCCTGTCCTCCGGCAGCACCGCGTCGATCTTCGCCGAAAGGGAGCGGGCCGCGGCCTGCAACTCCTCGTCTGCGGCCTCGCCCACGACCGCCATACCAAGGTGCAGCGCCTCGAGCTCGGTCATCGTCAGGTTGAGCGGCGGCAGCGTGATCGCCGCCGTCGCCATATAGCCCAGCCCCCGCTCGCCCTGGATCGGGATCCCTGAGGCCACAAGCGTGTCCATGTCGCGGTAGATCGTGCGGATCGACACCTCCAGCCGGTCCGCGAGATCCTGCGCCCGGTGCAGCCGCCCGTCGCGCAGGATCTGGATCAGGTCAAAAAGCCTGTCCGACCGCGGCATCAGGCGTCTACCCCAGAACGCGCACCTCGTGCCGCAGGGCCACCGATGGCGCGTCGATCATCTGCATGAACGGCGCGGCCTCTGGCGCCTTGACCACCGAGGCTGCAGCCGCACGCGCAGCCTCCATGTCGGTCCACAGGATGTAGTCTGTCCATCCGGTCTCCCCTTTGCTCAGGTGCCGCGCCTCGAACCCCGGCGTTGCCGCGAGCAGGTCCATCATGCCGCGCGCGGCAGCGGCCACGTCTGCATCTGAAACACCCGCGTGCACCTCGAAGGTCACGATTTCCGCCACCGGCGCGCTTGTCTTGTCCATGTCATCTCCTTTGCGATTCGCGTTGACGCACCGATGATGACAGCCCCCTCCTGCCACGAAGCTGGCAACTGACAGGATACTGTCACAAAAAGCGCAAGTCGACCCGTCCCGGTCCCAGTTTTGCGCGCAATCGCTCTTTTGCAGCGCAGCATTGCGGCGTATCTCAAAACCTCGAGTTTCACCGGCCCGCATCTCAGGGCCCGTTATCGGAGCAGTGTCATGGGCATTGGCAACATCGGCCTTCCGGGCCTCATCCTCATCGCAATCGTCGTTCTCGTCCTCTTTGGACGCGGCAAGATCTCGTCGCTCATGGGCGAGGTCGGCAAGGGCATCACCGCCTTCAAGAAAGGCGTGAACGACAGCTCGAAAGAGATCGAAGACGGCACCGCCGAGGCCAAGGACGTCACTCCGCCCGAGCGCGGCGACATCGACACGGCCACGGCGGACCCGGACAAAGCCGACCGCTCGAAAAGCTGAGGGCTGAGCGATGCTTGATCTCGGCTGGGCCGAGCTCATGGTCATCGGGATCGTGGCGCTGATCGTCGTCGGTCCCAAGGACCTGCCGGGCCTCTTTCGCAAGGTCGGCCAGTTCGTCGGCAAGGCGCGCGGCATGGCGCGGGAGTTCTCGCGCGCGATGAACGACGCCGCGGACGAGGCGGGGGTCAAGGACATCTCCAAGGGCCTCAAGGCTGCCGCCAACCCGGTGCAGGCCGCCGCGCAGGGGGTGCGCGACACGACGACCAAGATCATGGACCTCGACCCCGAAAGCGAGACCGGCAAGCTGGCCGCCAAGCGCGCCGAGGACAGTGCCAAGATCAAGGCCGCCTCCGCCCGCGCCGCCGCCGAGCGCAAGGCCAAGGAGGCCGAAGCCGCGCTGAAGGCCGCAGAAGACGCCGAGGCGCAGCTGGCCGACGTGCAGGCGCCGAAACCGGCCGAGACCGCTGCGCAATCAAAGGACGCGTGACATGGCGCAAAGCGACAACATCGACGACAGCTCCGCCCCGCTGATCGAGCATCTGGCCGAGCTGCGCACGCGCCTCATCCGCTCGGTCGTGGCGCTGCTGATCGGTGTTTGCCTCTGCTTTATCCCGATCCAGGGCCAGTTCATCGCCGAGCACATCCTCGAGTTTTTGCTCGCGCCCATCGCCGAGACGCTGCGCCAGCTTGGGGACCCGTCGCCGACGCTGCAATATACCTCACCGCAGGAGTACCTCTTTACGCTCTTTCGCATCTCGATGGTGTTCGGCTTTGCGCTCGCCTTCCCGGTGATCGCCCACCAGATGTGGCGGTTCGTGGCGCCAGGGCTTTATCGCTCTGAAAAGTCGGCGTTCTTGCCGTTCCTCATCGCCTCCCCAGTGATGTTCTTTCTGGGAGCGACCTTCGCACATTTCGTCGTCACGCCCCTCGCGATGGCGTTCTTTCTCGGTTTCGCAGACGTCTCGTCCATCTTTGCCGGGCTGCTGGGACAGGTCCCCGCACTGCCCGCCGACGCGGCGCTTGTGCCGGAAAGCCAGGAGGGCGTGCGCATCACCTTTTTCGGGAAGGTGAACGAGAGCCTCGGGATTACGCTGGTCTTCATCATGGCGTTTGGCCTCTGCTTTCAGTTGCCGGTGCTGCTGACGCTGATGGGCAAGGCCGGGCTGGTCTCCGCCGAGGGCCTTGGAAACGTGCGCAAATACGCGATGGTCGGCATCCTGGTGCTTGCCGCTTTGGTGACACCGCCGGATGTGGTCACGCAGCTGATCCTCTTCACCGTGGTCTACGGCCTCTACGAAGTGTCGATCTTCCTCGTGCGCCGGGTCGAAAAGAGCCGCGAGCAGCGCCTGCGCGAGGACGGGTTCTACGACGACGAGGACGAGGAAGACCTTGCCCACTGACTTCTCCGCTGACGCGCTAAACCGCATTGCCGAAGCCCTCGAGCGTGTCAGCCCTCCGCCTGAGCCTACACCCGACTTCGCCGCCAGCGCCTATGTCTGGCAGACCGAGCCCGACCGCCTCGTCCCCGTGCCAGAGGTGAACCGCATCGCGCTGGACCTGCTGGTCGGCATCGACCGCGCCCGCGAAACGCTGATGCAGAACACGTTGCAATTCGCGCAAGGGCTGCCCGCCAATAACGCGCTCCTCTGGGGCGCGCGGGGCATGGGAAAGTCGAGCCTCGTCAAGGCCGTGCACGGCGCGCTTGAAACGGATCACCCGGGCCTCAAACTGGTCGAGCTGCACCGCGAGGACCTGCCGTCGGTGGGCCGCCTCCTCAACCAGCTGCGCGCCGCGCCGCACCGGTTCCTCCTCTACTGCGACGACCTCAGCTTCAGCCACGACGACCAGCACTACAAATCGCTCAAGGCGGTGCTCGACGGCGGCATCGAAGGACGGCCGGAGAACGTGATCTTTTACGCCACCTCGAACCGCCGCCACCTGATGCCCCGCGACATGATCGAGAACGAGCGG
This sequence comes from Pseudaestuariivita sp., assembly GCF_052825805.1. NCBI lineage: Bacteria > Pseudomonadati > Pseudomonadota > Alphaproteobacteria > Rhodobacterales > Paracoccaceae > Pseudaestuariivita > Pseudaestuariivita sp. Next base: position 258,408 of record NZ_JBRBVB010000013.1, on the reverse strand, counting down.
TCCTCGGCCATCAACCCAGGGGAGGCCGTCGAAGAGAAAGTCTCCCTTTCGGACCGATTCGGCCTCTGGCTCGGCTTCCACCCCTGCGATCAGGACGCCTACCTCGCCATGGTCCGCGGCTACTGCGACGCCTATGGCGTGACGATCTCCGATGAGGGTCTCCGCGCCGAAGCCGTCGAATGGCAAGCCACCCGCGGCTCCCGCTCGGGCCGCGTCGCCTGGCAGTTCTTCACCGACCTTGCCGGCCGCCACGGGATCACACTCGCCTAGCGCACCACTGCCAGCAGCGGCACGCGCGGCAACGTTTGGATTTAGGTATTTTTGAACCAGAGAAGCTGGGGACCTGCGCCTGACATGGCACGCGGCGTCCCTGGCTTCTTCTGGCTATAAATATCCAAATTCCAACGTTTCAGCCCGCGCTGCGGCCGGAAAATGAAGTCACTTCAAGTACAGCATCGGATCCACGGCGTCCGTTCCATCCCGCACTTCGAAGTGCAGGAACGACGGGTTCGTGTCCGCGACCTTTGCGATCGTCTGCCCTCGGCTCACGCGGTCGCCCTTCTGGACCGAAATCCCCTCGACGTTGAGGTAGACCGTGAGGATCGAGCCTGCGTGCTTGATCACGATGAACTTGGCCTGGTCGGCGGTCGAGGTGACGTGGCCGACCGTCCCGGCATCTGCCGCCTTGACGGCAGTGCCGGCGGCGGCGCCGATGTCGATGCCGTCGTTCTTGCCCTTGGAAAACGCGCGGATGATGCGGCCGGTGACCGGCATGACCATCGCGGCGTCCGCGCTTTGTGCCGGGGCATTGGCGCCGAGGTCGGGCGCGGCGGGTGTTGCCACGGGGGCGGCGGCGGAGACGTCTTCGTCCGGCAGAGGCTGCGCTGCCGAGGGAGGCGTGGGGGTCGGGGTGCCCGATCCCGGGCGCGGCGTGTCGTTCGAGGAGGCCGGTGTCGGGGCGGTGTCCGCGGTCACCGGGATGATCAGCTTTTGCCCTTCGCGCACGGCATAGTCGACGCCGAGACCATTCCAGTCCGCAAGCGCCCGGACGGGCACGTCGTAGAGCCGAGCTATGGTGTAGGCCGTCTCGCCCCGTTCCACGGTGTGCCGTGTGGGTTCCGGGCCGGTCTGGATCGGGCCGAGCGAGGCGGTCTGGATCGGGGTCGGCGCTGCGCTGTCGATCGCGCCGGAGGCGAGGTCCGTGACGCTTTGCTGGGTCTCAGCGGCGACGGGGCGGGGCAGGGCGACGATCTCGCCCTTGCGCAGGATGTCATCTGGCTCGATCCCGTTGAAGCGCGCCAGTGCGTTCACGTCCGCGCCCACGCGGGCGGCGAGCGTCGTGAGCGTGTCGCCGCGCTGGGCCACCGCCACCTGATAGGTCGGGTAGGAGATCACGCCGAGACTGTCGGGATCAGGCCGGTCGATCACCGCGTTGCGCGCCGCCTCGGAGGTGTCGAACTTGTTCTGCGAGAGTTTGCCGCGCAGGTCGAAATCCATCGGCTGGTCGCCGCAGGCCGCAAGAGCGAGGAGCGCGGAGCCGGCGAGCGCGAGCCTCAGGCGGGCCGCCTTTCCGCTGGAGCGTGAAAAGCGGGCGGGCGTCTGGGCGGTCGTTTGGGCGGTAAACGGCATGGGCCTGATCCTGTGCATCCTCATGCAGCGCTCCCATGTTGGTCCGGGGCTGCTGCGCCTGTCTCGGGGGCCACCCGCGCGGGCGCGCGGCGGCGGTTCATTCTTCGCGGCTGACGCCTTCGACCAGGGGCACGAAACGGACCGGCCGCAGCTCGTTATAGTCAAAGCCCGTCTCCGAGCGCGTGACCCGGATCAGGTGCTGCACGGCGTCCGACTGGCCCACCGGCACGACCATGATACCGCCGATTTTGAGTTGCGCCAAGAGCGGGCCGGGCGGGTCCTCGGCAGCTGCGGTCACAAGGATACGGTCAAAGGGCGCCTGGTCCGGCAGCCCGTGCGAGCCGTCGGCGGTCAGCGCAGTGATGTTGGTGATGTCGAGCCCGTCAAAGATCACGCGCGCCTCGCGCACAAGGCGCGGGTGGCGGTCGACCGTGTAGACCCGGCGCGCGAGCTGGCTGAGCACGGCGGCCTGGTAGCCCGAGCCGGTCCCGACTTCGAGCACCTTGTCGCGCGGGCTGACGTTCAGCGCTTGCGTCATCAGGCCCACAACCGAGGGCTGTGAGATCGTCTGGCCGCAGGCGATCGGCAGCGGCATGTCGTCATAGGCGCGGTCCGCGAAATGCCCGCGAATAAACGGCCCCCGGTCAATTTTCTCCATCGCGTTCAGCACCTTGGCATCCGTCACGCCGTGCGAGCGGAGAGCAAAGAGGAACTGCATCTGGATTTCCGGGGTCAGCGCCATGACGTATCTGCGCCTAGTCCGGCAAGAGGTCGTGCGCGGTGAGATCCGCGCGCATCGGCGTGATCGAGATCCACCCATCGAGGTTGACCGCCGCGTCCGTGCCCTCGGGCCCGGGGCCGTGCTGGTTGCCGCCGCCGATCCAGACGAACGACCGCCGGTTCGGGGCGTCCGCCAGTGTGCCCGAGAAATTCACGTCGGGCCTGCGCCCTTGCGGCACCCATCGGCTGCCCTTGACGGCGGCGGCAGGCACAGGCGGGACGTTCACGTTGTAGAATGGCACGTATCCCGCCTTGCTGGCATCATTCCGCGCAAGAATGTCGCGCACAACGTCCGCACCGTGCGCGGCGGAGGCTTCGAAGGGGTCCTCGAGCCGAACGTTGTCAGGGCCGTAGTACTGTGAGAGTGCAATCGACGGCACGCCCTGCAAGGCGCCCTCCATCGCCGCGCCAAGCGTGCCGGAGTAGAGCGCGTTTTCTGCCGAGTTGTTGCCCCGGTTCACGCCTGACAGGATCAGGTCTGGGAGGGTGCCCTCCATGAAAACATGCAAAGCGGTGATGACGCAATCGGCGGGGCATCCGTCGACGGCAATGCGGCGCGCGGAGATCTGCTCGTAGCGGACGGGCCGGGTGTAGCTGATGCAATGCCCGACGCCCGACTGCTCGGTCATGGGGGCGACGGTCCAGATCTCGCCGCCAAGCTCTGCCGCGATCGCCTCGAGCGTGGCGAGGCCCGGGGCGGTGATCCCGTCGTCGTTGGTCAGGAGTATGCGCATCGGGGTGCGGGCCTTGGCTGGGGGCAGGGTGCTTCGGCTCTAGCCGAGCGCGCCAAGCGGGGCAAGCGCGACCCTAGCCAAGCACGTCCGGCAGCAGCGCCTTGGCCACGTCGTTGGCGGTCACAAGCGTGCTCTGGTCTTCGCCGGGGTGGAACCGCCCGCGCGTGGGGGTCGCCATGGGGGGCGGGGCGAGGATCTTCACCTGCGGCCCGGTGCGCGCCGTCTCGGCCTGCCAGGACCGGGCAAAGGCCATCTGCGCCGCCTTGCTCGCGCCATACGCGCCGAAGAATTTGTGACCCGCTTTGTCATCGTCAAAGAAGACCGCCCGCCCGTCTGTGCCGAGGAGCGGCGCGATATAGGCGATCAGCGTCGCAGTCGCCGCGATGTTGGTGTCGATCGAGCGGGTGATGTCCTTGGGGTCGGGCGAGGTGACCGGCGCGAGCGAGGCCGGGTAGATCGCCGTGTGCACCCAAAGCGCCAGTTTTCCCCAACGGTCGAAGAGGCTGCGGCAGAGCGTGGCCATCGCATCGGCGTTGGTGATGTCCATCGGCGCCAGCGTGGCCGAGCCACCCGCCGCCTGGATGCGGTCGTCGAGCGCCTCGAGCGAGCCGGTGGTGCGGGCCACGGCGACGATGTGGTGCGTGGCGCTGAGCTCGAGCGCGAGCGCCGCGCCGAGGCCGCGCGAGGCGCCGGTTACGAGGGCCAAGGGAAGTTCTGTCATGCGCGCGCCTTGCCAGAAGTGACAGGTTAGCGCAAGCATGGGGCCACGCGTGCTGTGGGCTGTTGACAATGCAGCCGCAGCATCAAACAACGCGAGCTAGGATTGGGACACACCCGTCAGATGAGGGATCAGACATGCAGACTTCCACCACGCTGAGCCGTGCCGTCACGGGCACCGACGCGCTCTGGGCCAAGACGGCCCTCGTTCTGGCCGCTTCGTGGCTTGTGGCGCTGGCCGCGCAGGTCTCGATCCCGATGTGGCCGGTGCCGATGTCGCTGCAGACGCTTGCAGTGCTCACGGTCGGCTTTGTGCTGGGCGCGCGCATGGGCGCGGCGGCGCTGGGCCTGTACCTTGCCTATGGCGCGGCGGGCCTGCCGGTCTTTGCCGGCGGCAAGGCGGGTCTGGCGTGGCTCTTTGCGGGGCCGACCACGGGCTTTCTCTTCGGCTTTGTCCTGATGGCGTTTATCGCCGGTCTCGCGGCGGACCGGGGCGCGCGCGGCGTTGTGGTGCTGGCGCTGACCGGCCTCGTGGCGACGGTCGCGCTCTATATCCCGGGCGTGCTCTGGCCGATGGCCGTGGCCGGCGTGTTTGGCGTCGAAGGCGGCTGGGTCGGCACAACGGCGGCGTCGCTCTGGGCAGGCTGGGTCAGCCCCTTCATCGCCGGTGACGTCATCAAGGCCGTGCTGGCCGCGCTGGTCGTCGCGGGCGGCTGGAGCCTCGTGAAACGCTGAAGCAGGGATGGGTGAAATCACCCATCCTACGCGAACGCCCAAAAGTAGGATGCGGTGCTTGCACCCATCCTCGCCCAAGCCCCGCCCGCGTAGGTCGGGGCTTTTCTTTTTCTGCTGCCCGTGAGATAGCGCAGCGTCAATCGAAACTCCCACCCCAAGAGGTCTGCCATGGAGATTCGCGAGGCGCTCACCTTCGACGACGTCCTGCTTGTTCCCGCGGAAAGCTCGGTGCTGCCCGCCACCGCCGACACGCGCACGCGCGTGACACGCAGCATCGACCTCAACATCCCGCTTTTGAGCTCGGCGATGGACACGGTGACCGAGGCGCGCATGGCGATTTGCATGGCGCAGGCCGGCGGCATGGGAGTCCTGCACCGCAATCTCGACGTCGATGAGCAGGCCCGCCAAGCGCGCCGCGTCAAACGGTTTGTCTCGGGCATCGTCTACAATCCGATCACCCTGACGCCCGACCAGACGCTGGCCGATGCCAAGGCGCTGGCCGAACGCTACCGCCTCACGGGCTTTCCCGTGGTCGGCCCGGACGGGCGCGTGGTGGGCATCGTGACCAACCGCGACATGCGCTTTGCCACCGATGACGACACGCCCGTGCGCGTGATGATGACGACCGAAAACCTCGCCGTGATGACCGAGCCCGCCAACCGCGAGGACGCCAAGAGCCTGATGAAGGCGCGCCGGATCGAAAAGCTGCTTGTGACCGACGGGAGCGGCAAGCTCACCGGCCTTTTGACGCTCAAGGACCTCGAACAGGCGGTGCTCAACCCCGTGGCGTGCAAGGACGAACTGGGCCGGCTCCGCGTCGCGGCGGCCTCGACCGTCGGCGATGCGGGCTTTGAACGCTCGGAGGCGCTGGTCGATGCGGGCGTCGACATGATCGTGATCGACACCGCGCACGGCCATTCCGAGGGCGTCGCCAAAGCCGTCGAGCGCACCAAGCGTCTCTCGAACGACGTGCAGGTCGTGGCTGGCAACGTGGCCACGGGCGAGGCGACCCGGGCGCTGATCGGCGCAGGCGCGGATGCGATCAAGGTCGGGATCGGCCCGGGCTCCATCTGCACCACCCGCATGGTTGCAGGTGTCGGCGTGCCGCAGCTGACCGCCATCATGGACTGCGCCGAGGCTGCCGGGGATACACCTGTCATCGCCGACGGCGGGATCAAGTTCTCGGGCGACTTTGCCAAAGCCATCGCCGCCGGCGCCTCCTGCGCCATGGTGGGCTCGATGATCGCAGGTACGGACGAATCTCCGGGCGAAGTCATCCTCTACCAAGGCCGCTCCTTCAAAGCCTATCGGGGCATGGGCTCGATGGCCGCCATGGCGCGCGGCTCGGCGGACCGATATTTCCAAAAGGACGCCGCCTCTGACAAGCTCGTGCCCGAAGGTATCGAAGGCCAGGTGCCCTACAAAGGTCCCGCGGGCGCGGTGGTGCACCAGCTTGTGGGTGGTCTCCGCGCGGCCATGGGCTACACCGGCAATGCCACGGTCGAGGAGATGCGCACGCGCTGCTCCTTCGTCAAGATCACCGGCGCCGGGCTCAAGGAAAGCCACGTGCACGACGTGCAGATCACCCGCGAAAGCCCCAATTATCGCGTGATGTGAGCGCGGCTGTGCCACGCTCGACCTTCACGCTGGAAGCCCTCCGCAAGGTGCCGCACACATGATCCCCGGCGCGCGCATCCAGGCCGCCATCGAGGTTCTCGATGCCATCACCGATGGCGCGCCCGCCGAGCAGGCACTCACCCGCTGGGCACGCGCGAACCGCTATGCAGGGTCCAAGGACCGCCGCGCCGTGCGCGACCATGTCTTTGACGCGTTGCGGGTCAAGGCGCTCGCCGCGCACCTCGGCGGCCGCGCAACCGGTCGCGGCCTCATGCTCGGCACGCTCCGGGCGCAAGGCACTGACCCGAAAGCGTTTTTCACCGGGGACCGTTTCTGCCCGGCACCTTTGTCCGAGGCTGACGGCCCGCGCGAGACTGACCCGGACGTGGCCGCCCGCTGGAACTTGCCACCCTGGCTGGTGAAGGCGTTTCAAACCGCGCTCGGACCGCAAGCCGAGGCCGAGGCCCTCGCGCTGCAGACGCGCGCGCCGCTGTTTGTGCGCGTCAACCGGTTGAAAACTTCTCCAGACACGGCCGTCAAAGCGCTCGCGGATGAGGGGATCGCCGCCCGTCCGCACCACGCCGCACCCGATGCGCTGGAGTTGATCGAGGGCGGCCACCGCCTCCGCCAGACGCGCGCCTTTCTGGACGGTCTGGTGGAGCCACAGGACGTGCACAGCCAGGCGGCCGTTGCCGCATTGCCCGACGTCGCCGGCTCCATCCTCGACACTTGCGCTGGGGGAGGCGGCAAGACCCTCGCGCTCGCGGCGCGCTACGGCAAACCCGTCGACGCCTGGGACATCGACCCGCGTCGGATGCGGGACATCCCCGCCCGTGCCGCGCGCGCCGGCGCCCGCATCACGTGCCTCGCGGAGCCGCCCTCCAAAAGCTACGCCCTCGTCTTTGCGGACGCGCCCTGTTCCGGCTCGGGCGCCTGGCGGCGCAGCCCGGACGCCAAGTGGCGCCTCACCCTGGACGATCTCACGCGCCTCGAAACCGCGCAGGATGCCGTCCTCGACGCCGCCGCCGCCCGCGTCGCCGAAGGAGGCGTCCTCGCCTACGCAACCTGCTCGATGCTTGCCTGCGAAAATGGCGACCGCGTCCGCGCCTTTGTCGCCAGACACCCTCGGTGGACGTGCCTCAGCGACAGGTCCTGGCGCGTGTCAGAGGGCGGAGACGGCTTTTACCTCGCGCTCCTGACCCGCAGCTGACCGGTCGCGCCCGAGCACTAACCTCTTGTGCAAGCTCGCAACTCACCTAAAGGGAGAGTTGATCGAAGTTTTGCAACCGGGCAAAAACCGTGCCATCTTTAATCCGCCCTTAACGGGTCGTGCGCTTTAACAGCTCCATGCGACTCGCACCGCGCCACGCGGGTCGCGCTGACATGCTGCGCCACGCCCTGAAACTGACGCGGAGAAAGATGCTGCGCAACAAAGGAAGAGACCGCCCGTGACGATGGTGATGCGCCCCCACACCGGCCCCGTGCCGGTGCGTCTGCTGCGGTGGCGCAAGATTGTCAGCCTGTCGGTGGTGTGCCTGCTGCTGCTCCTCGCGGCGGCCTTCATGCCCTACCAACGGGCGCAGATCGGGCTTTACGCCGGGGTGCTGACGCTCTCGGCCATCGTGATCGCGCTCGGCGTGCGTGAGGGGTGGCTGCGGTTCCTGCAACTGCGCACCAGCGGCGCGATCGGCGCCTTTGTCCTCAACGATGCCGCCATGTGCCTTGTGTGCGACGACACTGGCGAGGTGCGGTTTGCCAACAGCACCGCGCGGCGCAGTCTGGGCGGCCATGCCCGCCCGACGCTCTCGGCGCTCCTGAACCCGATCGTCGCAAACCCCTCGCCACTCATTGCCCGCCTGCAGGCCCGGGCAGAGGCGCACGGCGCCGGGCTCGAAGATGTCATCGTCGGCCGTTCGCATCACCGCCTCAGCGTCACCCGCGTCGGGCCCGCGACGTTCCTGTGGCGCTGCGAGGAGTTCAACCCGGACCGCCCCGCAACACCGCTCCCCGATCAGGCGGACCTGCCGCTGGTGACCATCGGGCGCAACGGCGCGGTCCTTCACATGAACCCCGCCGCGCGGGACATGATCGGCAAACGCGTCAAGCTGCTCGAGCAGATGCTCGTCAGCCCGCCTCTGCGCCCCGGCGAAGTCAACGCGATCCACACCGAGGACGGACAGGCGCACTGCCTTGTGGGTGAGCTTTCGTCGCGCCCGGGTCGGCGCGAATATTACTTCCTGCCGGGCGTCGAGCCGCGCACGCCCGAGACCCGCGACCCGGTGGCCTTTGAAGAGCTGCCCGTGCCGATGCTCAAGATCGCCAAGGACGGCACCGTCCTGCGCGCCAATGCCGAGGCCGGGCGGCTCCTCGGGCGCGCCGACGTGCAGGGCCAGCCCATCGGTGGCCTCATGGAGGGGCTTGGCCGCTCGATCCCCGATTGGCTCGAGGAATCGATCACCGACCGCGCCTCGCACCACACCGAATTTTTGCGCGTCCAGCGCGACGACCGAGAGGTCTTCGTGCAGGTCACGCTCAAGCGCACGATCGAACAGGGCGAGCCCGGTCTCGTTGCCGTGCTCAACGACGCCACCGAGCTCAAGACGCTCGAGGCGCAGTTCGTGCAGAGCCAAAAGATGCAGGCCATTGGCCAGCTCGCCGGCGGCGTGGCGCACGACTTCAACAACCTTTTGACTGCGATTTCAGGCCATTGCGACCTACTGCTGCTCAAGCATGACCAGCAGGACAGCGACTACGCCGACCTCGTGCAAATCCACCAGAATGCCAACCGCGCGGCCTCGCTTGTCGGCCAGCTGCTCGCGTTTTCGCGCAAGCAGACGCTGCGGCCCGAGATCCTCGACCTGCGCGAATGCGTCTCCGACATGGCCCATCTGCTCAACCGGCTGGTGGGCGAACGGGTTCAGCTCAAGCTGCTGCACGGCCCCGACGTCGCCTCGATCCGCGCGGACCGCCGCCAGCTCGAGCAAGTGATGATGAACCTTGTCGTAAACGCCCGCGACGCCATGCCGGAGGGCGGCGAGATACGGATCGAGACCGAGCACCACGTGCTCACCGTCCCGCTCGAGCGCGAACGCGCCGTCGTCCCGCCCGGCGCCTATGTCGCGATCCGCGTCATCGACGAAGGCCACGGCATCCCGGCCGACAAGCTGCAAAAGGTCTTCGAGCCCTTCTTCACCACCAAGCGCACCGGCGAGGGCACTGGGCTTGGCCTCTCGACCGTCTACGGCATCGTCAAACAGACGGGCGGTTTCATCTTTGTCGAGTCGCGCCTCAACGTCGGGACCGAATTCACGGTGCTCCTGCCCGCCAACGCAGAAGGCGCAGAAAGCGCCGAAGCGCAAAGCCCCGCCGCCAAGGCACCGACGACCGCCCGCGCGGGCGAAGGCTCGGTGCTGCTGGTCGAGGATGAGGCGCCCGTCCGCGCCTTCGCCTCCCGCGCGCTGCGCCTGCGCGGATACACGGTGGTCGAGGCCGACAGCGCCGAGACCGCGCTGGACCTTCTCGAGGACGCCGCGCTCGAGATCGACCTTTTTGTCACCGACGTGGTCATGCCCGGCCTCGACGGGCCGACCTGGGTGCGCAAGGCGCGCGAGACGCGGCCCGATGTGAGCGTGATCTTTGTCTCGGGCTATGCCGAGGACGCGCTGACCGACAGCCAGCAAAAGGTGCCGAACTCGACGTTCCTGCCCAAACCCTTTTCACTCGGTGAATTGACCGACGCCGTGCACCGTCAGCTCTGCTGATCGGTGCCGATCTCTTCCCAGAGCGCGAAGTCGTCCGCATGCCGCCGCCGCAGTTTCCGCTCGAGGCCGGGGTCCAGCGACAGCTCCATCTGCGGAGACACGTTCCGCTGCTCGGTCTCGAGCGTCACGTTCAGCCGCGCTTCGAGAAAGCGCCTCAGCCGCCCCTGTTCTTCGTAGCGGAAAAGGTAGGTCGCCCGCGTCCCGTTCGGTCGCGGTTCCAGGAACTTGGCCTGCGAGCCAACGTTCGCAAAGGCCGGCCGCTCCTTTTCCAGATAGGCCGCAACAAAGTCGTCAAAGGTCACGCCATGCGTCGAGTTGGGTTTGCCTTCCATGAATGGACGCCGGCGAAAGCGGTACCAGCTCCCCAGCCATGAAATCGGCTCGCGCACGACCGCCAGCGACTCCATGTCCGGCGCACCGTTCTTTTCGAACATCGGCCTGAAGAAACGGTTATATCGATAAATCGGCGCGTGCTTGAGTTCGGGCGGGTTCGACACCACGATGTCCGCCCTCGGCCCCAGCGCGCTTTCGTAAGCGGTGCTGCCCGTCTTGGGCACCGCCAGAAACACCAGCCGCTCTTTCCAGAACACCAACATGCACCGCACCTCGCCAATTTATTTTGAGCGTAGGTATCACGGTGCTGCGACGCTCGCACCGGGCATGGGATCGGGAGGGCTTGAACTGAGTCCCGCGCGCCACGATTCCAGCGCCGCGCAAAGTGGCAGAGCGGCCCTTCGGGGAGGATATTTATCCGCCAGAAGAAGCTGGGAGGGACCTCGTCACTTCTTCTGGCCCAAAATATCCCCGCCGGAGGCTTCGGCGATTGGCCACTTTCTCGGACATCGACGAAAAAAAGTGCGCGCGTCGTAGCGGCGTCAATCATTCCTTAAGCCAACGCGCGCAGGGTGAGATGGCAACAAAACCCTTGCCATGTTCTCTTTTTGGTCTCATTAAGGTTAATAAGAACAAGGCAAGAACATGGCGGTGATTGCCGCCCGGGGCGGCGTGTGGAATAAGGACGCAAACGATGGCAACGGCAGACCTATTGACGATGAGCTCGAAAGCAGACGCAAACAAGCAAAAGGCGCTCGACAGCGCGCTGGCGCAGATCGAACGGCAGTTCGGCAAGGGGTCGATCATGAAGCTGGGCGGCGAAAATGCCGTGCAGGAGATCGAGGCAACCTCGACGGGCTCGCTGGGCCTCGACATCGCGCTGGGCATCGGCGGTCTGCCGAAAGGGCGGATCATCGAGATTTACGGCCCGGAAAGCTCCGGCAAGACAACGCTGACACTGCATTGCGTGGCAGAAGAGCAAAAGAAAGGCGGCGTCTGCGCTTTTGTCGATGCTGAGCACGCGCTCGACCCGCAATACGCGCGCAAGTTGGGCGTGGACCTCGACGAGCTCTTGATTTCGCAGCCGGACACCGGCGAGCAGGCGCTCGAGATCACGGAGACGCTGGTGCGCTCGGGTGCGGTGAACATGGTTGTCGTCGACTCGGTGGCGGCGCTCACGCCGCAAAAGGAGCTCGAAGGCGACATGGGCGACAGCGCGCCGGGCCTGCAGGCGCGCCTGATGAGCCAGGCGATGCGCAAGCTGACGGCGGCGATCTCCCGTTCGAATTGCATGGTCATCTTCATCAACCAGATTAGGATGAAGATCGGCGTGATGTTCGGCTCGCCCGAAACGACGACGGGCGGCAACGCGCTCAAGTTCTACTCGTCCGTGCGTCTCGACATCCGCCGCATCGGGTCGATCAAGGATCGCGACGAGGTTGTGGGCAACCAGACCAAGGTCAAGGTGGTCAAGAACAAGGTGGCGCCGCCCTTTAAGGTGGTCGAGTTCGACATCATGTACGGCGAGGGCATCTCGAAGATGGGCGAGCTTCTGGACCTGGGCGTCAAGGCGGGCGTGGTCGAGAAGTCCGGCTCGTGGTTCAGCTATGGTGACGAACGGATTGGTCAGGGCCGTGAGAACGCCAAGAATTTCCTGCGCGAAAACAAGCGTGTGGCGCTTGAGATCGAGGACAAGATCCGCGCGGCACATGGGCTCGATTTCGATATGCCCGAAGATGAACGCGGGGCGGATGACGACATCCTCGAGGCGTGACGGTCGCTGACGGGGACAGCAGAAACCCCCACGTTTCGGACGCGGAACGGAGAATACTCGGAGCGGGGCGGCCTGACGGGGCCGCCTCGCTTCGTTTTGGCGGTTTTCCTTGGCCTGTGCCTGCCCTAGAACGCGGAACAGACGCGAGAAAAGGGCTGCGCCATGCCGACGATGAACGAGATCCGCTCGACCTTCCTGAGCTACTTTGAAAAGCAGGGCCACGCGGTGGTCCCGTCGAGCCCGCTTGTCCCGCGCAACGATCCGACGCTGATGTTCGTGAACTCCGGGATGGTGCAGTTCAAGAACCTCTTTACCGGCCTGGAAAGGCGCGACTACGTGCGGGCGACAAGCTCGCAGAAATGTGTGCGGGCGGGCGGCAAGCACAACGATCTCGACAATGTCGGGTACACGGCGCGGCACCATACGTTCTTTGAAATGCTGGGGAATTTCTCGTTCGGCGATTACTTCAAGACCGAGGCGATCCCGTTTGCCTGGGAGCTGATCACGCGCGATTTCGGCATCCCCAAGGACAAGCTTTACACAACCGTTTACCATACCGACGACGAAGCGTTCGAGATTTGGAAGAAGGTGGGCGTGCCGGAAAGCCGGATCATCCGCATCGATACGTCCGACAACTTTTGGCAGATGGGCCCGACGGGGCCGTGCGGGCCGTGTACCGAGATCTTCTATGATCACGGCGATCACATCTGGGGCGGACCTCCGGGCTCGCCCGAGGAGGACGGCGACCGGTTCATCGAGATCTGGAACATCGTCTTCATGCAGAACGAGCAGTTCGAGGACGGCTCGATGCGCGCGCTTGACATGCAATCGATCGACACCGGCATGGGGCTCGAGCGGATCGCAGCGCTGCTGCAGGGTTCGAACGACAATTACGACACCGACACGATGCGGGCGCTGATCGAGGCGAGCGCGGATGCGACGTCGAGCGAGCCGGACGGTCCGGGCAAGACGCACCATCGGGTGATCGCGGATCACCTGCGCTCGACCTCGTTCTTGATGGCCGATGGCGTGATGCCGTCGAATGACGGGCGGGGGTATGTGCTGCGCCGGATCATGCGCCGCGCGATGCGGCACGCGCATTTGCTTGGCGCCAAGGACCCGCTGATGCACCGTCTGGTGCCGGCGTTGGTGCAGCAAATGGGGCAGGCGTACCCTGAGCTTGGTCAGGCGCAGGCGCTGATCACCGAGACGCTCAAGCTCGAGGAAACGCGGTTCAAAGCGACGTTGGACCGGGGGCTCAAGTTGCTCGACGACGAGCTTGGCGCCCTTGATGAAGGCGCGGATTTGCCGGGCGAGACGGCGTTCAAGCTATATGACACCTACGGCTTCCCGCTCGATCTGACGCAGGATGCGCTGCGCGAAAAGGGACGTGGCGTCGATACCGAGGGCTTTGACGCGGCCATGGCCGAGCAAAAGGCGAAGGCGCGCGCGGCCTGGTCCGGCTCGGGAGATGCGGCGGATGCGGCGATCTGGTTCGACCTTGCAGAGGCGCATGGCGCGACGGATTTCCTCGGGTACGACACCGAGCAGGCCGAAGGGCAGGTGCTCGCGCTGGTGCAGGACGGGTCCGAGACGGACCTGGCAAAGGCCGGCGAGGCCGTGCAGGTCGTGCTGAACCAGACGCCTTTCTACGCCGAAAGCGGCGGGCAGGTGGGCGACGAAGGCACACTCACCACAGACACGGGCAAGGCGCGGATCACGGACACGCGCAAGGTTGCGGGCGTCTTTATCCACGTGGCCGAAGTGACCGAGGGCGAGATCGCCAAGGGCGCGGCGGCGGTGCTGGCGGTCGATCATGCGCGGCGCAACGCGATCCGGGCCAATCACTCCGCGACGCACCTGCTGCACGAGGCGCTGCGCAATGCGCTCGGCGAGCACGTCGCGCAGCGCGGCTCGCTCAATGCCGAGGACCGTCTGCGGTTCGATTTCAGCCATACCAAGGCGCTGAGCCTCGATGAGCTGAAACAGGTTGAGCAGGAGGTGAACGCCTATATCCGCCAGAATTCGAGCGTCGAGACGCGCATCATGACGCCCGACGACGCGCGGGCGATCGGGGCGCAGGCGCTCTTTGGCGAGAAGTACGGCGACGAGGTGCGTGTGGTCAGCATGGGCCAGGCCCAGACCGGCAAGGGGCAGGACGGCCAGACCTACTCGATCGAGCTCTGCGGCGGCACGCATGTGCGCCAGACGGGCGACATCGGTGTGTTCGTGACGCTTGGCGACAGCGCCAGCAGCGCGGGCGTGCGCCGGATCGAGGCGCTGACAGGGGCGGCGGCGTTCGACTACCTCAGCGCGCAGGACCACCGGATGGCCGCTCTCTCGCTCGAGCTCAAGGCGCAGCCGGGCGAGGTCGCGGACCGCGTGCGGGCGCTGATGGACGAACGCAAGGCGCTGACGAACGAGGTGGCGCAACTCCGGCGTGAGTTGGCGATGGCGGGGGGTGGCGGCGGCGCAGACCCGGCCGCCGAAGAGGTGAACGGCGTACAGTTCCTCGCGCAGGTGCTGACCGGCGTGACGGGCAAGGACCTGCCCCCGCTTATCGACGCGCACAAGGAGCGGATGGGCAAGGGCGTCGTGCTGCTGATCGCGGACACGGGCGGCAAGGCGGCGGTGGCGGCGGGCACGGCGGGTGTCGACGTCTCAGCGGTCGATGTGGTCAAGGCGGCGGTGGCGGAACTGGGCGGCAAGGGCGGCGGAGGCCGGCCGGACATGGCGCAGGGCGGAGGCCCGAGCGCGGACAACGCGGAGGCCGCCATCGCTGCTGCAAAACAGGTTTTGGGAGGATAAGATGCCAGCACTCTGGATCGCTCATGTGACCGTCACGGACGAGGCGGCCTACAAGAAATACGCCGCAGGCGCGACCGAGGCGATCGCCGCCCACGGCGGGACCTTCATCGCGCGTGGTGGGCGGTATGTGCAGCTCGAGGGCACCGACCGTCCGCGCAACGTGGTGGCCAGGTTCCCGGACCTCGAGACCGCCGAGGCATGCTACCGCAGCGACGCCTATCAGGCCGCGCTGGAGCATGCGCGCGGTGCGTCCCAACGTGAGTTGGTGATCGTGGAAACGTCCGAGTGACGCCCGTCCCGGACCTGATCCGGGACCTTTTTGCTACCTGCAGCGCTGATGAATGACGAGGCCCCGGGTCAAGCCCGGGGCGGGCATTTTGGGCAGCCGGGGTGCTAAGTTACTCGCAGGCGCCGACCAGGTTTTCGTACTGACGCGTGATCCAGCCCAGCGCCGCTTCGGGGTCCTGGTTCTCGATGTTGCCGGTGAACCGCGTGAAGACACGGGCCGAGCGACTTTCATCGATGATCGAGATGTTCTGCGCCGTCATGATCGTATCATAGACGAAAAAGGCGATGGCGATCAGCAGGATGCCGCGCGCCACGCCGAAGAGAAAGCCCAGCCCCTGGTCGAACACGCCGACCGACGAGCGCTGCACCACCGATGAAAAGAGCGGCGTGAAGAGCGACGAGATCACCAGAACGATTGCAAAGACCACCGCGAAGGCGGCGATGACCGCCAGCTCGCAACTGTCGGCGAGGAACCCGCCGATGACGGGGATCTCCTTAACCAGAGGCTCGATACTCGGCGCGAACATGAACGCCAGAATGGTCGCCAGCGCCCAGCCCGCAATCGCCAAAGCCTCGCGCACGAAGCCGCGCGAGTAGGCCAGAAGGGCGGACATCACCACGGTGAGCGCGACAACCCCGTCAACGATTGTGAAACCTTCCATCGCGCGCGCCTGCCTTGCTGTCGTTCCGCGTTACCCGGCGCCGAACACGTCGCCCACAAAGGCCGTCAGGTCCGACATCGTCATGATTGACATGCCCGGGACCGACAAAGCCTTGCTCGCCGTGGGCGCAATCGCCGACGTGAAACCAAGTTTTGCCGCTTCTTTCAACCGATTTTCCGCCTGAGAGACCGGCCGAAGCGCGCCGGAGAGCGATATTTCACCAAAGACAACCGACGCTTGTGGCAGCGCGCTGTCCTCGCGGGCGCTCAGCAGCGCGGCGGCGACGGCGAGATCGGCGGCGGGTTCGGTGATCTTCATCCCGCCCGCGACGTTGAGGTAGACGTCGAGCCCGGTGAAGGGCACGCCGCAGCGCGATTCGAGCACTGCGAGGATCATCGCGAGGCGCTGTCCGTCCCAGCCGACCACGCTGCGGCGGGGCTGGGCGTGCGGCGTCGGCGCGACGAGCGCCTGGATTTCGACCAGCATGGGCCGCGTGCCTTCGATCCCGGCAAAGACCGCCGCGCCGGGCGTCGAGCTGTCTCGGTCCCCGAGAAACAGCGCCGAGGGGTTGGCGACCTCCGTCAGCCCGCGCCCGGTCATCTCGAACACACCGATCTCGTCGGCGGGGCCAAAGCGGTTCTTGACCGCGCGCAGTATGCGGAACTGATGCCCGCGCTCGCCTTCGAAATAGAGCACGGTGTCGACCATGTGCTCGACCACGCGGGGACCGGCGATCTGCCCGTCCTTGGTCACGTGGCCGACGAGGATCACCGCCGTCCCGGTCCGTTTGGCAAACGTCGTCAGCTCGTGCGCCGCGGCGCGGACCTGGCTGACCGAGCCCGGAGCGGCCTCGACCGTGTCAAGCCACATGGTCTGGATCGAATCGACGATCGCGAGATCCGGCTTTTCCGCTTCGAGCGTTGTCAGGATGTTGCGCAGGTTGGTCTCGGCGGCGAGCTGCACCGGCGCGCCCTTGAGCCCGAGCCGCCCGGCGCGCATGCGCACCTGCGCAGAGGCTTCCTCGCCCGACACATAGACCGTTTTGAGCCCGGCCTGGGCAAAGGCAGCTGCGGCCTGCAAGAGCAGTGTGGATTTGCCGATGCCGGGATCGCCGCCGACGAGGCTTGCCGAGCCCGGCACCAGCCCGCCGCCGAGCACGCGGTCGAGCTCGGACAGGGCCGAGGTCGTGCGCGGCGGAGGCGCCTCGTCTGTGCTGAGATCGCCCAGCGCCACGGCGTTGCCGCGTCGTGCGCCGAGCGATTTGGCGCCCGGACCGGCGCTCAGCGGTTTTTCTTCGGAGATCGTGTTCCACTCGCCGCAGGCATCGCAGCGCCCTGACCATTTGGCCGTGCGCGCGCCGCAGGCGGAGCAGACAAAGGAGGTGACGGGTTTCGCGGCCATGCCTGTCTTGTGGACCGGCAGGCGCGCGGACACAACGGGTGGTGTGCGCCTTATTCGGCAGGCTCGCGCAGAAGCGGTGTGACGTTGCTGTTTTCAGCCTTGCCGGTCTTGGGCCGGCGTGGTTTTGCGGTGGCGCTGCGTTTCCTGGCGGTCGCCGTACGCGGCTTGGTGGGTGCGGGCTCTTCGGTTGTGACGGCCTTGAGCTTGGGGCCCTGTTTGGCGGCGGCCTGCACCGGGATGTCGCTGAGGTCTGAGAGCATGGATTCGGCGGCCATGCGCAGCTCCTCGACTTCGGTTTTGGTGGCGTAGCTGGCGGCCAGCGTCGCCTCGGTCCGGCTGCGAATGTCGGTCATCTCGCGCTTGGCGGTGTCGATGCGGCGGCGGATGCTCAGGAGCTCTTCGGTGCGCTCATCGAGGAAGTTGCGCGCGCGCGCCACGGCCTCGTCCGAATAGGTGGTGGCCAGGTCGCGGGAGGTCTCGCTCATCTGGGCGGAGACCTCGAGCACGCCAGCTTCGAGCGTCGCGAGATCGGGGTGATCGCGCAGGAACGCCAGCCGCTCGCGCACGCCGTCGAACTCGGAGGTCATGGTGAACACGCCCGTCCGGTCGGCCTGGTGGGCGACGTAATACGCTTTGGCCACGTCCTCCATCCGGATGTGGAAATTGCGATGCGAGGTTTCGAGCTGGAGGATGCGCTTGTTGGACGGCAGAAAGCTCGCCAGCCCGACGAAGAACGCGGCAACGGCGCCGATCAGCCAGGGACCAGCGTTGTGGGTGCCGAATTCGCCGAGATCGACCATGACCTCGGGCCAGGGCAGATAGCCTGCCAGGCCGGCTCCGAGGAGGGCGAGACTTGCAAGGGCCAGGAGGATGACGAGGCCGTACATGAAGATTTGCAGCACCCCGTGCGTAAGCCGGGCAATCTGGCGGAACATCTTCATCATCGGACCTCTGTTGGCAACTTTTCGCTTACCGCGTTAACCACTAGCGCGGCAGATAGGTTCCCGTGAGGTGAAATCAGGGCATTTTTCCCCTGTCGCAGGGTAGTCAGGAATTCCTTGCCTTTATTGTTTTCGCTGCGGAAACGGTGCCTTAGCTGAGGCGCGATTGTGCGGTTTTGGAGCGAAACGCCCGCCTTGCGATGGCCGGTCTGACGTCGCTTGCGGGAGCCTCCGGCGGGGATATTTTTAGCCAGAAGAAGCTGCTGGGGCTGTGCTTTGCGGCGGGCGTCGGCGGAAGTCAGCGTACCGCTTCGATGGGGCCGGTGGCGCGGCCGTGGATGAACTGGTCGACATGGGCGTCGCCGGATTGGTCGAGGTCGGCGATGAGGCCGGTCCATTGGATGCGGCCGGCGTGCAGCATGGCAACGCGGTCGGCGATGGTGCGTACCGAGGTCATGTCGTGGGTGATCGTCATCGTGGTCGCGCCCATCTCGGTGACGATCTCGCGGATGAGGTCGTTGATGACGCCGGACATGATCGGATCGAGCCCGGTGGTCGGCTCGTCGAAGAAGATGATGTCCGGCTCGGCGGCGATGGCGCGCGCGAGGCCGACGCGTTTTTGCATGCCGCCTGAGAGGTCGGCGGGAAAGAGGTCGGCGGTCTCAGGTGTGAGGCCGACGCGGCGCAGCTTCTCGATGGCGATCTCGCGGGCTTCGTGTTTGGGCCTGTCACGTAGGAGGCGGAAGGCGACGTTGCGCCAGACTGGCAGGCTGTCGAAGAGGGCGGCGCCTTGAAAGAGCATCCCGAAGCGGGCGAGCGTTTCGGGCGGCATGCCGGGTTTGCCGTCCACAGTGATCGTGCCACGGTCGGGGGTGACGAGGCCGAGCGCGCATTTGAGGGCGACGGATTTGCCGGTGCCGGAGCCGCCGATGATGACCATGGACTGGCCCGTGGCGACCTCGAGGTCGAGGCCGCGCAGGACCGCGTTTGATCCAAAGGATTTGTGCACGTCCCTGTAGCTGATCATGCCGCGAAGAACGCCTCTGTCAGCAGGTAATTGGCGGCGAGGATCAGCACAGAGGCGGAGACGACGGCGGATTTCGTGGCGGCGCCCACGCCTTCGGCGCCGCGGCCGGCGGTCATGCCGTGATAGCACCCCATGAGCGCGACGAGAAATCCGAAGACGGCGCCTTTGACGAGGCCGGAGAGCACGTCCCAGAGTTCGAGAAAGTCGACGGTGTTCTGCAGGTAGGCTGCCGGATTGAACCCGAGCCGCGTGATGCCAACCGCGTAGCCGCCGAAGATGCCGACGGCGTCTCCGACTGCGACGAGCACCGGTACGGTGAGGGTGGCGGCGACGAGGCGCGGCACGACGAGGTATTTGAGCGGGTTTGTTGAGAGCGTCACCAGGGCGTCGATCTGCTCGGTGACTTTCATCGTGGCGATTTCGGCGGCGATGGAAGAGGCGACGCGGGCGGCGACCATGAGCCCGCCCAGCACCGGTCCAAGCTCGCGCACCATGCCGATGGCGACGATGGAGGGCACGACCTCTTCGGCCGAGAACCGCGCGCCGCCGGCGTAGATTTGCAGCGCGAGCGCGGCGCCGGTGAAGAGCGCGGTGAGGCCGACCACAGGCAGCGAGAGCCAGCCAATCTGGAAGAGCTGTTGCGCGAGGGCCGGCAAGTAAAGCGGCGGGCGCAGGCAGTGCGAGAGGGCGGAGCCTGCAAAGAGCGTGACGCGCCCGACGGCGCCCAGCGCGCCGAGGACGGCTGCGCCGAGCATGCCCAGGGGTCGCAGCAGGGTGGTCACGAATAGTGCCGATCGTAGCGCGCGCCGAGGGAGGTGAGGACCTCGTAGCCGATGGTGCCGGCGGCGGTCGCAAAGGTGTCGACGCCTTGGTGCGCGCCGAGAATTGTCAGGTGGGTCGGCATGTCCGCCACGTCGGTCACGTCGACGGTGATGAGATCCATCGAGATGCGCCCGACGATAGGGCAGGGCACGTCATGCGCCCAGAGCGCGCAATTGCCACTGGCCGCGCGGATCAGGCCGTCGGCGTAGCCTGCGGCGACGGTAGCGACTTGCGTGTCGCGCGTGGCTGTGAAGGTGTTGCCGTAGCCCACGGTCTCTCCGGGTGCGACGGAGCGAACCTGTATGACGGGCAGGTCGAGTTGCACCACGGGGCGTGCCGCCTCGAACGGAAGCCCGCCATAAAGGCCGATGCCGGGGCGGGTGACGTCAAAGTGCAGGGCGGGTCCGAGAAGCGTGCCACCTGTCGCGGCAAGCGAGCGCGGGCAGCCAAGCCCTTGGGTCATCTCGAGAAACACCTGCAGCTGCTGGGCGTTCATCGGGTGTTCGGGCTCGTCCGCGCAAGCGAGGTGGGACATCACCAGCGTCGGCTTTTCGGCCTCGGCGATCTCGCGCAGAGCCGCCCATTCGGCGGGCTCCATCCCGAGGCGGTTCATGCCGCTGTCGAGCTGGATGCCGAAGGCGTGGCCGGGCAGCGCTTCGACATGGCGCAGCATCTGGTCGATGGAATTGAGGAGCGGCGTCAGCTGCGCGTCTCTCAGGGCCTCGGTGTCGCCGTCCATATGGCCGGAAAAGACGTTGATCTCGGGGCCGTGGCCGAGGGCCTTGCGCAAGGCGACGCCCTCTTCGGCGACAGCGACAAAGAAGCGGCGGACGCCGGCTTGCGCGAGGCGCGTGGCAACAGCCGCGGCACCGAGGCCGTAACCGTCCGCCTTGACGCAGGCGCCGGTTTCGACATGCGGGCCAGACAGACGGTCGAGCGCCTGCCAGTTGGCGGCGATTGCGTCGAGGCTGATAAAGAGACGTCCGGTGGCCATGCGGCCTTGTCCTGCGGCGCGCAGGCCTGGTCAAGGGGCGTTTGGCGGCGCTTGCGCGGCAGGCGGCGCTGCGCTCAGGCTCAGAACCCGACGTCGCCGCCGCCGCTGCCCGATTGCCAGGGTTTGACGAGGTTGCCGAAGCGGGTGAAGCGCCCCTCGAAGCTGAGCTCGACCGTGCCGATGGGACCGTGGCGCTGCTTGCCGATGATGACTTCGGCGCGGCCGTGAAGACGCTCCATCTCCTCCTGCCAGGTCGCCATCTTTTCGAGGTCGTGATCGCCGGGTTTCTCGCGTTCCTTGTAGTATTCCTCGCGGAAGACGAACATCACGACGTCCGCGTCCTGCTCGATCGAGCCGGATTCGCGCAGGTCGCTCAGCTGCGGGCGCTTGTCCTCGCGGTTTTCGACCTGACGCGAGAGCTGGGAGAGGGCGACGACGGGGATGTCGAGCTCTTTGGCGATGGCCTTGAGGCCCTGGGTGATTTCAGAGACTTCGTTGACGCGGCTGTCTTTGGCTGACGCTGGGCGCACGAGTTGCAGGTAGTCCACGATCAGCACGTCGAGGCCGTGGGTGCGCTTGAGCCTGCGGGCGCGGGCGGCGAGTTGCGAGATCGGCAGCGCGGGCGTGTCGTCGATGTAAAGCGGGCAGGCTTCGAGCGCCTTGGCGGCTTCGACGAAGCGGCGGAACTCGGCCTCGGTCATGTCGCCTTTGCGGATCTGCTCGGAGGGGACTTCGGCAGCTTCGGAGAGGATCCGGGCGGCGAGCTGCTCGGCGCTCATTTCGAGCGAGTAAAAGCCCACGACGCCGCCGTTCACCGCGCCTTCGGAGCCGTCATGCAGTGTGCCGCGCTGGTAGGCTTTGGCTATGTTGAAGGCGATGTTGGTGGCGAGCGACGTCTTGCCCATAGAGGGGCGGCCGGCAAGGATCAGAAGGTCCGAGCGGTGCAGGCCGCCCAGTTTCTTGTCCATGTCCTCGAGCCCCGTGGAGACGCCGGCAAGGCCGCCGTCCCGCTGGTAGGCGGCGTTGGCGACGTTCACGGCGTCGGTTACGGCCTTGAGGAAGGATTGGAAGCCGCTGTCGGTCTGGCCCTGCTCGCCGAGCTTGTAGAGCGCCTGTTCGGCGGCGACGATCTGCTCCTTGGGTTCGGACTGCACGTCGACCTTGGCGGCGCGGGCGCTGATGTCCTGGCCGAGGCCGATGAGCTCGCGCCGGATGGCGAGATCGTAGATCATCTGGGCGTATTCGCGCACGGCAAAGGCGGAGATGGCCATGGAGGCGAGGCGGGCGAGGTAGGTCTTGCCGCCGAGGACCTTGAGCCCTTCGTCGTCTTCGAGGAAGGCGGCGAGGGTGACGGGGGAGGCCAGGTTGTTCTTGGCAATGCGGGCGGCGGCGATCTCGAAGATGCGGCCGTGCACGGGATCGTAGAAGTGCTGGGGGCCGATGAGGCTGGCGACGCGGTCGTAGACGTCGTTGTTGGTCAGCACCGCGCCGAGGAGCTGCTGCTCCGCCTCGATGGAGTGCGGCATGACACCAGCGGCATCCGGGTCCGGCTTGGCCGGGTCTGCTGCGCGGAAAGCTGTCAGATCGTTCATAGTGCCGCTCGTCCCTTTGTTTTTGGGCCACGCCTGGGTTGGGAGCGCCTCGCCGCACCTTTTGGTGCGTCTCGGGTCCTTCCAAATGCGTCTGAGGCTGATGTCCCGTGGTTGTTAACCGGTCTGATGCCAGAAAAGCGGTGAGCCGCAAATCGGCATATCTTCAGCGAACATCTGCGGGAAAACCCTGTGGGCAAACCTGCGCCTTAGCAGATAGAGTACCATGCAGCGCAAAGATCACAACATCTTGTCTCTGACCAAGCGTCGAATCGCGACTTTTCCGCAGGCTTGGCGCGAATTTCCCCAGCTTTGTGGCGAAGCGCTTTTTAGGGTCTACCCTTGTGTGAGGGGAGGGCCGCATGACTGGCAGATGGAGCAGAAGCTTTAAGAGCGGATGTGCGGCGGCGCTGGGTGTTTGGCTGGGCGTGGCGCCGGCTTGGGCCGCCATGTCCTGCTTGAGCGACGCGATGCTGGTCTTTGACGGCTCCGCCTCGATGGCTGAGACGGGAGATGCGCGCACCCGGGTGCCGCGGATTGTCGAGGCGCGGGCGGCTTTGGCGCGGGCTCTTCCGCAGATAGCGCCGGTGCGCCGCGTTGGTCTTCTTGTTTACGGCCCCAATGGGACGCCCGGCGATGGACCGGGAGAGCATGTATCGGAGTCTGTTGGGTGCCGGTCGATCGACCTGCGCTTTGCGCCCGCTTCGGACTCGTCTTTGCGCATCATCTCCGAGGTAGATCGGCTTGTGCCGGGGGGATCAACGCCGCTCACGGCGTCCGTGGCGCAGGCGGCAGCGGTGCTCGACTTCCGCGCAAAGCCCGGGGTCATTGTGCTGGTCACCGACGGGAAGGAGACCTGTGGCGGCGCGCCCTGCGCCTTGGCCCAGGACCTGGCCCTCGCGGCCGCAGACCTGACCGTGCATGTCATCGGCTTTCGTGTGCGCGCGCCCTATTTTGACTGGGAAAGCGGCGAGGGCGGCGATCACGAGACCGAGGTCACTGTGGCGCGGTGCCTCTCGGATTTGACTGGCGGCACTTACACTTCGGCGGAAACGGTGGACGATCTTGTGCGCGCGCTGGACGAAACGCTGGGCTGTCCGGTTGTGGGTCTTGCGCCTCTTCCGCAGGCTCCTTTCAGGACCGCGCAGCTTGCCAGGCACGGGGACTCTTGAGGAAGTCCTCAACGCCCGCCAGCGTTTCGGCATCAAAACTGCCGCGCCTTTTCGCCTCGGCCAAGACATCCCACCAGGTGCAGAGGTGGTGCAGCGTGATGTCGTGATCGCCCAGCGTCTTTTCGGTCTCCGGAAAGATGCCGTAGGAAAAGATCACCGCCGTGTGCCCGCAGGTGGCGCCGGTCTCGCGGATGGCGTCCACGAAGGAGAGCTTGGAGCCGCCGTCGGTGGTCAGATCCTCGACCAAGAGAACGCGCTGCCCTTCGTGCATCGCCCCCTCGATCCGTGCGTTGCGCCCGTACCCTTTGGGCTTTTTGCGCACATAAGTCATGGGCAGGGCCATGCGCTCAGCGACGAGGGCTGCGAAGGGGATGCCCGCCGTCTCCCCTCCGGCGACATTGTCGAATGCCTCGAGGCCAGCACGGCGCATCACTGTGACCGCGAGAAAGTCCATGAGCGTGCTGCGGATGCGCGGGAAGGAGATGAGCTTTCGGCAGTCGATATAGGTTGGCGAAGGCAGGCCGGAGGCGAGGGTGAAGGGCTCGCGCGCGTTGAAATGCACCGCCTCGATGTCGAGCAACATGCCCGCCGTCAGCTGGGCGATCGTGTCGGGCGCGGGGTATGTGCTGGGGATCATGGTGCCTGTGGCCTCGTGCGGAATTTGGATATTTTTAGCCAGAAGAAGGTGGACCCGAGGCGCGCCAGTAGAGCGGGAAGCCCGGGTCGAAGACGGTGATGGGGCCTGCGGGGCAGGTGATCTTTTCGGGGTAGGAGACGGGGTCCGGGTGTCGCGTGAGGGTGATTTTCGCGGCGTTGGGGTGCAGGCCGTAGTAGGCGGCGCCGTTCAGCGAGGCGAAGGCTTCGAGCTGGTCCAGGGCGCCTTCGTCCTCGAAGACGTGGGCGAGGATGGAGAGCGTGTTGGTTGCTGTGAAGCAGCCAGCGCAGCCGCATCCCGTCTCCTTGGTGGCGTCCACGTGGGGCGCGCTGTCGGTGCCGAGGAAGACGCGTTTGTCGCCGGAGGTGGCGAAGGCGCGCAGCGCCTGGCGGTGCTCCTCGCGCTTGGCCACGGGCAGGCAGTAGTAGTGCGGGCGGATGCCGCCGACGAGCAGGTGGTTGCGGTTGATCACCAGGTGGTGCGTCGTGATCGTGGCCGCGAGGTTTTTGTTCGCGGCCTTGACGTAGCCGACAGCCTGGGCGGTCGTGATGTGCTCCATGATCACCTTGAGCTCGGGCAGGGCCCTGCGCAGCGGGTCGAGGACGCGGTCGATGAAGACGGCCTCCCGGTCGAAGATGTCGATGTCCGCGTCGGTGACCTCGCCGTGCATGCAGAGGGGGACGCCGTGGTCTGCCATGGATTCGAGCACCGGGCGGACCTTGTCCATGTTGCGCACGCCAGAGGCGGAGTTGGTGGTTGCGCCAGCTGGATAGAGTTTGACCGCCGTGATGAGGCCGCTTTGGTGCGCTGTGACGACGTCCGCGGGGTCGGTGTCCTCGGTCAGGTAGAGCGTCATCAGCGGGGTAAAGTCGGAGCCCTCGGGCAGGGCGGCCAGGATGCGGTCCCGGTAGGCTGTGGCGTCTTTGCCGGTGACCACGGGCGGCACGAGGTTCGGCATGATGATCGCGCGGGCAAAGTCGCGGGCAGTCTCGGGCAGCACGGCCTCGAGCACGGCGCCATCGCGCAGGTGCAGGTGCCAGTCGTCGGGGCGGCGCAGGGTCAGCGTCTGGGTCATGCCGCGCGCCTAGCACGGCCTGCGGGCCTTGGGTAGGCGTCTTAGGCGTCTTGCGTGGCTGCGGCGTCCAGCGCCTCGAGCCGGCGTTCGAATTGCGGCGCGGGCATGCGCGCGATCACGTTGCGGCAGAGGAGGCGCGCAAGGCCGGGTCGGTCGTCCCGGTCAAGCCGGGAGAGGAGCGCACGCAGGTAGGGGCGATGCTCGCGCCGCGCGCGCAGACGCTTGGCAAAGCGGGCCGGCGTCAGGCGCTCCTTGCAGGCGAGGGAGAGCACGTCGAAGAGCTGCTCCATTTCGAGCAGGTCCGACTGCAGCGCCTCGCCCATCAGCGGCATCCGCAGCTGGGTAACGTTGGGCGCGCGAAAAAGCGCGGCGTGCATCGCGTCGAGCTGCACGAACGGGTCGTGGATCAGGTGCACCTGGTGGGCCGCCTCGAGCATGTCGGGCGCGAACCCGTAACGCGAGGTGAAATCGGTACGCCGCATCTCGGTGAAACGGTCGTCCCAGCCGGCGTCTTGCGGATCGAGCGTCGCTTGCGGCTGGACCGCGACGACCTTGGCGCCGGGGGTCGAAACCGAAAAGGCGCAGGCCGCGTATCCACAGGGGCCGGCGCCGTAAAAGAGCACGGATTCGAACTCGTCGAAAAAGCCGTCGTCGGTGAGGTTGTCGAAATATTCGTAGACGGCTGGGTCGCGGAACCAGGTGTCACCCTCGGAGACCACGCAGAGGTGCGACCAGTCCATCTCGCGCACAAGTTCGAACCCGAGCGGTTGTCCGCTGTCCGACAGCGCCTGGATGCCCTGGCGCGTCTCGAAAGTGACCAGAAGGACATTGCCGCGGTCGACGTAGGTCGACATGTGCTTGGGGCCGAGGTCCTGAAAGAAGCCGTGCTCGGACGCGATCTGCGTGAGCGCGGCGGTCCAGTCGGCCAGGTTCAGCCCCTGCATGGGCGTGTCGAAGATGTCTGCCTGGTCTTGCATAGGTCAGCCTCGCTGCCTGTTCGTCGCGTTTGAGTTGTGGTGCGATAGGCGGGCAAGTGGGCAGAATTAAGAAAGAATTGCACCAATGCGGGGGCTGGGGAGTGATTTGGGGGTGTTGGAGCCGGAAGAGAGGGTCGGATTAAAGACGCTTGCTGGCAAATAACACCCGGCACATTTGCTAGTTTACGCGAGGGAGCCGCAGGCGGCCACTGCCACAGCTTGCTCGCGTAAGAAAACGCATGCGTTTTCAAGCGAATGCCTGACGAGGCTGATGTCGGTAGGTGGTGGGCGACCTTGGAATCGAACCAAGCGTGCGTCTCCGCGAGGGAGCCGCAGGCGGCCACTGCCACACCTTGCGCGCGCCGGAAAACGCATGCGTTTCTGAGCGAATGCCTTGCAACGCTAATATTGGTAAATGAGATGGTGGGCGACCTTGGAATCGAACCAAGCGTGCGTCTCCGCGAGGGAGTTACAGTCCCCTGCCACACCTTGCGGCCTGTCGCCCACTGCGGCGCGGGATACCCAAGGGGCAGGGTTGCGTCAAGCGGCAAAATCGGGCCTACCGGCGGGCGCATGGGGACGGGATCGCAGGCATGAAAAAACCCAAGTGGGTCATCGAAAAGGAGCAGGCGCGGCGCGCCGAAGAGGCAGCGACAGTCTGGCTTTTTGGCCTGCACGCGGTGCGCGATGCGCTCTTGAACCCGGCCCGGGAAAAGCTGCGTCTGGTAGTCACGAGGAACGCGCGGGACCGCCTCGCGGACACCATCGGCGGCATGGAAGCCGAGCTGGCCGATGCGCGCAAGTTCCCGGTGCCGCTCGACGCGGGCTCGGTCCACCAGGGCGCTGCGCTCGAGGTCAAGCCGCTGGCTTGGGGGAGCGTGAACGAGGTCTGCGCGCCGGTGGCTGCCGAGCGCGTCGTGCTGCTCGACCGGGTGAGTGACCCGCACAACGTGGGCGCGATCCTGCGCTCGGCGGAGGTGTTTGGCGCAACCGCCGTCATCGGCACCCAGCGCCACGCCGCGCCCGAAACCGGCGCGCTGGCCAAGACGGCGTCAGGCGCGCTCGAGCGGCAGCCTTACCTGCGCGAACGCAACCTCGCCGAGACGATCGAGGCGCTCAAGGCGCTCGGCTACACCGTGCTGGCGCTCGACGGGGAGGCGGAGCAGACTCTCGAAGAGGTCGCCGCCCCGATCCGTCACCTGCCGATCGCGCTGGTTCTGGGCGCCGAAGGGCCGGGCCTCCGCGCGCGAACCAAGGAGGTCGCGGATCACCTCGTGAAAATCCCCTTTGCCTCGGACTTCGGCTCGCTCAACGTCTCGAACGCGGCGGCGGTCGCGCTCTATGCGCTGCGCCCCTAGGCCCTTTCGACCGGGCGGTGCGCGCCCTATATCCTAGGCGACGAGGACGGAGCCCGCATGGCCTACGAAAAGATCGCGACATGCTGTTATTGCGGCGCACGCACGGCGCTGACGCTGCGGGGCAGTGACCGGCACGAGCTCGCGTGCTCGAACTGCGGCGCGCCGCTGCACAACATGAAACGCCTGCCAAGCGCCAAGACTTCCGAAGCCAAGAAGAAGGCGGGAACCCCCAAGCCTGCGATCTCGCACCAGGGGCCGGCGGGAGGCGGCTTCTTTGCCGCGCTCCAGGCCAGCGAGGCGTTCGGCGAGATCGCCAGGGGCAAGTCCAAACCCCTCAAAAAGCGCAAGAAGCGCCGCAAGGGCCTGATGTCCAAGCTCTTTGACGAGGCTTTCGACGTGATCGAGGACATTTTTGACTGAGTTTTGCGCGACGTCGGGCCTTTATCCCGCGCACGCGATGGCCTACACGCCGGGCACCACCCGTTGGGAGAACCCATGAGCTACGAAACCCCCGGAGCCGTCGAGGAAAGCTGGCGCGATGCGATCAGCTCGGTCGAGGAGATCATCGACGACGCGCGCAACGGGCGCATGTTCGTGCTGGTCGACCACGAGGACCGGGAGAACGAGGGCGATCTGGTGATCCCCGCGCAGATGGCGACGCCGGATGCGATCAACTTCATGGCCAAGCACGGGCGCGGGCTCATTTGCCTCGCGCTGACTGCCGACCGGCTCGACGCGCTGGGATTGCAGCTGATGTCGACCAACAATTCTTCCCGCCACGAGACCGCGTTCACCGTGTCCATCGAGGCGCGGGAGGGGGTGACCACCGGCATCTCCGCCCACGACCGGGCGCGCACCGTCGCCGTCGCGATCGACAGCGCCTCGACCGAGGCGGACATCGCGACCCCCGGCCACGTCTTTCCGCTGCGCGCGCGCAAGGGCGGCGTGCTGGTCCGTGCCGGCCATACCGAGGCCGCCGTCGACATTTCGCGCCTTGCCGGGCTCAACCCGTCGGGTGTGATCTGCGAGATCATGAACGAGGACGGCAGCATGGCGCGCCTGCCCGAGCTGGTGTCGTTCGCGCAGCTGCACGGGCTCAAGATCGGGACGATTAGCGACCTCATCGCCTACCGCCGCCGCCACGATAATCTGGTGGGCGTGCGCCGCGAGGAGACGATCTCCTCCGAATTCGGCGGCGACTGGACGCTGCGCATCTACACCGACGAGACGCAGGGCGCCGAGCATATCGTGCTGATCAAGGGCGACGTTTCGACCCCCGAGCCGGTGCTGGTGCGGATGCACGCAATGGACCCGATGCTCGACGTTGTGGGGACCGGACCCAAGGGCCGCGCGGACGAGTTCCGCGACTGCATGAAAGCGGTCGAGGGGGAG
The DNA here is from genome assembly GCF_052825805.1 of Pseudaestuariivita sp. NCBI lineage: Bacteria > Pseudomonadati > Pseudomonadota > Alphaproteobacteria > Rhodobacterales > Paracoccaceae > Pseudaestuariivita > Pseudaestuariivita sp. The sequence continues at coordinate 229,167 of NZ_JBRBVB010000013.1, read as the reverse complement.
GGCCGCGGCGTGATCGTGCTGTTGCGCGACACAACGATGAAGCTCGAGCCTGACGCGGGCGTCTCCCCCAACACTTTGCGACAGTACGGTCTTGGCGCGCAGATCCTGTCGTCGCTGGGGCTCAGCGACTTGATTCTCCTCACGAATTCTCCGACGCCGCGGGTGGTGGGCCTCGATGCCTATGGGCTCGAGATCGTCGGAACCCGCAAAATCTCGGAGCTGGGCTGATGGCCGCAAACGAAAACCACTACACCCTGCCGCGCCCGTCGTTCGACGCGCCGGTCAAGCTGCTGATCGTCGTCGCGCCGTATTACAAGGACATCGCGGATGATCTGGTTGCGGGGGCTAAGGCCGAGATCGCTGCTGCAGGCGGCACCTCCGAGGTCATCGAAGTGCCCGGCGCGCTAGAAGTGCCCACCGCAATCGGCATCGCCGAACGGCTCGGCGAGTACGACGGCTATGTCGCGCTTGGCTGCGTGATCCGTGGCGAGACCACGCATTATGACACAGTCTGCAACGACAGCTCCCGCGCCATCACGCTGCTCGGTCTGCAAGGGCTCTGCATCGGCAACGGCATCCTCACGGTCGAAAACCGTGCCCAGGCTGAGGCTCGCGCCGGCGAACAGAACAAGGGCGGGGGTGCGGCTGCAGCGGCGCTCCACCTCATCGCGCTCACCCGCAAGTTTGGCGGCACGTCGTCTAGCATCGGCTTCAAGCCGCTCGGCGACGACACGCTCTACGCGACCGGAGGCACAACTGTATGACCTCCGACGCGGCCCCCGAACAGGCGCCAAAACCGACCCTGTCGAACAACCAAAAGCGCAAGATGCGCTCCGCCGCGCGTCTTTACGCCGTTCAGGCGCTCTTCCAGATGGAGCAGGCCGGCCACTCCGTTGACCGCGTCCGCCGCGAATTTCTCGACCATCGGTTCGGCGCGACCGTCGACGGCGACGAGATGATCGACGGCGACATGGACCTCTTCCGCGACCTCCTCGAGCGCGCCGTGACGCGTCAGGCGGCTATCGACCAGACCACCGACCGCGCGCTTGTCGCCAAATGGCCGATCGCCCGGATCGACCCGACCTTGCGCGCGCTCTTCCGCGCAGCCGGCGCTGAAATCGGCCTCGCTTCCACGCCGCCCCGCGTGGTGATCACTGAGTTCGTCGACGTCGCCCGCGCCTTCTTCCCCGATGGCAAAGAGCCCAAGTTCGTCAACGCCGTGCTCGACCACATGGCGCGCGAAATGAAACCCGAAGCGTTCTAAGCTGCCCTAAAGCTTCCGGGCAGGCAGAACCTGTCCCGCACAAGCTCCGAACCCGATCCGGTAACCGTCGCCTCGCGCAGCACCATAAAGCGTGACAGTATCTCCATCTTCGAGAAAAGTCCGCTGAATTCCGCCCGCAAGGTTAACCGGCTCTTGCCCGCCCCAGCTCAGCTCGAGCAGCGCCCCGCGCGACTCCCGGTCCGGCCCGGACACCGTCCCGGACCCAAGTAGATCACCCACCCGCATCGGGCACCCAGAGCTCGCGTGATGCGTGAGCTGCTGCGCCGAAGAATATGACATCTCACGATAATTCGTCTTTGTGATCCGCGTTTCCGCGCCGCCCTCTGGCGTTAACCCAACCTCCAGATCGATGTCATAGAGCATCGGCCCCGGCGCCTTCAGATGCGGGAGCAATTCGACCTCCGACGGCGGTGTCTCCACCCGAAACGGCTCCAGCGCCGCGCGCGTCACGATCCACGGAGAGATCGTCGTCGCCGTCGCTTTCCCCTGAAACGGACCCAGCGGCTGGTACTCCCACGCCTGAATGTCCCGCGCCGACCAGTCGTTGAGCAGCACGTACCCAAAAATCATCGCGTCCGCCTCAGCCACCGTCACCGGCCCCCGCGACGGCTGCCCGACCACCGCCCCCAGCTCCAGCTCAAAATCGAACCGCGCAGAGGGCTCAAACCGAGGCATGGCTTCATCAATGCCCCTAATCTGACCATGCGGCCGCGTGAGCGGCGTGCCCGAAACAACCACCGATGAGGCACGCCCGTTATACCCAATCGGCATGTGCAACCAATTGGGCGGCAACGCATTTTCCGCCCCGCGGAACATCGTCCCGACGTTTGTCGCATGGTGGCGCGACGCATAAAAATCCGTGAACTCAGTCACCCGAAACGGCAGATGCAGCGCGGCCTCGTCTAGCGGCGTCAGCAGCGCGCTCAAACCGGTGTCCCCACCTGCGCCCAAAGCCATCTGCAACCACGCACGCAGCTCGTCCCACGCCGCCTGACCCAGCCCCATAAAGGCCCGCCAATCGTCCTGCGCAAAAGTCCCGCCATAGGCCAGCTGACCGCGCGCTTCGAGCGCCGCGAGGTCCAGCACCTGATCCCCAATCGCAACGCCGCACCGAGCCGGTCCGCCGCCCGTGGAGAATACGCCATAAGGCAGATTGTTGAGCGGGAAGTCCGTCTCCGCAGTGTTGGCACTATCGACCCAAGATTGGAGCAATCCCATGAGGTTACGTGCCGTTCTTCGAGCCATCGAAGTGTTTCACGAGGTCCGCCCAACACGAAATGTAATCGTCCTGTAGAGGCGCCTCTTTCCCAGCGAATTCAGTGAGATGCTGGGGGAACCTCGTCTCGAACATGAAGGACATCGTGTTATCGAGCTTATCTGGTCCCAGATTTGCGTTTGACGCGCCTTCAAAGGCCGTCTTGTCCGGGCCGTGCGGCAGCATCATGTTGTGGAGCGACATCCCACCCGGCACAAATCCCTGCGGCTTCGCATCGTAGATTCCGTGAATGTTTCCCATAAGTTCCGACATGACGTTCTTGTGGTACCACGGCGGGCGGAAGGTGTTTTCCGCCACCAGCCAGCGCTCGCGGAACAGCACGAAATCGATATTCGCCACCCCCGGCTGACCCGACGGCGCCGTCAGAACGGTAAAGATCGACGGATCGGGATGGTCGAAAAGGATCGCGCCGACGGGGCAGTAGGCGCGCAGATCGTACTTCACGGGCGCGTAATTCCCGTGCCACGCCACGATGTCGAGCGGGCTCTGCGCGATTTCCGTCTCATGAAATTGCCCGCACCATTTGATCGTCAGCGTCGACGGCACTTCGCGATCCTCGAACGCAGCCACCGGCGCCTTAAAGTCCCTTGGGTTCGCAAGACAATTTGCTCCAATCGGCCCACGTCCCGGCAACTCGAATTTCTGCCCGTAATTCTCACAAACAAACCCGCGCGCCGGCCCTTCGAGCAGTTCAACCCGATATACCAGCCCGCGCGGCAGAATCGCGATCTCCTGGGGTGCAACGTCGAGGATCCCAAGCTCGGTGTGAAACCGCAGGCGTCCGGCTTGAGGAACGACCAGCAACTCACTGTCGGCGCTGTAGAAATAGCTGTCGACCATCGACTGCGTGACAAGGTAGATGTGCGCCGCCATGCCGGTCTGCGTGTTGACGTCACCCGCCGTGGTCATCGTGCGCATGCCTGTGAGCCACGTCAGCGGCGCCTCGGTATGCGGCACCGGATTCCAACGGTACTGACCCAAAGATGTCACGTTTTCAGGTACATGCGGCGCGGACTTCCAGTAAGGCACGTCGATGGCGCGGTACCGCCCCGAGTGCTTGACCGACGGCCGGATACGGTAGCACCATGTCCGCTCCGGGCGCACGTCTGTAAATGCTGTCCCGCTCAATTGTTCGGCATAAAGCCCGTAGGCGCATTTTTGCGGCGAATTCATCCCTTGCGGCAGCGCGTCCGGCAGCGCCTCGGTCTCGAAATCATTGCCCCACCCGGGCATGTAACCGGGAGAAGATGCATGGGTATCAGGCGCTTGCGTGATGTTTCTCACGTCCTGCACGTTCATGTCGAACTCCTTTCAAGAGGTCGTTGCATCGCTTGCGATCTTGGCGCCGCGGGCCAACACGAGGGCGTCTTCGAGCGTGGTGAGATCGCCGATGTGGTTGGCGAGGATAAGGATCAAACGCGCGTTGAGCGCATGCGTTTCGTCGGCGCTGAGCCCGTCATGCGCGCGCAACAGTGCTGCATAGAAATCGTCGGGGTTTCCAAGGTTTGGCGTCGTCGTCAACATGTCCGCCCCATCATTTGATCGACCGCGCGTGCCAGCGCCTCTGCGTCGAACTGCAGCCACCGCGCGGCGACGTGCTGGTCAGGACGAACAAGGTAAACGGCACAGGACGCATCGCCCAAATAGCGTTCCTGCAAAAGGGGTTGCGCATCAAAGTTCGACCCTTTCATCACCACCCCGCCCACTGCGATCTGCGGCGGCACAGGCGTGCCGATCCCCAGCAAAACGGCGCCCTTTAGATGGTCGAGCAGATACCCTTCATCCAGCGCGGCATCGGGACAGGGAGAGCCGGGTGCACTGCGCGCCGGCGCCCCCGGCACGGCGTCCGCACCGTTCAAAGGCGAGCCGGCATACTGCGCCGGCATCGACAGCCGCCCGGAGTTCACCATGGGGCGGGCAAAGGCGTGGTCTTCCACAAGGTCCAGAACGGCATCGCGAAACAGCGCATGCGCGGGCGAGCGAGGTGTGAGGAAGTCCGCGGAACGGCTTGAATTCTTGATGTTTTCGAGGCCCGCGTGCTTGCGCTCCACATGGTAGCTGTCCACCAGCGCCTCCGGCGCATCACCTTGCACCACCGCTGCCAGCTTCCACCCCAGGTTGTCCGCGTCCTGCATGCCGCCATTTGCCCCACGCGCCCCAAACGGAGAGACCTGGTGCGCCGCGTCCCCGGCAAAGAGCACGCGCCCGTGGCGATAGTCTTCCATCGTGCAGCACCGGAACGTGTAGATCGACGTCCACACCAGCTCAAAGGCGCGATCGCCAATCATGCCGCGCACACGGGACCTTACGCGCTCTTCTTCAAGTTCCGCCGACCGGTCGATGTCCCAGCCCAGCTGGAAATCTAGCCGCCAGACATCCTCCGGCTGCTTGTGCATCAACGCCGTCTGCCCAGGGTTAAAAGGCGGGTCGAACCAGAACCGCCGCTCCGTCGGAAACGGCGCGTCCATCTTGATATCCGCGATCAGGAAGTTGTCTTCGAACACACGCCCATCAAACCCCAGGCCCATTGCCTCGCGGATCGGGGAATTGGCACCGTCGCACGCCACCAGCCACTCCGCCTCGATCGCGTAAGCGCCCTCGGGCGTGTCGATCTCGAGCCGCACATGGTCGACTTGATCGTCCAGCGCGGTGACCCGATTGCACCCGCGTATGTCGATCGGGGCGCCCTGCGCCTGCTCAGAGCGGATGCGATCCACCAGAGCCTTCTCGAAATAAGGCTGCTGCAAGTTGATAAAGGCCGGCCGGCGGTGGCCGTCCTCCGGCAAAAGGTTAAACGTGTAGACCTCGTCCTCACCGCGGAATACACGGCCAAGGTTCCACTGTACGCCCTTGTCCGTCACGGCATCGCCGCAGCCCAGCCGGTCACAAATCTCGAGCGTCCGCTTGGCAAAGCAGATGGCGCGGCTGCCCTGACCGACCCCGTCGTGATCATCGAGCACCACGACATCGACGCCGCGCTGGCCGAGGTCCAGCGCCAGCGCCATGCCCACCGGGCCTCCGCCCACGATCACCACCGCGTGCCGCACAGGCGCCACAGCGTCCTGATCCGCCGACCGGGCATAAGGATAAAGCGCAAAGGCCCGCTGATAACGGCTGGTCCACGCGTTCACTGCGTCCTCCCCAACTGCACGAGCGTCCAGACGGCAGTCCCGCCAAAGAACCCGCCAGCGACCACGATCACCTCGAACAGCGCCGGCCCCTGAGGCACGCCGCGCAAAACCAGCGCCGCCGCCAAAAGGCAGAGCCCGGCCAGCGAAAACACCAGCCGGAACTTCAGCTCTCCCCGTGTCGGCCCGTAGCGCATCCCGCTCTCTTCATTTTCCCAAATAAACTCCCGCCGGAGGCTCCCGAAGCCAGCCCCAGGCGCGAACGTCAGCCTTGCAGAGCCGCCCACATCTCCTTGTCCCGCGCGGCGGTCCAGATGCGCGGCGTGTCGATGTCGAGCGCCTCGTCATAGGCGCGCGCCACGTTGAACGGCAGGCAGTGCTCGTAGATCGCGTAGTCGCTGAACTTGGGATCGCACGAGGCGCGCACGGCGTCCCACGCCTCCTTGAGCGAGCCACCTTTCAAGGCCACCCGCGCGGCGGGGCGGTAGGTGGAACGGACAAAGTCGATGGTCGAGTCGATCCCGGCGTTGACCATGTCCCGTCCCACCAAAGCGTCGCCACGTCCGGGCGCGATCGCGTCGAGATCAAAGGACCGGATCGCCTCCGCCGTGCCCGGCCAGTCGTGGAAATGCCCGTCCCCGCAATAACAGGCGGAGTGGTATTCGATGATGTCGCCCGTGAACATCACGTTCGCGTCGGGCACGTAGATCACCGCGTCGCCTGCGGTGTGCGCGCGGCCAAGCTGCATGATGTCGACGCGCCGGTTCCCGAGATACACCGACATGCGTCCATTGAACGTGGTCGTGGGGTAGGTGAGGCCGGGGATCTCTTCATGCCCCTGAAAGAGGCGCGGAAAGCGGTCGAACTCGCTGTCCCAGTCTTCCTGCCCGCGCTCCATGACCATGGCGCGGGCCTTCTCGCTCATCACCACCTGCGGCGCGCCGTACGCCGAGGCGCCAAGCACGCGCACGGCATGGTAGTGCGTCAGCACCAGGTGGGTGATCGGCTTGTCGGTGACCGAGCGGACCTTTTCGATGACCTGCCGGGCCAGACGCGGGGTGGCCTGCGCCTCCACGATCATCACCGCGTCATCGCCGATGATCACACCCGAGTTCGGATCGCCCTCGGCGGTAAAGGCCCAGAGCCCCTCGCCAATCTCGGAAAAGGTGATCTCCTTGTCGCCAAGGTCGCCCTGGCTTGCAAAGGCTTTGGCCATCTTTGCGCTGTCCTTTTGTCGTCGCTTGTTCCGTGGTGACAGTTGGGAATGTAACTAACAAGCGCGCCCTGACCAGTGCGCCGGGCCATTTCGGCGCGGCGCCAGCCACCAAAGGCACCGGTTGCGCCTCCCGGCGATTGGCATACTCTGGTGCACGACAGCTGCCGCGCGCAGCGCAGGACCGCAAAGGAGAGCCACATGTCCGACCAACCCATCGCCCTCGTCACCGGCGGCGCACAAGGCATCGGGCTCGCCGCCGCACAGGCGCTCAAGGCCGACGGTCACCGGATCGTGCTCGCCGACATCAACGCCGACAAGGTGCGCAGCTCCGCCGACGAGATGGGCGGCGGCACGGTGGGTCTGCCCTGCGACATGTCCGGCCCGGCACAGATCGCCGCGCTCTTCGACACCATCGAAGAGCAGATGGGCGCCGTCTCCGTCCTTGTGAACAACGCCGGTGTTGCGATGCCGGGCGATTTTCTCGACTACAGCCTCGAGGATTTCAACAAGGTGATCTCGATCAACCTCACCGGCGTCTTCCTCGCGACCCAGCGCGCCGCCAAGGCCATGATCGACGCCGGCATCGAGGGCGCGATCGTCAACACCTCCTCGATCAACGCCCAGCTCGCGATCCCCGCGATCCCCGCCTATTGCGCTTCTAAGGGCGGCGTGCAGCAGCTGACCAAGGTCGCGGCGCTGGCGCTCGCCAAACACAACATCCGGGTGAACGCGGTCGGCCCCGGTTCCATCGACACCGCGATGATGGCGGGCGTCAACGCCAACCCGGCCGCCTTGGAAACGGCGCTCTCGCGCACACCGCTGCGCCGCGTCGGAGAGGCGCGCGAGGTGGGCGACGTCATCGCGTTCCTCGCGAGCAAGAAGGCCAGCTACATCACGGGCGAGACGATCTATATCGACGGGGGCCGGCTTGGCCTCAACTACACATGCTGATCGGTCTTTTGCGCGCCGCGCTGCGTCGCCCATGAGCGGGCCGTGGGACAAGGCTGCGCCGGAAAGCCGCCGCGCCAAAGGCGACAAGGCCCGCCGCGAGGTGCTCGGCGACGCGCATGTCGAGGCGGCGGCCAAACGCGCGACGCCTTTCGATGCGCCGTTTCAGGAGATGATCACCGAAGGCGCCTGGGGTACGCTCTGGGCATCGGACGCCATCTCGCGCCGCGAACGCTCGATGTTGACGCTGGCGCTGCTTGCAGCACTCGGCAATTTCGAGGAAATCCCCATGCACATCCGCGCCACCGCCCGCACGGGCGCCAGCGCGGAGGACATCATGCAGGCGTTCCTGCACGTCGCGGTCTACGCCGGCGTCCCCCGCGCCAACCGCGCCATCGCCATCGCCAAGGAGACTTTGGCCGAGATGGAGCGCGAGGCGTGACGGCACGCGTCTCGCTGCCCAGTCGCAGGCGGCATGCTCCGCCACTTTGAGCCGCTTTCATCCATCACATGAACATCGCTCGCCATCACTCTGACAAAAAACCAATTCCGAGGTCCAAGACCCCATGACAAAACCCTGTATCCTCTGCGTTGCCATCACCGGCTCGGTCCCGACCAAGGCGGACAACCCGGCTGTGCCGATCACGATTTCCGAGCAAGTCGAAAGCACGCAGGCCGCGTTCGAGGAGGGTGCGACGATTGCCCACCTGCACGTGCGCAACGACGACGGCACGACCTCGAGCGACCCGGAAAAGTTCGGCAGGCTGCAGGAGGGTCTGCGTAAGCATTGCCCCGGCATCATCGTACAGTTTTCGACCGGGGGACGTTCGGGCGCAGGCAAGGAGCGCGGTGGCATGCTGCCGCTGGCGCCCGACATGGCCTCCCTCACGGTTGGGTCGAACAACTTTCCGACGCGGGTCTATGATAACCCGCCGGACCTTGTGACCTGGCTGGCGGGGCTCATGACCGAGCACAAGATTACGCCCGAAATCGAGGCCTTTGACCTCAGCCACATCCACCAGGCCGCACGGCTGCACCGCGAGGGCGTGCTGCCGGGCAAGCTTTATGTGCAATTTGTCATGGGTGTGAAGAATGCGATGCCGGCGGATCGCGAGACTTTCGAGTTTTATGTCAAAACGCTAGAGCGGCTGGCGCCCGGGACGGAATGGTGTGCGGCCGGGATCGGGCGTCACCAGATCGAGCTGAACGAATGGGCAATCGCCGCGGGCGGCCATGCGCGCACGGGGCTTGAGGACAACATACGGATCGACCGGACCACGCTGGCGCCATCAAACGCGGCGCTGGTACGCCGTGCTGCGGAGATTTGCGCCAAGCACGAGCGCCCGGTCGCAACACCAAAGCAGGCGCGGGACCTCTTGGGTCTCGCGCCTGCTTGAACTCATACGGAACGGAACTCGTACCTGACAGAACTCGCTACCGCACTTATGCGAGGGCCTTGCTCGACCGCGGGCCTGCGATCAGCCAGACGATAAAGCCGAGGATCGGCAGGATCAGCACGAAGAGCGTCCAGAGCACTTTGGCGCCGGTGCTGGCGCGCGATCCGATGATGTTGACGATGGCCCAGATGGACAGGGCGAGAACGATAAGGCCACCAAGGCCGGCGATTTCGAGGGACATGGGAGTCTCCTTGTCTGTAAATGTCGTTGCGTTGAGCGAGCCGCGATCAGCTCTTGGACTTGAGCGCCATGCCGATCAGCACACCCACACCCACGGCGCCGGCGACGGCGAGCAGCGGATTGCGTGACACGAGGATTTCGGCCTCGAGGCGCGCGTCTTGCATGAGCAAGGAGCCTTTCTCGGCCTGCTCGGCTGCTGCGTCCTTGACCGTGTCGACAGTCTCTTTGGCGCGGCGCTGAGCGTCTTGCGCGGCGGCGCGTGCGGCGCCTGTTGCGCGGTCCACGCCATTGCTTGCGGCGGTTTTGGCTTCGGACAGGGCGTCCTTGGTTTGCGTCGTCATCTCGTTCTCCTTTTCGAAGGGAGGCGTTTCATCTCCAACGTCGCCTTGCGCCTTTTGTTCCGCTGCACTGCGGAACATCGTGCCTTCCGCCGCGTTTCGATTGCGTGGATTTACGAAAGACGGCAGGCATGCGGGACACTCATTTGAAAAGTGCGACATCGAGCGCGGCAGCGGACGAAGCATTCGACGTCCTGACCACAGCCGAAGAGGCGTGGCCGGCGTTCGAGCGCGCTGTGCTGAACGCCGAGCGTGAAGTCCTTGCGGGATTTCGCATCTTTGATCTGGCGACAGAGCTTTATTCACCTGAGGCGCGGGAGGTGGGCGAGACGTGGTTCGACCTTCTGGCGCATGTGGTGGCGCGGGGGGTGTCGTTTCACCTCGTCCTGTCGGACTTCGATCCGGTCTTTGGCACGAACGAGCATGAAAGCACCTGGCGCACCATGCGGCAGGCGGCGGCACTGGCTGAGGTGACGGGCGCGCCGCGCAGCCGGCTCAGCATCGTGGCCGACCTGCATCCGGCGCGCGCCGGCCTTTTGGCGCGTGGGGCGTTCATGCCTGGCGCGCTCCTCTATCAGTATCGCCGGCGCAAGGCGCTGTCGAAAGACCGGCTGCAGCGGCAGGCCATCGGGCTCAATACCCGCGATCTGCCCGGCTTTGCAACCGTGTCGCACCACCAGAAGCTGGCGGTGATCGACGGGGAGGCGCTCTATATTGGCGGGCTCGACCTCAACATGCGCAGGCGCGATACGCTGGACCATGACCGCCCGGCCGAACAGACCTGGTCGGACGTGCAGGTGATGGTGCGGGGGCCCGAGGCGGCGGAGGCGCGCACGCATCTTCTGGGCTTTCAGGAGGCGATCCGCACCGGCGAGGCGCCCGAGCCGCTGACGCATATCAGCCGGACGCTGTCGACGCCGCGCAAGGTGCAGTTTCCGTTCCTGTCGCCGCGCATCTTGTTGAACGAAATCGAAGAGGATCACCTGCGCGCCATCAAGGACGCGCGGCACCTCATCCATATCGAGACGCAATACATGCGCGCCACGCCCATTGCCGAAGCGCTGGCGGAGGCGGCAGGGCGCCGGCCGGAGCTGGGGCTCATCATGGTGCTGCCCGCGCTGCCGGACGAGGTCGCCTTTTACGATTTCGGCCTCGAGTCGCGGTATGGCATGGCGCTGCAGACCCGTGCGCTCGAAACGATCCGCGACGGCTTTGGCACGCGCGCCGCGATCCTGTCGCCGGTGCAGCCGCGCTATGTGACGCGCGAAAGCCGCCGCTCGCTGCACGGTGCGCCGATCATCCACGTGCACAACAAGGTGCTGGTGACGGATGCAGAGTATGGCCTCGTGGGTTCTGCCAATCTCAACGGGCGCTCTTTGCACTGGGACACCGAGGCTGCCGTGCGCCTGACGGACCCGGCGCGTGTCGCGCGGCTGCGCACGGCGCTGGGCGCGCATTGGTGGTTCGACCCGGTGCCGGAGGAGGGCGCAGCGATCGAAACGGCGGCTGAATGGTGGCGCGCGGAGGCCGCCCGCAATGCGGTGCGCCGGCCAAGCGCGCGCACGGGATTCCTCGTGCCGCACGATGTGGACGCGCTCGAGGACGACCGCCAACCTTTGCCTGTCGTGACAGAAGACATAGTTTGACATCGAAAGGCCCGGGAGGGCGATGCAGGAGAGAGCCATGAGCCGAGGACGTTATGCCAGCCGCCCCAGCCGAATCCCGCTCAAGGGGCTGCTCGACGTCGCAACCCGCGTCTTTTCAAGGATCGGGAGTGACAACATCGGTCTGATCGCCGCTGGCATCGGCTTTTACGGCCTGCTGTCGATCTTTCCGGCGATCACCTCGGCGGTGGCGCTGGGCGGCTATTTCGTCGACCCGCAAGTGCTTGTGGACACGTCGGACACGCTTGCGGCCATGCTCCCCGAAGAGGGGCGCGAGATCATCATGGGCCAGCTGCGCGCCGTCGTGGGCGCGAACAGTGACACGCTGGGACTGACGGCGCTGCTGGCGTTGGCGCTGGCGATCTACTCGGCCTCGCGCGCGGTAGAGAACCTCATGTCGGGCCTCAATGTCGTTTACCAGGAGAAGGAAAAGCGCGGCTTTGTCCTGCGCAAGGCGCTGGTCCTCGTGATGACGCTGGGGCTCGTGATCGGCTTTCTCTTTACGGTCGCGATCATCGCGGCGATCCCGGCGGCCATTGCCTTTATCGGGTTCGACCGCTGGCTCGAGGAGCTGGCCTTCGTGCTTCGCTGGCCGCTTTTGCTGGTCGTGGCGGTGGGCGGCATCTCTTTCTTTTACCGATATGCGCCCGATCGCAGAGCCGCCAAGTGGCGTTGGCTGACGCCGGGCGCGACCGTGGCTTGCCTGCTCTGGGTCAGCGGAAGCTACGGTTTTTCCGTCTATGCGCAGACGTTTGCGAGCTATAACGAGACGTTTGGCGCGCTCGGCGGGGTGATCATCCTGCTGACCTGGATGTGGCTGTCGGCCTTTATGGTGCTGCTGGGCGCGCTGATAGATGCCGAGCTGGAAGCGCAGACGCGGATCGACACGACCGTTGATGGCTCCCGTCCCATGGGCGCGCGCGGCGCGCGGGCGGCAGACATGGTCGGCACTGCCCGCGGCGCGGAGGATCACCCGGCCTGGCGCGAAAAGCCAAGCACACCGGCCGAGTAACCGTCATCCCTTGATCACGGCAGATGTCCACACAAGGAGCGGCAGCGCGACGATCGCGCCGACCGGTCCCCACATCCACATGCCGAAGATGATCGCAAGGAACACCACCAGCGGGTTGGTGTTGATGCGCGGGCCAACGATGGTTGGCGTCGCGAACTGCGCCTCGATCAGGTTCAGCGTCAGGAACGCGGCCGGAGGCAGGAGCGCGTAGGGTAGGGGGAAGGCGATGATCCCGCCGATGCTGAGCGCGGCGATCATCACGATCGGGCCGAGATAGAGCATGAAGTTCAAAAGGAAGGCCGCCAGCCCCCAGAGGATCGGGTAGCTGAGGCCAAGCGCCGTCATCGCGAGCGCCGTTGCCACGCCAAGCCCGGCGTTCACCACCGAGACCACCACGAAGTACCGCACCACCGCATATTCCGCCGCCTGCAACCGCACGGCGTACTTTGGCGCTGCAGCATAGATCTCGTCCCGCGTGAGCAGGAAAAAGAAGAGCGTGCCGGCAAAGAGCAGCGTTTGCGCCATGAAGTTCGGCGCCGCCCAGACGGCATCCGCCAAACCCGGCATCGCGCCGCCATCGCCTTCGGCGGTTTCGGCGAGCTGCTGCTCAATCTCCTTTTCCAGAAGCTCGACGCCTTTGACCATAGAGCTGAGCGAGGTCAGGAACCGCTCGAGCTCATACTGGATTTGCGGCAGGCGCTGCACCAGATCGATCACGATCGGTCCGATCACGACGATGACGGCGGCGATCAGTCCCGCGGACAGGATGAGAGCAAAGAATGCCCCCGCCGCACGTGGCACGCCGCGCACATGCAGCGCCGTCACAGCGGGGGAGGCTGCCACGCCCACCATCAGGCCGAAGGCTATGGGCGCAATAAAGTCGCTTGCGTAACGCAGCCCGCCAATCAGCGCGAGGATCGTCAGGATTGTCAGGCAGACGACCACGACGGTGGGCGAGGCCCACCGCGTGCCAGTTTCAGTTTGCGCCATTCAGGGTCGACTCCTGCGTGGCGCCATGCGCCGCCTTCGACGGGGCCGCGTCTGACAGAGCCTCTTGCGCCCGTGCCTTGAGCGCGTCCAACTCGTGATGCAGCAGTGCCTCCGCATCCCGCATCAGCCGGTCCCGGTGGTGGCCCATCAGCGCGTCTTCCCGGCGCGTGCTCGGAAGCAATCCTCCGATCAGTGCGCCGAGCCCGGCTGCGGCCAGCCCGGTTACGAGCGGCTGCGCGTCATGGGCCCGCACCGCCTTGGCGCTAGCCTTGCGTGCCTGCTCCTCGATCCGGGTTTGCGCGTCGAGCGCCTTGCGGCGGGCGTCGATGACGCGGGCACGCGCGTCCGGGCCAAGCGCGTCGAGCCCCTTGTCGAGAAGCTGCGACATGCGGGAGGCCGAAGGTCCCTCCATCGTCGGCGCGGCAACCGGATAGGTCGTCATTTGCGCATCCGCACGGGCAAGGCGTTCCGCCTCGCTGTCGTTCGACACGTGTGCATCGGATGGCTGCGCGGCGCTGCGTTGGCTCGCCACCATCATGGCGATACCTGCACCGATCAGCGCGAGCGCGGCGCCATTGCCTTTGACCGCGCGGGCGCCGGCATGGGCAGCCCGGTGTGCGGCATCGGCGATGTCGGCGGTCGCCCCCGAGGCAATGTCGCGCGGCGCGGCAGCGTTCCAGAGGTCTGCCACAGTGGCCGTCAGAGCGGCGCGGTGCGTGTCGGCGTCATGGGCGTGCTGAGACTTAGGGCTGGGCATGGGTCATCTCCTTGAGCGTGGCGACGTCTTTTTGGACTTGCGTGATCGTCGCGTCGGGTTTGAGCGCGTCGCCGGACAAGCGCGATCTGCCGAGCAAAAAGCAAAGTGCGGCAACGATAAGCGCTGCTGCGGTCACAACGAGCGCCGCAAATGTCCAGCTGAGGCCGGCCGCCGCCAGCGCGCTGACAGCGGCGAAGGCGAGGACGTGCAGCGCCGTCAACAGAACGAGTGCAGACACCGCGACCATGGCAAGACCGAAGCCCGCCTTGGACAGGTTTTCGGACATTTCGGCCTTGAAAAGCCGCAGCTCCGCGCGCACCAGCCCGCTGGCGTGGGCAAAGAGCTGCGTCAGTGCGGCCGGCGCGTCAGAGAGGCGTTCGGCGGTACGCATCATCCGGCCTCGCGATCGTAGGCGGCAGGGCCGCTGGTTTGCAGGTGACCCGTCCAGGGGTCTGCACCACCCGCATGCGTGTGGGCCGCCCCGTTGGACGATTTGAGAAAGCGCGCGGCGACAAAGCCTGCGGCGACGGCACCGCCGAGGAAGAGCAGCGGATTGCGGCGTGCGAACTGCTGGACGTCGTGAACGAGGTCCTGAGCGTCCTGGCCGCGCACGAACGCGCCGGCCTTTTCAAGTCCGGCCACCACTTGCCCGAGCGCTTGCGCCTCGAGCGAGCCGCTGGGCACTTCGGCCTGTGCGGCCTCTGCGGCGCTCTGCGCCCGTTCGGTGCGTTCGGTGACGCCATCTTGCAGTCTTTGCGCTTCGGCAGAGACGGTCTGCTCTGCTGCGGTGCGCGCTTGATCGGTGATCTCCGCCGAGGCTTCGGCGAGTTTGTCCGCGGTCCGTGAGACTTGGCCTGACATGAGGCAACCTCCTTGATCCTGTGGCGGCGCCGGGTGCGCCGCGGTTGCCAGATCAACAAAGGTCGCCGGGAAATGTTCCGAGCCCCGCGCCGGTCAGCGCGGGTTTCGGGGCAGGAACGGCGTCAGGGGATGATGCGCGTGTACTTGGTGCCCTCGACGGTTGCGCCGACGCGCAGACCCGCCTGGCCAAAGACGATCGCGATCACCGGATCGAGCACGGTCGTCGTCTCGGCCTTGAGCGTCTCACCCCGGTCGGGGATCGCGTATTCGATGTCCGCGCCTGCCGCCCAGCCGGGCGAGCGGCGGAAGTCGCGCAGCGCGTCGTCGGTCATGAAGAAAAGGACATGCGTGTATTGCTGCGCGCCGATCTGGAAGCCCGCGCTGGCGCGCGTTGCCGAGTAATAATCGACCGTCGTGCCGCCCACGCGCAGCGCGCCGCGCCCGAAAGCCCCGCCGAGGCCAAGCCCCGCCTCGGTCACCAGAGGCATTACCAGCATGCCGCTGGAATTGTCGCTGAGCGTGCGGGTGTTGGGGAACTCGGCATACATCGTGCCGAGGGTCGCATCGACGCGCGCCTCGATCGTGTCCGCGTTGGAATTGCCGATGCCGTTGCCGCAAGCCGCAAGGCCCGCCGTTGCGCCCAGGGCGCCAAGCGCGAATGCGCGCCGTGTGTAAGTGGTCATAGCCTGTCTCATCTGCTCGTTGCCGCCATGCTCCGCTTGTGGCGCGAAGTCATGCCAGACTTATACACAAGGCGGACTCGTCTTGTCACGCGCGCAGAATGCACAGGCCGCGCATCGGCGGGTTCAGGCGTTTCACCTGCGCCACCGCCGAAGGTCCGTCGTGCCGGGGAAGTCGGGGACGGGTGTACACGGGAGCGCGTCAGGCCGTGGAACATACGGTGCGTAGAGCCTGTCGAAGGCCACCTGTCTCATGGACCAGTTGTAGGCTTCGGTATCTTCGACGAGCAGGATGCCATGAAATCCACCGTCGCTGCCACCGGTGTTGAACCGGGAAAACCTCAGGTCTGACCAGGCTGTGACCTCACTCCCTTGCCTGAGGTTCGAAGCGATGCAGTAGGGTCTGCCGTCCGCAAGGTGCTGCGCGTTAAAGACGACGACGCCGGCGCGCGCGAGCGATCCGGCTCCCGCAAGCCCCGACAGGGCCAGCAGCACGGCGGGAAGCGCGGTCGAGGCGGGAGGGCCCATCAAGGTGACAAGCTGCCAGGCACAGACCGCGACGGTCAGCGACATGAGTAAGCTATGAGGACGGCTTTGGCCGGAGAAGTTCGCCAGCAGGTAGCTGAGGCAAAACACAACGAGGATCAGGGTCTTGAGGAGATACGCCACAGCCTTCGGCAGGCACAGGCCACACGCAAAAGCGACGGCGAGCAAGACGCAGACCGCAGGCGAGGCCAAAACGGCGGCAATAGCAAGTTTGAGCCAGAGCGGGAGGTCCTCTGGAAAAAGCCCGGACGGCCAGACAGGCAAAGTCCCCGCCATGACGCTCAAAGCGGCGAACAGGGCAAGCACGCGCAAAGCCGCGCTACCCCGCCAGAGCCCTCGCCATGCGGGGGGCGAAGTAGGTCAGGATGCCGTCGCAGCCGGCGCGTTTGAAGGCTTGCAGGCTTTCGACCATGACCTTGTCCCCGTCGATCCAGCCGTTCTGGGCGGCGGCCTCGATCATCGCGTATTCGCCCGACACCTGGTAGGCAAAGGTCGGTGCGCCGAACTGCGCCTTGGCCCGCTGGCAGATGTCGAGATAGGCAAGGCCGGGTTTGACCATCACCATGTCCGCGCCTTCTTCGAGGTCGGCGGCGATGTTGCGCAGGGCCTCGTCCGAGTTGCCGGCGTCCATCTGGTAGGTCTTCTTGTTGCCTTTCAGAGCGCCCGACGCACCGACCGCATCGCGGAACGGCCCGTAATAGGCGCTGGCGTACTTGGCGGCATAGGACATGATGCAGGTGTTGGTGTGGCCCGCGGCCTCCAAAGCCTGACGGATTGCGCCGATACGCCCGTCCATCATGTCCGAAGGCCCGATGATGTCGCAGCCGGCGTCCGCCTGGCTCAGCGCCTGTTTCACCAGCGCCTCGACGGAGGCGTCGTTCACGATTTCCCCGTCCACCACGAACCCGTCATGCCCGTCGACCGAGTAGGGATCGAGCGCCACATCCGTCATGATCGCGATCTCCGGCACGGCAGCCTTAATCGCGCGCGTTGCGGTGTTGCTGAGGTTGTCCGGGTTCCACGCCTCGGCGCAGTCGTAGGTCTTTTTGGCCGGGTCGGTGTAGGGAAAGAGGCAAATCGCCGGGATCCCGAGGTCCGCCGCCTCCCGCGCGGCCTCCACCACCTTGTCGACCGAGCGGCGCACGACGCCGGGCATCGACAGGACGGGCTGCTCCACCCCCTCGCCATCGACCACGAACACCGGCCAGATCAGGTCCGACACGCTCAGCGTCGTCTCCTGCACCAGCGACCGCAGGGCAGGCGTGCGCCGGACGCGGCGAAAGCGGGTGGCGGGATGGCGTGCAAAAGTCGGCTGCATGGCTGTCTCGGGTTCTTGAAGCTTTAACGTTTGGGTGGCATGGAAAGGGACTTGGAAACAAGGGGTCAGGCCGCAGACGCCGCGCGCAAGGTCCCGGACAAAAGGCATTCACCTGGTGGACGTGGGACTGCGCATCTTTGAAGTGATCGACATGCGGTCCTTCTCGAACCTGTGGTTCTGGATTGCGCTGGCGGTCTTCTGGTCGTCTGCGAGCCACTGGATCCTCGGCGTGCCGTTCGACATGGTCTCCCGCGCGAAACGGCACGAGGGCGCGGCGCAGCAGGCGCTCGAGGACCTGGTGCGCATCAACGTGGACCGCATCCTTTACATCGCGGACGTGTCGGGCCTGTCGCTCCTGACGCTGAGCTCGTTCCTCATCGCCGGGCTGCTGACGCTGGGGTTCTTTTACGGGCTCGAGTTCGCGCAGGCGGTGGTGCTGCTGGCGATTCCGCTGGCGCTCTTGACGCTGATGAACATCCGCACCGCGCGCATCATCACGCGGGGCGCGCTCGCCGGGGACGCGCTGCGCGCCCGTCTGGCAAGACACAGGGTGGGCGTGCAGGGTCTGGGCGTTATCTCGATCTTCGTGACCGCCCTTTGGGGCATGTACCAGAACCTGAGCTACGGATTGATCTGAGATGACGCGCATCACGATGGGCGGCGCGCCGGAAGGCTTCGACGCGCGGCTCTTGCTCGCCGAGGTGGAGAAAGCCGGTGGACCGGTGATCCACATCGCCCGCGACGACAAGCGCCTCGCGGCGATGGCGGAGGCGTTGCGGTTCTTTGCGCCTGATGTGCCGGTGGTGACCTTCCCGGGCTGGGATTGTCTGCCCTACGACCGCGTCTCTCCGAACCCCGCGATCTCTGCCGCGCGCATGGCGACGCTGGCGGGGCTGGTGCACGGGATGCCGGGGCGGTTCGTGCTGCTCACCTCGCTGAACGCGGCGACGCAAAAGCTGCCTGCGCGGGAGGTGCTCAAGGAGGCCGCCTTTTCTGCCACCGTCGGCGGGCGCATCGATGAGGCCGCTCTGCGCGCTTTCCTGGTGCGGATGGGGTTCGTGCAAGTCCCGACCGTAACCGAGCCCGGCGACTACGCCGTGCGGGGCGGGATCATCGACATCTACCCACCGGGGGAGGGCGGTCCCGTGCGCCTCGACCTCTTTGGCGACGTGCTCGACGCGGCCCGCCGGTTCGACGCCTCCGACCAGCGCACCATCGCGCCTTTGGACGTGGTCGAGCTTGCGCCGGTTTCCGAAGTGATCCTCGACGATCCGGCGATCACGCGTTTCCGCCAGTCCTACCGCATCGCCTTTGGCGCAGCGGGCACGGATGATCCTCTGTATGAAGCCGTCAGCGCCGGGCGCAAGCAGCAGGGGATGGAGCACTGGCTTGCCTTCTTCCACGAAAAACTCGAGACGCTCTTTGACTATCTGCCGGACGCGCCCGTGACGCTCGACGACCAGACCGAGCCTGCGCGCATCGCCCGCTGGGACACGATCGTCGACCAGTACGAAGCGCGCAAACACGCGCTGACCCAGCGCTCGTCGATGGACAGCGTCTACAAACCGGCCGAGCCGCAGGGCCTCTACCTGAACGAGGACGACTGGACCGCCGCTCTGGGGGACCGCCGGGTGGTGCAATTCCACCCGCTTCAACAGGCGTCAGGTCCATCGGTGGTCGATGCCGGCGGACGGATCGGACGCAATTTTGCCCCCGAGCGCCAGCAGGAAAACCTGAGCCTCTTCGGGGCCTTGGCCGCTCATGTTCAAAAACGACTCGAAGTTGGCCCCGTCGTCATCGCCTCCTACTCCGAAGGCGCGCGTGAGCGGCTTTCCGGCCTGATCGAGGACGAGGGCGTGAGCGAGGCCATCCCCGTCTCCGACTTCTCCCGCGTTGGTAAACGCGGCGTGCACCTCGCCGTCTGGCCGCTCGAACACGGGTTCGAAGCGCCCGAGCTAACAGTCGTCTCCGAACAGGACGTCCTCGGCGACCGCCTCATCCGCCAGCCCAAGAAACGCCGCCGCGCCGAGAACTTTCTCAGCGAGGTCGGCGCGCTCTCGCCGGGCGATCTGGTGGTGCATGTCGACCACGGGATCGGACGGTTTCAGGGGCTGGAGGTGGTCACCGCGGCAGGGGCTGCGCACGAATGCCTCCTTCTGGAATACGCCGAGAAATCAAGGTTGTACCTGCCGGTTGAGAACATCGAGCTGCTCTCGAAATACGGCCACGACGAAGGGCTCTTGGACAAGCTTGGCGGCGGCGCCTGGCAGGCCAAGAAGGCCCGGCTCAAGGAGCGCATCCGCGAGATGGCCGAACGGCTCATCCGGGTGGCCGCCGAACGTGCGCTCCGGCGCGCCCCGATCCTTGAGCCACCTCCGGGCATGTGGGACGCTTTCTCCGCGCGCTTCCCGTACCAGGAAACCGACGACCAGCTGAGCGCCATCGAAGACGTGGTCGGCGATCTGACCGCCGGCACGCCCATGGACCGGCTGATCTGCGGTGATGTGGGTTTCGGCAAGACCGAGGTCGCGATGCGTGCGGCCTTTGTCGCGGCCATGTCGGGCGTGCAGGTCGCGGTGATCGCGCCGACCACGTTGCTCGCGCGCCAGCACTACAAGAGCTTTGCCGAACGCTTCCGGGGATTTCCCATCGAAGTCAGACCCTTGTCGCGTTTTGTTGGCACGAAAGAGGCCGCCGCCACGCGCGACGCAATTGCCAAAGGCACCTGCGATATTGTTGTCGGCACGCACGCCGTGCTGGCCAAACAAGTCCGGTTCCAGAACCTTGGCCTGCTGGTCATCGACGAGGAACAACGCTTTGGCGTGCAACACAAGGAGCGGCTCAAGCAGTTGCGCTCCGACATCCACGTGCTCACCCTGACGGCGACTCCGATCCCGCGCACACTTCAATTGTCGCTCTCAGGTGTGCGGGATCTCTCGATAATTGGGACCCCTCCGGTAGATCGCCTCGCGATCCGCACCTACGTCAGCGAGTTCGACACGGTCACCTTGCGCGAGGCGCTCCTGCGCGAGCATTATCGGGGCGGGCAGTCCTTTTTTGTGGTTCCCCGGATCAAGGACCTGCCGGACATCGAGGCGTTTCTGCGCGAGGAGGTGCCCGAAGTCTCCGTCGTGGTGGCGCATGGCCAGATGGCGGCGGGCGAGCTCGACGAGCGGATGAACGCCTTTTACGACGGCAAGTATGACGTGCTTCTGGCGACCACGATTGTGGAATCCGGCCTCGACATCCCGACCGCCAACACGATGGTCGTGCACCGCGCGGACATGTTCGGCCTCGCTCAGCTCTACCAAATTCGTGGTCGCGTTGGCCGTTCGAAAACAAGGGCTTACGCCTACATGACGACCAAGCCGCGTATGCGGCTTACGCCGACGGCCGAAAAGCGCCTGCGCGTACTCAGCTCCCTCGACACGCTTGGCGCGGGCTTTACGCTGGCAAGCCAGGACCTCGACATCCGCGGCGCGGGCAATCTCTTGGGTGAAGAGCAATCCGGCCAGATGCGCGACGTCGGTTACGAGCTTTACCAGTCGATGCTTGAGGAGGCGATTGCCAAGATCAAGTCGGGCGAGGCCGAAGGTCTGACCGAAGAAAACGACGGCCAATGGGCGCCGCAGATCAACCTCGGCGTGCCGGTGCTGATCCCCGAAGATTACGTCCCCGACCTCGACGTGCGGCTGGGATTGTACCGCCGCCTCAGCGGCTTGCAGTCCAAAGTTGAACTCGAAGGCTTTGCCGCCGAGCTGATCGACCGCTTTGGTAAATTGCCGCGCGAGGTAAACACTCTGCTCCTCGTCGTGCGCATCAAGGCCGAGTGCAAAAAGGCTGGCATCGCCAAGCTCGACGGCGGTCCCAAAGGCGCGACGATCCAGTTCCACAACGACAAATACGCCTCGCCGCAGGGCCTCGTGAAATTTATCGAAGACCAGCGCGGCCTCGCCAAAGTCAAAGACAACAAGATCGTCGTCCGCCGCGACTGGGCCAAGGACAGCGACAAGATCAAAGGCGCCTTCGCCATCGCCCGCGACCTCGCGCGGCATGTGGCGGCGGAGAAGAAGGCGAAGGTGGCCAAGAAAGCCAGCTAGACAAAGATGATGTCGTGCGCGGCAAGTGCTTCACTGCTCAGCGTGTCATGCTCGATCGTGAGGAAATGCCGGATGCCAAAGGCTGCATTCGCAGAGATTTCGATGGTATTGGCGGTTATCACGAGAGATGCAGGATCAAAGACGACACCTTCGGTGCTGTGAAGCACGAGCCGGTCGCCCTCGAGCGGATTGTAGTCGGTGATCTCGACACTTCCCGCGTTGCGCCGCCCTCCGTCGACCATCGTTGAGATAAACTCGAACGTGTCCGCGCCCGCGCCGCCGTGTATCACCGTGTCTTTGAAAGCGAAAATCGTGTCATCACCCGTCCCGCCGTCAATGGTGTCGACACCTGGGGTCGCCCAGATCACGTCATTTCCGGCGCCCCCAAGCACAGTCACGGGATGGGGCGTACGTAACGAGTACCACCCGATGGCGCTAAGGTCGATGACGTCATCACCCGCACCGGCGTCGATGATCTCCACACCAAACAGACGTTCCTTTACGGCAAAATATCCGTGTCCAGTGGCCCATTCATAGTCTGCCGGCTGATCCGACAGCGTGTCCTGGAGGAAAAGTGCGTCATCCCGGTCTGTCAAGTTGAGCTGGTCACCGTCACCCAGGTTGCCGCTTGCGACACTTGCAAACATTGTCAAGTTTTCAACGGACACCTGCGCGCCTGTCGTGAGGTTGACGGCCCAACTGCCCGGGCCATGGTTCAGCGGGCTGTCGAGGTAGATGACATCGCCGTCACCCCGGCCTGCATCAATGACGTCGCGCCCGCTGGTAGAGACAAGCGTGTCAACGTCCGGCCCGCCGATCAGGGTGTTCATGCCCAGTCCGCCATGGAGGTGGTCGCTGCCGAACCCTCCGTCCAACGTGTCATCGCCTTGCGCTCCGGCGAGGCGGTCGTTGCCGTTGCCGCCCGTCAGGTCGTCCTCAGAGACCCCTCCGATCAGCGTGTCGTTGCCGTTGTCCCCGCGCAGAACCGAGGCCACCGGCTCTGCGCGCAGCAAGTCAGCGCCGCGTGTGCCTTCGATTTCGGGGCGCAGGCCCGGCGCGTGGCGGAGCGGGATGATGCCGCCGCCATCTTGCAGCCATTCGAGGTCAATGAGTTCTGCTGATGGTCCGCCAGGCCGATTGAAGAATATGTGTTCGCCATTTTTGGTGAACTGGTAGTTCGTTTTTGACGAGCCGACGTCGAGCGTGTCTTCGCCGGGTCCCCCAATAACCAGCTCGGCAAAGCTGTCGCTATATATCAGGTCATCCCCGGGCCCGGCAAAAATCCGATCCAGTCCGCTTCGGCTTTGGATCGTATCGTTGCCAGCGCCCGCGTAGATCGTGTCGTCATCCCAAGTCCAAATTTCATCATCGCCTGCGCTACCGAAAAAGGTGAGTGTCTCGGCTCTGGCATTGACTTCCTCAAAGTTCTTGAAACTTCGCGTGATGCCGTCGCCAATGGACCAAGTGCCGTCACGCAAGTCCACGACCATGCTTTCGGTCTCGCGGAATGACAGCCTCAACGTGTCGTTGCCGCTCCCACCATCAAGCACGAAATCCGCATCCAGCGCTTGCTCGATCCGGATGTCATCATCCCCCGCGCCGAGGTCGATCTCGTCGAGAAACCTAAAAAAGCCACCTGTGTGGAGGGTGTCATCGCGATCTGACAGCGTGAGCACGCCGATTTGGCTCGCGATGAACCGCTCGAACCGTTCCGGTGCCGTCGGATCGCCGTTCAGCTCGTCAATGATCAGCCCGTAAAGAGCTTCGGCCTCGAACGAGATGTTGTCGATCCGGCCGACCTCTCCGCGGTTGGATGACGAAAACCGGATGGAATTGCCGGTCCCGGTGATGAGCCCCGTGTCGGGATCGAGCACCAAGGGCTCACCGGTGATCGCGACAATTGGGAAGACATTGTCGCTTGATGAGGCGAGCGTCGGGATATCGGCCAAATAGCCGATATCGCCGCTTAATCTGCCGTGCTGAAACGCCGGCTCGAACAGGGTGTCAGAGCGGATGAATGTCGAGGGGAAGCGGAAGAAATCGAGCCAGTCGGATGCTCTCACGTCTGCCATACGCCCAGCCCTCTACCTTACATGTGACGAGCCTACACGGCCTTCGTGGCAGCCACAACGTGCCGCCAGATCGTCCTGATGTTGGTAAATTGGAGCGGGCGATGAGATTCGAACTCACGACCCTTACCTTGGCAAGGTAATGCTCTACCCCTGAGCTACGCCCGCATCCGTAGGAGCGGAGATAGTCAAAGGGCCGGGAGGCCGCAAGTGGAAAATCGGTGCGGCTTGCGATTATTCGCGCGTCGGAGCGGGGGGTAGGGGGGCGAGGTAATCCGCCCATATCCAGCCATCGATCGCGGTTTCCTCACGGATGATACGGACGCGGGCCCAGCGGCCGAACGTGTCAAAGAGCGTGACGTCGTCGGTGGTGCCAAAGACGCCGATGGTCTGCCCGCGCATCCCCGGTCCGTTCCGGAGGAAGACGCCGGGGCGGGTCAGAAGCCTTGGCTCAGGTGTGGGCGCCGCGAACGCAACCGGGTCCGAGGGAGCCTCGATTGTGCGGAGCGCGGAGATGGGTCGCGGCGGCTCCGTCGAATGAAGCGCTGCGGGAGCTGGAAGCGCAACGCGCGGCTTGGCTTCGGCGATCTGCGTCAGCAGGCGCGTTGCCGGCGCAGGGCCTTGCGCCCGGGGCGGCGCGCTTGGCGAGGAGGCGGCCACCGTTTGCACACGTCCGCGCAAAGGCGGTGGGCCGGAGGAGGCGATCCTCGCCGGGGCCGGAATGCTGCGATGGGGAGCGGAAAGCGCGGGGGACGGCATGGCGGGACGAAGGCCGGACCAGCGCGGCGCGACGGCGACGCGGCCTGCGTAGAGGAATTGCAGCGGCGCGGCGCCCGGTGCCGATGCCTGAGAGGGAATGTGGGATGGCGCGCCAGCGTCAAAGGTAGCTGGCGTTGGCGCAGGTTGGAGGGCAGGGCCGGCGAGCGCGGGGCGGGCCTCGGCCTGCGAGCGCGGCACGAAAGCGGACGCAAGCATGGGCGCGGCGGCGGTGGTGTACGTCCCGCGCGGCGTCTGCATGGTGACCTCGCCGGGGCGGGCGAGGATTTGCGGGACCCGGAACGGGGGAAAACCTGCAAGGTCAGCCCAAGTCTCCGCCGGCATCGTGTCCTGGGGATTGACCATCTCGGGCGGCAGGGAGCTTTGCGACATGGCGACAAAGAGCGACAGCCCCACAAAGAGGGCCGGCCCGAGGGCCGTGGTGCCGCCTGCTTCATCCGCTCCGGGCTGGATGGGTCCTGCCTCGTTCATTGCGGTGAGGCTAGCACTCCGGGCGCGGCGGCGGCAACTCCGTGGTTAGATCAGTGCGTGACCGATCAACCCGAGCGCGGCGACCCCGATCATGGCGAAGGTCAGGTACATGCCCCAGACGCGGAAGCGGAAATTCATCCGTGCCTGGTTCAAGGCCACGCCGTGCAGGAAGCGCCCGCCGAGCATCGTGAGGCCGAGGAGATGCAGCACGAGGGCCGGTGTCCCGAGCCCTTCGCACAGGCCGAGGAGGATCAGGCTCAGCGGTGCGTATTCGGCGCAATTGGCATGCGCGCGCACGCGGCTTTGCAGCTCCCGGTCGTCTGCATCTCCGAGCGAGACCTTCTTGGTCCGGCGCGCACGTATCACGCGGACTGACAACACCAGAAAGAGCAGCGCGATCAGTCCGGCGTAGAGGGCAGTGATGGGCAGGGCCATGATGTCTTCCTTGCGCGGCCGTGATTACTCGAGCTCGACGAGCAAGTCCTTGGCGTCGATCTGGCCGCCGGCCTGCACGTGCACCGCTTTGACGACCGCGTCGCGTTCGGCGTGGATGCCGGTCTCCATCTTCATCGCCTCAATCGTGAGCAAGAGATCGCCTGCAGCGACCTTTTGGCCCGGGGTGACCGCGACGGAGGCGACGACGCCCGGCATGGGCGCGCCGATGTGGTTCTCGTTGGCCATGTCCGCCTTGGGGCGTGCGGCCGATTGCGCCGCTGCCGAGCGGTTGGGGACCCGGATCACGCGCGGCTGGCCGTTGAGCTCGAAGAAGACGCGGCATTCGCCGTCCTCCTGCGTCTCGCCCACGGCTTGCAGGCGGATTTCAAGCGTCTTGCCTGGGTCGATCTCGGCGGTGATCTCTTCACCGGGGATCATGCCGTAGAAAAAGGTCTTGGTCGGCAGCGTGCGCACGGGGCCGTAGGTGCGGTGGCGTCCCATGTAGTCGAGGTAGACCTTGGGGTACATCAGGTAGCCGTTCAGGTCCTCGTCATCCACCTTGAACCCTTCGAGCTCTTTGGAGACGGCGGCACGCGTCTCTTCGATGTCGACAGGTGTGGCGTGCTTGCCGGGGCGGTCGGTGATCGGTTTGTCGCCCTTGAGCGCCTTTTTCTGCAAGGCTTTCGGCCAGCCGCCCGGGGGTTGGCCGAGCGAGCCTTTCATCATGTCGATGACCGAGTCGGGGAAGGCGACGTCCATCTTGGGGTTCTCCACATCGGCGCGCGACAGGCCCGACGAGACCATCATCAGGGCCATGTCGCCCACGACTTTGGAGGAGGGGGTGACCTTTACGATGTCGCCGAACATCTGGTTCACGTCCTGATAGGTGCGGGCGACCTCGGGCCAGCGCTCCTCGAGCCCCATCGAGCGGGCCTGCGCCTTGAGGTTGGTGTATTGCCCGCCGGGCATCTCGTGCAGGTAGACCTCGGAGACCGGGTTTTGCAGGCCGGACTCGAAAGCGAGGTAATGCGCGCGGACGGCCTCCCAGTATTCCGAGATCTCGCGGATGTTGGTGATGTCGAGGCCGGTGTCGCGGTCCGTGAAGCGCAGCGCCTCGACCACAGAGCCGAGCGTCGCTTGCGATGTGTTGCCGGAAAGCGCGTCCATCGCGCAGTCCACCGCGTCCACGCCGGCCTCGGAGGCGGCGAGGATCGTGGCGATGGCGGTGCCGGCGGTGTCGTGGGTGTGGTAGTGGATCGGGAGGCCGACTTCTTCCTTCAGCGCTTTGATGAGCGCGCCGGCGGAGGCGGGTTTGAGCAGGCCGGCCATGTCCTTGAGGCCGAGCACGTGGGCGCCCGCGGCCTTCAACTCTTGCCCCATGGCGACGTAGTACTTGAGATCGTACTTGGCCCGGTCGGGGTTCAGGATGTCTCCGGTGTAGCAGATCGTGCCTTCGCAGACTTTGTTGTTTTCCAGCACCGCATCCATGGCGACGCGCATGTTTTCGGTCCAGTTGAGCGAGTCGAAGACGCGGAAGACGTCGATCCCGGTTTCGGCGGCCTGTTTGACAAAGAACTGCACGACGTTGTCGGGGTAGTTCGTGTAGCCGACGCCGTTCGCCCCGCGCAGCAGCATCTGGGTCATCAGGTTCGGCATCGCGGCGCGCAGGTCGCGCAGGCGCTGCCAGGGGCATTCCTGCAGGAACCGGTAGGCGACGTCGAAGGTCGCGCCGCCCCAGCACTCCATCGAGAAGAGCTGCGGCAGGTTGTGCGCGTAGGCCGGCGCGACTTTGATCATGTCGAGCGAGCGCATCCGCGTGGCGAGGAGCGACTGGTGCCCGTCGCGCATGGTGGTGTCCGTGATCAGGAGCTGCTTTTGCGCCGCCATCCAGTCGGCGACGGCCTGGGGGCCTTTTTCTTCGAGTAGGTTGCGCGTCCCAGCAGCTGGCGCGTCCGCCCTGAGCGCGGGCGGCCTTGCATCGCGCAGATCGTGGGAGGGACGCACGCGGCCTTCGGTCTCCGGATGGCCGTTCACGGTGATGTCGGCGATGTAGGTAAGGACCTTGGTGCCGCGGTCCCGGCGCTTTTTGAACTGGAAGAGTTCGGGCGTCGTGTCGATGAACTTGGTCGTGTATTGGTTGGTCAGGAACGTCGGGTGCTTGAGCAGGTTTTCGACAAAGGCGATGTTGGTCGAGACACCCCGGATGCGGAACTCGCGCAGGGCGCGGTCCATGCGGGCGATGGCCTTTTCCGGGGTCTGCGCCCAGGCGGTGACTTTCTCAAGGAGCGAGTCGTAGTAGCGCGTGATGACCGCGCCGGAGTATGCCGTGCCGCCGTCGAGGCGGATGCCCATGCCGGTGGCGCCCCGGTAGGCGGTGATCCGGCCATAGTCTGGGATGAAGTTGTTCTGCGGGTCCTCTGTGGTCACCCGTGTCTGCAGCGCATGACCGTTGAGGCGGATGTCGTACTGGCTGGCTTTCCCGGTGGCCTCGGCGAGTGACTTCCCTTCCGCGATCAGGATTTGCGCCTGGACGATGTCGATGCCGGTGACCTCCTCGGTCACCGTGTGCTCGACCTGCACGCGGGGGTTCACCTCGATGAAGTAGAATTTGCCCGAGTCCATATCCATCAGGAACTCGACCGTGCCGGCGCATTCGTAGTTCACGTGCGCGCAGATCTTGCGCCCCAGCTCGCAGATCTCTTCGCGTTGTGCCTCGGACAAGTACGGGGCAGGGGCGCGCTCGACCACCTTCTGGTTGCGGCGCTGGACCGAGCAATCGCGCTCGTAGAGATGGTACATGTTGCCGTGCGTATCGCCGAGGATCTGCACCTCAACGTGGCGGGCGCGGGTGATCATCTTTTCGAGATACCCTTCGCCGTTGCCGAATGCGGCCTCGGCCTCGCGGCGCCCTTCGAGCACCTTTTCCTCGAGCTCATCCTCGCCCTCGATGGGGCGCATGCCGCGTCCGCCGCCGCCCCAGGAGGCTTTGAGCATCAGCGGGTAGCCGATCTCACCGGCCTCCTTGCGGATGGCGTCCATGTCGACGCCCAGAACTTCGGTCGCGGGGATGACTGGCACGCCGGCCTCGATGGCGACGCGTCGGGCAGACGCCTTGTCCCCCAGCTGGCGCATGGTCGCGGCCTTGGGCCCGATGAAGGTGATCCCTTCGCGTTCGCAGGCATCGACCAGCTCGGGGTTTTCGGACAAGAGCCCGTACCCTGGGTGGATCGCATCGGCGCCCGACATCTTGGCCACGCGGATGATCTCGTCGATGGCGAGGTATGCCTGAACGGGCCCGAGCCCTTCGCCGATCTTGTAGGCCTCGTCCGCCTTGAACCGGTGCAGGCCCAGCTTGTCTTCCTCGGCGTAGACGGCGACGGTTTTCTTGCCCATCTCGTTGGCGGCGCGCATCACGCGGATGGCAATCTCGCCCCGGTTGGCAATCAGGATCTTGGAAAAGTTGGTCATGGCCGTCCCTCGCCTTGGCTTGCTTGGAACGTCAATACGCCGCAGCGCGGCGCTGGGCAATGCGTGGAACTACGCAGTGGGCGCTAACGGACGACGCTACGTCACCCAAAACCGGCGCGGGGGTCGCAAGCGTGTTCGGGATGCCGTGCTAAGCGCGCGCCTGCCGGCGGGGTGCGTCGATGATCTGGTCAAAGGCCGTGTGCATCTGGCCCGGAGGCGCAGCGCGCTCACTGCCCAGTGCCCGGTCGCGGAGGCGACGGCTCAAAACGGCGCGCAGGTCCTGCAAGGAGCGGTCGACCGACCGGCAGGTCCCGGCCAGCATGTAAAGGAGCGAGGTCAACGATTGCGGCGGGATGTCCCCGCGCTCCACCGCGTCGAACACATCCGTGATGCGCGACAGGTGGTAGGTTGCGTCGATGGCGCAGGTCTGCGCCTCTTCGAGCGCCTGCAGGTCATCCTGCCACGCGGCGGTCTCGGCAGCGTCCCCGCCCACCCGCACGGGCGGTGCGGGCGGGGACATGTCCTGAACGGTGGCCGTATGCGCGCGCGCAGTGTCCCGAGGCGCGGCATGCGCATCTGAGGCATCGGTCGATGTATCCCCGCCAAAGTCCACGCACCCTCTGCGCGTCCCGGCGCCACTTGTCTGCGGCTTATGCATGTAACCCTCCAGTTCCATGTTTGTTGTGTGGGCATGATTTGCACGGCAAGGTTTAAAAAGTGGTGAACATTTCTTCACGCGCGTTACTTTTCCTTTGGGGAGAAAACGCGCGCGTTTCCCCGTCGCCCCGCACTTGCGGCCTTGTCAGAATTGAGAACAAAGCGCGATCAACGGCTTTTCGGCGCGCGCTCCTCTCTATATATGTGTGTCATGAGCAGCTCATTCGAAGACGACGCCTTTGAGGCGGCCGCCGCGCCGGCGCAAAGCGGACTTGCCGCGCAGGCGATGGCCGCGCGCGGGGCGCCCTATCTCGACGGTCTGAACGCCGAGCAGCGCGCGGCGGTCGAACAGATCGATGGCCCGGTCCTGATGCTGGCCGGCGCCGGCACCGGCAAGACCCGCGCGCTGACGACGCGCATCGCACACCTGCTGCACACCGGGCGCGCCCGCCCGAACGAGATCCTCGCCGTCACCTTTACCAACAAGGCCGCCCGCGAGATGAAGGACCGCGTCGGCGCCATGATGGGGCAGGCGGTCGAGGGGATGCCGTGGCTCGGCACGTTCCACGCCATCTGCGTCAAGCTGCTCCGCCGCCATGCCGAGCTGGTCGGGCTCAAATCGAATTTCACCATCCTCGACACCGATGACCAGATCCGGCTGATCAAACAGCTGCTCGCCGCCACCAACATCGACGACAAGCGCTGGCCGGCCCGCATGCTCGCCTCGATCATCGACGGCTGGAAGAACCGCGCCTGGACGCCCGAAAATGTGCCGGCCTCCGAGGCGTCCGCCTTCGATCACAAGGGCGTGCAGCTCTACGCGCAATACCAGCAGCGCCTCAAAGAGTTGAACGCGACCGACTTTGGCGACCTCCTGCTGCACGTCGTGACGATTTTCCAAGAGCACGACGATGTCCTCCAGCAGTACCAGCGCTGGTTCCGCTACATCCTTGTCGACGAGTACCAGGACACCAACGTCGCGCAGTACCTCTGGCTGCGGCTGCTCGCGCAAGCGCACCGCAACATCTGCTGCGTGGGCGACGACGACCAGTCGATCTATGGTTGGCGCGGGGCGGAGGTGGGCAACATCCTGCGGTTCGAAAAGGATTTCCCAGGCGCGACCGTGATCCGGCTCGAACAGAACTACCGCTCGACCCAGCACATCCTCTCGGCGGCGGGCGGCGTGATTGCCGCAAACAAACAGCGCCTCGGCAAGGAGCTCTGGACCGAGGCCGAAGGGGGCGAAAAGGTCCGGCTGATCGGCCACTGGGACGGCGACGAAGAGGCGCGCTGGGTGGGCGAAGAGATCGAATCGCTCCAGCGCGGCACCCGCGGCCTCGATCCCGTGGGGCTCGAAGACATTGCCATCCTCGTGCGCGCCTCCCACCAGATGCGCGGGTTCGAGGACCGGTTCCTGACCATCGGTCTGCCCTACCGCGTCATCGGCGGCCCCCGCTTCTACGAGCGGATGGAGATCCGCGACGCCATGGCCTATTTCCGCGTGGTGGTCTCGCCCGACGACGATCTCGCCTTCGAGCGGATCGTGAACACCCCCAAACGCGGCCTCGGCGACAAGGCCCAGCAGAAAATCCAGGCCACCGCCCGCCAGCACGGCGTATCGCTGACCGAAGGCGCGCAAATCCTGCTCGACGAAAAGGGGCTGGGCGGCAAGGGCGCCAAGGAGCTGCAAACCCTCCTCGACGGTCTGGCGCGCTGGGGGCGGATGACCGGTGATGCCAAGGTCACGCACCTCGAGCTGGCCGAGATCATCCTCGACGAATCCGGCTACACCGCACATTGGCAGAACGACAAGACGCCCGAGGCGCCCGGACGGCTCGAAAACCTCAAGGAACTCGTCAAGGCGCTCGAAGGCTTCGAGAACCTCACCGGCTTTCTCGAACATGTCAGCCTGGTGATGGACAACGCGCAGGACGACGCCGGCGCCAAAGTGTCGATCATGACGCTGCACGCGGCCAAGGGCCTTGAGTTTCCCGCCGTCTTCCTGCCCGGCTGGGAAGACGGCCTCTTCCCCTCGCAACGCTCGATGGACGAATCTGGCGTGAAAGGGCTCGAGGAGGAACGCCGCCTGGCCTATGTCGGCATCACCCGCGCCGAGCGGCTCTGCACGATCTCCTTTGCCGGCAACCGCCGCGTCTTTGGCCAGTGGCAATCCTCGATGCCCTCGCGCTTCATCGACGAACTGCCCGAAGAACACGTGGAGGTGCTCTCGCCCCCCGGCCTCTACGGTGGCGGCTACGGCGCTGCGGCCCCGCAATCGAACCTGCACGAGGCGGCCAGCCGCGCCGATGTCTACAACTCCCCCGGCTGGCGCCGCCTCCAGGAGCGCTCCAGCCACCGCCCCGTCAGCCAACCCCAGGAATCGCGCACGCAGGTGATCGACCTCACTGCCACCTCCGCCCACACCGTCGGCGAGCGCATCTTCCACCAGAAATTCGGCTACGGCACGATCACCGGGATCGAAGGCGACAAGCTCGACATCGCCTTTGAAAAGGCCGGCGACAAAAAGGTCGTCGCCAAATTCGTCACCGCCGCTGACGACATCCCCTTCTGACCCTCACCTCCACGCGCTCGGCGTGCAGCCTCGCGCCGCGGTCCTGTCTTCTCTGGTTCAAAAATACCTAACTCGCACGGCCAGTGGCCCGCACGCCGCTTGCAGCAAAGCGCCCAGCAGATTTTGCGAGAGAAAAATCTGCGCCCCCAAACAGCAAAACGGCGACGCCCTGGGAGGAGGTAGGACGCCGCCGTTCTGTCTGTCCCCGTCACCGCACGGGAGGAGGTGTGCGGCCCGGGGGGGTATCGAGTGCCTCAGGGAGGAGGAGGAGACACCCGAACCATGTGAGCCTTGCGCGGCTCTGTCTGCGTGTAGGCCAACCGGCCCGGTATAAAAGTGCGGCGATACCTAGGGAGGAGACGGTATCGCCGCGAGATTACAGGCACCCCAGGGAGGAGGAGAGGGGCGCCTGATCCCTCAAAACTGTCAGTGCGCTTTGCCGTAGGCGGTCTCGTGAGCCACCTGGCGCAGCATGGACCGGTGAAGGCCCAGATCGTCCAATTCGCGAGCCGACAACTCTTGCAGCTCATTCAGCGTGGTGCGGTAGACCCGGT
The DNA here is from genome assembly GCF_052825805.1 of Pseudaestuariivita sp. Classification (NCBI taxonomy): domain Bacteria; kingdom Pseudomonadati; phylum Pseudomonadota; class Alphaproteobacteria; order Rhodobacterales; family Paracoccaceae; genus Pseudaestuariivita; species Pseudaestuariivita sp. Next base: position 196,408 of record NZ_JBRBVB010000013.1, on the reverse strand, counting down.
ATTGGGTCCAGGCCGTCCGCATCCGCTCCACCAACCCGGCAGCCTTTGCGAAGGTTGCACCAGCAGTTTGGTTTTGCGTCACGTATGCCATTGTTGCCTCATGTTCGTTGTGCGTTTCGATGACCCGAACATGGGGGTCTTTCTGCAGGTGCACAACAAACAGCAAAGCAATGCCGCTATGCAGCAAATGCATAAGCCATGCTGACCCTTATGAGAAGGTGTTTGGTCCCGGAACCGGCCGATCTGTGGAGCGGCGGACCAAATTCCCACGCAATTGCCTAATTCTGAAGCAGGTACGCCCGAGACTGGGCGGGTTTGGCCTTCGTTTCGAGGTTCTGGCGGTCGTCTTCCCTTCGGCACGCGCGACTCAACTAACGCGCCGCGCGCAAACACTACGCGTGTTTTGCATGGCTCGGCGCGGCATGGGACTTCATGGGAAATGGTCGTGGGAATTTATGGGAGAGAATCGAATTGAGGCGTGATTGCAGTGAATGGCGGTTTCCGGCCTCAAAAACCTCGACAATCCGCGCTCAATTGACGTCATTTCACACTTGCGTGTGGTGAATTTGCACCGACACCGTCGCTTTTGTGATATTTGTGGGAATGCATGGGAAGAAGGTGATCAGCATAGCGCAGTGCTAAATATTGTGTTTGTGTGCCAGAAAACCAGAAGATATGCCGTCATATCCATTGACCCAACGTCATCTGGTGAAAAGACGTTCCCCGATTCTTGAGAAAAACGTGCACCTCGGCCTGTGGTTTCCATTGCGTGCCATGAAATCCCATGCCAAACCTACAACCGTGATGAGGGACGGACCGGGGCGACAAAGACCCCAGACCAGAAAAACAAAAAGAACAGCAGGTTTCATACAGGCACCCGCTTTCATCGCACAAAGGATCCGGCGCGCGGGCGAGCAGACATCCCCCCAGGTGGCGCGCGCAGCTGGAACTCCCGGAGACGGGACGAGGGCGGCGGATAGGGCACTGGCAGCAGCTCTATCCGCCGTTTCCTGTTTCAGGGACAGATTTTTCCGCAGCCGGGGGACATGAGAGGACGAGCGTGACCCGCAAGGTGTTCCGCGGTGAGAGCCACCACAAGGTGGACAGCAAGGGCAGGGTGTCGATCCCCGCGTCCTTTCGCCGTGTGCTCGAAGCCTCCGATCCCAATTGGCGCGACGGGGACAACCCCGAGCTCGTGATCGTCTACGGCGATCATCGCAAGAAACATCTCGACTGTTATACCGTTGAAGCGATTGAGGAAATCGACGCCAAGATCGCGGCTCTGCCGCGCGGCTCGAAGGAGCGCAAGATGCTCCAGCGCCTCTTTCAGGGTCAGTCGATCCCCACCAATGTCGACGAGACGGGCCGGCTGGTCCTTCCGGCAAAGCTCCGCACCAAGATCGCGCTCGGCGCCGAGGCGTTCTTTATCGCGGCCGGCGACAGTTTCCAGATCTGGAACCCGGAGACCTACGAGGCCGAAGAGCTGGCGGCGACCGAGGAATATCTCGACGAGATGCCGGACGACTTTGACCCGCTGGAGTTCCTCGACCAGGCCGGGGCGTAGGGCGCATGGCGGCCGAGGCAGCCAACCCCGAACATGTGCCGGTCCTGATCACCCCTTTGATCGCTGCCGCCGCGCCTGTCTCGGGCCATTGGGTCGACGGCACCTTTGGCGCAGGCGGCTACTCCAAGGCGCTGCTGGCTGCAGGTGCGGACCGCATCACCGGCATCGACCGCGACCCGCTCGCCGCCGAGATGGCGCGCGGCATGGACGCGCGCATCACGCTGATGTCAGACGTCTTTTCCAACCTCGACGCGCATTGCGCAGATGTGGACGGCGTCGTGCTCGACCTCGGCGTCTCCTCGATGCAGCTCGACCGGGCAGAGCGCGGGTTCTCGTTCCGAAAGGACGGCCCGCTCGACATGCGCATGTCGCAAGAGGGCCAGACCGCGGCCGAGCTGATCGCATCGGTGGAGGCGGCAGAGCTGGCTGACATTCTCTATATATACGGTGAGGAGCGCGCCTCGCGCCGCATCGCCCGCGCGATCAAGGCGGCAGGCCCGCTCGAGACGACGCTGGAGCTTGCCGAGATCATCGAAGGCCAGCTGCCGCGCGCCAAACCCGGCCAGTCGCACCCCGCCACGCGCAGCTTTCAGGCGCTCCGCATCGCGGTGAACAACGAATTTGGCGAGCTCTTCGAGGGGCTCATGGCCGCCGAGCGCGCTTTGCGGCCCGGCGGCGTGTTGGCGGTCGTCACGTTTCACTCGATGGAGGACCGCGTGGTCAAACGCTTCTTCCAGACGCGCGGCGGCGGGCGCGGGCAGGGCAACCGCTTTCAGCCGGTGCAGGACGAAGACGCGCCGACTTTCGATGTGCTCACGCGCAAGGCCATCCAGCCGACCCCCGAAGAGATCGCCGCCAACCCCCGTGCCCGCTCGGCGCTCCTGCGCATGGGCCGGCGGACCGAGGCGCGCGCGACCCCGCTCGAGGCCAAGGCGCTTGGCCTGCCCCAGATCACCCCCAGCCGAAGGAGCCGGTGATGCGGTCCTTTCTCTATATCGTGACCTCGTGCCTCGTGATCGCGCTTGCGTTCTGGGCCTACCAGCAGAACTACGCCACGCAAGCGAGCCTGTCGGAGGCAAGCCAGACTCGCGCCGAGATACGCGCGGCGCAGGCGCGCCTGTCGGTGCTCAAGGCCGAATGGGCCTATCTCAACCGTCCCGCGCGGCTGCAGGAGCTGGTGGAATCGCCCGCGCTTGGCCTCGGGCTTGGCCCGCTGCGCCCTGAGCAGTTTGGCCGGATCGACCAGGTCTCGTTCCCGCCGGCGCCGCAGCCGGCGATGGTGATCACCAATTCCGTCGAGGTGTCGAGCCAGAACGCGCCGCAACCTGAGGGGCAAGAGCCATGATCCGCACGCCGCTCCGCCCGCTGGCGCGCATCCTCGAGGCGCGCCGCAAGGGTCAGAACCCGGACGCCATCGAGCGCGAGAACATCCGCATCCGTCATGAGCAGATGCGCGACGCCGCCCGCGCCCGCGCCGAAGGACGCCTGCTCGTTATGGCGGTGCTCTTTATCCTTGGGTTCGCAACAATCGGCATGCGCATGGGGGTATTGTCGGCCTCCGAGCCCGCCGAGCCGCGCGCCGCCGCCTCCGGCAGCACGATCATCGCGCAGCGCGCCGACATCGTGGACCGGCACGGGCGGCTCTTGGCGACCAACATGGACACCCACTCGCTCTACGCCCATCCCCAGCAGATGATCGACGCAGGCCAGGCCATCGATGGCCTTCTGACGATCTTCCCGGACCTCGAACGCGAGCGGCTGGAAAAGGACTTTCTCGGCAAGCGCAAGTTCGTCTGGGTCAAGAAACAGATCAGTCCCGAGCAAAAGCAGGCCGTGCACGACCTTGGCGAGCCGGGGCTGCTCTTTGGCCCGCGCGAGATGCGGCTTTATCCCAACGGCGCGATTGCCGCGCATGTGCTCGGCGGCGCGCAATACGGGCGCGAGGGGGTGAACGCGGCCGAGGTGCTTGGCATCGGCGGTGTGGAAAAGACGTTTGACGCCGCGCTGCGGGATCCTGCCAACGGCGGGCGCGCGCTCGAGCTGTCGCTCGACCTCTCGGTGCAGGCCGCCTCCGAAGAGGTGCTCGGCGCCGGCATGCAGATTTTGAACGCCAAGGGCGCAAGTTCCGTGCTGATGGATGTGCATACGGGCGAGGTGATCTCCATCGTGTCGTTGCCGGATTTTGACCCCAACGACCGCCCGCGCCCGCCGAGCGAAGGAGCGCCCGACGACAGCCCGCTCTTCAACCGCGCCGTGCACGGCGTCTACGAGCTCGGCTCGGTCTTCAAGATTTTCACCGCCGCGCAGGCGATGGACCTCGGGCTGGTGAATGCAAACACCGAGATCAACACCTCGACCCCGCTCAAGTTCGGGCGGTTCACGATCAACGAATTCCGCAAGAAAGACTACGGCGTGCTGAGCATTGCCGACATCATCGTGAAATCGTCGAACCGCGGCACGGGCCGGCTTGCGCTGCAGATCGGGGCGGAGCGCCAGCAAGAGTTCCTCGACCGCCTCGGCCTTCTGGCGCCCACGCCGGTCGAGCTCTCCGAGGCGCCCGTCGGCAAGCCGCTCCTGCCGAAACGGTGGGAGAAGCTGGCGAGCGTGACGATCTCCTACGGCCACGGGCTGAGCGTGTCGCCCTTGCACCTTGCGGCGGGCTATGCGGCGATTGCGAACGGCGGCTATGCCGTCGCGCCCACGCTGGTCAAGCAATCCGGCCCGCGCCACGGCCCGCGCATCATGTCCGAGGCGGCTGCCAACGCCTCCGTCGCGATGCTGCGCAAGGTCGTCACCGACGGCACCGCCAGCATGGCCGAAGTCCCCGGCTACCGCGTCGGCGGCAAGACCGGCTCGGCAGACAAGCCGAAAACGAATGGCGGCGGCTATTACGATGACAAGGTCATCGCGACCTTCGCCGCCGTCTTCCCGGCAGACGCCCCGAAATACGCGCTGGTCGTCACCCTCGACGAAGCCGTTGAAACCTCTGGCGAAAAGCCGCGCCGCACGGCGGGTTGGACGGCGGTGCCGGTGGCCTCCGCGATGATCGCGCGCATCGCGCCGATCCTCGGCCTGCGCCCCGAAGAGCCGCGCCTCACCGCTGGAGACGTGGTGCTCACCAGCCAGTAAAGGAGCCGGGCAAAGCTCCGCCGCAGCGCCACAAAGCTGATGGCCTTGGCCTGCCTGATGGTCTAGGACTAGCGCAACGCGGGGGGCGTCGCCCCCAAAAGTGGTGTGTGCGGGCAGGACGGCACGGAATGGCCAGAACCAAGACTTTGACCGATCTGGGGCTCACGGCGCTTGCCGGACGCGAGGCTGAGATCACCGGGCTGTCGGTCGACAACCGCAACGTCAAACCCGGCCATCTTTTCGCAGCATTGCCCGGCTCAAACGTGCATGGCGCGAAGTTCATCCAGTACGCCTTGCGGATGGAGGCGGCTGCGATCCTGACCGACGCGGCGGGCGCAAAACTGGCCGCCGAGGAGATCGAGGCGCACGATCCCGCGCTTGTCATCGCCGCCGATCCGCGCGCCGCCTTGTCCGCCGCAGCCGCGCTCTGGTTCGGTGCCCAGCCCAAGCTCATGGCCGCCGTCACTGGCACCAACGGCAAGACGTCCGTGGCCTCCTTCGTGCGGCAAATCTGGATTTCGCTGGGTCTCAAGGCGGTCAACCTCGGCACCACCGGCGTCGAGGGCGCCTGGACCGCGCCACTGGCGCACACCACGCCCGAGCCGATCACCTTGCACCGCGCGCTTAGCGAGGCTGCGGCCAACGGCGTCACGCACGCGGCGATGGAGGCATCGTCCCACGGCCTCGACCAGCGCCGGCTCGACGGCGTGCATCTCAAGGCCGCCGGCTTCACGAACTTCACCCAGGACCACCTCGACTATCACGAGACCTTCGACGCCTATTTCGAGGCAAAGGCCGCGCTTTTTACCCGCGTTCTGCCGCCCGAGGGCGTGGCGGTCATCAACATCGACGATTTGCGCGGACCTGACATGGCGGCCCTGGCCGAGGGGCGGGGGCAGGACGTGTTGCGCGTCGGCACCGGCCCGGACGCCGATCTGCGGCTGCTCGCGCAGCGGTTCGATGCGACCGGGCAGGACATCCGCCTTAGCTGGGACGGCGTGCCGCATCAGCTGCGCCTGCCGCTGATCGGAGGCTTTCAGGCGGAAAATGTGCTGGTGGCGGCAGGACTTGTGCACGTTTGCGGCGCCGAGCCGGACGAGATCCTGCGCGCGCTCCCCGAGCTCGAAACCGTGCGCGGGCGGATGCAGCTCGCCGCCACGCGCGAGAATGGCGCTGCCGTCTTTGTCGACTACGCCCACACGCCCGACGCGGTCGCGACCGCCCTCAAGGCGCTCCGCCCGCACGTCATGGGCCGGCTCGTGGCCATCGTCGGCGCAGGCGGTGACCGGGACGCAGGCAAGCGCCCCCTCATGGGGCAAGCCGGCGCCGAGAACGCGGATCTGGTGTTCGTGACCGACGACAACCCCCGCTCCGAAGACCCAGCGCTGATCCGCGCCGCCGTCATGGAGGGCGCGCCCGAGGCCACCGAAGTCGGCGACCGGGCCGAAGCCATCCTGCGCGCCGTCGACGTGCTCGGGGCAGGGGACGCGCTCCTGATCTGCGGCAAGGGCCACGAGACCGGCCAGATCATCGGCGACCAGGTGCTGCCCTTCGACGATGCCGAACAGGCGAGCGTGGCGGTCGCCGCGCTGGATGGAAAGCTCGCATGACTGCCCTTTGGACCTCCGCCGACGCCGCCTCCGCCACCGGCGGGCGCACGACATCCGCGTGGGAGGCGACCGGCGTCTCCATCGACACGCGCACGCTGCAGCCAGGTGACCTCTTTGTCGCTTTGCAGGCCGCCCGGGACGGCCACGACTTCGTCGCCCAGGCCCTCGCCAAAGGCGCCGCCGCCGCGCTTGTCACCCATGTCCCTGAAGGTGTGCCGCAGGACGCGCCGCTCCTCATCGTGGACGAAGTCCTCCCCGCGCTCGAAGCGCTTGGCAAGGCTGCGCGCGCCCGCACGGGCGCCCGCGTCGTCGCGATCACCGGCTCCGTCGGCAAGACATCGACCAAGGAAATGCTGCGCGCGATGCTGGCGCCGCAAGGCAAGACCCACGCCTCCGAGGCGAGCTACAACAACCATTGGGGCGTGCCGCTCACGCTCGCGCGGATGCCGGCGGAGACTGAATACGCCGTCATTGAAATCGGCATGAACCACCCCGGGGAAATCGCTCCGCTTGCCCGTCTCGCCCGCCCGCATGTGGCGATGGTCACCACCGTCGCCGCTGCGCATCTGGAGGCATTCGGCTCCATCGAAGGCATCGCCGTGGAGAAAGCTTCGATCCTCGAAGGGCTCGAGCCCGGCGGCACCGCCATCCTCAACGCCGACATCGACACTATGCATGTGCTTGAAAAAGCGTCACAAAACGTGGTCACGCACTGGTTCGGCACCAAGGCACCCGTCTGGACCCTCGGAAAGGTCCACGTGACCGGCAGCGCCACCACCGCCGAGGCCGCCGGCCCGGGCGGCCCGCTCCTCTTCAAGCTCTCCTCACCCGGCGCGCATTTCGCCATGAACGGGCTCGGCGCGCTTGCCGCCTCAACCGCGCTTGGCGCCGATCTTGCCCGCTCCGTCCTCGGCCTCGCCGCCTGGACCCCCTACAAGGGGCGCGGCACGCAAGAGGTCATCCAGCTCGACCCTGCGGACCCGGACGCCAAACTCACGCTCTTTGACGACAGCTACAACGCCAACCCCGCCTCGCTCGAAGCAGCCCTCAATGTCCTCGCTGCAGCGACCCCGACGGCAAAGGGAAGACGGATCGCCTACATCGGCGATATGAAGGAGCTCGGCACGGACGAGGCCGCCATCCACGCCAGCGTTGCCAAGATGCCGGCGATGGAGGCGCTAAGCCAGTTGCACTGCATCGGCCCGCTCGCGCGCCACCTGCACGACGCCTTGCCGCCCGAGAAACGCGGCGCCTGGTCCGAGACCGCCGCCGGCATGACGCCGCACCTCGCGTCTCAAGTGGGGGCGGGCGACGTGGTGCTGGTCAAGGCCAGTTTGTCCACAGGTCTCGGCCGTCTGGTTGACGCGTTGCGCAAATTGGGCCATCCGCCTGCCATGCCCGAGGGAGAGACGTGACGTGCTTTATTGGCTGACCCTGCTGTCGGATGACGGCGGCTTCTTCAACCTCTTTCGCTACATCACGTTTCGCGCGGGCGGTGCGTTCTTCACCGCGCTGATCTTCGGGTTCGTCTTCGGCAAGCCGCTCATCAACGTGCTGCGCCGCCGGCAGGGCAAGGGCCAGCCAATCCGCGACGACGGCCCGGAGGGACACTTCGTCAAGGCCGGCACGCCGACCATGGGCGGCCTGCTGATCCTGACGGCGCTGCTCACATCGACGCTGCTCTGGGCGCGGCTCGACAACCCCTACGTCTGGATGGTGCTCTTCGTGACCTTCTCCTTTGGCGCGATCGGCTTTGCCGACGACTTCGCCAAGGTCTCAAAGCAGACGACCGCCGGTGTGCCGGGCAAGGTGCGTCTCCTCCTCGGCTTCCTGATCGCGGGCCTTGCGGCCACCTGGGCGAGCGCCTTCCACCCCGAAGAGCTGCAAAACCAACTCGCCTTCCCGGTGTTCAAGGAGGCGCTGCTCTACCTTGGCTACCTCTTCGTGCCCTTTGCCATCGTGGTGATCGTGGGCGCCGCCAACGCAGTGAACCTCACCGACGGCCTCGACGGGCTCGCCATCATGCCCGTGATGATCGCCTCCGGCGCGCTCGGCGTGATCGCCTATGCCGTGGGCCGGGTCGACTTCACCGAATACCTCGACGTGCACTACGTCCCCGGCACAGGCGAAATCCTCGTCTTTGTCGCCGGCTTGATCGGTGGCGGCCTAGGGTTCCTGTGGTACAACGCCCCGCCCGCCGCCGTCTTCATGGGCGACACTGGCTCCCTCGCGCTTGGCGGCGCCCTTGGTGCCATCGCCGTGGCCACCAAGCACGAGATCGTCCTCGCCATCGTCGGCGGCCTCTTCGTGGTCGAGGCGCTCTCGGTCATCATCCAGGTCCTCTATTTCAAGAGCACCGGAAAACGCGTCTTCCTCATGGCCCCGATCCACCACCATTACGAGAAAAAGGGATGGGCCGAGCCCCAGATCGTCATCCGCTTCTGGATCGTCTCGCTCATCCTCGCGATGATCGGCCTCGCCACCCTCAAAATCCGCTGACCCAAATGACCCCCCCACAGCTTCTCTGGTTCCAAAATACCTCGGGGTCTGGGGCAGAGCCCCAGCCGGCCCGCAAATGATCCCCGTCCGCGGCCTTAGAGGCGCGACCGTCGCCGTCCTCGGCCTCGGACGCTCAGGCCTGACCGCCGCCCGCGCCCTCCGCGAAGGAGGCGCATCGGTCCTCGTCTGGGACGACAACCCCGAGGCGCGCAGCACAGCAAGCGACGAGGGGTTCGAAGCGCGCGATCTGACCAAACCGGGCGCCATGGACGGCCTCGACCGCCTCGTGACATCCCCCGGCATTCCGCATCTCTACCCGGCGCCGAACCCCGCCATCGCCGTGGCCCTTGCCGCCGGCGTGCCGGTCGATAATGACATCGGACTTTTCTTCCAGTCCTTTGCCACACCCGACTGGGCCAGCTTCGACACGCCGCCCAAGGTCATCGCGGTCACCGGCTCGAACGGCAAGTCCACGACGTCTGCCCTCATCCACCATATCCTGACCGAGGCCGGGCGGCCCGCGCAGCTCGCCGGCAACATCGGGCGAGGCGTGCTCGACCTCGATCCCGGCATCGACGGCGACGTCATCGTGCTCGAGCTCAGCTCCTACCAGACCGAGCTGGCCCGCAGCCTTACGCCCGACATCGCCGTCTTCACCAACCTCTCGCCCGACCATCTCGACCGGCATGCAGGCTTTGGCGGGTACTTCGCCGCCAAGCGCCGCCTCTTTGCCGAAGGCGGCCCGGACCGCGCCATCGTGGGCGTGGACGAGGTCGAAGGCCAGTTCCTCGCAGGTCAGCTCTCCGAAGGCGTCGCCGACGACCGTGTCCTGCGCATCTCCTCGGCGCGCAAGCTCACCGGTCCCGGCTGGAACGTCTTTGCCCGCAAGGGCTTTCTGGCGGAGACCCGCAAGGGCCGGCAAGCCGCCTCCATCGACCTGCGCGGCATCAAAGGATTGCCCGGCACGCACAACCACCAGAACGCCTGCGCCGCCTACGCCGCCTGCCGCGCGCTTGGCCTCGCGCCGCGCGTGATCGAAGCGGCACTGCACAGCTTTCCCGGCCTGCCGCACCGCTCGCAGCTCATTGCCGAAGCCGGCGGCGTGGCCTACGTCAACGACAGCAAGGCCACCAACGTCGACAGCGCCATCATGGCCCTGCGCGCCTACACGAACATCCGCTGGATCTGCGGTGGCCTGCAAAAGGAAGGCGGCCTCGGCGCCCTTGCAGACGAGACCGGCAACGTGACCAAAGCCTATGTGATCGGCCGCGAGGCCGCGCAATTCGCCATGGGCCTTGCCGGGGTCGACACCGAAGTCTGCACGACGATGGAGCGTGCCGTCGCGGCGGCCATGTCTGAGGCGAAGCCCGGCGACACGGTGCTCCTCGCCCCCGCGGCAGCCAGTTTCGACCAGTACGACAATTTCGAGCTGCGCGGCGACGCCTTCGTGGCGGCGGTCAAGGCAGGTCTCAACGCTCGCTGAGCATCGCCGCCGCGGCCTCCATATAGGGTCGCAACAGGTCCCGCCGCACCGCCTCCAGATGCACCACGCCGACCTGCACCGGGATCGTCTCAAGCCCCAGCACGCGCGCCAGCGCAAACCGGTGCTGCCCGCCGCCATCCCGCAGGGGCAGGCCATCGCGGTCGAAATGCATGAAGATACCGCCGTGCTCGCGCCGAAACACGTCCGGCAATTCCGTGACCGCCCTGAGGCGGCCTGTCAGGCGTGCCTCTGCCGCAATCCGGTCAATGCGTGTATATCTTGCGTGCACGTCCTCCATGCTGCGGCAGTCGTCGAACTTGCCGCGCTCGGCGATGTGACGGCGCGCAAGCGCAAAGAGCTCCGTCTCCTCCCAGTCGGCCCCGTGCACGAACCGCGCCGTAAACGACCGGGTAAACCGGTCCTCGCCGAGCGGCGCCCGCGCCTGGTCCCACGTCCCGCCCACAACGCGCCCCGAGTGCCGCCGTCGCAGCCGGTGGCCCGGCGCGCTTGCGTATCGGTGCGTGACTTTGGCGAGCGGCACGATCAGGCTGTCGTCACTCAGCGGTGCGGCAGGGCCGAACCGGGCCGCGTTAATCAGGTCCCGCGCCCATTTCCGCGGCACACGGCACCGCAGGCTGCGTGCCAGGTTGTGCGCTTGCAAGGGAGGGTAGTCTGAAAAGGCCATCGGACCGCCGCAGCTGTGCTCAGGCGCGGAATGTAACGGAAGGGCGTCCGGGATGTAACAGAAATATGTGAGGGCAATCCTGCAGCCACATGCCTGTCACACGTTCCAAGTCGCGTTCAGGCGTGGCCCGCCGAAATTGCGCGCCCCGCGGCGGCGCCGGAGGACCAGGCCCACTGGAAGTTGTACCCGCCGAGCCAGCCGGTCACGTCAACGGCCTCGCCAATGACGTAAAGGCCGGGCACGCGGCGCGCTTCCATGGTCTTGGACGACAGGTCGGATGTATCGATGCCACCCAGGGTGACTTCTGCCGTGCGGTACCCTTCGGAGCCGGTGGGGCGCAGCTCCCAGGCACGCAGGGCATCCGTCACCTCGTCGAGCGCCTGATCCGAGCAATCGGCGATCCGGCGAGTGAGGCCGAGATCGCCGGAGAGGTGCTGCACAAGCCGTTCGGGCAAATACTGCGAGAGCACGGTAGAGAGCTGCACGCGGCCCGCCGAGGCCCGCTGCGTGCGCAGCGCCGGCGCGATTTGGCCGATAGGGTCGAGATCGACGCGCACGCCGTCCCCCTCCCGCCAATAGGAGGAGACCTGCAGGATCGCCGGCCCCGAAAGCCCGCGGTGCGTAAAGAGCATCGCCTCGTCGAAACTTGCCGCACCGGCGGTGGCCCGGACGGGCGCGGCCACGCCGGACATCGCCGCAAAGGGCTGGCCGTCGAAGGTCAGAGGCATTAGCGCCGGGCGCGTCTCGACGACGCTAAGCCCGAACTGCCGCGCGATGTCATAGGCCAGCCCCGTCGCGCCCATCTTGGGGATCGACTTGCCGCCCGTTGCCAGCACCAGGTTCTTCGCCAGCACCCGTTCGTCCGGCCCGCCTGCGCGCGCCAGCCTCACGTCAAACGCCGCCCCTGTGTGTCTCACACTCTTCACTCCGGTCTCGAGCCGCAGCTCGGCGCCCGCCATCTCGGCGCGCAGCATCTCGACGACCTGCGTCGACTTGCCGTCACAAAAGAGCTGGCCCAGCGTCTTTTCGTGCCAGGTGATGCCGTGCCGGTCGATGAGGTCGATGAAATCCCACTGCGTGTAACGCGCGAGCGCCGACTTGGCGAAATGCGGGTTTTGCGAAATGAACCGCCCGGGCTCCACGCCGAGGTTGGTGAAATTGCACCGACCCCCGCCGGAGATGCGGATTTTCTCCCCCGGTTTGCGCGCGTGATCCACGACCAGCGTGCGCCCCGCGCAATGGGCGGCACACATCATCCCGGCTGCTCCTGCGCCGAGGATCAAGGTATCGATCTCAGTGCTTTTCACTTCAGTACACCGACACCCAGACTTTCAGCGTGACGCATAGCTTCTGGCCGCAGGATTTTAGGTATTTTTGAACCAGAGAAGACAGGACCGTTCCGCTTCATCTTCCCAAGTAAACTCCCGCCGGAGGCTCCCGCAGGTCACGCAAACGCAACGCTTCCGGGTAAAGCGTTATGCATTTGGCCCAAGCCTTCAGGCATCAGGCTCGGCAGGCGCGTCCGGGTCCGCCTTGCCGACGCCCTTGAACACGAATTTGAAGGGCAGCGCCCAGACGAAGCCGAGCGCAATGTAGATGCCGAGTTCGACAAGGATCGAGGGGCGTTCGATCATGTTCATCACCGTCACGCAGGCTACCACGTAGGCGGGCAATCCGATCAGCAGGATCACCAGGGACCAGCGTTTGCGTGCCTTGTAGCTCAGTGCCATGTCGCGTCGCTCCTTGGCTTGGTGCGTCAGTCGTCAAAGGGGTCGGTCACCAGGATGGTGTCCTCCCGTTCGGGTGAAGTGGAGACTAGGGCGACCGGGCAGTCGATCAATTCCTCGATCCGTCGCACGTATTTGATGGCCTGCGCGGGCAGGTCCGCCCAGGAGCGCGCGCCGGCGGTGGACTCGCTCCAGCCGGGCATTTCCTCGTAGATCGGCGTGCAGCGCGCCTGCCGGTCGGCGGCGGTGGGCAGGTAGTCGTAACGCGCCCCGTCCAGTTCGTAGCCGGTGCAGATGCGCAGGGTTTCGAACCCGTCGAGCACGTCGAGCTTGGTCAGGGAGATGCCGTTCACGCCCGAGGTCGCGCAGGTCTGCTTGACGAGGCAGGCGTCGAACCAGCCGCAGCGGCGTTTGCGGCCTGTGGTGGTGCCGAACTCGTGTCCCCGTTCGCCGAGGCGCTGGCCGTCGGCATCGTCGAGCTCGGTGGGGAAGGGGCCTTCGCCCACGCGGGTCGTGTACGCCTTGGTGATGCCGAGCACGTAGTCGATTGCGCCGGGGCCAAGTCCTGTGCCGGTGGCCGCCTGGCCGGCGATCACGTTGGACGAGGTCACAAACGGGTAGGTGCCAAAGTCGATGTCGAGGAGCGCGCCCTGCGCCCCTTCGAAAAGGATGCGCTTGCCCGCGCGGCGCTTGTCGCCCAGCACTTTCCAGACCGGCTTGGCGTAAGGCAGCAGCTTCGGCGCCAGCTCGGTCAGCTGCGCGATCAGCCGGTCGCGGTTGATCTCCGTCAGGCCCAGCCCCTTGCGCAGCGCGTTGTGGTGCACCAGCGCCCGGTCCACGCGCGTTGCAAGCGTCGCCGCATCGCCGAGGTCCGCGACGCGCACGCAGCGCCGCCCCACCTTGTCCTCATACGCAGGCCCGATCCCGCGCCCCGTCGTGCCGATCTTGGCAACCGCGTTCTGGCTCTCCCGCGCCCGATCCAGCTCGCCGTGAAAGGGCAGGATCAGCGGCGTGTTCTCGGCCACCATCAGCGTCTCGGGCGTGATCTCGACACCCTGCGCGCGCAGCGTCTCGATCTCTTCGAGGAGGTGCCAGGCGTCCAGCACCACCCCGTTGCCGATCACGCTCAGCTTGCCGCCCCGCACCACGCCCGACGGCAGCGCGTGCAGCTTGTAGATCGCCTCCCCGATCACCAGCGTGTGCCCGGCGTTGTGCCCGCCCTGAAAGCGGCAGATCACATCCGCGCGTTCGGACAGCCAGTCGACGATCTTGCCCTTGCCCTCGTCACCCCACTGGGTGCCCACGACGACCACGTTTGCCATGCCTTGCGCCCTTCCTGACGTCAAACCCGCGCCCGTATAGCGACCGCCGCGCCAAAGGGGAAACCGTTTTCCGTGCGCGTCGGCGTGTCTTGAAGCCGTTGCCGCGTCGCTCAAAATCCACTGTATGAAAAAGAGTTGCTCGTGATCTGAAGGGACGCATGCTCCCGGACTTTGCAGATCAAACCGCCCTCTGACGCGCGCACAGGTTCTCACCCGAGGCCCACGCATCAATCTGATCGCGCCATTACCCGACCGCTTGGCGCTGAAGAGCCTGGTCCTCGCGCGGCAGCCACTAATCGCGAGCATCGAAGTCACCCGCGCCGACGTCCTTGAAACGACTGCGACCAGGCCAAGTGCAACGCGATGCTCCGGCGGCTCAATGCGGAATGCGCCAGTCAAGTGTCATCTCCGCCGGCTTCTCGGCCTGCGCAGCGGCGACCACGGGCGTGCCGCGCGTCGGCGACCCCTTCGCCGCGTGGCTGGCGCCACCAATGCCCTGATGGCGGTCTCGCCGGCCTGTCGCGCCGCACCCGGATTGCCTGGGCAGGGTGCCATGACCTGCGATCACGACGACAACGGTTGACCAAAGTGGTCAAGCCAACGGCGCAAAAGTGTCTGGAAATTTTGACACTCATGTGTTATTTGAATCAGACATGACCAACGGTGGATCGCCAGCACCGTCAAAACCTTCAACAAGGGACGACGCGTGATGGCCGAGCAAAAACTGGTTCTGGAAATTCTCAAGGACATTCAAGCTCGCATGGCGCGCAACGAGGAAAAACTCGACACGCTCGTGCGCCGCATGTCCACCAACGAGGAAGCCGTGGCCAATACGCAGCGCTCCGTCGACGACCTTGGCCGTTGGCTCGACGACCTGATCAAGGCGGCAGACCTCGACGCAAGCACCGGCTGACCCCTACGTTCAGCGCACCAAAAGCATCCCAGCACAGGTCCCCGGCTTCTCTGGTTCAAAAATACCTAAATCCCGACCCTCTCCGCCCACGCCCCCGCATGACATTTCGAATGAGACGCTCCAGCCAGCGTAAGGTGGGCACCGCCCACCACCCGCCTTGAGGCGCCGGCGCGGGGCTGACATACTCACATAAAACGACAGCCAAGAGAGAACGTCATGGGCTTTTTGATCCGCTGGACCTGCGCGTTCGCGCTCCTGGCCCTGACCTTCAACCCGACACCCTTCAACTACGTCGGCTGGGCGGCGCGCAGTTATCAGAGCGACCTGCCGCTCGTGGTACTGCTCGGCCTTCTCCTTACGGTCGGCTACATCATCTACCTACGCGCCACGCTGCGCTCCATCGGGCTTTTCGGGATGCTCCTGATCCTCGCCATCGTCGGCGCGGCGCTCTGGGTGCTCTACGACCTCGGCCTGCTGCAGCTCGGCAACCGCGACATGACGCTCTGGATCGGCATCATCGCGCTCTCGCTGGTGCTCGGCATCGGGCTCAGCTGGTCGATCGTGCGCCGCATCCTGTCGGGGCAGGCGGACGTCGACGACATCGACCAGTAAAGACCTCTGCGACCTCAAAGACTCACCGCAAAATCCCGCGGCAATCCCCCTAGCGCCACGCGCTGAGACCCGCTAGGCTCTGCCTAAAGCCCTCCGAACAATGAGAGGGCGGCAGACCTGAGGCAGTTGGCGGTGATCCAATGACGGATATGGTGTACGGCACCGTGCCGGTGCGCGACGTCGAACCGGTGCTCCCCAAATGGTGGCGCACGGTGGACCGGTGGTCGCTCTCCTGCGTGCTCTTGCTCTTTGGCGTGGGGCTCCTTCTGGGGCTCGCCGCATCCCCGCCGCTGGCCGAGCGCAATGGCTTCGGTGCCTTTCACTACGTGCAGCGACAGACGCTTTTTGGCGGGCTGGCCCTCATCGCCATGGTGCTCACCTCGATGATGTCGCCCGTGCTGGTGCGCCGCCTTGCCGTGCTCGGCTTTGCCTGCGCCTTTGTCGCGCTCGCGCTCCTGCCATTCCTCGGCACCGACTTCGGCAAAGGGGCGACCCGCTGGTACTCCCTTGGCTTCGCTTCCGTGCAGCCCTCCGAATTCCTCAAGCCCGGCTTTGTCGTCGTCGCCGCCTGGCTGCTGGCCGCAGGGCAAGAGATCGGAGGCCCCCCGGGCCGCCTCTGGTCCTTCATCCTGACCGTCACCATCGTCCTGATGCTCGCGCTCCAGCCGGATTTCGGCCAGGCCTGCCTCGTGCTCTTTGGGTGGGGCGTGATGTACTTCATTTCCGGCGCGCCCATCGTGCTCTTGATGGTCATCGCGGGGCTCGTGATCGTCGCGGGCACCGTCGCCTACCACAATTCCGAGCACTTCGCCCGCCGCATCGATGGCTTCCTCAATCCCGAGGTCGACCCCACGACGCAGCTCGGATACGCCACGAACGCCATCCGCGAGGGCGGGTTCTTTGGCGTCGGCGTGGGCGAGGGCGAGGTGAAATGGTCGCTCCCCGACGCGCACACCGATTTCATCATCGCCGTGGCAGCCGAGGAATACGGGCTGGTCCTCGTCCTCGCCATCATCGCGCTTTACGCCACCATCGTCTTCCGCTCGCTGATGCGCCTGATGCGCGAACGCGACCCGTTCATCCGCCTCGCAGGCGCCGGCCTCGCCGTGACCTTCGGCGTGCAGGCGATGATCAACATGGGCGTTGCCGTGCGTCTCTTGCCCGCCAAAGGCATGACGCTGCCGTTCGTCTCCTACGGGGGCTCCTCGCTCATCGCAGGCGGGATCGCCGTCGGCATGCTCCTCGCCTTTACCCGCGCGCGGCCTCAGGGCCAGATCGGAGACCTCTGGAAGGGTCGGTCGTGAGCGCGCCGCTCCTCGTCATTGCCGCAGGTGGCACCGGCGGGCATATGTTCCCAGCCCAGTCGCTGGCGGAGGTCATGCTGGCGCGCGGATGGCGGGTGAAGCTTTCCACCGATGCCCGCGGCGCACGCTACACGCAAGGATTTCCGCACGCCGTCGAGATCGACGAAGTCGCCTCGGCAACTTTCGCGCGCGGTGGCCTGCTGGCGAAAATCAAAGTCCCCCTGCGCCTCATCTCCGGCACGCTGGCCGCCCGGCGCGGCTTTCGCAAGGACATGCCCGCGGTTGTGGTCGGCTTTGGCGGCTACCCCTCGATCCCGGCACTGGGCGCGGCCTCGCTCCTCAAGCTACCGAGCATGATCCACGAACAGAACGGAGTTCTGGGCCGGGTGAACCAAATCTTTGCCCCCCGCGTGAACGCCATCGCCTGCGGCACTTGGCCGACAACGCTCCCAAGCAGCGTAAAGGGCACCCATGTCGGCAACCCCGTCCGTGCCGCCGTACTCGAGCGGGCGGGCGCGCCTTATATGGCGCCGGGCCCGCACCCGATGTCGGTGCTCGTGATCGGCGGCAGCCAGGGCGCGCGCATCCTCTCAGACGTCGTCCCCGAAGCGCTCACGGCCCTCCCGCCAGACATCCGCAAACACCTGCGCGTCAGCCACCAGGCCCGCCCCGAAGATCAAGCCAAGGTCGCCGAGCACTACGCCGCTGCGGGCCTGCCCGCCGAGGTAGAGCCCTTCTTCCACGACGTGCCCGCCCGCATGGCCGAGGCGCAGCTGGTGATCTCCCGCGCGGGCGCGTCTTCCATCGCGGACCTCTCGGTGATCGGACGCCCCTCGGTGCTGATCCCGTTTGCCGCGGCAGCCGCCGATCACCAGACCGCCAACGCGCGCGGCCTGGCCGAGGTGGGCGCCGCCGACATCCTCACCGAGCAAGACGCAACGCCCGACGCCCTCACCGCGCAAGTTACAGCCATCCTCGGCGATCCCGCCCGTGCCAGTGCCATGGCCGAGGCGGCGCTGGGCTTTGGCAAGCCGGACGCCGCCAATGAACTCGCGGGCATGGTCGAAGCGCTTGCGCACAACAAGTCAGCCTAAAGTAAGAGAGTTTAACCGATGAACGCTGCCACCAAACTGCCCCTCGACATCGGCGCGATCCACTTTGTCGGCATCGGCGGGATCGGCATGTCCGGCATCGCCGAAGTGCTCCTGACCCATGGCTATTCGGTGCAGGGCTCGGACCTCAAGGAGACGCCCATCACCCAGCGCCTCGCCGGAATGGGCGCGCAAATCCACGTCGGGCAGAAGGCCGAGAACCTCGAAGGCGCGGAGGTCGTCGTGATCTCTTCGGCCATCAAGCCGGGCAATCCCGAGCTCGACGAGGCACGCGCGCGTGGCCTCCCCGTGGTGCGCCGGGCGGAGATGCTGGCGGAGCTGATGCGCCTCAAATCTAACGTCGCGGTGGGCGGCACGCATGGCAAGACCACGACCACCACGATGGTCGCGACGCTCCTCGACGCGGGCGAGTTCGACCCCACGGTGGTCAATGGCGGCATCATCCACGCCTTCGGCTCGAACGCGCGCACAGGGCAGGGCGAGTGGATGGTCGTGGAGGCGGACGAGAGCGACGGGACCTTCAACCGTCTGCCCGCCACCATCGCCATCGTCACCAACATCGATCCCGAGCACATGGAGCACTGGGGCTCCATTGAGAATCTCCGTCAGGGTTTTCTCGATTTTGTCTCGAACATTCCGTTTTACGGCCTCGCCGTGTGCTGCATTGACCACCCCGAAGTGCAGGCTCTGGTAGGCCGCGTGACCGACCGCCGCGTGGTCACTTACGGGTTCAATCCGCAAGCAGACGTGCGCGCGATTAACCTGCGTTATCAGGGCGGTGTGGCGCATTTCGACGTGGCCTTGCAGGGCGAGGACATGGTGATCGAGGGCTGCACCTTGCCCATGCCCGGCGACCACAACGTGTCGAACGCGCTCAGCGCCATCGCCGTTGCCCGCCACCTCGGGATGAAGGCCGCGCAGATCCGCGAGGCGCTTGCGGCCTTTGGCGGCGTTAACCGGCGCTTCACGAAAGTGGGCGTATGGAACGACGTGACAATAATTGACGACTACGGCCACCACCCGGTCGAGATCGCCGCCGTCCTCAAGGCCGCGCGCCAGGCGTCCGAGGGGCGGGTCATCGCGGTACACCAGCCGCACAGGTACTCGCGCCTGTCGGACCTCTTTGCGGACTTCTGCACGTGCTTCAACGATGCCGATGTGGTCGCGATAGCCGAGGTTTTTGCCGCCGGCGAAGAGCCTATTCCGGGCGCGGACCGGGACAGCCTCGTGACCGGGCTGATCCAGGCCGGGCACCGCCACGCCCGCGCGATCCTGGGCGAAGAAGACCTCGCGCGCCTCGTGCGCGAACAGGCGCGCCCCGGCGACATGGTCGTCTGCCTCGGGGCGGGCAGTATTTCCGGCTGGGCCAACGCCCTGCCCAAACGATTGGAGGAGATGTGATGCTGACGCTTGCGACACTCATCGTGCTCTTTGCCGCTGCCACCTGCGCGGTGACTGGGCCGCGGGACAAGATCGGCAAGTTCCGCCTGATCACGGTGGCCTTGCTCACCGCCGCCGTCATCCTTGCGAGCCTTGCGGCCTTGCTGCCGGGCGTCTGGGGCGAGGTGCCGCGTGCGCTCGCGGTGCTGGCGATGATCACCGTTTTCGTGCTCAGCTGCGAGCAGGCCCACGCCGCATACCCCGAGCTGCGCGCCAAGGCGCTCCGGCTGAAAGAGGCGCTGGCGCCGCGATGAGCTTCGCCCTCGTCTCTGCCTGTCTCTGGGTGCTCACGGCCTCCGTCGTCGGCAGCCTGCCGTCCCGCGACCAGCACTGGCGCGCGGCCCGTGTGCTGATGGCGGCCGGCGTGCCGATCCTCGTGGCCGTCTTCCTCGCGCATGGGCCGCTCTTTGCCGGTGTGGCGCTGGCGGCAGGGCTGAGCATCTTCCGCTACCCGGTGCGGCACGCGCTGGCGTGGATGACGCAGCGGTTCGGAGGGTGACAGCCCCGGCGCCCCGGTCTACACCGCGCGCGAGTTTCTGAAGGACGCGCGCCATGCCCGATCTGCCCAGTTCCGGCCTGCCAACGCCGCAAGGCACCCTGACCCCGGAACGGCCTCTGGCCGATCTGACGTGGTTGCGGGTCGGTGGCCCTGCGATGGCGCTGTTCCAGCCTGCCGATGCCGACGACCTCGCGACATTTCTCAAAGCGCTCGACCCCGCGGTGCCGGTCTTTCCCATGGGCGTCGGCTCCAACCTGATCGTGCGCGACGGCGGGATCGACGCAGTTGTGATCCGGCTCGGCCGCGCCTTCAACGGCATCCGCATCGGAGGCGACTTCGTTCACGCAGGCGCAGCTGCGCTCGACAGCCACGTCGCGCGCAAAGCCGCCGACGCTGGTCGCGACCTCACGTTTCTGCGCACGATCCCCGGCGCGATCGGCGGTGCCGTGCGGATGAACGCCGGGTGTTACGGCTCCTATGTCGCCGACCACTTCGTTTCCGCCAAAGCGATCACGCGGAGCGGGGAGACGGTCACGCTCACGCCCGAAGACATGCAGTTCGGCTACCGCCAGAGCATGTTGCCCGAAGGCTGGGTGCTAACCGCGGCGACCTTCCGCGCCGAACAGGGCGACCCCGAGGCGCTCCACGCCCGCATGGCCGAACAGCTCGCCAAGCGCGACGCCACCCAGCCGACCAAGGACCGCACCGCAGGCAGCACGTTCCGCAATCCGGCAGGCTTCAGTTCCACGGGGCAGGCCGATGACACGCACGAACTCAAGGCGTGGAAACTGATCGACGACGCGGGCCTCAGAGGCGCCACGCTGGGCGCTGCTCAAATGTCACCCAAACATCCCAACTTTCTCGTCAACACCGGTGGCGCGACGGCCACGGATCTTGAAGCGCTCGGAGAAATGGTGCGAAAAAAGGTGTTGGACCTACACGGTCTGACGCTAGAGTGGGAAGTGATCCGGGTCGGCAAGCCCGGCTGACGCGCAAAACGCGCGCAACGATAAGAACGAGACCCCGGAAGAGGCCGCAAACGGCCCGTCAATCTGGGACATAGGTGAGCAGGGCGGAACACCGTCCCAAAAAGAACCAGAGGCGGGCATGTCGAGCAGGGCATCCACCCATGTTGCCGTCGTGATGGGCGGGATTTCGGCGGAGCGTGAGGTCTCGCTGTCGACCGGGCGCGGCTGCGCCGAGGCGCTGCGGCAGGCGGGGTACACCGTGACCGAGCTCGATGCCGGCCGCGATCTCGCGCTGCGTCTCGGAGAGCTCAAACCCGACGTGATCTTCAACGCCCTCCATGGCCGCTGGGGCGAGGATGGCTGCGCGCAGGGCCTCTTCGAATGGCTCGGCATTCCCTACACTCATTCGGGTGTGCAAGCCTCTGCCGTGGCGATGGACAAGGAGCGGACCAAGGCGCTCTACCGGGCCCACGGCCTTCCTGTCGTCGAGAGCGTGCTGGCGACCAAAGCGGAGGTCGAGGCGGCGCATGTCATGCCCGCGCCCTACGTGGTCAAACCCTACAACGAAGGCTCCTCCGTCGGCGTCTACCTCGTGCACGAAGGCGCCAACGCGCCACCCAAACTCGCCGCCGACATGCCGGGCACCGTGATGGTCGAGGCGTTCGCGCCAGGCCGCGAGCTGACGACCACCGTCCTCGGCGATCAGCCTCTGGCGGTCACCGACATCCTGACCGACGGTTGGTACGACTATGCCGCCAAGTACGAGACCGGCGGCTCCCGCCACGTCGTCCCCGCGGACATCCCCGCAGAGATCGAGGCCGCCTGTTTCGACTACGCCCTGCGCGCGCACGAGGTGCTCGGCTGCCGCGGCATGTCGCGCACGGATTTCCGCTGGGACGAAACCAAGGGCATTGCCGGCTTGATCCTTCTCGAGACCAACACGCAGCCCGGCATGACACCGACCTCGCTCTCGCCCGAACAGGCCGAGCACGCGGGCTATGCGTTCCCCGAGCTCTGCGCCTGGCTGGTGGAGGACGCCTCGTGCAACCGCTGAGCGCGCCGCCCCGCCACGATCCCGCGCCCTCGCGCTGGGCCTACCGCTGGGCGCGATGGAAGCTGTCGCCCGTCTTTCGGGCGGTCCTGCGCATCGGCACACCCATCGGGCTGACCGCCGCCGCGGTGCTCTGGTACGCCTCGGACGAGGCTCGCGTGACCGCGCTCACCGACATGGTCGCCGAAGTCCGCCACGAGATCGAGACCCGCCCCGAGTTCATGGTCCAGATGATGGCCGTCGACGGGGCAGGTCCCGTCGTCAGCGAGGGCATCCGCGAGATCGTGCCAGTGGACTTTCCCATCACCTCGTTCGACCTCGATCTGGACGCGATCCGCGATGTGGTGATGACGCTCGATGCGGTCAAGACGGCCTCCGTGCGCATCCGCACGGGCGGGGTGCTGCAGGTCGATGTCACCGAACGGACGCCTGTCGCTCTCTGGCGCGGCCTTGATGGCCTGCATTTGGTCGACACCGAAGGCGTGGCGATTGCGCAGGTCTTCGAACGCGAAGCGCGCCCGGACTTGCCGCTGCTCGCGGGCGCTGGCGCGCGCGATGCGGTGCCCGAGGCGCTGCGCGTCCTGTCGGCTGCCGAGCCTCTGGCCGTCCGCGTGCGCGGCCTCGAGCGGATGGGTGCGCGGCGCTGGGACCTGGTGCTGGACCGCGGCCAGCGCGTGATGCTGCCGAGCGAAAACCCCGTCGCGGCGCTGGACCGCGTCATCGTCATGGACCGGGCGCAGGACATGCTGGCCCGCGACATCGCCGCCATCGACCTGCGCCTGCCGGGCCGGGCGACGCTGCGGCTGAATGAACAGAGCCTGTCAGAACTCTGGCGTATCAAAACCTTGGATGTGGAAAACTAACCGATGATCGAGCTTTACGAGTCCCAGCGTGCGATGCGCAACATGCGCAAGGCGGCGATGCAACGTGGTGTGATCGCGATCCTCGACGTGGGGACTTCGAAGACGGCCTGCCTCGTGCTGCGGTTCGACAGCGGCACCTGGCGGCCTGAGGTCGAGGGGATCGGCGCTTTGGCGGGTCAGTCGGGGTTCCGCGTTATCGGGGCGGCCACGACCAAGTCGCGCGGCGTGCGCGGCGGCGAGATCGAGGCGATGCACGAGACCGAACGCGCGATCCGCACGGTGGTGCAGGCGGCGCAAAAGATGGCTGAGATCCGGGTAGACCACGTGATCGCCTGTTTCTCGGGAGCCGACCCGCGCTCTTATGGGCTTGCGGGTCAGATCGAGCTGGCGGGCACCCAGGTCGACGAGCAGGACGTGGCCCGTGTGCTCAGCTCTTGCGATGTGCCGGACTTTGGCGAGGGGCGTGAGGTGCTGCACGCGCAGCCGGTGAACTTCGCGCTCGACGCGCGCTCCGGGCTGATCGACCCGCGGGGCCAGATCGGGCAGGGGCTGTCGGTCGACATGCACATGCTGACGGTGGACGCGACCGCGATCCAGAACCTCGCCCATTGCGTCAAGCGCTGCGATCTCGAGCTGGCTGGGGTCGCGTCCTCCGCCTTTGTCTCGGGCGTCTCGGCGCTGGTGGAGGATGAACAAGAGCTCGGCGCGGCCTGCATCGACCTTGGCGGCGGTGCGACGGGTGTCTCGATCTTTATGAAAAAGCACATGATCTATGCCGACACCGTGCGGATCGGCGGCGATCACGTGACCTCCGACATCTCGATGGGCCTGCAAGTGCCGCTGACGACCGCCGAGCGGATCAAGACGTTCTACGGCGGGGTTGTTGCGACCGGCATGGACGACCGCGAGATGATCGAGATTGGCGGCGACACCGGCGATTGGGAGCATGACCGGCGCACCGTGTCCGTGGCCGAGGTCATCGGCATCATGCGCCCGCGTGTCGAAGAAATCCTTGAAGAGGTCCGCGCGCGCCTTGATGCGGCCGGTTTCGAGCATCTGCCGTCCCAGCAGATCGTCCTGACAGGCGGCGGCTCACAAATCCCCGGCCTCGACGGGCTGGCGGCCAAGATCCTCGGCAGTCAGGTCCGCCTCGGACGCCCCCTGCGCGTCCATGGCCTGCCGCAGGCGGCGACGGGTCCGGGCTTTGCCTCCGCCGTCGGGCTTTGCCTGCAAGCGGCGCATCCGCAGGACGAGTGGTGGGATTTCGAAATCCCCGTCGACCGCTACCCCGCCCGCTCGCTGAAGCGTGCGGTCAAGTGGTTCAAGGAGAACTGGTAGGCGGAAGCTGGTTGCGACACAGCAGCCGGGCCACATCCAATGTACGAGTGTTCAAACCCTTGATCAAAGCGCTCGCCTGACGGGCACCGTCAGGCCGCGTCATGCCGAAGGCATGCCTCCGGCATGACCCGACCCACTGGGGTGGCGCGATGCGCCACCCCTCGGGGCGGCGCGTGAAGTCTCGTTTCGAAGGCTTCAGATTAATGAGTGTCGCTTAAAAGCACATCCAAGGTCGGGTTTTCCGCCACAGACACCTTTCTCGCAGGCTGTTAGCTCCAACAGGCCGCCGCAGATTGCGTGGTGGTCTTGACGATTGACGCCGGATTTCCTGGCGTGCGTTCGATTTTTGGAGCTTTTTTATGTTTACATCCATGTTCTCCGGCTTTGCGCAGGTTTCGACGTTTATCAACCCGTTCATTCCGCCGCTCATCACCGGCACGGCCTTCCCTGACAGGTGGACTGGCGGCTGGGGCGATGACTTTTTCGATGGTGGTAACGGCTGGGACAGCCTCGACGGCGGCATGGGAGATGACCTGATCCGTGGAGGTGCAGGCGTCGACACGGTCAAAGGTGGGTACGGCAACGACACGATTGACGGGGGCAGCGACCTCGACATCCTAATCGGCGGGTCGGGAAGCGACTTTATCTTGGGTGGGTCCGGTGACGATGTAATCGTCGGTGATGGCGTCAACTCCTCCGGCTGGGACATTTATCCAACTTACGACGACACTATTAACGCAGGAATTGGCGAGGACTTCGTGAGAGCCGGCCGAGGCGATGACAGCGTGCTGGGTGGATCGGGACACGACGACATCGAAGGCGGCTCCGGCCGCGACACGATCTACGGAGGCACTGGCGAGGACACCATCACGGGTGGCGCGGGCAACGACAAAATGTTCGGAGGCGATGGCATGGAGGGTGATGGCGCCGTCGACACGTTCGTCTTTGAGCAAGGCAGTGGGCATGACGAAATATTCGGCTTCGAAGCGGGCATCGACCAGATCGAGCTGCGCGGCAAGGAGATCGAGAATGTGTCGCAAGGTGGCTTCGTCGACGCCGACGGGACAGTCACCGAGACCGTTTACATGAGTTTCAGCGACGGGTCTTCGGTCCTTGTCGAGGGTGTTGGCGACTTCGGCGACATCAATTTCATCTGACGTTGGGTTGGCGCGCAAATGCCTGCGAGCCAGCCAAAACAAGCAGCTTTGAACCTGATACTTGCCGCCTCAATCAAAGCGCCCGCCTGACGGGCACCGTCAAGCCGCGCCGACCCGCCCCGTCAAACCAAAGGTTTGCCTCCGGCAAAACGGGCGGCGCGATTGCGCCACCCCGCGGGTTGGCGCGTGAATCTCTGTTGCGAACGAATTAGGTTTGGGTTCATCGGGTTATGAGCGCAGAAATTGCCGCGTGACAGGCCGGTGTGGCTGGGGTATCGTTAACGCTAAGGCCGCGGCAACAGCGGTTAGGCGGGATGTCGAGCAGGCTCCCAGAATTGCAAAAAAGTTCAGCGCCGCGGGAGTGCTCTTCCCTGCGCCTGTAGTGCTGTGCAATGCCCGGCCTACCGGATGTAGCGCAGCGCCCCACCGGGCGCGGTTTTGCGCGGCGATTTGCCCATATTTCGTGGCAAAACTGTGTTTTTTGCGTGACGGGCAAGGGGCTTGTCGCTAGAATCGCGGGAATACAGGCAGACCCGGGCCGCGCGAGGCCCCGATAAACAACAGGCGGTACGAGCAATGACACTCAACCTTACGGTGCCGGGCCAGGAAGAGCTGAAGCCCCGGATCACAGTCTTTGGCGTGGGCGGCGCGGGCGGCAACGCGGTCGACAACATGATCGAGAAAGAGCTCGACGGCGTTGACTTCGTGGTGGCCAACACCGATGCGCAAGCCCTCCAGCAGGCCAAGGCGCAGGCGCGCATCCAGCTGGGCGTTAAGGCGACCGAAGGCTTGGGCGCGGGCGCACGCGCCTCGGTCGGCGCGGCGGCTGCCGAAGAGAGCATCGAGCAGATCGTCGACCACCTCGCAGGCGCGCACATGTGCTTCATCACCGCCGGCATGGGCGGCGGCACCGGCACGGGCGCAGCCCCGATCATCGCGCAGGCCGCGCGGGAGCTGGGCGTGCTGACCGTCGGCGTCGTGACCAAGCCCTTCCAATTCGAGGGCGGCAAGCGGATGAAGCAGGCCGAGGACGGTGTCGATGCCCTGCAAAAGGTCGTCGACACGCTGATCATCATCCCGAACCAGAACCTCTTCCGCCTCGCCAACGAAAAGACCACGTTCACCGAAGCCTTCGCGCTCGCAGACGACGTGCTCTACCAGGGCGTGAAAGGCGTGACCGACCTGATGGTCCGTCCGGGCATCATCAACCTCGACTTTGCCGACGTCCGCTCGGTCATGGACGAGATGGGCAAGGCGATGATGGGCACCGGCGAGGCCAATGGCGACGACCGCGCCGTGCAGGCCGCCGACGCGGCGATCAACAACCCGCTCCTCGACGAGATCAGCCTCAAAGGCGCCAAGGGCGTGCTGATCAACATCACCGGCGGGCCTGACCTGACACTCTTCGAGCTCGACGAAGCGGCCAACCGCATCCGCGAGGAAGTCGACGCGGACGCCAACATCATCGTCGGCTCGACGCTGGACGAGGACATGATCGGCGCGATGCGTGTGAGCGTCGTGGCGACTGGGATCGACGCGTCGAACGTGCACGCGGACATCCCGCTGCCGCGCCGCTCACTGGCCGAGCCTCTGAAACAGGTGCCTGCGCCGCAGCCCGCCGCCGAAGCCGCGCCGCTCGCGCCTGCCGCCGCCGTGGCTGCCGCAGCAGCACCCGAGGCACCCGCCGCGCCGACACAGGAGCCGTCCCTATTCGAGGAAATGGACCAGACCCCTGCACCCGCGGCCGCCGCTGTGCATGACGACGTCCCGCCGCCGGCCTACCAGCCGCATGTGCCTCAGTTCGAGCCGCGGCCGGACGCGCTGCATGCCGAAGCGCCCGAGGCGGCCTTTGTCGCGCCCAAGGCGCCCGCGCCGGGCACGCCTTCGCAGGATGCCCTGGCGCGGCTGCGCGAGGCGGCACAGCGCTCCAAGGCGCCGCAGCCCTCCGCCGAGCCTGAGCCGATGGAAGCCGAAGGCGACCGCCCGCGGTTCGGGATCAACTCCCTGATCAACCGCATGACGGGCCATGCCGGCGGCGAAACCGCCCGCCCGGCGCAGGCAGTCCCGGTGCAGCGCGCGCAGGCGCAGCCGGCCCCGGTCCAGCCCGAACCGCGCGCCGAGACAGAGCAGGACCGGATCGAAATCCCGGCCTTCCTCCGCCGTCAGGCGAACTGAGCGCCAGCCAAAGCGCCTAGACTTGACCCTACGTCAGGTCGGCAGAAATCAGCAAAGGCCCGCCCTCTGGCGGGTCTTTTTTTGTAACATTGCCGCAAGGCAGGGATGGGGGCAAACCTGTGAGTAACGGCGCAAGTCTCTGATAAAAAATGAAAAATTGTCGGTACGGACACACTGCAAACCTGTAACACGCCCCGGTTTTCTTTGATTTGAGACAAAAGCCCCGTCCCCTTAGCTAGAATGCACAACCCGCCGCAGGTGGGACTCGCCGGACGGTCCGTGTGCCCGAGGCGTGCTGCGGTCGAGCTGGGATTGGGGGATCACAGTGCAACACACTGTTACAAAAGCCATCACGTTCGACGGGGTCGGACTGCACAGCGGCCGCGCTGTGACCATGACCGTGCACCCGGCGCCCGAAGACTACGGCATTTGCTTCCAGCGCACGGACGTTGATGGCCCGGACGCGGTCATCCCGGCTCGATGGGACCTGGTCGAGCAATCGCCGCTCTGCACAAGGCTGCGCAATGCCTCCGGGGTCGAGCTCTCGACGGTCGAGCACATCATGGCGGCGCTCATCGGCTGCGGCGTGCACAATGCGTTGATCGAGGTGTCGGGCGCCGAAGTGCCGATCCTCGACGGCTCGTCGGTGCCGTTTGTCCGCGCGATCCTGCACGCGGGCCTGACCGTGCAAACCGCGCCCGTCCGCGCCATCGAGGTGCTGTGCGAGGTCGAGGTCGCCAAGGGTGAGGCATGGGCGCGCGTTGCGCCCTCCGACACGTTGCGCATGGACTTCCAGATCGACTTTGCCGACGCTGCCATCGGCCGCCAGACCAAGAGCCTGATGCTGGCCAACGGCGCCTTTGTGCGCGAGCTCTGCGACAGCCGCACCTTCTGCCGCCAGTCTGACGTGGACACGATGCGCGCCAACGGGCTAGCCTTGGGCGGCACGCTCGAAAACGCCGTGGTGGTGGATGGCGATGCGGTCCTCAGCCCCGGCGGTCTGCGCCACCGGGACGAGGCGGTGCGCCACAAGATGCTCGATGCGATGGGCGACCTCGCGCTCGCCGGTGCTCCGATCCTCGGCCACTACGAAGGGCACCGCGCGGGCCACGCGCTCACCAACGCGCTGCTCCGCGCGCTCTTTGCGGACCCGTCGAACTACCGCTGGGTGACCTGTGACCAGGCGCAATCGGCGCGCCTGCCGGGCGTGGGCGTGACGCGCCACGAGGTGCCCTCCGCCGCAGCTGCGCCCGCGCTCTGAACGGCTGCCGCGCGCTCGGCCAACTGCTCGGCCAGTCTCTGCGCATTCGCTCTCCGAAAGCCGTTTGGCACCGCCGATTTCTGTGCTAAACCAACGCCCGAGCGGTGAGGCGCATCACCGGCAAAACGAGGTCGATGCATGACAGGCGCGAGAGCGGTCCGACTGGCGGTGGTTGCGGCACTGACCCTGACGCTGGGTGCGTGCAGCGGCGGTGGCGGCGGGCTTGGCCTGTTCGAGAATCGCCGCGGCGTCGGGTCGAACGGCGCCCCGATCGAAGCCTTCACCGCGCAGCAGATCTTCGAGCGCGGCGAGTTCGAGAACGCCCGCGGCAAGCACGATGACGCGGCCTTCTACTTTTCCGAGATCGAGCGGCTCTACCCCTATTCCGAGCTCGCCAAGCGCGCGCTGATCATGCAGGCGTTCTCCTACCACCAGGACAAGGATTACGAGGCCTCGCGCTCCGCCTCCCAGCGCTACATCGACTTCTATCCCGCCGACGAGGACGCGGCCTACGCGCAATACCTTCTCGCGCTGAGCTACTATGACCAGATCGACGAAGTCGGGCGCGACCAGGGACTGACGTTCCTCGCCCTGCAAAGCTTGCGCACGGTGATCGAGCGGTACCCGGACAGCGAATACGCGCGCTCCTCGATCCTCAAGTTCGACCTGGCCTTTGACCACCTGGCCGGCAAGGAGATGGAGATCGGGCGCTTTTACCTGCGCCGCGAGCACTACACCTCCGCCATCAACCGCTTCCGCGTGGTGGTCGAGGATTTCCAGACCACGACCCACACCGCCGAGGCGCTGCACCGGCTGGTCGAGGGGTACCTGTCGCTCGGCCTCACGGACGAGGCGCAGACCGCCGGCGCCATCCTCGGTTACAACTACCAGTCGACCGATTGGTACGAGGACAGCTTCAAGCTGCTCACCGGACGCGGGCTCGAGCTGGAGGCCGCAGGCGACAGCTGGCTCCGCCAGGTCTACCGCCAGATGGTGCGCGGCGACTGGCTCTAGCCCTCTTTTCAAGCTGCGACGAGAGCGTTAACCCCGGCCCATGCTCCGCACGCTCGACATACGGGACATCCTGATCATCGACCACCTGACGCTCGACTTCGGCGCCGGGCTCAACGTGCTGACCGGGGAGACCGGCGCGGGCAAGTCGATCCTCCTCGATTCGCTCGGCTTCGTGCTGGGTTGGCGCGGCCGCGCCGAGCTGGTGCGGCAAGGGGCGGAGCAGGGCGAGGTGACGGCGGTCTTCGACCTCGCTCCGGACCATCCCGCGCGCGCCATCCTGCGCGAGGCGGGCTTGCCAGAGCCCGAAGAGCAGCTCCTTTTGCGCCGCACCAACACCGCCTCGGGGCGCAAGTCCGCCTGGATCAACGGACGCCCGGCCACGGGAGAACAGCTGCGCGCGATCTCCGAAACCCTGGTCGAGCTGCACGGCCAGCACGACGACCGTGGCCTGCTCAACCCGCGCGGCCACCTGGACCTTCTTGACGCCTACGCGGGTCATTCTGGGCTGGTCTCGGACCTGCGCGTCGCGTGGCACGCCTTGGCCAAGGCGCAAAAGTCCAGCGCCGCTGCCAAGGCCGATCTCGAGGCCGCCCGGGCCGAGGAAGACTTCCTCCGCCACACTGTTTCCGAACTCGACAAGTTACAGCCGGAACCCGGCGAAGAGGCCGACCTCGACGCCAGACGCCGCCTCATGCAAGGCGCCGCCCGCATCGGCGAAGACATCACCCGCGCCGCTGCCGCCCTCGGCCCGGACGGCGCCGAAGGCCGCATGGGCGACGCGCTCCGCTGGCTCGAGGACGCGAGCCCCGATGCAGGCACCGCCCTCGACGCCCCGCTTGCCGCTCTCGCCCGTGCCATGGCTGAACTCGGAGAAGCATCTGACGGCGTAGACCGCGCGCTCGATACCCTCAACTTCGACCCGCACGAACTTGAGGCCTGCGAAGAGCGCCTCTTTGCCATCCGCGCCCTCGCGCGCAAGCACCAGATCGCCCCCGACGCGCTTGGCGCCTTTGCCGAAGAGATGCGCGCGCGCCTCGCCGCCGTCGATCAGGGCGACGCCACACTCAAGGCTGCCGCTGCCGCCGAACGCGCCGCGCGAGAGGGCTATGAGGCCGCCGCCAAGGCCCTCAGCGCATCCCGCGCCGCAGCGGCGACGGCGCTCGACACCGCTGTCACCGCCGAACTCGCGCCGCTCAAGATGGAGCGCGCCGTCTTCACCACATCGCTTGCCGCAGCCCCCGAAGGCCCCACCGGCACGGACGCAGTGCAGTTCATGGTCGCCACCAACCCCGGCGCGCCCGCAGGTCCCATCGGCAAGATTGCATCCGGCGGCGAGCTATCCCGCTTCCTCCTCGCGCTCAAGGTCTGCCTCGCCGGAGAGGCGGCGGGCCTCACGATGATCTTCGACGAAATCGACCGCGGCGTCGGCGGCGCCACAGCCGATGCCGTCGGACGGCGCCTCGCCGCGCTCGCCTCTGGCGGGCAGGTGCTCGTCGTCACCCACTCGCCCCAGGTTGCGGCCCTCGGCCAGCAACACTTCCAGGTCGCCAAGCGCGTCGCGGACGGCCAGACCCTCTCCGAAGTCGTCGCCCTCACCCCAGACGCCCGCACCGATGAGATCGCCCGGATGCTCGCCGGCGATACGATCACGCCCGAGGCCCGCGCCGCGGCCCGTGCACTCCTCGCCGGTTAGCGCTTGCCAAACCGCCCCGCGCCGGTCTACCACGCCGCCATGACACACGTGACCCTCCGACGACGCGCCTGAACCGCCCCGTCTCGTGCCAGCATTCTGGCGCGCCCGTCACACGTCTGACCTTCCTTTCCTGCATCTGACCCATGCACATCTTGACCTAAGCCCCGTGCTCACGCACTCATCGGGCTTCGACCTTGAGGACTTGCCATGATCCCCGCGCTCCTGCCGACCTATTCCCGCGCGCCGCTCACATTTGAAAGAGGGGAGGGCGCCTGGCTCACCACCACGGACGGGCGCCGCTTTCTCGACCTCGGCGCCGGCATCGCCGTCAACGCCCTCGGCCACGCGCACCCGGCTCTGGTGGAGGCCCTGACCGTGCAAGCGCACAAGGTCTGGCACCTCTCGAACCTCTACGACATCCCGGAGCAGCAGGCCCTGGCCGAGGCTTTGGTCGAAAAAACCTTTGCCGATACGTGCTTTTTTACCAACTCCGGCACCGAAGCCTGCGAGCTCGCCGTCAAGATGGCGCGCAAATACTGGCACGACAAAGGCGCGCCAGAGCGGGTGGAGATCATCACCTTCTCCGGCGCCTTCCACGGCCGCTCCTCCGCCGGCATCGCCGCCGCAGGCTCGGAAAAGATGACCAAGGGCTTCGGCCCGCTCCTGCCGGGCTTCGTGCACCTGCCCTTCGGCGATCACGACGCGCTCGAGTCCGCCATCACCGACAAGACCGCCGCCATCCTGATCGAGCCCATCCAGGGCGAAGGCGGCATCAAACCCGTCCCCGACCACTGCCTCAAGGGCCTGCGCGATCTCTGCGACACCCACGGCATCCTGCTGATCCTCGACGAGGTGCAATGCGGCGTCGGACGCACGGGCCGGCTCTTTGCCCACGAGTGGGCCGGCATCACGCCCGACATCATGATGATCGCCAAAGGCATCGGTGGCGGCTTCCCCTTGGGCGGCGTGCTTGCGACCGAAGAGGCCGCCTCGGGCATGACCGCAGGCACACACGGCTCCACCTACGGCGGCAACCCCCTCGGCTGCGCCGTCGGCAAGGCGGTGCTCGACATCGTCAGCGACCCGGACTTCCTTTCGGACGTGAATCGCAAGGCGGGCCTTCTGCGGCAGAAACTCGAAGGGCTCGTCGCCGCCCACCCGGAGGTCTTTACCGGCGTGCGCGGTTCCGGCCTCATGCTCGGCCTCGTCTGCAAAGCGCCCAACACGTCCCTCGTCTCCGCAGGCTACGACGCTGACCTCCTGACAGTGCCCGCCGCCGACAACACGGTGCGTATCCTGCCCCCGCTCACCCTGACGGACAAAGACATCGCCGAGGCCGTCATCCGCCTTGATCAGGCGGCCTCGGCTGTCATGACGCCCGCTTAGGTCCTTCTCTGGTTCCCAAAATACCTCGGGGGTCCTGCAAGGACGGGGCAGAGCCCCCGAACTCCCGACCGACACCAAAGGCGCATCCCATGCCGCATTTTCTCGACATTCACAAAACCGATCCCGCCGACCTGCGCCACATGCTCGACCACGCGCGCGAGATGAAGGATGCCCGTGCCGGCCGCCCCCGCGGCGCCCCGGACGACGAACAGCCGCTCAAGGACCACATGGTTGCGCTGATCTTCGAAAAGCCCTCGACCCGCACCCGCGTCTCCTTCGACGTGGGTGTGCGCCAGATGGGCGGGCAGACGATGGTGCTCTCTGGCAGCGAGATGCAACTCGGCCACGGCGAGACCATCGCCGACACCGCCCGCGTCCTCTCGCGCTATGTGGACCTCATCATGATCCGCACCTTCGACGAGACTGTCTTGACCGAGATGGCGGAATACGCCGACGTGCCCGTCATCAACGGACTGACCGACCGCACCCACCCCTGCCAGATCATGGCCGACGTGATGACCTTCGAAGAACACCGTGGCCCGATCAAAGGCAAGCGCGTGGTCTGGACCGGCGACGGCAACAACGTCGCGGCCTCCTTCCTGCACGCCGCCGGGCAGTTCGGGTTCGACATGACCTTTGCCGGACCTGAAATCCTCGACCCCGAGCAGGAATTCGTCGACCTCGCCCGCGCCAAGGGCGCCAAGGTCGACATCCAGCGCGACATCGACACCGCCGTCGAAGGCGCCGACCTCGTGGTCGCGGACACCTGGATCTCGATGCACCAGAGCCAGACCGCCCGCGAGCGCCGCCACAACCTCTTGCGGCCCTATCAGGTGAACCGGCACGTGATGGAGACGGCGGGCCAGGACGCGCTCTTCATGCACTGCCTGCCGGCGCACCGGAACGAGGAGGTGACCTCCGAAGTCATGGACGGGCCGCAATCGGTGATCTTCGACGAGGCCGAAAACCGCCTGCACGCGCAAAAGGCGATCATGCGCTATTGCCTCGGTGTGTGACGCGCCCAGTCTGCGGACGTTTCGCCGCGTCGAGGGCGCGATTTAGGTATTTGAAAACCGGAGAAGACACTGGGTCAGGTCCCCTGCTTCTCTGGTTCGAAAATACCTCGGGGGGAGCGGTGAAAATCCCCGGATTTTCGCCGTGGGGGGCTGGCCCCCCGACACGGGTTACTTTTTGCCGCGCCGTTTGGCCCTGAGCGTCGGGTCCGCCTCGGTCGGGTCCTCGGGCCAGGGGTGCTTGGGGTAGCGCCCGCGCATGTCCTTGCGCACATCGGCGTAGGAGCCTGCCCAGAAGCCCGGGATATCGCGCGTCGTCTGGATCGGTTTCTGGCCCGGCGAGAGCAGCGTGACTTTGAGAGGCCGCCCGCCCACCGAGGGGTGGGTGGTCTGGCCGAACATCTCTTGCAGGCGCAGCGTGATCTCAGGCGGGTCCGAGGCGTAGTCGATGGGGATCTTGCGCCCCAGAGGCGTGGTAAACGACGCGGGCGCTGCGCGGTCGAGTGTCTGGCGCTGGTCCCAGCTCAACATTCCGAAGAGCGCGTCGTGGAGGTCAAAGGCTTTCCACGCGGCGGCAGTCTTGATCCCGGTCAGGTGCGGCAGCAGCCAGTTGGCGCGGGTCTCCATCAGGGTGTCTTCGGACATGTCCGGCAGGCCGTCCACAAGCGCGACGCGGGCGCGCAGACGCGCGGCGGCGGGGGAGAAGCGCAGGCCTAGATCTGCGACGCCGTCCAGCATTGCAAGGGCGATCGCGTCCGGGGGCGCGTCTTTCCAAATGCGGTCATCAAGGGCGATGGCGCCGAGACGCTCTTGCCTGCGGGCAATGACGCGGCCTTCGCGCTTGGACCAGGTGCAGACGTCTTCCCAGGCAATTCCGGTAGCGATCTCGCGGATTTCGCTTTCGCTGATCTGTAGAGCCGTGCGCACGCGCGCCTCGCGCGGATGGCCGTCGGTCTCGGCGATGACGAGGTAGGGCGCTGCTGAGAGCGGGTCACCGTCCGGGAGGACCGCGCCTTTGCCGCCGGTCATCAGGTAGCGCGGGGCGTCGCCTTTGCGCCGCTGCGCGATGCGGTCGGGGTAGGCGAGGGCGAGGTGCTGGGCTGGAGAAAGCGGTTTGCCGGAGGGCGCGCCCTTGGCGAGGCGGCGCGCCTCTGTCTGAAGGTCGCGGATGCCGCCTCGGTCCAGGGCATAAGGGCGGCGTTCGGCGAACGCGCGCGGGTCGGCAAGGGCTTCGAGCCGGAGGGAGAGGTCGACCGGTGCAGAGCGCAACGGATCGCGGGCTGAGAGGAGTGCTGCGAGTGGGGCGGCGGGTGTTCCGGCGACAGTGAGCATGTGCGCGAGGCGGGGGTGGAGCGGCAGACGTGCAAGGGCCTTCCCGTGGTCGTTGACTTTACCCTGCGCATCGAACGCGCCGAGGTCTTTTAGGAGAGCTTGCGCCTCTGCATAGGCGCCTTCGGGCGGCGGCGTCAGGAAGGGCATGTCGGCAGGCGCGGCGCCCCAGACAGCGAGTTCGAGAGCGAGGCTCGCGAGGTCGGCACTTTCGATCTCCGCGGGGGCGTGGCCCGGGCGCGCCCCGTCTGCGCCGCGGGTCCAGAGGCGGTAGCACGTGCCTAGTGCGACACGTCCTGCGCGGCCCGTGCGTTGGGTCGCTTCAGCGCGGGAGGCAGTCTCCGTCACCAGCCGCGTCATGCCCGAGCCGGGGTCGAACCGCGCGCGGCGGGCGAGGCCGGCGTCGAGGACCACGCGAACATCCTGAATCGTGAGCGAGGTTTCGGCGATTGCGGTGGACAGCACGACCTTGCGGCCAGAGGCAGCGGGCGCGATGGCGGCGCGTTGGTCCTTGAAGGGCAGGGCGCCGTAGAGCGCGTGGACGTGCACGTCCTTTCCGAGATCGCCCAGTTTGGCCGCCGTGCGCCGGATTTCGCCCGCGCCGGGGAGGAAGACGAGGACGCCGCCTTCGGTCTCTGCGAGTGCGGACCGAACTGCGCGGGCGACGGTGTCTTCGAGGCGGTCCTTGCCGGGTGGAGCGTCGAGGTAGCGGACGTCGACGGGAAAGGCGCGGCCCTCGGAGCGCACGATGGGGGCGTCCATGAGCGCGGCGACGCCTTGGGTGTCGAGGGTCGCGGACATGGCGATGAGCACGAGGTCGTCGCGCAGGGCGCCTGCGATCTCGAGGCAAAGCGCGAGGCCAAGGTCGGCGACGAGCGAGCGCTCGTGGAACTCGTCGAAGAGGATTGCGCCGATGCCGGTGAGCTCGGGGTCGGATTGCAAGAGGCGCGTCAGGATGCCCTCGGTCACGACTTCGATGCGGGTGCGGGCGGAGACCTTGGAGGCGCCGCGCATGCGGTAGCCGACCGTCTCTCCGCAGGGCTCGCCGAGGGTTTCGGCCATGCGCTCGGCCGTGGCGCGGGCGGCCAGGCGTCGGGGCTCGAGAAGGAGGATGCGTCCTTTGATGAGGCCGCTGTCGAGGAGCGCCAGAGGCACGCGCGTGGACTTGCCCGCGCCCGGAGGGGCGGCGAGGACGGCGCGGCCTTGCGTGCGGACCGCCTCCAAAAGCGCGGGCAGCGCGTCGTCGATCGGCAGACGGCTCATCGCGGGGCGCGGAACAGGCAGGGACGGCTGGACATAGCCCGCCGGACAAAGCAAAAACCGCACATTCGGTCAACCGCGCCAGGTGCTCTCATGCCGCACGTTCCCCTCGATATCGACGCGCTGGCCGACGGCGTGCGCACCGGCGAGCGCCGGGCGCTCAGCCGGGCGATCACGCTGATCGAGAGCACGCGAGAGGATCACCGGCAGGACGCGATTGCACTGCTCGAGGCGCTGCGGGAGCCCAAGCGGGAGGCGCTCCGTATCGGGCTTTCCGGCACGCCAGGCGTGGGCAAATCGACCTTCGTGGAGAGTTTTGGCACCTTTCTGACGGCGCAGGACAAGCGTGTCGCGGTGCTGGCGGTGGACCCGTCCTCGACCCGGTCGGGCGGCTCGATCCTCGGGGACAAGACGCGCATGGACCGGCTGGCGCGCGATCCGTTGGCGTTTATCCGGCCGTCGCCGTCGGGCGCTCATCTGGGCGGCGTTGCGCGGCGCACGCGGGAGGCGGTGGCGCTCTGTGAGGCGGCGGGTTTCGACGTGATCCTGATCGAGACGGTGGGTGTCGGCCAGTCCGAGACGGCGGTGGCCGAGATGTCGGACCTCTTTGTGCTGCTCCTTGCGCCTGCAGGGGGGGACGAGCTGCAGGGTGTGAAGCGGGGGATCATGGAGATGGCCGATCTGATCCTGGTGAACAAGGCGGATGGCGATCTGAAGCCTGCCGCAACGCGGACCTGTGCGGACTACGCGGGGGCTTTGCGTTTGCTGAGGCGACGTCCGCAGGACCCGGACGGGTTTCCCAAGGCGTTGACGGTGTCGGCGCTGGAGGAAGACGGGCTGAGCACGGCCTGGGACGAGATGACGGCGCTGGATGACTGGCGCGGGGCGCAAGGGCACCGGGCGCGGCGGCGTAAGGAGCAGGCGCTGTACTGGTTTGGCGAGGATGTGCGTCGTGGGCTCTTGGCGCAGCTGGAGGCTGGGGCGGCGCAGGATCGGTTGAGCGCCTTGGGTGCTGAGGTTGAGGCTGGGAAGATGACGGTGGCCGAGGCGACGACGCGGATGTTGGATGCGTTGAAAGGGTAGGAAGCGGGTCCTTCCAAAAGGAAATTGAGAGACTGATGAGCACGCGCCGGCCCGCGGGGTGGCGCAATTCGCGCCGCCCCAGGGGGGCGGGTCGGCGCGGCCTGACGTGACCGTCAGGCGGGCGCTTTGAATTGAGCGAGCTAAAGTCAGGGCAACGTTGCCTACTCGTGGCTGTCCGCAAATTCGCCACAATGCCCAACTAAGGCCGGTCACTGTTGCGCAAACAAAGGCCAAAGGCATGGGCAAGCTGACACCGGAGATCCTCTTTGACGGGCGCCACCTGCGGGTGACGGTCTTCAACCCCGGTCAACGCAAACTCTTTACCTCCTTCCGCCAGCGCGTGCCGAACCCAGGCAGCTTCACCGACGCGCAGCCGGTGCGGAGCTTTACCGACCGCAACTTCACCCATCTGCACATCCAGTCGCTGCAGAACGATTGGTACATCAACGAAGACACTGTCGAGATGGAGGCGGCGATCGACGCCTTCACCGCGCAGTTCCGCAAGTCGATTGCGATGGGCTTTTCCATGGGGGGCTATGGCGCGTTGCGCTTTGCCAAGGCGCTCAGGCTCACGGACGGGCTTTATGTCTCCGCCTCCTCGGTGCCGCCCTTTCATGCCGAGTTTGACCCACGCTACCAGCCCGATGCCCCCGATTGGATCCGCGAGCTGTCGCTGCTGGAGACGCACGGAAAGCGTGATCTTGTGGGGGTTTACGCCTATGATCCCTTTCGGCGGCGGGACCTCTTGCACTCCAAACGGATGGAGCATCTGCAACCTTCAGTTACCCATGCGCGGCTCTGCGGGGGCGGGCATCCGGCGACGCAGGCGATCAATGGCGCGGGGGAGTTCTCCCTCCTGCAAGGCTGGCTGAGACGGCGCAAATTGACCGGCCAGAACGTCGCGAACCTGCACAGGGAGTGCCGCCGCCAAGCGCCGGTTTACTGGCGGCATATGGCCGAAGTGGCCGAGCGGCGGGGGCGCACGGAGTTTGCCAAGGCGTCCTCCGCGCTTTATGAGACGCTCTCCGCTTTGAAGGACAATGGGAAATAAGACGCGCCGCGCCGGCAGGGCTTGACCCTGCCTTTGGTTTTCGCGTACGCCCCGCGGACAGGATTCCGGGCGCGCTTGCGTCCATTGGTTAACGGGCTCTCTGCCGCCAGAACGCCCAACGGACACGAGGACGAGACACATGTCGCGCCGCTGCGAATTGACGGGCAAGGGCCCGATGACGGGAAACAACGTCAGCCACGCCAACAACAAGACCAAGCGTCGGTTTCTGCCGAACCTGAACGACACGACCCTGCACTCCGAAGCGCTGGGCCGTCCGGTCAAGTTCCGCATCTCGGCTGCAGCTCTGCGCTCGGTCGATCACCGTGGCGGGCTCGACGCCTACCTGATCAAGGCAAAGGACGCCGAGCTGTCGGACCGCGCCCTTAAGGTCAAGAAAGAGATCATGAAGGCGCAAGCGTCGGCGTAACGCCCTCTGCCTTTGGTGAAGGTTTGACGCCCCCGCCGCTCCTGCGGTGGGGGTGTGTCGTTTCGGCGCTGTGGTTTTGCGTTGGCATGGCGCGCGCGGCGCGGTAGCGCTTGGCCCGTGACGATGCTGCTGCGCCCTCTTATGAAGATTGTGCTGGCTCTGACGCTGGCGCTTGGCCCCTTGGGCGGGCATCTGCATGCCGCGCCGGGGCATGCTGGCAAAGCCGTCATTTGCATCGCGGGTGTGCCGCAGGACGTCTACGTCGACGCACATGGCGCGCCGCTCGAGCATGCGCCGCTCGAAGTGCCTGCCGATTGTCCGCTCTGCGTGCTAACCAAGGCAGTGCCGATCAATGCGGGCCTTCCGGTCTTTGCCTTGGACCTCAGCGATTTGCGGTACACGGTGTTTGCGCCCGCGTTGTCGATTGCGCCGCATCAAAACCGTCCGCAGGCACGGGGACCGCCGCCCGTTCTTCTCTGACATCCTGAAACACCTTTGACTGCTCAGACGGAGACTTCCGATGCTTTCCAATACCTTGCGCGCAGCTGCGCTGACCCTTCTCGCCTCGACCGCCTTTGCCGGCGAGGGGCACAACCACGGCGATCATTCCGGCCACGGCGCACATGCCGGACATGGCGAGATGGCGGTGCTTGCCACCACCGACACCGGCCTTGTGATCAAGGACGGCTTTGCCCGCGCTGCCACATCCGTGTCCAAAAGCGGGGCAGCCTTCTTGCTGGTCGAGAACACGGGCGACACAGCTGACCGCCTGATCGACGCGAGCTCGGACGCCGCGCAGCGGGTGGAGCTGCACACGCATATCGACAACGGCGACGGCGTGTTCCGCATGGTGCACGTGCCGGAGGGCTTTGAGCTTGCGCCCGGCGCGACGCTGAAACTCGCGCGTGGCGGCAAGCACGTGATGCTGATGGGGTTGAATGCGCCGATGCTCGAAGGGGGCGAGGTCGCGATCACGTTGACCTTCGAGAGGGCCGGGGATGTGGAGGTCATGGTGCCGGTCGATCTGGAGCGCGGCGCGGGGCATGGGCATGGTGGGCATGGTCACAACCACGACAGTTGAGCTTCGCGCGTCCCGGACTTGATCCGGGACCTCGTGTCCAACTTGGTAGGAGGCCCCGGGTCAAGCCCGGGGCGGGGTCACTTCGCGAAACCCTCCACCCAAGCCGGCACCGTCTCTGTGGCTGGGCCAATGTGGTGGTGGTGAAATTGGCGGCTGATCTCGGAGGCGTCGAGGTTGAACTCGTGGCACTCCGCGCCTGAGCTCCGTGCCAGATCCACTAAGCCCGCCGCCGGGTAGACGCGGCCTGACGTGCCGATGGCGGCGAAGATGTCGGCCCGGGACAGCGCCTCGGCGATCTCGTCCATGTGATAGGGGATTTCGCCGAACCAGACGATGTCCGGGCGCGTGGCCGGCGTCTGACAGTTGGGGCAGGTGTCCGCCTTGGCCATCGCGTCTGGGGCGTCCCAGCGGTGGCCGCAAGCCCCGCAAAGCGCCCCGGCCAAAGCGCCGTGCATATGGATCACGTCGCCTGAGCCTGCCGCTTCGTGCAACCCGTCGACGTTTTGCGTGACCAGCGTCAGCGCCACATTCGGCAGCTGCGCCAGCCGCGCGATGGCGTCATGCGCGGCGTTGGGCTTGGCCTGCCGCGCCTTGACCCTGCGTTCGTTGTAGAACCGGTGCACGAGGTCCGGGTCGGCGGCAAACCCTTCGGGCGTTGCCACGTCCTCGACCCGGTGATCGTCCCACAATCCTCCACCGCCGCGAAAGGTCGAGAGGCCGCTTTCGGCGGACACACCCGCACCGGTCAGAATCACGATCCGTTGCATTTTTCCTCCTCGCGCGTCAGGGATGACCCATGCGCATCCTGACCGTCTGCCTTGGCAACATCTGCCGCTCGCCCACCGCCGAAGCTGCGCTGCGCGCCGTGCTGCCCGATGCGGAGATTGATAGCGCAGGCACGGCGGGATGGCACGTGGGCAAACCGCCCTACGCGCCGATGCAGGCTGCGGCGAAGGCGCAGGGGCTCGACCTGTCGCGCCTGAGGGCGCGTCAGTTTGCGGTGCACGATTTTGCGCGGTTCGACCTAATCCTGGTGATGGATGCGGAGAACGCGGCGGATGTGGAGGCGCTGCGGCCTGCGGAGAACGCGACACGAGTGGCGATGATGACGGACGCGCTTGGTGAAACGGAAAAGGGCCGGGCTGTGCCCGACCCTTATTACACGCGTGATTTCGACGGGGCCCTGGACCTGATCCGCCGTGCGGCAGAGGCCTGGGCGGCCGAGCTTACTTCCTAAAGAACGCGTCGCGGAAGCCGATCTGGCGAGCGATGCCGAGGGCGTTGTTGAGGTTACGCTGCGAGCCGAAGGGGCCAGCGAGCACCACCTGCAGCTGACGTCCACCGCTGGTCATCCGCCCGATGCGCACCGGCAGGCCGCGCGATTGCAGAGCGCGGGCAGCCTTTTGCGCGTTGGCCGGGTTGCCGTAGCTGCCGACCTGCACGAAGCGGTGCGAGGCGGCGCCTTGCGGTGCGCGAGTGACGACCTTTTGCGGCGCGGCCTGGCGGATCACCCGTTGCGGCGCGGACTTGGTCGAGACCACCGAGCGGTTGATCGTCGTCGTCGCGGTGGTCGTGCGGGTGTCGGTCACCGTCACCGTGTGCGGATCGGCGTGCTGGACGCGCACCCGGACCTGCTTGCCCTGCGCCATGGCGAGGCGCGCGGCATCGAGCTGCGCCTGGCTGGTAAAGGGGTAGTAGAGGTTCGGGAAATGCGCGGTCATGTCCCGCTTGGATTTGCGGTCGATCAGGCGGCGGGGCAGGGTGCGGGTCCACACCAGTTCCATCGCCTGCTTGCCGCCCAGCGTCTGGTAGGCGCGTTTGGGGTTGAGGCGGTCATCCTCCCACGCGGGCTTCATGCCGGCGGGCACACGCAGCGTGTGCTGCTGTTCGGCGACGTTCTCGGCGTAGACATGTTTCGGGACCACCAGCGCCTGCGTGCCGACGTGATCGGTGGGCGCAAGGCCGTGTTTCGCGGCGCGTTTGACGTTCCACTTGGGGATGTCCTGTACCGGCTTGGTCCGGGCGTGGACGTGGCCGTGGCCATAGCTCAGCGTCGGGGCGCTGTGGGTCACAACGCGGGACGTCACGGGCGCAATGTGCGCGCCGTAGCCGATCGCGCCATGGCCGCCGGCCTGGGGTCCGCAACGGACGGCCTTGGAGCTGGACATGTACTGCGCTGAGACGGCGCTTGCGCCGGCGCACGTGCTGGCCACTTGGGCGGGCGTTCTTTTTGTCGTGACGACCTTCGGTGCGGGCGCGGTCGAGACGACCACACGCGGCGCAGGCTGGGGAGCGGGCACGATCACGCGGGGCGCCGGTGCCGGGGCGCGCACCACGCGGGGCGCGGGCGCAGGGGTGACCACGCGGCGCGGTGCTGGCACGGTGACGCTGGTGGCATCGACCGTCCGGCTGGCGCGCGGTGCGGGGGCTGCGTCGTTGGTGATCGTGATGACCGGCGCCGAACTCGCTGGCCGGGGCGCAGCCGCCGCCGCGCGCTGGGTCGGGCCGAGGCTGGGCGTCTGGCCACAGACGTGTTTGCGCGCCCGGCTGACGCGGGGCACCCAGGTCGTGTTCCCGTCGATCCCGGCGCGGATGTAGACGCAGCCCTTGCTGTCGACATATTGCTTGCCGGTGAAGGACGACGGCGGAAACTCGGCCGGCTGATCGGCGTTGCGCAGCGACTGCGCCTCGGCAGGCGCCACGGCCAGGCCGGCACTCAGAACGGTGGCGACAACGGCACAGACGAAACGGTCAAGCGACTTCTTGCGGTGGAACAACATCGGCGGCCTCCCCAGGCAAATCCCATACCCGAGGATGGCGCATTTGTGGCGCGATGGCAACGCACGCGCCTGTGGATAACCCTTTATTTTGTGCCGAACATCCGGTCACCCGCATCCCCTAGACCCGGAACGATGTATCCCAGCTCGTTGAGGTGGCTGTCGAGAGCGGCTGTCACGATGGGAACATCGGGGTGCGCCTCCTTCATCTGGGCGACGCCTTCGGGGGCTGCGAGCAGGCACATGAAGCGGATGTTGGTGGCGCCCGCCTCCTTGAGCTTGTCGATGGCGGCGGCAGACGAATTGCCCGTCGCGAGCATCGGATCGACCGCAATCACCAGCCGGTCCTCGAGCGCTTCGGGCACCTTGAAGTAGTACTCCACCGGCTCCAGCGTTTCCTCGTTGCGGTAGAGCCCGACGAAGCCCACCCGCGCCGAGGGCACGAGGTCGAGCATCCCGTCGAGAAGGCCATTGCCCGCCCGCAGGATCGACACCAGCGCCAGCTTTTTGCCATCGAGAACAGGCGCTTCCATCTCGCAGAGCGGGGTCTGGATCGTCTTGGTTGTCATCGCCAGATTGCGCGTGATCTCGTAGGCCAGAAGCTGGCTGATCTCCCGCAGACACTGGCGAAAGACTGCCGTGGACGTGCCTTTCTCGCGCATCAGCGTCAGCTTGTGCTGGATCAGCGGGTGGTCGACGATGGTGAGGTGATCAGTCATGCTGTCTCCAACTCTTTGGCGATGCGTGTGCGGGTCGGCTCGTCGCAGAAGGCGGCGGCGAGCGCGTTTTGGTTGAGCTCGCGAAAGACGTCCACGTCCCAGCGGAACGTCTTTGCAAGGTTCAGGAACTCTGCGTTCATGTCGGTGTGAAAGAAGGGCGGGTCGTCCGTCGAGACGGTCACGTTGACGCCCTTGCTGCGCAATTGGGCAATCGGGTGGTCTGCAAGGCTGCCCGAGACGCCGAGAAAGACGTTGGAGCCGGGGCAGCATTCGAGCGTGATCCCGGCCTCGGCGATGTCCTCGACCAGCTGCGCATCCGTCGAGCCGCGCACGCCGTGGCCGATGCGCTCGACGCCCAGGTCCCGGATGGCGGCGCGCACTTCCTCGGGTCCCCGCCACTCGCCCGCGTGCGAGGTGAGGCGGAGCCCGGCCTCTCGAGCCGCGTCAAAGGACCAGACAAAGTCCTTTTGCTCCCCCATGTCCTCCGCGCCCGCCATGCCGAACCCGGTGATGAAGTCGCCCGCCGTTTCGGCGGCACACATGGCGGACTTCTTGGCTTGGTCGGGTCCAAAATGCCGGATGCAGGTGACGATGCCGCGCAGCGTGATGCCGTCGTCGCGCTC
The DNA here is from genome assembly GCF_052825805.1 of Pseudaestuariivita sp. Classification (NCBI taxonomy): domain Bacteria; kingdom Pseudomonadati; phylum Pseudomonadota; class Alphaproteobacteria; order Rhodobacterales; family Paracoccaceae; genus Pseudaestuariivita; species Pseudaestuariivita sp. The sequence continues at coordinate 152,240 of NZ_JBRBVB010000013.1, read as the reverse complement.
GGCTTCGGTGGCGGCCTCTTCGATGGCGGCGAGGTATTCGCGCCAGGCCGAGAGGTCGCATTTCCCGCAGAAATCAGGGCTGAGGAAGGTCTCGGAATAGACCACGCCGTGGGACGCGCTTTCGGCGAGGACCGCGCGCACGAGGCGGTAGAATTCTTCGGGGCCTGTGAGGACCGAACAGGCGGCCTCGTAGACGCTCAGGAAATGCTCGAAATCGCGGTAGGCATATCCGCCGTCTTCGGTGAAGATCTCCCGTAGATCGACGTTTTTCTCCCGCGCGAGGCCGCGAATAAAGGTTGGCGGAGCGCCCCCTTCGAGGTGCAGGTGCAGCTCGACCTTGGGCATGGCGCGCAGCTGCGGCGCGATCTCTTCGATCTCGAACGGGGCATCTGGGTCGTGGGTCATGGAAGCCTTTGCGTCAGAGGAACGAAGTGCCGGGGCCAGGGTGCGCCACGCCGAGGTGGTCGGCGACAGAGGCGGCGATGTCAACAAAGGCGACGTTCCCGATGGCCTTGGCCGGGAAGGGGGCCAGCACAGGCACGCGCTCGCGCGTGTGGTCGGTGCCGGGCCAGGTCGGGTCGTTGCCGTGATCGGCGGTGAGCAGCAGCAGGTCGTCCGGTTTGAGGCGCGGCAAGAGCCGCCCCAGACACATGTCGAACCACATGAGGTGGCGCGCATAGCCCGCCGGATCCCGCCGATGCCCGTAGAGCGAATCGAATTCGACGAAGTTGGCGAAGGTCAGCGAGCCCTCGGGCATCTCGTCCACGGCGTCGACCAGATGCTTCATCAGCGCCGCATCGGTGCCGGTCACACCCTCATCGATGCCCTGCATGGAGAAAATGTCGCCGATCTTGCCGATCGCCCGCATCTTGCGTCCCGCGTCCTGCACCCAGTTCATGAGCACCGGCCCCGGCGGCGTCACCGCAAAATCCTTGCGGTTCTGCGTGCGCTTGAAACTCCCTTCGGCGCCAGTGAAAGGCCGCGCGATCACCCGACCCACGCGCATCTCGTGCAGCATCGGCGCGATGTCAGCACAGAGCTGATGCAGGCGCGCGAGCCCGAAACTCTCCTCATGCGCGGCGATCTGAAAGACGCTGTCGACGGAGGTGTAACAGATCGGCCAGCCGGTCCGCAGATGCTCCGCGCCGAGCCTTTCGATGATGTTCGTCCCCGACGCATGACAGAGGCCAAGCAGCCCGTCGGTACCCGCAGCCGTCTTCACCGCCTCCATCACCTCACGCGGAAAGGCCGGCTCCTCCTTCGGGAAATAGTGCCAGTCAAACGGCACGGGCAGGCCCGCCAGCTCCCAATGGCCGGACGGCGTGTCCTTGCCCTTGGACGTCTCCGTCGCCGCGCCCCACAGGCCGGTCGGCTCAGCGCCCAGTCCTGTTGGCGTCACACCACTCGCAAGCTTAACCGCCGCGCCCAAACCCATCGCATCGAGATTTGGCAAACGCAGCGTCTCCGCCTCCGCGATATGCGCAAGCGTGTTGGAGCCGGTGTCCGGCACATCGCCATTAAAGAAGTCCGCCGCATCCGGCGCGCCGCCGATACCCACCGAATCCATCACCACGAGGAACGCGCGCGCCATCTAACGCACCTCCGCCAGCACCAGCGGGCGCGGCTCGGGCGCCAGCGGCGTGTGCGTGATCGCCGCGCGCACGGCTGTCTCGGCTTCCGCCGCTTGTGCCTCGCGTGCGGCGTGGATGCGCATCAGCGGCTGACCCTTGGCGACCTTGGTGCCGAGCGGAACGATGTCGCTGAACCCCACCGCCGGGTTCACGCTGTCGCTTTCCACCTTGCGTCCGGCGCCCAGAGCAACCGTGGCAAGCCCCAGGGATTGCCCTGCAAAAGCCGTCACATAGCCCTCTTGCTGGGCCGTCACCTCGTGGATCACCGGCGCCTCGGGCAGGTACCGCACTGGTGCCTCGACAAAGCCCAAAGGCCCGCCCTGCGCCGCCAGCATCCGCGCAAAACGCTCCGCGGCTGCGCCCGAAGATATGGCGTCCCGGATACGCTGTGCACCCGCTTTTGCGTCCGCCTCAAGCCCAGCACTCGCGAGCAAAGCGCCGCCCAAAGCCACGCTCACCTCGAGCAAGAGCCCCGCGCGATCCCCGCGCAGCACGGCCACCGCCTCGGCCACTTCCAAAGCGTTCCCCATCGCGGGCGCAAGCGGTTGCGACATGTCGGTGATGAGCGCCGTCGTGGGGCAGCCCGCCGCCTTGGCCGTCTCGACCAGAGCCTCCGCCAGCGCGCGCGCCTCGCCTTCGGTCTTCATGAACGCGCCGCTGCCGGTCTTGACGTCGAGCACCAGCCCGTCGAGGCCCGCCGCCAGCTTCTTGGACAGGATCGATGCGGTGATGAGGTCGAGGCTCTCCACCGTGCCGGTCACATCGCGCACCGCGTAGAGGCGCTTGTCCGCCGGCGCGATGTCCGGCGAGGCGCTCACGATGGCGCAGCCTGCCTCGTCCACCACCGCTCGGAACCGCGCCTCGTCCAGGGTCACGCTCACCCCCGGCACCGCCTCGAGCTTGTCGAGCGTGCCGCCGGTATGGCCCAGCCCGCGCCCCGAGATCATCGGCACAAACGCCCCGCAGGCCGCAAGAGCCGGCGCCAGCACAAGGCTCACGCAATCACCCAAGCCGCCGGTCGAGTGCTTGTCGAGCACCGGACCGGAAAGGTCCCACCGCAGCACCTTGCCGCTCGCGGTCATCGCCTGCGTCAGCGCCACCCGGCCTGCCTCGCCAAGCCCGCGCTGGCAGACCGCCATGGCAAAGGCGCCGGCCTGGGCGTCCGACACGGACCCATCGGCCAACCCAGCAGCAAAGGCACTAAGTGCGTCGGCGGACGGCACCGCGCCCTCCCGCAGGCCCGCCAAGAGTGCGCGCGTGTCGCTCATTCCATGTGGTCCGCGGAAAAGGCCCCCGGCAGCAGCTCAGACAGTGTCATCATCAGCGTCTCACCCGAGGCGCCGACCATCGTGACCTCGACCTCCGGCTTGCCGAACTCCGCCAGCTTTTGCCGGCACCCGCCGCATGGCGGGCAGGGCAGGGGGCTGTCCGAGACGATGCAGACCGCGGCTAGCTCGGTCTCCCCGCCCGCCACCATCGCCGCGATGGCGCCCGCCTCGGCACAGGTCCCCTCGGGATAGGCGACGTTCTCGACGTTGCACCCGGCGTAGACCGCGCCCGACGGCGTGCTGAGCGCGGCGCCCACGCGGAACTTGGAATAGGGCGCATAGGCGCGGGCCTGAATCGCGACCGCCGCGTCTTTCAAAGGGTGTGTCATGGCGTCTGCTCCGACACTGCGGGGAACTCCCGACCCGCAGATTGGTTAATTTCATAACCCAGCCTAGTGGAGAAATCAGATGTCCAAAAGCACAGATGACGCCGCCCTCCTGCGCCAGCGCGCCGGCACGCCGATGAACCCGACCGATCCCGACGCACCGCTCACTGAACAGACCGCCGCCGAGCTGCGCGAGTTGGCGCTTGAAAAGGGCGAGCCGTTCGACGGCAGCCTGACCGAGCTTCAGGCGCAGGAGCGCATCAAGGCCCTCAAGGAGATGTAGCCGACAAAACGCGCGTCACGAAACGCCCCGGCAACGACACCTCGAGCAGGCGCAGATCGTCTGACACCGCAGCGTAATGCGCGGGATGGCCGGGCGGCAGCACAAAGGCGTCCCCGGCCTCGAGCGTGTGTTGCGCCTCGTCAGTCCTCAGCTGCATCCGCCCCGCCATCACGTAGGTAAAGAGGATGTCCGCGTCATGCGCGGTGGCGTTTGTCGCGTCGCCATCGGGCCTCAGAACGGTCACCTGCGCCACTTGGTTGGTGTTGACGTTGATGCCCGTGTCCTGCGTTTCGAAGCCGGACAAACGAGCGGCCTGCCACGGCGTGCTGTCAGCCTTGAAGTGCACGAACCGCTGACCATCGAATGTGCGCTCTGGCGCCACCCTATCGGTCGGTAGCTCCATCTCGTGATCGATGGTCGTGATATGCTCCGCTGGAACGCCGATCTCGATAACCTCAATGTCGTCAGAGGCATACAGCACACGGTGCCGTATCTCGGGCGGCTGGATCACGCAGTTTCCGGCATGAAGGCGAAAGGGCGTGCCTTGGTCTTCGTAGACAAGATCGACCCAGCCCTTGATGCAGAAGATCAGCTGAAACCCGACCGAGTGGTAATGGACCATATCGGGCACCGGTCCGCCGCCTGGAATGCGGATATGGCTGGCGATGATCGACCCGCCAAGGCGGTCCGGGATCAGGTCGCGGTAGTGCATCCCCGCGCGACCGACGACCCAAGGCGCATTGTCGGCAAGGCGGCGGACCACGAGGCTGTGTGCGGTTTGCGGTTGGTGGACCGGCGGATGTAGTGCCGCGATTTCGACGTGCGTGCCGCCCGGCGAAGTAAGATTGGTCTCTCCGTCCGCGAGGAGCGCCGGCTCGTCTCCGAGCAACCGCAAAACGCCCGGCGCGGCGTCGAGGCTTTGGTCCAGCCGCAGGCGCAGGCCATAGCCGGACAGAAGCGCGACGCGAGGGTCGTCGGCGGGGAAAATCTCCATCAGGCGAAAGCCAAACCGTTTGGTAAAGAACGGCAAGTCCGCGCTCAAATCGCAGGTGGGCAGCAGGACTTCGGCGCGGATGTTTTGCATGGGATCGCTCGTCGGTGGGGCAGCGTTCAGAGACCACGTTCCCAGGCTTGGCGCAAACTGTTAGAGTTAATGCAGAGGAGGACGCGGGCGCGTCGACGCTTTTGCCGAGCGTCGGTCAAAAGATAGTTTAACGTTAAACTATCTCCCGCTAAGCTGCCTCAAAAGAGCCCTAGCCGAGGACTTTCCGTGACTGAAACGCCCCCGAATGCCGCACGCCAAGCCGCGCTTGACTATCACGCCGGTCCCAAGCCCGGGAAACTCGAAATCCGCGCGACCAAGCCGCTGGCGACAGGGCGCGATCTGGCGCGGGCCTATTCACCGGGGGTGGCCGAAGCCTCGCTCGAGATCAAGGAAGACCCCGCCAACGCCGCCCGCTATACCGCGCGGGGTAATCTTGTGGCGGTGGTCTCGAACGGGTCGGCGGTGCTTGGCCTCGGCAACATCGGCGCGCTGGCCTCAAAGCCGGTGATGGAAGGCAAGGCAGTGCTCTTCAAGAAGTTCGCCGGCATCGACTGTTTCGATATCGAGCTGGACGAGAGCGACCCGCACAAGCTGGCGGATATCATCGCCGCGCTTGAGCCGACGTTCGGGGCGATCAACCTCGAGGACATCAAGGCGCCCGAAGCCTTTGTCGTCGAGGAGTTGTGCAAGCAAAAGATGTCGATCCCGGTCTTTCACGACGACCAGCACGGCACGGCCATCGTCGTGAGCGCGGCAGCGACCAACGCGCTGCGCATCGCCGGAAAACGGTTCGAAGAGATCAAAGTCGTTTCAACCGGAGGCGGAGCGGCAGGCATCGCGTGCCTCAACATGTTGGTCAAACTGGGTGTGCGGCGCGAGAACGTGCATCTGTGTGACTTGCATGGGCTCGTACACGCAGGACGCGAAGAAGACATGACCCCGCAGAAGGCGGCCTTTGCGCAGCCCGGCGGGCCTAAGGACCTTGCCGAGGTGATCGAAGGGGCTGACCTGTTCCTGGGGCTCTCCGGACCGGGTGTGCTGAAGCCCGAGATGGTGGCAAAGATGACGCCGCAGCCGATCATCCTTGCGCTTGCCAACCCCACGCCTGAGATCATGCCGGACGCGGCCCGCGCCGTCGCCCCTGACGCGATCATCGCCACGGGCCGCAGCGATTTTCCCAATCAGGTCAACAACGTGCTTTGTTTCCCCTTCATCTTTCGAGGCGCGCTCGATGTGGGCGCGACAGAAATCAACGACGAGATGAAGATCGCCTGCGTCGAAGGCATCGCGGCGCTTGCGCGGGCCACGACAAGTGCGGAGGCGGCCGCCGCATATGCCGGGGAAGAGATGACCTTCGGGCCGGAGTACCTGATCCCCAAACCCTTTGATCCGCGCCTGATGGCGACTGTGTCCTCGGCGGTTGCGGAGGCGGCGATGGCGACGGGCGTGGCCACGCGCCCCATCGACGATCTGGACGCTTACCGGGATACGCTCCACCAGTCCGTGTTCAAATCGGCCCTGCTCATGCGCCCGGTTTTCGAGGCGGCGCGCACAACCGAGAGGCGCATCGTCTTTGCCGAAGGGGAGGATGAGCGGGTGCTGCGCGCTGCGCAGGCGGTGCTCGAGGAGACGCGGGAGCAGCCGATCCTTATCGGCCGGCCTGAGGTCATCGCCTATCGCTGCGAGAAGATGGGGCTGTCGATCCATCCTGAGCGGGATCTTGAGATCGTGAACCCCGAAAACGACCCTCGCTATCGCGATTACTGGGAGACCTACCATAGCTTGCGCGCCCGGCATGGCGTTACGCCCGATTTGGCGCGGGCGATCATGCGCACCAACACGACGGCGATTGCGGCGACGATGGTGTACCGCGAGGAGGCGGACACGCTGATCTGCGGGACGTTTGGCCAGTACCGCTGGCACCTGGGCTACATCGAGCAGATCCTGTCTGGGCCGCGCGAGGGCGACGATCCCTGCGCGCCGCATGGGGCGCTGTCGATGATGATCCTCGAGGACGGGCCGCTCTTTATCGCCGACACGAACGTCTGGACGGAGCCGACGCCGGAGCAGATCGCGTTGATGTGCCAGGGTGCGGCCCGGCACGTGCGGCGGTTCGGGTTGGAGCCGAACATCGCGCTCTGTGCGCAGTCGCAGTTCGGCTCGCTGTCCTGTGATACCGGCGAGCGGTTGCGGGCCGCGATGGCGATCCTCGATCGCGCGCCGCAGGATTTTTGCTACGAGGGCGAGATGAACATCGACTCGGCCTTGGATGCAGAGCTGCGCGAGCGTCTTTTCCCGGGCAACCGGATGCGGGGGACAGCAAATGTGTTGGTCTTTGCCCATGCGGATGCGGCCTCGGGCGTGCGCAACATCCTGAAGATGAAGGGGAACGCGCTGGAGGTCGGGCCGATCCTGATGGGCATGGGCAACCGGGCGCATATCGTGACGCCGGGGGTTACGCCGCGCGGTTTGCTGAACATGGCCGCGATTGCGGGAACGCCGGTGGCGCAATACGGGTGAGCTTGCTTGGCTTCGGCAGTGCCCACCTTACGGGGGGTGTTGCGATGTCGTGCGAAGAAAAGGGGGGATGGGTGCGAGCACCCATCCTACGGGGGGCCCAACCAAATAGGCGGCCCGCTGTGATGTATGGTATGCGTAGTGAGTGATGGGTGCGAGCACCCATCCTACGGGGGTGGTGGCTTAGTAGGATGGGTGATTTCACCCATCCACCGTATCAGTTGAAGACCCGCGGGCGCACTGTCAGGTGCGCGCGGTCGGCCATGCGCGCGGCGCGGCGGCCGCGCAGGTCCGCGATCCGGTCGGCGATGCGCTCGGCGCGCTTGCCAAAGAGGCTCGCCCAGACGGACGTCGAGCGGTCGATCAGCTCCACCGGCAAGTCCTGCTGCGCGGCGTTGTGCAAGAGCTTGAACGGGCTCATGCTGTGGCCCTGCGGCGAAAGCAGGCACACGCCGGCGTCGCCGTACTGGCCGTCTTTTGCGTAGAGTTCGGTCCGCCCGCCGGTCTGCTCCAGCGCATAGTGCGTGCCGAAGGCAAAGAAGCGGATTTCCTCGGGCCCCATGCTGCGCACGCGCCGTTTGGCGGCCTTGCGCACGTGTTTGACGTAGTCGGGGGCCACCGAGGAATCGTGGTCGATGGCGACTTGCAGCTGCCAGGGGTTGTCCGACCAGCGGCCATGTGCGGCGCGGGTGAGGAACTTGGACGCGCGGCCTGCGCCGCGAAAGATCACCTTGGCCTTGGCCGGGTCGATGATGTTCCAGACGGCGTGGCGGATGCGGCTGCGGGTGATGTCGCTCAGGCGGTCATCGCAGATCATCAGCAGCTTGAACTTTTGATCGGTTTGCTCGGCCAGCGAGGGGAGGGTGATCTCGGTCAGGTAGGCCAATTCCTCGTCCAGCCGTTTCTCCGTCACCCAGTCGCGGCCGTGGCCAAACTTGATCTGAAAAACCACATGCAGTCCCATGAGATCACCTGTTCTGTCGTGTTGCGCTCGTTCTGACCCCGACAATGCGCTGCGCAATCCGGCAATTGTTGACCGGGATTGCGTCTCAATTTGGGTTTTTTGCAAAATAGACGAGAATTGGCGTCACTGTTTCGCCTTTGTGTGGGGCAGCGGGTGCTTGTCTCGCGCCCGGCACCGCAGTAGCGGTATGCCGAGGGATCGGGGATCGCATACGGGAGGGAGCATTCGATGGGGTACAAGGACGTCTACGCGGCCTGGCAGGCTGACCCGGAGGGCTTTTGGCTGGAGGCCGCAAAGGGCATCGACTGGGTGACGCCGCCGACGCGCGCGCTCGAGGACAGCCGCGCACCGCTTTACGAGTGGTTCACGGATGCCGAGGTCAACACCTGCTGGAATGCGGTCGACCGGCATGTGGAGGCCGGCTTCGGCGCACAGGCGGCGATCCAGTACGAGAGCCCGGTGACGGGAACGTCGGCCACGATCACCTACGCCGAGCTGCAGGACAAGGTGGCGCGGCTGGGCGGCGCGCTGATGGCGCGGGGCGTCGGGATGGGCGACCGCGTCGTGATCTACATGCCGATGGTGCCCGAGGCGCTGGTCGCGATGCTGGCCTGCGCCCGCATAGGCGCGATCCACTCGGTGGTGTTCGGCGGGTTTGCCGCCAACGAGCTCGCCGTGCGGCTCGACGATGCGACACCCAAGGCGGTGATCGCAGGCTCCTGCGGGATCGAGCCGAACCGGGTCGTGCCTTACAAGCCGCTCCTCGACGCGGCGATCGAGATTGCCGCGCACAAGCCCGAGACCTGCATCATCTTTCAGCGCGATCAGGCGCCTGCGACGCTGACCCCCGGCCGGGATGTCGAATGGTTTGCCGCGCAACAGGGCGTGGAGCCCGCGCCTTGCGTTCCGGTCCGGGGCGATCACCCGGCCTACATTCTCTATACCTCCGGTACCACCGGCGCGCCCAAAGGCGTCGTGCGCCCGACGGCAGGGCATCTCGTGGCGCTCAACTGGACGATGAAGAACATCTACGGCGTGGAGCCCGGCGAGACGTTCTGGGCGGCCTCGGACGTGGGCTGGGTCGTCGGCCACAGCTACATCTGCTATGCGCCGCTTCTGGCACGCAACACCACCATCGTCTTCGAGGGCAAGCCGGTCGGCACACCCGACGCGGGCACGTTCTGGCGGGTGATGGAAAAGCACAAGGTCGCGGCCTTCTTCACCGCGCCAACTGCGTTGCGGGCGGTGAAACGCGAGGACCCCAAAGGGACCTGGACGCGCGAGTTCGACCTCTCGGCGCTGCGCACGCTCTTTCTCGCGGGGGAACGCGCGGACCCGGACACGATCACCTGGCTGCAGGACACGCTGGACATCCCCGTGATCGACCATTGGTGGCAGACCGAGACGGGGTTCACCATCGTCGGCAACCCGATGGGGATCGAACCGCTGCCGGTCAAGCTTGGCTCTCCGGCGGTGCCGATGCCGGGCTACGACGTGCAGGTGCTGGGCGACGACGGACATCCGCTGCCCGCGGGCGAGCTGGGTGCGCTGGCGGTCAAGCTGCCGCTGCCGCCGGGCACCCTGCCGACGCTCTGGAACGCCGAAGCGCGGTTCCGCAAGAGCTACCTCGACACCTTTCCCGGATACTACGAGACGGGCGACGCCGGATACATCGACGAAGACGGCTACGTCTTTATCATGGCGCGCACCGATGACGTGATCAACGTGGCCGGCCACCGCCTCTCGACCGGCGGGATGGAGGAGGTCCTCGCAGGCCACCCAGACGTCGCCGAATGCGCGGTGATCGGTGCAGGCGATGCGCTCAAGGGGCAGGTGCCGGTCGGCTTTTTGTGCCTCAACGCCGGCACGGACCGCCCGGTTGACGAGATCACCGCCGAATGCGTCGCGCTCGTGCGGGACAAGATCGGACCGGTCGCGGCGTTCAAACAGGCCGTGGTCGTGGACCGCCTCCCCAAGACGCGCTCGGGCAAGATACTGCGCGGTACGATGGTGGCCATCGCTGATGGCACGACCTGGAAGATGCCTGCGACGATCGACGATCCGGCCATCCTCGATGAAATCAAGACCGCGCTCCAAAGCCTCGGCTACGCCATGGATGGGTGAAATCACCCATCCTACGCGGGCGTTCATCACAATTTAACGCGTGTCGCCTTTGCTGGCGCGATGACCAGCTACAGACGACGCTTCGTGCCGGGCGGCACCTATTTCTTTACCGTGGCGCTGGCCGAGCGCGGCAGCGGGGCGCTTGTGGCGCATATCGACGCGCTGCGCGTGGCCTGGGCGCAGACGGTGACCGAGCGCCCGTTCCACACCGATGCGATCTGCGTTTTGCCCGATCATCTGCACGCGATCTGGACTCTGCCGGAGGGGGATGCCGATTTCTCGACCCGGTGGCGGCTGATCAAGTCGCGGATGTCCCGCGCCGTCGCCGCGCCCTGCGCACGCCACCGCTCGGGCCGGCTCAAGCAGGAGCGGGCGTTCTGGCAGCGCCGGTTCTGGGAGCATGTGATCCGCGACGGCGAAGACCTCGCGCGGCACCGGCGGTATATCTGGCAGAACCCTGTGCGCCATGGTTTGGTGCGCGACGTGTGGGATTGGCCGCACAGCTCGATCCACCGCGACCGGCCAGAGATCAAGGAGCCTCTGGAGGCGGACCTGCCGCTGCATGGCGCGCCGTTCTGGACGGACGAGGTGGGCGGTCAGCCGGGCCTGCTGCAGCAGGAAAAGATCGCACGTAGGATGGGTGCTCGCACCCATCCCCCTCAGGCAAATTGCTCGCGGATCAATCGCTCTTCGAGCCCGTGACCGGGATCGAACAGGATCCGGTGCGTGATATGCGGGGCGCTGGCCACATCGACCCGCACCACGTTGCGCACCGCGCGGGCGTCGGCCTCGGCCATCACCGGACGCTTCTCCCCGTCGAGCACTTCAAATGTGACCCGCGCGCCCTTCGGCAGCAGCGCGCCGCGCCACCGACGCGGCCGAAACGCCGCCATGGCTGTGAGCGCCAGCACGTCCGACCCGATCGGCAGGATCGGCCCGTGTGCCGAATAGTTATACGCCGTCGAGCCAGCCGGCGTCGACACCAGCGCGCCGTCGCACACCAGCTCCTCCATCCGCGGCTTGCCGTCCACCAGGATGCGCAGCTTGGAGGCTTGCGGCCCCTGCCGCAGCAGCGACACCTCGTTGATCGCCAGCGCCCGCCGTACCGCGCCCGAGACCGTGCGCGCCTCCATCTGCAGCGGATTGATCAGCGCCTCCTCGGCGGCGGCCAGCCGCTCGGGCAGGTCATCGGCGGAGTAGGTGTTCATCAGGAACCCAACCGTGCCGCGGTTCATCCCGTAGACCGGCGCGGGCAAGTCTTGCGTGCTGTGCAGCGTTTGCAGCATGAACCCGTCACCCCCGAGAGCGACGATCACATCCGCCTCGGCAGCCTCGCACTGACCATAGATGCGGATCAGCGCATCGCAGGCAGCGACCGCCGCGGGCGCCGACGACGCCGTGAATGCCAGTTTGCGCGCCACTAACGCGTCCCTCCCTCGCGAGCCCCGACAGAACCACATAGCGGCGATCTGCACCAGCCTCGGGGTGCGTCAATGACGCCGGCCAGACAGATTCTGTCGTTTTGACCCTTTCTGCCGACGCATCATTGCCCTAAATCGCAGATTAAACCCAGAGGACAGGAGGGACGTCCCATGAATGCTCCGCACCGCGAGACCGGTTTCTTCACCACGTCGCTCAAAGACAGCGATCCGGCCATCGCCGCCGCCATGGGCGACGAGCTGACGCGCCAGCGCGACGAGATCGAGCTGATCGCCTCCGAGAATATCGTCTCGAAGGCGGTGATGGAGGCGCAAGGCTCCGTCATGACCAACAAGTACGCCGAAGGCTACCCGGGCCGGCGCTACTACGGCGGCTGCCAGCATGTGGACGTGGCCGAGAACCTCGCGATCGAGCGGGCGTGCAAGCTCTTTGACTGCGGCTTTGCCAACGTGCAGCCGAACTCGGGCAGCCAGGCCAACCAGGGCGTCTTCCAGGCGCTGCTGCAGCCGGGCGACACGATCCTCGGCATGAGCCTCGACGCGGGCGGTCACCTGACCCACGGTGCGCGCCCCAATCAGTCGGGCAAGTGGTTCAACGCGGTCCAGTACGGCGTGCGCAAGCAGGACAACCAACTCGACTACGACGAGGTGCAGGCCCTTGCGACCGAGCACCAGCCCAAGATGATCATCGCCGGCGGCTCCGCCATCCCGCGCCAGATCGACTTTGCCAAGATGCGTGAGATCGCCGACAGCGTCGGCGCCTACCTTCTGGCGGACGTCGCGCATTTTGCCGGCCTGATCGCGGCGGGCGAATACCCCAGCCCCTTCCCGCACGTGCATGTGGCGACCACCACGACGCACAAGACCCTGCGCGGCCCGCGCGGCGGGATGATCCTCACCAATGACGAGGCGCTGGCGAAAAAGTTCAACTCCGCCATCTTCCCCGGCATCCAGGGCGGCCCGCTCATGCACGTGATCGCGGCCAAGGCCGTGGCCTTCGGCGAGGCGCTCGAGCCGGGGTTCAAGACCTACATCCAGCAGGTGGTCAAAAACGCGCAAGCGCTTAGCGACCAGCTCATCAAAGGCGGCCTCGACACTGTCACCCATGGCACCGACACCCACGTCGTGCTCGTCGACCTGCGCCCCAAGGGCGTCAAGGGCAACGCGACCGAAGCGGCGCTCGGCCGGGCGCACATCACCTGCAACAAGAACGGCGTGCCGTTCGACCCTGAAAAGCCGACCGTGACCTCGGGCATCCGCCTCGGGTCGCCCGCCGGCACGACCCGCGGCTTTGGCGAGGACGAGTTCCGCCAGATCGCCGACTGGATCATCGAAGTGGTCGACGGCCTTGCCGCCAACGGCGAGGACGGCAATGCCGAGGTCGAGGCCAAGGTGCGTGCCGAGGTCGAGGCCCTCTGCGCCCGCTTCCCGATCTATCAGGACCTCTGATCCGGCAGGCCATGGCGTAGGATGGGTGGTTCCACCCATCACGCTTAACAGAAAGGCGCCTTGCTCTGGCGCCTTTTTTGGTGCGCTTCCGCCACGTTGCGCTTCACTCTTCACGCCGCCCGTCTACACCTTCCGCACATCGCAGGAGGGCTTCCATGCACGCGTTCGACATCACCATTTCTTCTCCCCTCGGCGAGACGCCTGCGCGCATCACGTGGGACGCCAGCTCCGGTGAAATGCGCGGCAAGGGTGGCTCCGGCCCGATGGAGGCGTTGTCGCATACCGGCGACGCGCTCAGTTTCAAAGTCGCTATCGACCGCCCCATGCCCATGACGATGAAGTTCGCCGGCACAATTGACGGCGATGCGGTGAGCGGCACGGTCAAGTTCGGCCCCATTGCCAAAGGCACTTTTGCCGGCACCCGCGCCGCTTGACGCTCCGCCCCCGTCGCTCCACGCTGGCGCTGCTAGGGCAGGGGGCAGCATGACCGATCCACACCTCACCTCGATGATGGAGAACCTCTACTGGTGGGGGGTGCCGACGTTCTTTCGCTGCCCGCACGAGCCGCCGGGGGATCAGAACATCGGCCTGATCGGCGTGCCGCACAGCGCCGGCAACGGCACCACTGAAAAGGATCAGCACCTTGGCCCCCGCGCCGTGCGCAACGTCTCCGCCGTCGGGCGCCGGGTGCATCTGGAGATGGGTCTCGACCCCTGGAACGCCGCCCGCATCGCCGACCTCGGCGACGTGCCGCTGCCGCGCGCCAACGACAACGAGGCGAGCATCGCCGACATCACGGCTTTCTACAAAGACATCGACGCGCGCGGCATCCGGCCTGTGTCCGTCGGCGGCGATCACGCCATCACCGGCGGCATCCTGCAGGCGCTAGGCGGCGGCAAACTGTCGGGCGGTGAGCCTGTCTCGCTCCTGCACCTCGATGCGCACACGGACGTCTTTACCAAGGTCGACCACTTCCTTGGCGCCGAGAAATCCGCCGCGCACTGGGGCGCCTACCTCGCCGATCAGGGCCAGGTGGACCCAAAGACCTCGATGCAGCTCGGCCTGCGCGGTCACCCCCGCACCCTCGATTGGCTCGAGCCGTCTTACGCCTACGGCTACAACGTCGTGACCATGCGCGACTTCCGCAAGCGCGGGCTGGACGACGTGGCGGCTGAGGCGCGCAACGTGCTCAAGGATCGCCCGATCTACATCACATTCGACCTCGACTGCCTCGACCCGTCCATCGCGCCGGGCGTGTCCAACCTCGAGGCTGGCGCGCGCGGTTTCGACATCGACGAAGCGGTCGGTCTTTTGCACGCCGTGCGCGGGCTCAATATCGTCGGCGCGGACATCGTCTGCATGATGCCGACCAAGGACGCGCCCAACCAGATCACCGCCCTGACCGCGACGGCAATCATGTTCGAGATGATCGCGATGATGGTCGAGGCGGGGCAGGGCGCGTGACCGGGTGACGGGGCCCATGACCCAGACCCGCTCCCTCGAACGCCGGCTTGGCGATGCCGTCCGCGCCCGCCTGCCGCACGCGCTCGCCGAATTGGTGCTGTTCGTTCTCAAGCAGGGGTGGGCGGCGCTCTTTGGCGGGCTGCTGCTGATCGGCCTCCTGGTCTCGGACGCGCTCTGGCAGGACGGCTGGCGCATCGCCCGCTACGACGCGCTCCTGATCTACGCGATCGCACTGCAAGCCCTGTTCCTCCTTCTCCGGCTCGAGACGCTGGCGGAGGCCAAGGTCATCCTCCTCTTCCACCTCACCGGCACCGCGATGGAGCTCTTCAAGGTGCAGGCCGGCTCGTGGGCTTACCCCGAGCCGGCGGTGATGAAGGTCCTTGGCGTGCCACTCTTTTCCGGTTTCATGTACGCCTCGGTCGGGTCCTACATCGCCCGGGTCATCCGCATCTTTGAGATGCGGTTCGCGCCCTATCCGCCGTTCTGGATGACGGTGGTGCTGGCCACGTTGATCTACATCAATTTCTTCGCGCATCACTTCCTGCCCGACATCCGCCTCGCGCTCTTTGCCGGGACGGTGCTGCTTTACGCGCGCACGCGGGTGTGGTTCACCATTGGGCAGACCGCCTACTGGATGCCGCTGCCGCTCGCCGCGCTGCTGGCGTCCTTTGCGCTCTGGGTGGCCGAAAACGTCGGGACCGGCACCGGCACTTGGATCTACGCCGGCCAAGGCGCGCTCGACCTCGTGAGTCTCGCCAAGATGGGATCGTGGTACCTGTTGCTCTACGTCAGCTTCGTGACCGTGACGCTGGTGTTCCGCGAGGCGCTGTCGCCCGAGCCGGTCACACCCAGCCGCGCCACTTAGCGTAAAGGATGACGCAGGTCGCCACGACAACGAGGTTGAACGCAACCACCGCGCCGACGTTCAGCAGGTAGGCTTTAAGCCGCGCGTGACGGCTCACACCGTCCAGATGCGCATGCGCCCTGCGGTATGCGGCGTCGACCTTGGCCGCATCCACCCGCATCGCCAGCTTGGGATGGCCCATCATCGTCTCGGCTTGTTCCAGCGTCGCGAGATCCCGGCGCACCTTATGCGGCAGATACCGCCCGACGCCCCTGTGACGCGCGGCCAGCGTCTGGCCCTTGGCACCCAGCTTGAACTGCAAAAGGCGGCTCAACCGGCGGGACTGGCGTTGGAGGCTGCGAGGCTCGATCATGTCCCCGGCCTAGCAAAGCGAACCGCAACCGCTCAAGACCTCTGGCACCTCAGGGTTAATGCCGATAGCAAACGTGGCATGTTGCACACGTTGACCTTTGGCGCCCCGGTGCCCGGCAAACCGCCCGTCCTCATCGCCCACGGCCTCTTCGGCTCCGCCCGCAACTGGGGCGTGATTGCCAAGCGTCTGTCGGATGCGCACCACGTCGTCGCCGTGGACATGCGCAACCATGGGCAGAGCCCGCATCTTGCGACCCACAGCTACGACGACCTCGCGGAAGACCTCGCGGAGGTGATCGACGCGCACGGCGGTCAGGCATCAGTTATCGGTCACTCCATGGGTGGCAAAGCCGCGATGATGCTCGCCCTCACGCGCCCCGACATGGTGAACCGCCTGCTTGTCGCCGACATCGCGCCCGTCCGCTACAGCCACACGCAGCTTGGCTTCGTGGAGGCGATGCAGCGCGTCTATACCAAGGCCATCACGTCACGATCCGACCTTGTCGCGGCGCTTGCGCCCGAAGTCTCCGACCCGTCCCTCCAAAGCTTTTTCGCGCAGTCCTTCGATATGCAGACCCGCCAGTGGCGGCTCAACCTCGACACGCTCGCGCGCGAGATGCAAAAGATCATGGATTTCCCTGATGTGTCAGGCGTTTACGACGGTAAATCTGTCGTACTGACCGGCGCACAAAGCGACTACGTCACAGCCGAGCACCGCCCCCGGATCACCGCGCTTTTCCCAAAGGCGCGCTTTGTCCAGCTCAAGGACGCCGGCCATTGGCTGCACGCCGATCAGCCGCGCGCGTTCGAGGCTGCGGCCCGCGTCTTTCTCGACGCCTGAGCGCGTCTCACGCGCCCCGGCACACGGCCTCCGCCGTGCGGCCAAACGCCTTGTACTTTTCCCAGAACCGCTCGTTTCGCGGCAGGTCCGATTGCCGGATTTCCTGAGCCATGTGCGGGTCGCGAAAGAACTTGGCCGCCAGCCGTTGTTCCGACCTCGTGAGCGATTGATTGGCCACCGCCTGGATACAACCGCAAAGCGAGCGCGTCGCCGCCTTCCGATCTGCCTGCAAACAGGCGCGCGAGATTTTCCCCGCCTCCGCCGGAGCCGGCAGGCTTGTGGCCCCCACCGCCAGCGCGGCCATCAAAACAACACTGCGAACCATGCCCATACCCTTCTTTTGAGGTCTGAGGGCAAGGTAAACGGTCTCGCAGAATTGGTCGAGTGCCGCGCACAATGAGGCAGATATTCGCCGATTGTTGCGGCTATTGCGCCGCGACCTGCATGGCGTAGCGGCGAAACTCCTCGATAGCCTCCGCGTCGGGCTCCACGCCGGTGAACACCTTGACGTACATCGGCGACTGGCGCAGCCGCTCGGCCAGTGGCTCACGTAAATCCGCGTCGTTATAGCCGATCTGCATATAATAGAGCACCCGCGCGCGCGTCTCAGCCTCCAGCGTAGGGTACTGAAAACGTTTGAACATTTCCGTCAGCGCAGTCAGCCGTGCGGTATCCCCGTGGTCGAGCACGCGCCGCACCGTCCCCGACCGTCGCGCCCAGTGCCGCACGGCGAAATCGAGCGAGATGTTAAAGAGGTCCGGGTCCACGACGCAGTGAAAGACGTTGCACACCGCTTGTGTGATGTCGCGCGCCGGCGCCTCGGCTTGCGCCACCATCGCAGCGGTGTTCGTGCTTTGCCAATGGGCCAGCAGCGTGTCGAGCAGCTCTTGCCGGCTTTTGAAATACCAATAGAAACTCGAGCGGCTCACGCCCAATTTTTCGCTCAAAGCCAAGACCTTGACCTGATCGACGCCGTCTGAGACCAGCGTGTCGAGCGCGGCTGCCAGCCAGTCTCCGCGGGTCGCCTTTATGTGGGATCCGTCGTCTGCCATCAGCTTTCGGGCGGGGCGCCGCCCGCCGCTTCCATTCTTCGGATCGTGTTTGCCATGGCGTCAACGCGGTCGCCATCTGGCACAAAGCCCGGCTCCGCGAGGATGCTTTGCCAGATGTCTGTAGCGCGTGTCGTGGCGTCCCGCGCGCCTCGTTCGGACCAAGTGCCGTAGTTCGACCAGTCGGCGACCAGTGGTTCGTAAAACTCCGTCTGATAGCGCGCCATGGTGTGCGCCGCGCCGAAGAAATGCCCTCCCGGCGCGACCTCTTCGAGCGCATCGAGCCCGAGGTCCTTGCTTGGCGCGGTGCAGAGCTCGGCGACCATTTGCAAGACTTCACAATCGGTTACGAGCTTTTCATATGACACCGTGAGCCCACCTTCGAGCCAGCCCGCCGCGTGGATCACCACCGTCGCGCCGCCCATGAGGCAGCCCCACAGGCCCATCTGCGTCTCGTGCGCCGCCTGCACGTCGCTGATGTTCGCTGCCGAGCCGGAAGCCGACCGCCAGGGCAAGCCGATGTGCCGTGCCAATTGCCCCGCAAGGACGGAGGCGCGGAAGTGCTCCGGCGTGCCAAAGGCAGGCGCGCCGGACTTCATGTCGACGTTACTGGTAAAGGTGCCGTAACATACGGGCGCACCGGGTTTTACGAGTTGTGTCAGGGTGATAGCGGCCAAAGCTTCTGCATGACTTAAAGTTAACGCACCCCCGACCGTGATGGGGGCCATCGCGCCCATCAGCGTAAACGGGGTGACGATTGCCACCTGATTGTGCCGGGCAAAGTCGATCAACCCCTGGCTCATCGGAATGTCGAGCTGACGCGGCGAGTTGGTGTTGATGATTGTGTAGGCATGCACGCCCGATTTGAAACCGTTGTCCGACAAGCCCCTGAAATCACGCAACAGTTCAAAGGATTGCTCGACCTGACTGGTGCCCCGGGCAAAGATGAAGGGGAACTTGTCCGACAGCTCCATCTGCGCCTCAAGGGTCGCATAGTGCCGCGTGTGGATCGGCACGTCCTGCGGCTCGACCAATGGTGGCAGCATGTGCAGAACGTCGAAATTGTGTGTAAGCGCAATGAGTTCGCGGAAGGACTTCAAGTCGCCCGGCCGCCGGCCACGTGTCAGATCGGTGGCATGCGGCGCGCCTGCACCGGGTTGGAAGACCAGGTTGCCCAGCTCGAGCGTGAGGTCTCGGTCGCGCGCGCCGGCGGAAAGCTCGATCCTCTGTGGCGCGCTCTTGAGCGCGGCGCCAACGATGTCCTCATCGAGGAAAACCATGTCTCCACGGAGTCTTGCGCCAGCTTGTTCAAAGACTGCGCAAGCTTCGGGCAGCAAGACCTTGATACCCTTGTGCTTCAGGAGATCGAGTGACGCCTGGTGGAGCGCCTGCACCTCGTCCGTCGAAAACAGCTCCATCGGCGGGAATGGGTTGCGCAGGCGTCGATAATCGATGCTGCGTTTCGGAGCGCCAGTGCCGGCGCGGCGTCCGCGTCTCATCCGCGCATGGCCTCTCCGGTTGGATCGTAGGGTGAGGACGGGATGATTTTGGCGGCGCGCTCGACGCCGACGACGTGCACAGAAAGGTCGGTGCCAACCTCGGCAAGGTCCGTGTTCACGAGCGCCATTGCGAGGGATTTGTTGACGGTGTGGCCATAACCGCCAGAGGTGACGAAGCCGACCTTGTCGCCATTTTGCCAGACAGGTTCGTAGCCGGATGCGTCCGCGTCGCCATCCGAAATCTCAAGCATGACAAGGGTTTGCGCGGGGCCGTTGCCATCGCGTTCGGCGAGGGCGGAGGCTTTGCCGGTGAAGTCCTTGGACCAGTCGATCCAGCGGTCCATGCCGGTCATGGCGGCGGTGTAGCCTTGGGTGAATTCGGCGGACCAGATGCCGAACGACTTTTCGAGGCGGAGCGAGAGGAGCGCGTTGAAGCCGATCTCGCGGATGCCGTGCGCTGCTCCGGCCTCGAGAAGCATCCGGCGCAGCGTGATGTGGTCGCCGTAGCGGCAGTTGATCTCGAACCCGAGCTCGCCGGCGACGGACATGCGGGCGACGCGAGCGCGGATCATGCCGATGTCGGCCACGCAGCATCCCATGAAGGGCAGGTCGACGGGCGTTTCGGCGACTGCCTCGATCACCTTGCGGGCGTTTGAGCCGGAGAGGGAGAAGCCACAGATTTCTTCCCCAAGATCGCGGACTTGCACGCCGTCCTTGAGGTGATCGTTGAACCAGCGCATGTGCCAGGCGCGCAGGTAGTAAGACCCCATGATCCACCATGTGCCGTCGCCCCAGTTGAAGACGGTGAGGTCGCCTTTGAGCCGTCCCGAGGGAGCGAGCATCGGTGCGAGCTTGGCGCGGCCGGGCTTGGGCAGCTTGGAGGCCATCATCTTGTCCAGCCAGGCTTCGGCGTTCGGGCCAGAGACCTCGAACCGGCTGAAGGCGGAAATATCAAGCAATCCAACAGCTTCGCGGACGGCCTTGCACTCGGCGGCGACGATGTCGTGGGCGTTCGAGCGTTTGAGCGTCGGCGCTTCGACAAAGCCTTCGGGGGCGAAATAGAGCGGGGTTTCCATGTCCCAGGAGACACCCCAATGCGCGCCGGCGGCGTCCATGTCGGCCCATGCCGGCGAGCGTTTCAGCGGGCGTCCGGCAGGCAATTGCTCGTTGGGGTAGGTCATCACGAAGCGGCGGGAGTAGAACTGGCCGGTGGTCTCGCGGATGTAGCGCTTGTTCTCGGCAAATTTGCCGTATCGCGCGATGTCCATGCAGTAGGTGTCCGCCTCGGTCTCGCCCTCGATCATCCATTCGGCGAGGGATTTGCCGACACCGCCGCCTTGCAGGAAGCCGGCCATGACCGCGCAGGCGCACCAGTAGCCGCGTTTGCCGGGGACGGGGCCGACCAGCGGGTTGCCGTCGGGTGAAAAGGTGAACGCACCGTTGACCCATGTCTTGACCCCGACCTCCTGAAGAGCCGGGTAGCGTTCAAATCCGAGGATCAGTTCGTTCTCGATCCGGTCGGTCTGCTCTTGGAAGAGCTCCATCCCGTAGTCCCAGGGCGCGCCGTCCATCGCCCAGTGCTCGTGCTCGATCTCGTAGATGCCGAGGAGCACGCCCTTCTGGTCCTGACGCAGGTAGGTGAAGCCCTCGAGGTCCACGGTCATCGGCACTTCGAAGTCAAGCTCTTCGAGCTGCGGGATCGTGTCGGAGATCAGGTAGTGGTGCTTGAGCGGCGAGACCGGCAGTTCGATCCCCGCCATGCGCCCGACCTGCTTGGCCCAGAGGCCGGCGGCGTTCACCACGTGCTCGCAGTCGATCGTGCCCTTGTCGGTGACCACGCGCCAGCCGGTCGCGGTCTGTGTGAGGCTCTCGACCTTGGTGTGCTCGTAGTACTCGGCGCCCCGCTTTTTCGCAGCAATTGCATAGGCATGCACGGTACCGGTGGTGTCGACATAGCCCTCGCGGTCCGCCCACATGCCGCCCAGAAGGCCGTCGGTGGACATGATCGGGCAGCGCTTTTGTGCCTCCTCGGGGGTGACGAGTTCGCAGTCCTCGATCCCGATGGATTGGAAGATGCGGTAGGCCGATTGCAGCCATTCCCAGCGTTCGGGCGTGCCGGCCATGGTCAGCCCGCCGGTCATGTGCAGCCCGATGTTCTGGCCGGACTCGGCCTCGATTTCCGACAGCAGATCAATGGTGTAGGCTTGCAGGGCGGCCATGTTCGGGTCTGCGTTCAGCGCGTGGATGCCGCCCGCCGCGTGCCAGGAGGAGCCGGCCGTCAGGACCGAACGCTCGAGCATGACGCAATCCGTCCAGCCCATCTTGGCCAGGTGATAGAGCACCGACGATCCGACGACGCCGCCGCCGATCACGACCACACGATATTGCGATTTCATGGCCCCGAATCCTCCCGTATCCACTCCACGGGGGCGATGCTAGGGCAGCCTGAACACTTCTGTCCAGATATCTGTGCACCGCGGCCTACGGGGGAATGCGTCCGGCTGGCGGGCATAAAAAAGGGCGCTCAAAAGCGCCCCTTCGATCGGTGTGCCGGGCAGATGCCCGCGGCGGCTTAGCCGAGTTCGAGCGAGCCCGCCGAGGTCTTGCCGTTGCGGCCGGTTTCCAGCTCGTAGCTGATCGCCTGGTTGTCCTTGAGCCCGGTCAGGCCGGCGCGCTCAACCGCCGAGATGTGCACGAACACATCCGGTCCGCCGCCCTCGGGTTGAATGAAGCCGTACCCTTTGTCGGCGTTGAACCATTTGACGGTGCCTTTGGCCATCGTCATGTCTCCTAAATTGTAGGGCGCAAACGCACGCCCCTTCGTCGCATCGGTCAACTCAATCGCGTTGCACAGCGCCGAAGCAGAAGAGCAGTGGGTCGATAGTGGTAACGTAGCTAGGGTGCACATGGCGCGGGGCGGCGTGCTTGGCAAGGGAAGGCGGCAAATAAATCCCTTGTTTTTCGCGGGTGGGCGGCAAAACGCCGTGCTTTACCGCCCCCGCGCGCGGGCTTAGCGTCAATCCGTCACAGAGCCGTCATGCAAAGGAGCGCGCGATGACCTGGAGCCTGCACCACGTAAACCTCGAGGCGCGCGATGTGCGCGCCACCGCACGGTTCTACGCCGCCCTGCTCGGAGTGGAGGAGGCCGCGTGGACCTTTCCCGCGGCGCGCGGCTACATCCCCGGCTCGCCCGACAAGCTGGCGCTTTTTGCGGACGGGCGGCAGTCGCACACAGGGCTGCACCTGATTGCGCCCGACCCGGACTTTCCGGCGAAAAACAACCTCTCTCATAACCCGTCCGTCGGCGGTCACGTCGCCTTTGAGGTCCCCGACCTCTCGGTCGTCATGTCCCGCCTCGATGCTGCGGGTGTGCGCTACAGCTACACCCCCGAATTCGCCATCCCCGGCTTTCACCACCTCTACGTGGAAGACCCCTCGGGTAACCTCATCGAGGTGAACGC
This sequence comes from Pseudaestuariivita sp., assembly GCF_052825805.1. Taxonomy (NCBI): domain Bacteria; kingdom Pseudomonadati; phylum Pseudomonadota; class Alphaproteobacteria; order Rhodobacterales; family Paracoccaceae; genus Pseudaestuariivita; species Pseudaestuariivita sp. The sequence continues at coordinate 129,604 of NZ_JBRBVB010000013.1, read as the reverse complement.
GCGGGTGTGACGGTGAGCTTTTGCTCGCCACGCCTCCACACCTTGCATTAAGCTCGGCGCAATAGACACCGGAGCAACCGGGCAGGGAGGACGCAGTGAACCACCTCTATTATGGCGACAACCTCGACGTGCTGCGCACGCAGATCGCGGACGAGAGCGTGGACCTGATCTACCTCGACCCTCCGTTCAACTCGAACGCGTCCTACAACGTGCTCTTCAAGGGCCCCAAGGGCAACGAGAGCCCTGCGCAGATCGAGGCATTCGACGATACCTAGCAATGGTCGGACCTGACCTCGCTGCAGGCGCTGAACGAGGTCAAGGACAGCCCCTACCAAGACGCCGCCGCGATGCTGGAGGCGATGGTCGGCTTTCTCGGCAAGAACGCGATGACGGCCTACCTGTGCATGATGGGGGTCAGGCTGACCGAGCTGCACAGGGTGCTCAAGCCGACGGGGAGCCTTTACCTGCACTGCGACCCGACCGCGTCGCATTATCTGAAGGTGCTTCTGGATGCGGTGTTTGGGGCGGGGAATTTTGGCAATGAGATTTCCTGGCGACGATCAAATCCGAAAAGCCTAAATTCCAAGAACTTCGCTAATTGTCGCGATGTCATTTTACGATACACAAGTTCGTCGTCCTCGCTTTTCATACCTCAATACGGAGCGCACGACAGCGATTACGTTGAAAAAGCATATAGGTACAAAGACAAAGATGGACGGCAATATCGCTTGCTTCCTTTGCTAAATCCGAACGATGATCGACCAAATCTTACCTATGAATTTTTGGGTGTCTCCCGAGTTTGGAGATGGACTCGTGAGCGGATGCAACAAGCCTATGATGATGGGATTGTTGTACAACTCAAACCGGGGGCGGTACCGCAATACAAAAAGTACCTCGACGAGTCTAAAGGCCGCACTGTGACCAATGACTGGTCGGATTTGCTGCCGATAGGTCGACGGGAAGAGCTTGGCTACCCCACCCAAAAACCCGTGGCCCTTCTCGAACGCATCATCAACGCGTCCTCCAACGAAGGGGACACCGTGCTCGACCCGTTCTGCGGCTGCGGCACCACAGTGCACGCCGCGCAAAAGCTGAACCGCACGTGGATCGGCATCGACGTCACGCACCTCGCTATCTCGCTGATCGAAACCCGGCTCAAGGACGCCTTTGAGGGCAAGGCGCAGTTCACGGTGCACGGCACACCCAAGGACGTCTCTGCCGCGCGCGACTTTTTCGACCGCGACGACCGCACCAAAAAGGAGTTCGAAAAATGGGCCTGCGGTCTCGTGGCAGCCTACCCGCAGGGTGGCGGCCGGAAGGGCGCGGACGGCGGCATCGACGGCACCTTCTGGTTCGGTCCGGGCAAAAGCCTCAAGGCCATCGTCTCGGTCAAGGGGGGCAAGAACGTCGGGGTCGCAATGATCCGTGAGCTCGATGCCGTCGTGACCCGTGAAAAGGCCGACCTCGGCGTCTTTCTCACGCTCGAGCCGCCAACGCGCAACATGGTGGCGGAGGCCAGGGGCATGGGCACGCTCGACGTCGAAGGGTTTGACCCGCGTGCCCGCATCCAGATCGTCACCATCGAGGACGCCATTGCACGCGGCCCGGCCTCCATCGACGCGCCCCTGCGGCACGGCGACACCTACAAGGCGGCACCGGCGGAGAAGGACAGCGGCGCGCAGGGTGCGCTTGACCTGTGACAGGCTGTCTGCCGCCGTTTGACCCTGCCATCTTGCCCCATTGACCGCCCCTGCAAAGACCCGCATATCCTCGCGCATGACCGAGCTTTCGCATATCCGCAACTTCTCCATCGTGGCGCATATCGACCATGGGAAGTCCACGTTGGCCGATCGGCTGATCCAGGACACCAACACCGTGGCCGACCGGGATATGAAGGAGCAACTCCTTGATTCCATGGACATCGAGCGCGAGCGCGGGATCACGATCAAGGCCAACACCGTGCGCCTCGATTACACCGCCGAGAACGGCGAGCAGTATGTGCTGAACCTGATCGACACGCCCGGTCACGTGGACTTTGCCTACGAGGTCTCCCGCTCGATGCGCGCGGTCGAGGGCTCGCTGCTGGTGGTCGACAGCACCCAAGGGGTGGAGGCGCAGACGCTCGCCAACGTCTATCAGGCCATCGACGCCGATCACGAGATCGTCCCGGTCCTCAACAAGATCGACCTGCCGGCCTCGGACGTGGACCGCGTCGCCGAGCAGATCGAGGACGTGATCGGCATCGACGCGTCAGGCGCGATCCAGGTCTCGGCCAAGACCGGCGTCGGCATCAAGGAGACGCTCGAGGCCATCGTGCACCAGCTGCCCGCCCCGCAAGGCACGCGCGACGCGCCGCTCAAGGCGATGCTAGTGGACAGCTGGTACGACGCCTACCTCGGTGTGATCGTCCTCGTGCGCGTCATGGACGGCACGCTCAAAAAGGGCGAGCGGATCAAGTTCCTGTCGAACGGCACAGTGCACCACGTGGACCGGATCGGCGTCTTTCGCCCCGCGATGGCGAACATCGACGAGCTGGGTCCGGGGGAGATCGGCTTTCTCACCGCCTCGATCAAGCAGGTGCGCGACACCCGCGTGGGCGACACGATCACACACGAGAAGAAGGGCACCGAGGACGCGCTCCCGGGCTTCAAGCCGTCGCAGCCGGTGGTGTTCTGCGGCCTCTTCCCGGTCGATTCAGCCGAGTTCGAGGACCTGCGCGACGCGATCGAGAAGCTGGCGCTGAATGACGCCTCCTTTTCCTATGAGATGGAAACGTCTGCGGCGCTCGGCTTCGGCTTCCGCTGCGGGTTCCTCGGCCTTTTGCACCTCGAAGTCATCCGCGACCGGATCGAGCGCGAGTACAACATCGAGCTCATCACGACCGCCCCCTCGGTGATTTACCACATCTATATGAAGGGGAAGGACAACGAGCCGGGCGAGATGATCGAGCTGCACAATCCGGCGGACATGCCTGACCCGTCCAAGATCGACCACCTCGAGGAGCCGCGGATCAAGGCGACGATCCTGGTGCCCGACGATTATCTCGGCGACGTGCTCAAGCTCTGCCAGGACCGCCGCGGCATCCAGCTGGACCTGACCTACGCCGGCTCCCGCGCGATGGTGGTCTACGATCTGCCGCTGAACGAGGTGGTGTTCGATTTCTACGACCGCCTGAAATCGGTGACCAAGGGCTATGCCTCGTTCGATTACCAGATGACCGGCTACCGCGAGGACAACCTCGTCAAGATGCAGGTGCTGGTGAACGACGAGCCCGTCGACGCTTTGTCAACCATGGTCCACCGCGACCGTGCCGAGATGCGCGGCCGCGCCATGTGCGAAAAGCTCAAGGACCTCATCCCCCGCCACATGTTCAAAATCCCGATCCAGGCGGCCATCGGCGGCAAAGTGATCGCCCGCGAGACTTTGTCGGCCCTGCGCAAGGACGTGACGGCCAAATGCTACGGCGGCGACGCCACCCGCAAGCGCAAGCTCCTCGACAAGCAGAAGGCGGGTAAGAAAAAGATGCGCCAGTTCGGGAAGGTGGACATCCCGCAAGAGGCGTTCATCTCGGCGCTGAAGATGGACAGCTAGACCCGTCCCGGACCTGATCCGGGGCGCCGCTGGTCTTTAAGCCTCGTACATACCACGCGTGCTTAGGCGCGACTGTATCGCCACAGAAGTCTTGCAACTGAAATTTCACTGGTCAAGTGCGGACGGAGGATATCTGCGTCCCCTGTGCCTATCCTCAATTATGTGCGGACGGCTGCCGAACTGATTTAAGGCGTCATCTCGCCTTGCAAGCCAATCGGAGCGTTGTCGCCTTTACCCGCACTCCGTAATACTCGGCAAACACGGCAGGGGGTCGATAAACCCATCCTCGCCGTCGCCGGGAGAGCCGAAGTCGGGGTCGCCGTCTGGGTTGAAGCCGTCGGGGAACTCGGGGTCGATGGTGGGGGTGTCGGGCTCGTCCGGGGGCTCTGGCAGGATCGGAGGCACGGGCGTGACCGGCGGCTCGGGGTTGATCACGGGCTCTTCGGGCTCGAAGGGCTCCTCGGGCTCGATAATGGTAGGCTCGTCCTCGACCTTGACCGGATCGGTAGGGGAGCTGTCTTCTTTCAGCGGCTGGCGGAGCAGCTCTTTTTCGCGCTCTTCGATATAGGCTTCGATCTGCGGCACGGTCGGGTTGGCCGAGCGGATAAAACCGATCACCTGCCGCAATGTCGCGCGCATCGATTGTTGCGGGACACCGTCCAGCTCGCGGCCGCCGGCGTTCCAGCGCGGGCCGCCGAGGTAGACGGCGGCGAACATGATCTTGGCCTTGAGCTCTGGCGTGCCGCCGACGCGGAGGGCGTCGTAGAACATGCGGTGCGTGTCTTCCCATGTGCGCGAGTGGAATTCGGGGCCGTTCTCGTTGCCGATGCCGCAATGGGCGTCGTGCACGGCGGCGGCATTCACGAAGGACGGGCTGGTCGGCAGACCCACGATCGGCACAAAGATGCGCGGGATCGAGGCGCCGTCCGTCAGCGTGTCGCGCGAGGCGATCCAGAGCGACTGCCCGCCGTCGGTGAATTCGAGGCGGTTGGCGGTGCGAAAGAACTTGTTGGCGCGGCCCGGCACGCGCACGGCCTCGGTGCCGAGGCGCACGGGGCTGTTGACGAACCGGCAGGCGGCGAGCCCGCTGCCCTCGCAAAAGTTGCGGGCAAGCGCGATCTCGGCCTCGCTGAGGTCATCGACGGAGGTGATACCGAGCGGCGTGCACGCGCCGAGCGCGAGGAGGGCGGCACCCGAGAGCAGGGAAAATCTGAAACGCATGGGGCTGAAACGCATGGGGTGAGCAACCTATGTCTTTTGACGCCGCATAATTCAGGGCGGCTGGCCGCACTTTGCAGGCACGCCCCCCGGCGATCAAGACCGGATACTGGTATATGCGGCAAACGCCGGGCCAGGCCGCATCGCGGATGGACGCCCCAAGGCGCCTGCGCTATCAGCGCCGGAACACCCAGAGGCGCCGACAAGCGCCTGCAAAGGAAGCCTCCCATGTCGTCTCACGGAACGCCGATCCCGATGTCCTCCACCCCCTGCGGTCCGCTGACAGGGACGGCGGAGGTGCCGGGTGACAAGTCGATCTCCCACCGGTCGCTGATCCTCGGCGCGCTGAGCGTGGGGGAAACGGTGGTGACGGGTCTTCTCGAGGGGGACGATGTGCTCGATACCGCCAAGGCGATGCGCTCCTTTGGCGCCGAGGTAACGCGGGACGAGGGCGGCACCTGGCGCATCCACGGCGTGGGCGTGGGCGGCTTTGCGGAGCCCGATCACGTGATCGACTGCGGCAATTCCGGCACCGGCGTGCGCCTGATCATGGGGGCGATGGCGTCCACACCGATCACCGCGACCTTCACCGGGGATGCCTCGCTCAACGGACGGCCCATGGCGCGGATCACGGACCCCATCGCCTTGTTCGGTGCGCAGTCCTACGGGCGGCGCGGCGGGCGCTTGCCGATGACGATCGTCGGTGCAGCGAGCCCGAGGCCGGTGCGGTACACGACTCCGATGGCCTCTGCGCAGGTGAAATCCGCCGTGCTGCTCGCAGGGCTCAACGCGCCCGGGGAGACGGTGGTGATCGAGGCGGAGGCGACACGCGATCACACCGAGCGGATGCTGAGGGGGTTTGGCGCCGAGGTGCGGACCGAACAGACGGACGAAGGCCACGTCATCACGCTGACAGGCCAGCCCGAACTGAAACCTCAGACCATCGTCGTGCCGCGCGACCCAAGCTCGGCCGCCTTTCCGGTCTGTGCCGCGCTGATCGTGCCGGGCTCTGACGTGCTGGTGCCGAACATCGGGCTCAACCCGACGCGCGCCGGGCTCTTTACCACGCTGATCGAGATGGGCGCCGACTTGACCTTCGAGAACATGCGCGAGGAGGGCGGCGAGCCTGTCGCCGATCTGCGCGCGCGCTTCTCCCCCGACATGCAGGGGATCTCGGTGGACCCGGCCCGCGCGGCCTCGATGATCGACGAATACCCGATCCTCTCCGTCGTGGCGGCCAACGCCACCGGCACCACCGAGATGCGCGGCGTCAAGGAGCTGCGCGTCAAGGAGAGCGACCGGATCGACGCCATGGCCACCGGGCTGCGCGCCAATGGCGTGGCGGTGACCGAGGGCGAGGATTGGTGGTGCGTCGAGGGCTGCGGGGCAGGGGGCGTGCCAGGCGGCGCGATGGCCGGCAGCCGGCTCGACCACCGGATCGCCATGTCCTTCATGGTGCTCGGAATGGCCGCGCAAAAGGCGGTGTCCGTGGATGATGGCGGCCCGATCACCACGTCCTTCCCGATCTTCGAGCCGCTGATGGCCGGCCTCGGAGCGGACCTCCGCCGCGACCCGGTCTGATGATCGCCGCGCTGCTGGCGACCTTGCGTCTGCCTTGGAAGGCGGCGCTTTTGGCGCTGGTGCTCTATGCCGCGCTGATGGGGGTGATCCTTTTTTGGCAGATGCCGCACGCGGCGGGCGCGCTGCCGCTGGACCTGCGGTTCCCGACCTACAGCCTTGCCGCCGCCGAAGAGTACCTCTGGCGCCTGCCGCCCGTGGCGCGCGACATCCTCGTGACCTGGGTGTTCTGGCTCGACACGGCGTTTCCCCCCGCGCTTGGCCTCGCGCTGATCCTGTGGCTCAGGAACTGGCGCGTGCCGGGCGCGGAGGCGGCGCCGGTGACGTATGTGTGTGCCGATTGGGCGGAAAACCTCGTGACGCGTCGGATTTTGACGGATCTGCCAAGCTTGCCGGACCTAGCCTTCCTGCAAGTGGCGCAGTCGCTGACGCTGGTGAAGTACCTCGCCTTGCTAAGCTCTGTGGCGCTGCTCATCTGGGGCGTGGTGCGGGAGGGACGACATGGCCAGGGACGTCAAAGCTGAGGGGAGCTGCTTGTGCGGCGCGGTCCGATTCACTGTGCGCGGACCCCTGCGCCCGGTGATCGCCTGCCATTGCGTGCAGTGCCGCAAGACCTCCGGCCACTACGTCGCCGCCACCTCCGCCCGGCGCGAGAACATCACCGTCACCGGTGACGTCACCTGGTACGCCTCCTCGGACAGCGCGCGGCGCGGGTTCTGCGGGTTTTGCGGTTCGAGCCTGTTCTGGGACGGCCCCGGGGTCAACATGTCGATCCACGCGGGCACGCTCGATGGCGCGACGGGGCTGCGCGAGGCCGGCCACATCTTTTGCGCCGACCGCGGCGATTACTACGACCTGCCTGCAGGATTGCCCCATGCCCCGCAAGACGACCCGAACCTGACGACACAAGTGGACGTGGCGGCCAGGACAGGCTAACCCGCGCCCCATGAGCTTTACGGTTGCCATCGACGGACCCGCCGCCTCGGGCAAAGGCACGATCTCGCGCGCGGTCGCGGAGCGGTTCGGCTTTGCCCATCTCGACACCGGCCTGCTTTATCGCGCGGTTGGTGCACGCGTCCTGCTCGGCATCGCGCCGATCACCGCCGCGCAAGAGCTCAAGGCCGAGGACCTCGATGCGGACGACCTGCGCTCACCCGAAGTCGCGCAATCGGCTTCCCGCGTGGCGGCGATCCCCGAAGTGCGTCAGGCACTCCTCGACTTCCAGCAAGCCTTCTCGCGCAGGCTCGGCGGCGCGGTACTCGACGGGCGCGACATCGGCACGGTGATCTGCCCCGAGGCGGAAGTGAAACTCTTCGTGACCGCCAGCGACGAGGTGCGCGCCGCGCGCCGCCATGCCGAACTGACGGGCAAGGGGCTCGACATCACGCTGGGCCAGGTCCTCGCCGATCTGCGCGAGCGCGATGCGCGCGACGCCGGCCGGGTGGACGCGCCGATGATGGTGGCCGAGGACGCGATCAAGATCGACACCTCCGAGATGGACATCGACACCGCCGTCGAGACCGCCTGCGCCGAGGTCGCCAAGCTGCGCTGACGTCACTGCGCTGAGCGCTTGCCAAGCGCGGCACAAAGCGCGAACATACCGGCATGAGCGACACCACGATCACCTGCCCGCACTGCCAGTCGGACATCGCCCTCTCCGAAAGCCTCGCCGGCCCAATGCTGGCCGAGGCACGCGCGCAGTTTGCCTCCCGCGAAAAGGCCCTCGCCGCAGAGCACGCAGCGGCTCTCGCCGAGACACGCAGCGCAGCGCGGGGCGAGGCGCAGGCGGCGCAGGCCGAGGAACTCCGGGCGCTCAAGGACGCGCTGAAGGCGCAAACCGACCAGCTGGCGGCAGCGCAAAAGGCCCAGGCCGAGGCCATCGCCAAGGAACGCGCCCTCGACGCCCGCGCCGCCGTCCTCGAGCTCACCGTGCAGCAACAAGTCTCCGCCCTCATGGCCGAGGAAAAGTCCCGCGCCGCCGCGCAGATGGAAACCACGCTCAAGGCCCGCCAGGCCGCACAGGACGAGGCTGCCGCCTTGAAAATTGCCGAAAAGGACCAGCAACTCGAAGCGATGAAGGCGCAGGTCGAGACCCTCCGCCGCAAGGCCGAAACCGGCTCGCAGCAGCGCCAGGGCGAGGCCGCCGAAGTCGTGCTCGAAGAGCGTCTCGCGCTCGCCTTCCCGCAGGACACCATCGCCGAAGTCCCGAAGGGCATCCGCGGCGCCGATTGCGTCCAGCAGGTCCACGCGCGCGGCGGCACCGCCGGCGCTATCCTGTGGGAAAGCAAGCGCACCGAAGCCTGGTCACGCGACTGGCTCCCCAAGCTGCGCGAGGACATGCGCAGCACCGGCGCCGACGTCGCCATCCTGTCGAGCCGCGCGCTCCCCAAGGAGGTCGACACGTTCCTCCTGATCGACGGCGTCTGGGTCACCGCGCCCGCCCACGCCATCGCGCTCGCCTCCGCCTTGCGCGAGGGCCTTATCGAGCTCGCCTCCGCTCGCATCGCGCGCGCCGGGCAGGCGACCAAGGCCGAGATGGTCTACGACTACATCACCAGCCCCGCCTTCCGCGCCCGCATCGAGGCGGTGGTCGAGAAATTCGAGGCCATCCAGGACGACCTCCGCCGCGAGCAGGCGTTCATGGTTAAACAATGGGCCAAACGTGAAAAGGCGCTCGGCATCGCGCGCGACGCCATGATCGGGATGTATGGCGATTTTCAGGGTATCGCAGGCGGCGCCGTCGCCGACATCGAAGGGCTCTACGAGGCCGCCTTGCTGGGGGAGCCGGACTGACGCGCGCGACCACGCGCAAACGTGTTCTCGGAAATCTGCCGCTCTGGGGTAAGCTGACCGCGACTCAGCCCCGGAGGTCTCCCCCATGCCGCGCGTCCTTGTCGCCGCTCTTGCACTGCTCATCCCGCTCAGCGTCTCCGCGCAAGAGGCGCCCGAGCCGCCCATGACCATCCCGCGCATGATCGAGATCGTACAGGCCGTCGATCCCGACGCGCGTCCGCGCGGCAACGGGGTGGAGTTCACCATCGCCGACGTGCCGGTGCTGATCATCGCCGACCCTTCCGCGGACCGCATGCGCGCCATGGTCCCGATCCGCAGCGCCGCAGGTCTCGAGGACGGCGAGCTGCGCCGCCTCATGCAGGCCAATTTCGACACCGCGCTCGACGCGCGCTACGCCATCGCGCAGGGCCGGGTGTGGGGCGTCTACATCCACCCGCTCTCGCCCCTGCAAAAGAACCAGCTCCTGTCGGGCCTCGCGCAGACCGTGGCGGTCGCCCAGACGTACGGTACGCTTTACTCAGGCGGGGCGGCGATCTTTGGGGGCGGCGACAGCAACGACATCTACCGCGACCTGCTCGACGAATTGATCGAGAAGGGGGAGGACATCTGAGCGGTGCGCACTTTTTTCCTGCGAAAAAAGTGCTGATCGCGTTGTCCAACTGCGAGAGGAGGCGATCTTACTCCTAGTAGACACCAGATTTTTTCAAAGCGCACGCCTGACAGGCATTGTCAGGCCGGGCCGACCCGCCCCCGTCAAACCGAAGGTTTGCCTTTGGCAAAACCGGCGGCGCGATTGCGCCACCCCTCGGGTCGGCGCGTGAACATCCGGTCTGAATGTAGTGGGTCCGAGGTCTCTTCAAATACGGCACCGCGCTTAACCTCATCTTTACCAAGACCGCGCCATCCTGACAGGCAAACGCCCTGAAAGGAACGCCATGCGTCTTGCCGCCTCCCTCATCTGCCTCGTGACCCTCTCCGCCTGCGCCATGCCCAAGCAGGAGCCGATCGTGCAGGCGTTCAACGGCGACAGCGTCAGCATCGTGCAGCCCATGTTCGCCGCCTTCACCGATGCCGAGCTCGACGCCAAGGCGAACTCGATCTGCCAACGCGGCAACCGCAAATTCGCTGAGCGCGTCTCGCAGCGGCACCTGCCTAACTACGAAGGCACGCTCTACCTGTTTCTTTGTCTGAATGACGCCTGACGCGGGCAAACCCTACCCGATTTTTCGCTCGCCTGATTCAAAGCACCCGCCTGACGGGCACCGTCAGGCCGCGCCACCCCGCGGGACGGCGCGTGAACGCCCGTTTCAATTGAGAAAGGTGGCACCCGTCACTCTTCGGTGACCGTCACCCCCTCAGCGTCGATGCCATCCGCAATATCACCGCGCACGACGGTCAGCGTGCCGGTCCCGGCATCCTCCTGCACCACCTCGATGCCGGTCTTATCGCCGTCATCGTTGCCCGCCGCGGTCACGTCCCGCATCAGCGCCGTCAGATCGCCGTCGCCCTCTTCCTCGAACACAAAGCCCTTGCCGCCGTTGTCGAGCGCCACAGCGTGAAGAGCCTCGACGGTCACGTCGCCCGCGTCTTCTTCGGAGAGCTTTACGCCGTCATCGGTGTTGCCGGCCGCGTTCCCGTTCAATGTCAGGTGGATGCCGCCCGCGTCCTCTTCGTCGAAATCGAGCCCCTCGTCGCGGTTGTCCCGGATCAGCGTGTCGTTCACCACCGCAAAGATGCTGCCGGCGCCGGCCTCGTCGATGTCGAACCCGTCATCGAGGTCGAGCCCGAATTCATACGCCTCGACTGATCCGCTGTCGTAAAGGTCGACCTCGCGCTCGATGCAGGTTGCGTCAGGCGCATCCGTGACCGGGCCGGGGATGGCGTCCTCGGCCATCGCGCCGTCCTCGAACTCCGCCTCGTCGGGCGACGGCAGGAGGGGGCTGAGGATCGCGGGATCGCAGTAGTTGCCGTTGGCGATGAAGTAGGAGCTTGCGACATGCACCGTCACGTCGCCGTCCTGCCCTTCGTCGAGCTCGATCCCGTCCGCGCCCACGCGCTGAAAGGTGCTGTCTGCGGCAAACATCGTGATGCTGCCCGCGCCGCGCTCATCGACGCGCACCCCGTCCGCGTCAAAGCTGCCGAGCCCGACCGCATCGACCAGCACATTCGTCATGTGCAGGTGCACCGATGCCGCCGAGCCGTCGCCCGCGCCGCCACCGCCCGACCCGCAGGCGTCCGCCAGCGTGCAGTCCGAGATGTGGATGCCGTGGTTCGCCACGTCCGAGACGGTCACGTCGTTCAGCATCATCGTCACCGTGCCGTCCGCGTCTTCGGGAACGGCGACAAAGAGGCCCTTGCCCGCCACGTCCCCGGCCTGCGCCATGATCGAATAGCCCCCGGGTCCGGTGAAGTTCACGCCCGACACCGTCAGATCGGCGCCTTGGGTCACGGCAAAGACGTCGCCCGCGCCGCGCATGCGGATCGTTTGCCCCTGTCCGAGCAGCGTCAGCGGCGCGGTCCCGGCGTAGGTCATCGTGGTGTCGGTGCCAAACGCGTCGCCGTTCAGAACCACGGTGCCGCCGGTCTCGACAAGCGCGTCGAGCGCGCTCTGCAATTCGGGCGCGCTCTGTACGATACGGGTGGTCTCGGCATGGGCAGCCGCGGTCAGCGCGATCAGCGATACGGAACCGGCAAGAAGGATGCGGGGCATGAGGTCGTCTCCATTAAGTACAAGGCGAGCGGGTAGGGACGGCACGTAACGGCGCGGTGACAGAATGATGACATTCGAGCGACAGCGCGCCGGTGCCGCGCGAGGCCACGCGTGGCCCCGAGGGCTTGCCAAACAGGCGCCAGCCGCCTAAAGCACACCCGTCAACGCGGCGGGCCTTCTCGCGTTGGGACGAGAACACCAGTCAAGGGTCGGGCAACCGGCCCTTTGTCGTTTCTTTCCAGCCGCCCGCCTCCGGCCAACCAAGACCCGCGGAGCCAACCGCGCGGCCAGTCAAATCCCGGGCCTCACATGGGCCGATACAAAGGAATGAAAACGCCACATGGCAAACGCATCAATGGACGAGTTTGAAGCACTCCTGAACGAAAGCTTCGAAATGGACACACCGACCGAAGGGTCCGTGGTCAAGGGCAAGGTGATCGCGATCGAAGCGGGCCAAGCCATCATCGACGTCGGCTACAAGATGGAAGGCCGCGTCGAGCTCAAGGAATTCGCAGAACCCGGTGAAGCGCCCAGCGTGGCGGTCGGCGACGAGGTGGAAGTCTACCTGCGCGCCGCCGAGAACGCCCGCGGCGAAGCCGTCATCTCCCGCGAGATGGCCCGCCGTGAAGAGGCATGGGACCGTCTCGAGAAAGCCTACGCCGACGACGCCCGCGTCGAGGGCGCGATTTTTGGGCGCGTCAAAGGCGGCTTTACCGTCGATCTCGGCGGTGCCGTGGCCTTCCTGCCGGGCTCCCAGGTCGATGTGCGCCCCGTGCGCGACGCAGGCCCGCTGATGGGTCTCAAGCAGCCGTTCCAGATCCTCAAGATGGACCGCCGCCGCGGCAACATCGTCGTCTCGCGCCGCGCGATCCTCGAGGAAAGCCGCGCCGAGCAGCGCGCCGAAGTCATCGGCAAGCTCAACGAAGGCGATGCCGTGGACGGCGTGGTCAAGAACATCACCGAATACGGGGCCTTCGTGGACCTCGGCGGTGTCGACGGCCTTCTGCACGTGACCGACATGGCCTGGCGCCGCGTCAACCACCCCTCCGAGATCCTCGCCATCGGCGAGACGATCAAGGTGCAGGTGATCAAGATCAACAAAGAGACCCACCGCATCTCGCTCGGCATGAAGCAGCTGCAGGAAGACCCGTGGGATCTGGTCGCGGCCAAGTACCCGCTGGCCTCGGTCCACCAGGGCCGCGTGACGAACATCACCGACTACGGTGCCTTCGTCGAGCTGGAGCCGGGTGTCGAGGGCCTCGTGCACGTCTCCGAAATGTCCTGGACCAAGAAGAACGTTCACCCGGGCAAGATCGTCTCCACCTCCCAGGAGGTCGAGGTCATGGTGCTCGAGATCGACGGTGCCAAGCGCCGTGTCTCGCTCGGTCTCAAGCAGACCATGCGCAACCCGTGGGAGGTCTTTGCCGAGACCCATCCCGAGGGCACGCAGGTCGAGGGTGAGGTCAAGAACATCACCGAATTCGGTCTCTTCGTCGGGCTCGACGGCGACATCGACGGCATGGTGCACCTTTCGGACCTCAGCTGGGACGAGCGCGGCGAAGACGCGATCCAGTCCTACCGCAAGGGCGACGTGGTGCAGGCGGTCGTCTCCGAAGTCGACGTCGAGAAGGAGCGCATCTCGCTCTCGATCAAGAACGTCGGCGGCGACAAGTTCGCCGATGCCGTGGGCGGCGTGAAGCGCGGCTCGATCATCACCGTCGAGGTGACCGCGATCGAGGATGGCGGGATCGAGGTGGAATACGAGGGCATGAAGTCCTTTATCCGCCGCAGCGACCTCAGCCGCGACCGCGCCGAACAGCGCCCCGAGCGCTTCTCGGTCGGCAACAAGGTCGACGTGCGCGTGACCAACGTGGACAGCAAGTCCCGCCGTCTGGGCCTGTCGATCAAGGCGCGCGAGATCGCCGAAGAGAAAGAGGCCGTTCAGCAGTACGGCTCCTCGGACTCCGGTGCATCGCTCGGCGACATTCTGGGCGCGGCCCTCAACAAGGACGACTGATCCACGGCCAGAAATGGCTCGAAGAGTTCGAGTGCCCCGCAGCGCGTATGCGGGGCATTTGTCGTTTTGGCGTGCCCGAATCAGAAAAACGCGTGCCACTGGAGGCTGTGCGGCAGCACGTCGCAGGTGAGCGCGCCGCGGCGAGGTCCCGCCCAACGGCGCCAAACGCCGCAAAAATCAGGGGTTTGCGGCGCGCCGGTCCGGTTTTCGTTTTTGTTTCCCGGCCAGATCCCTATAGTCGGACCGAGCGGATAATGTGTGGTCCGGGGGATGTCACCATGATCAGGTCTGAGCTGATTCAGAAAATCGCGGATGAAAATCCGCACCTTTACCAGCGTGACGTCGAACGGATCGTCAACACCATCTTTGAAGAGATCATCGACGCGATGGCGCGCGGCGACCGGGTCGAGCTGCGCGGCTTTGGCGCGTTTTCGGTCAAGAAGCGGGACGCGCGCGTCGGGCGGAACCCCCGCACCGGCGAAGCGGTTGATGTCGAAGAGAAGCACGTGCCATTCTTCAAGACGGGCAAGCTGCTGCGCGATCGTTTGAACGGCAAGGGGTGATCGAGGCCGATGCGGTACATCAAATATGCGTTTCTGGCCGTTCTTGCGGTGATCCTCGTCTGCGTCGCGCTGGCCAACCGCCAGGTCGTGACGCTGAATTCCATTCCCACGGGCCTGCAGGAGATGCCGGGCGCCGGTATGGCGAGCTACTCCGTCGATCTGCCGCTGTATGTCGTGATCTTTATCGGGATCGCGGCGGGCCTGCTGATCGGCTTCACCTGGGAGTACCTGCGCGAGATCAAGCACCGCGCCACGGCCAGCCGCAAGACGCGCGAGGCCAAGGAGCTGGAGCGCGAGGTCAAGCGGCTGAAGGCGCAGCGGAACGAGGGCAAGGACGACGTGCTTGCGCTCCTCGACGAGGCAAGCTGACGCCCGTCACATGACAGCTCCGAAGGTCAAGATTTGCGGGATCACCGATCCGGCAGCGCTGAGCGCCGCGGTCTCTGCCGGCGCGGCCTACGTAGGGTTCGTGTTCTTTGAAAAGTCTCCCCGCAACCTCTCCATCGAGTCGGCCCGCGCGCTGGCCGTCGAGGTGCCGCCGGGCGTGATGAAGGTCGCGTTGGTGGTCAACGCAGACAACGCGGCGCTCGATGCCATCGATGCCGCGGTGCCGCTCGACATGTGGCAGCTGCACGGCTCGGAAAGCCCGGAGCGCGTGGCTCAGGTCAAGGCACGTTATGGCTTGCCGGTGATGAAGGCGGTTGGGGTCGCGGACGCGGCGGACCTTGAGGCGGTCGACAGATATGCTTCGGTCGCGGATCAGATTTTGGTGGACGCCAAACCTCCGAAGGGCGCAAACCTGCCAGGCGGCAATGGCGTCTCTTTCGACTGGCGGCTGGTGGCGCATCGCCGCTGGACGCACCCCTGGATGCTGGCCGGTGGATTGACGCCTGAGAATGCGGCAGAGGCGGTTGCGTTGACGGGAGCCGGGCAGCTCGATGTGTCTTCGGGCGTGGAGGATGCGCCGGGGGTGAAATCGGCTGAGAAGGTTCGTGCCTTTTTGGCGGCGGTGTGCACGTAGGGTCTGCGTCGGTATGGGGGCTCTGCCCCCGCCGCCGCAAAATCTTCTTGCGAAGATTTTGTGTCGTCTCCCCCGGGATATTTTTAGCCAGAAGAAGTAGGGTGGGCAGTGCCGTTTGAGGGGTGGTGCAGGCAACGGGTCGCAGTGGTTGGCGCTTGTCCCTGAAGGCTGTGCGATATACCCCTTGGCGCTTAGACAGGGGAGCGCGAGATGCCAGACGATCTGATCAATTCCTTTATGACCGGGCCGGACGAAAACGGGCGGTTTGGCGACTTTGGCGGGCGGTTCGTGTCGGAGACGCTGATGCCGCTTATCCTCGATCTCGAGGCGGAGTACGAGAAGGCCAAGACCGACGACGATTTCTGGGCGGAGATGAACGATCTCTGGACGCATTACGTGGGCCGGCCGTCGCCCATGTACTTTGCCGAGCGCCTGACCGAGCATCTGGGCGGGGCCAAGATTTACCTCAAGCGGGACGAGCTGAACCACACCGGCGCGCACAAGATCAACAACGTGCTCGGGCAGATCATCCTGGCGCGCCGCATGGGCAAGACCCGGATCATCGCCGAGACGGGTGCGGGCCAGCACGGCGTTGCGACGGCGACGGTCTGTGCCAAGTTCGGGCTCAAGTGTGTGGTCTACATGGGCGCGCATGACGTTGAGCGGCAGAAACCAAACGTGTTTCGCATGAAGCTGCTGGGCGCGGAGGTGATCCCGGTTACCTCGGGGCGCGGCACGCTCAAGGACGCGATGAACGACGCGCTGCGCGACTGGGTGACGAACGTGCGCGACACGTTCTACTGCATCGGCACCGTGGCGGGGCCGCACCCCTATCCGGCGATGGTGCGCGATTTCCAGTCGATCATCGGCAAGGAGGCCAAGGCGCAGCTGCAAGAGCAGGAGGGCCGTTTGCCGGACACGATCATCGCCGCGATTGGCGGTGGCTCGAATGCGATGGGGCTCTTTTATCCCTTCCTCGACGACAAGGAGGTCAACATCATCGGCGTCGAGGCGGGCGGCAAAGGTGTAAACGAGAAGATGGAGCATTGCGCGTCGCTCACCGGTGGGCGTCCGGGCGTGCTGCATGGCAACCGCACTTACCTTTTGCAGGATGATGACGGGCAGATCCTCGAGGGCTTCTCGATCTCGGCGGGGCTCGACTATCCTGGGATTGGTCCCGAGCACTCGTGGCTGCACGACATCGGGCGGGCGCAATATGTGTCGATCACCGACAAGGAAGCGCTGGAGGCGTTCCAGCTTTGCTGTCTGCAGGAGGGGATCATCCCGGCGCTCGAGCCGAGCCACGCGCTGGCGCATGTGATGAAGATCGCGCCAGAGCTGCCGGCCGATCACATTATCTGCATGAACATGTGCGGGCGGGGCGACAAGGACATCTTTACCGTCGCGGCTGCGCTGGGGGTGGAGATGGGCGCGAGCGACTAGGCGTCGTCGCTGCTCCCGAAGGCGTGTTCTTCGAGCACGCTGAGCGGGACGATTTCGAGTGCGCGTGCGTGCGTCGCGGCGAGGTTGACTTGCGGCGCGCAGCCTTCCTCGTGGGCTTGCAGGAACCTTCCGGCGCAGAGGCACCAGCCATCGCCGGGCTTGAGGCCGGGGAAGCGGAACTGCGGTACGGGCGTCGAGAGGTCGTTGCCGAAGTATTTCGAGTAGGCGAGGAATTCAGCGGTCATCACGGCGCAGACCGTGTGGCTGCCCTGGTCGGCGGCGCAGGTCGAGCAATGGCCGTCGCGAAAGAAGCCGGTCATGGGGTCGGTGGAGCAACTCTCAAGAGCGCCGCCCAGCACGTTGATATCGTCGTCTTTCTCCATGGTCTGCTCCTACCAATCAGGTGGCGTCCAGTCCGGTGATGTCCAGTTAAGCCAGCGTCCGTGAAAGTCGATCCGTCCGAGGCTCTGCCGTCTGCCGCCCGGCCACGTGGTCAGATGTAGGGCGGCGCCGGGGCTTTGGCCATCAGGCTCCATCGAGAGGCGGGCGAGGGGGCGGTCTTGGGTCGCGCGCGTGCCTGCTTCGGAGAGGAGGCGTTCGCCGCGGGCCTGCACTTCGGCTGGGAAATACTGCCAGGCGATGGTGTGAAAGACGAGGTGCAGGGTGCCTTCGTGCGGGTGTTCCAGCCGTGTTGCGAGCCAGTCGATGGCGTCACCTTTGTCCACCTGCGGGGCGGGGAGTGCCATGGCCGCGCGGGTCCGGGCGAGGCGGTCCGGCTGGTCGGGCCAGAGGTAGCTGAGGAGGCGCAGCCCGGCGTCCTCTGAGGTGAGGTCGACCGGGCGCAGGTCGACGCCGCGACGCTCGATGACATTTGGCGATGCCGAGATAGGCGGAGGGCCGGTCCAGTCCGGCGTAAGCATGATGGGTGCTTCCGCCGGGCCGAGGCGGGTGCCGAGGGCCTCGAGCGCGAAGTGATCCCAGAGGAGGTTGACGCCGGCGCTGGCGCCAAGCTCGCTCAGTTGGAGGGGGAGGCCGAAACGGGCGGTGAGGGCGTGGCCTGTAGCAATGAGACAGGCGGCGCGACGGACCTCGTTGGTCTGCGGCGGGCTGTCGAGGCTTGTGTGGATCGCCTCGGAGTGTGTGCCCAAGGCGGCCATAACGGCGTCCCAGAGGGCGTCGTCTGATGTCTCGTGTGGCGGGTAGACGGCGGCGAGGCCCGGGGCCTTTCCGCGCAGGATCAGGCTGTGGAGCGCGCCCGCGGTGCGCAGCGGCACGGATTGTGCGGAGGGGCCGACGTCGCCGGGCCAGTCGAGGATGCGATCCGCAACGGACGAGCCGCGCTCGAGGCGGTTTGCAAAAAGCGCCATGAGCCGTCCCATAAAAGGGGAGCCGAGGCCGGGGCAGACTTTGGCCTGTGCGGAAAAGGCGGCGCGGACGCTCACCGGAACTTGTCCGCGAGCCGTTGCAGGGCGGAGCGGTTGTCGGGTGCGGCTGCTTCCTTGGTGGAGGTTTCGGGAGCCTTGGGTGTCGCAGGTTTGGTCGTCTGCTGAGGTTTGTCCTTGGCCGGGCCTTTGGTCCCGGTGCCGGAGCGCGGCGGGTTCACCTGCATCGCAACAGCGTTGAGGAACCGGGCATCGTCGCCGTCCGCGAGGGAGGGCGCGCCGTCCGATACACCGCGCAGCACAAGGTCGAGCCAATCGTCGTCAGCCTTCGGGAAGTCCTTGAGCACGTAGCCAGGGACCAGCTCCTTGCGGCCGGGGTGGCCGACGCCGAGACGTACGCGGGCGTAGCTGTCGCCGATATGCGCGTGGATCGAGCGAAGGCCGTTGTGGCCGGCGTGGCCGCCTCCGTGCTTGACCTTGACCTTGGCCGGGGCGAGGTCGATTTCGTCGTGGAGGACGATCACGTCGTCCGGCTCGGCCTTGTAGAAGCGCAGGGCGGCGCCGACGGATTGGCCGGAATTGTTCATATAGGTTTCGGGTTTTAGGAGCAGGACCTTTTCGCGGCCCAAGCGTCCTTCGGCGGCCTGTCCCTGGAACTTGGCCTTCCAGGGGGCAAAGCCGTGATCCGAGGCGATGCGGTCCAGTGCCATGAAGCCGATGTTGTGGCGGTTGCGGGCGTATTTGGCACCGGGGTTGCCCAGTCCGACGATGAGGCGCATGGCGGGACTCCTGAGCTGAAGGGACGTTTGCGATGCCTAGCGCGCCGGGCGCGCGGGCGCAAATGCTGCAACGCAAAATGCCGCGCCCGGGTGGAGCGCGGCGTTCTGGGTCTTGCTTGCCCATAAGGGCGGAAGATCACTCTTCGGATTGCTCGGTCGCCGGGACGTCGTCCGCCTCGGGAGCATCGCCCTCGTCGTCATCGGACTGAGAGGCAAGGCCGGACGGGGCCGACATGTTCGCGATCACGAAGTCGCGGTCGATCGTCGGCTTGGCGCCCTTGGGCAGGGTCACGGACGAGATGGTGATGGTGTCGCCGATCTCGAGGCCGGACACGTCGACCTTGATGTCCTCAGGGATGTCGCCGGCGGTCACGATCAGTTCGATCTCCGGCCGAACGATCGCCAGCACGCCACCCTTGCGCTTGCCGGGCGCCTCTTCTTCGCCGACGAAGTCGAGCGGGATGAAGAGGTTGATCTTGGTCGTGCGGCGCAGGCGCATCAGGTCGATGTGCGTCGGCAGGTCCTTGACCACGTCGCGCTGCACGTCGCGGCAGATGACGCGGACGTCTTCGTGGCCGTCGACCTTGAGGTTGAAAAGCGTGGACTTGAACCGCCCGGACTTGAGGCGCTTAAGCAGTTCGTTGAAGGGCACGCTGATCGGAAGCGGGTCGGTGTCGCCACCGAACACGATGCCCGGAACGCGGCCTTCGCGGCGCGCCTGACGAGCGGCGCCCTTGCCTGTCCCCGTACGTTCCTGAGCGTGAAGATCTGGGATTTCGCCAGCCATCATATCTCTCCTGGGTTGCGGCGGGCATCCTCCAAGGCTGTATGCCCGCGTGAAGCCCGCCCGATAGCGCGGGTTGCGGCTGTTGAAAAGGGCAAATGTTGCAGGGCGGTCAGAGTTTTTGATCCCGCACCGATGCGGGCGCTCTTGCGGGGGCGCGGGGGCTGTGAAACGGCTGGGCGCATGACGTCCTTGCCGGCCTTGCACACCTCCTGGTCCCGCGGTTTCCGCCTGTCGCGCGCCACCCTGCCTGCCTTCATGGCCGAGGGCGCGGTCTGGGGGACCTATGCCGCCTATGTGCCCGACATCAAGGCGGGGCTCGAGGCGTCGGACGGCGCGTTCGGCGTGGCCTTGCTTTTTGGCTCGGCGGGCGCGGTCTGCGCGATGCTGCTTGCGCCGCTTTTTGACCGGGTGACGGGGAAATTTGGCATGGCCATCGGCGCGTTGATGCTGGTGATCGCCGCGCAGGTGATGGTGTCGGCGCCGGTTCTGTGGGTCTTTGCGGTGTTCCTGTTCTTTACCGGTGGAGCCTCGGGCCTGCATGACGTGGTGATGAACGCGCGCCTTGCCGGGATCGAGGGGGCGGAGCGCGTGTCGCTCATGAACCTCAATCACGGTTTCTTTTCGGTGGCTTACGCGATTGCTGCTTTCTCGGCCGGGTTGGCGCGGGAGGCGGGCGTGCCGGTAGAGACGACCTTTGGCGTGTGGTTCGCGCTGATCGCGCTCGGGGCCTGGTGGATGATCGAGCCGCCGCGCGAGGCGCCGGAGGATGATGGCAAGAGCGCCGGGTTCAAGCTGAGCCGGCCCGTCTGGTGGGGTGGGCTGATCGTTCTGGTGGCGTTTTTGACGGAGAACGCGGCGGAGGGCTGGTCGGCGCTGCACATCGAGCGGTCTTTGGGCGGGAACGCCACGGAGGGCGCGCTGGGGCCGACGATGCTGGGGATCACCATGGCGATCGGGCGCCTGTCCGGGCAGGCGGTGGTGGCGCGGTTCAGTGAGGCGTCGGTGACCTTCTGGGCGGCCTTGCTCTCTGCCTCGGGCGCGCTGATCGCCGCGATGGCGCAGGTCGAGTGGGTGGCCTACCTCGGGTTTGCCGTGCTCGGTCTTGGGGTCAGCGTGATCGCGCCGATGGTGCTGGCGCTTGTTGGCCGCCGCGTGCCGGCGCACCGCCGGACGGTTGCGATCAGCCGGGTGGCGGTGATCGGGTATCTGGGGTTCTTTGTGGGGCCGCCGATGATGGGGCTCGTGAGCGAGGCCGTCGGCCTGCGCTGGTCGTTTGTCTGCGTCGCGGTGGTGTTGGCGCTGGTGCCGCTGTTCCTCGTGATGCTGCGGCGGGAAGACAAGGTTTGATCTGAAGGAACGCCCTTTGGGCGTGCTTTATCTTGGCGCCAGGCGGGGCTGTTCGGCAGGGCTTGGGCCGCTGTGCGTGTGTTTGGTGCGGGAGCCTCCGGCGGGAGTTTATCTGGGAAGATGAAGCCGGAAGCTTCGCCCTCTAGACGTGCGTTTTGCCGAAGTCGGGGGGCAGCAGGAGGTTGTCGCGATTGAGTTGTGAGACGTTTTGGCGGCCGCAGAGGGCCATGGTGGTGTCGAGTTCCTTGTGCAGGATTTCGAGGGCTTTCGTGACGCCTTCCTGGCCCATGGCGCCGAGGCCGTAGACGAAGGAGCGCCCGACCATCGTGCCTTTGGCGCCGAGGGCGAGGGCTTTGAGCACGTCCTGGCCTGAGCGGATGCCGCTGTCCATCCAGACGTCGATCTTGTCGCCGACGGCCTCGACGATGCCTGGAAGCGCTTCGATCGAGGAGAGGGCGCCGTCGAGCTGGCGGCCGCCGTGATTGGAGACGACGAGCGCGTCGGCGCCGGTTTTGGCCGCCATTTCAGCATCTTCGGGGTCGAGGATGCCTTTGAGCACGACCTTGCCGCCCCACATGTCCATCAGCCGTTTGACGTGATCCCAGTCGAGGCGCGGGTCGAATTGTTCGGCGGTCCAGGCGCCAAGGGAGGAGGTGTCGGAGATGCCGTCCACGTGGCCGACGATGTTGCCGAACTGGCGGCGCGTGGTCGACAGGATCTCGAGCCCCCATTGCCATTTCGTGGCAAGATCCGCGATCACCGGCAGCGTCAGTTTCGGCGGCGCGGAGAGGCCGTTCTTGAGGTCCTGGTGGCGTTGACCGAGGATTTGCAGGTCGAGCGTGATGACCAGCGCCGAGCATTCGGCGGCCTTGGCCCGGTCGATCAGGCGCTTGGTGAAGTCCATGTCCTTCATCGTGTAGAGCTGGAACCAGAAGGGCGCCTGCGTGGCCTTGGCGACATCTTCGATCGAGCAGATGGACATGGTGCTGAGGGTGAAGGGCACGCCGAATTTGGCGGCGGCGCGGGCGGCCTTGATCTCCCCGTCTGCGGACTGCATGCCGGTGAGGCCGACGGGGGCAAGGGCGACGGGCATGGCGACGTCCTGGCCGATCATCTGGGAGGCTGTGGAGCGGCCGGTCATGTCGACGGCCACGCGTTGGCGCAGGCGGATGCGCTCGAAGTCGGTGGTGTTCGCGCGGAAGGTCTGTTCGGTCCAGCTGCCGCTCTCGCAATAATCGTAGAACATCTTGGGGACGCGGCGTTTGTAGCGGCGTTTGAGGTCGGCGATGTTGGTGATGACGGGCATGGCGGCCTTTCGGTTTGGTCATAAGTTCTTACCAACCTTGCGGTGTGCGGTTCAAGCGCAGAAGTGATACGAGATCGAACTTTATGCTTGTAAGTGATGCGGTGTCGTTCTAAATGATACGACATCGTACCATATTGGAGCTTGCAATGACATCGCTGACCCGCCGCAAAACCCTGGCCCTGATCGGAGGTGGTGTTGTCGTCGCTGCCGCTGCGGGCACGGCCTCGATCTTTCGTCCTGCCCATGCGGCGGTTGCGCCCTGGGCGGCGGCGGGGCAGTTTGCCGAGCCGCGGATGCGGGCGCTGAGCTGGGCGATCCTGGCTCCGAACCCGCACAACCGGCAGCCCTGGCAGGTCGATCTGAACAACGACGGCGAGGTGCATCTTTACGTCGATACGGAGCGGCTCTTGCCGCACACCGATCCCTTTAGTCGCCAGATCACGATTGGTCTTGGGTGCTTTCTCGAGACGTTCGACATCGCGGCGGCGGCGGATGGGTTTGGTGTGGAGACGGCGCTTTTCACCGAAGGCGCGGACCCGGAAAGGCTCGATGCGCGGCCGGTGGCGGTGATGAAGCTGGTGCCGGGGGGTGCGGAGCCGGACGCGGACTTTGGCTTGATCCCGCACCGCAGGAGCGCGAAGGAGCCGTATGCGGAGACGCCTGTGACGGACGCGCAGATGGCGGAGCTTGTGGGGAGCGCGCGGCATGGGAGCCGCGCGGCTGGCACGGCAGAGCCGCGGGATGTGCAGGCGCTGGTCGATCTGAGTGTCGAGGCCATGCTGCTCGAGCTGACCACGCCGCACACCTACAAGGAATCGGTCGACCTTTTTCGGATCGGACGGCGCGAGGTGAACGCCAATCCCGATGGGATCGACCTGGCCGGGCCATTGTTCGAGGTGCTCCGGGCGACGGGGTTTTTCTCGCGTGAGGCGGCGCTCGATCCCGAAGGGTTTGCCTTTCAGTCGGGGGTGGAGGCGGTGCTGGCCAATCTCAAGTCTGCGGGTGGGCATGTGTGGCTGACTTCGGAGGGGAACACGCGGGTCGATCAGATCGCGGCGGGGCGTGACTGGATGCGGATGAACCTCGCAGCGACGCGGCTTGGCCTCGGGGTGCATCCGCTCAGCCAGGCGCTGCAGGAGTACCCCGAGATGGCAGCGCATTACGCGGACATCCACAGGCGTCTGGCCAAGCCGGGAGAGACCGTGCAAATGTGGGCGCGCGTGGGCATTCCGCCCGAAATCGGACCCAGCCCGCGCTGGCCAGTGGAGGCAAAGATCGTGAATGCGTGACGCGGAGCTGCCGATCTTCTTTGGACTTTTCAACGAGATCGGCATCCTCAACCAACTGAGCCGGACCGCCTTCGAGGCGGTTCTGCCGGATGGGCTGCTGGTCACGCATTTCAGCGTGCTCAACCATTTGATCCGAGTGCAGGACGGGCAGACGCCCTTGAAACTGGCGAGCGCGTTTCAGGTGCCGAAAACCTCGATGACGCACACGTTGGCGGGGCTCGAAAAGCGCGGGTTTGTCGAGATGCGGCCGAACCCGAAGGATGCGCGGAGCAAGTGTGTGTGGATCACTGAGGCAGGGCGGCGTTTTCGCGAGGAGGCGATCGTTGCGATCTCGCAGGCGCTGAGGGGGCCTTTGAGTGAGTTTCCTGTGTCGAAGGCGTGGGCAGTTTTGCCGGTTTTGGCGGAGCTGCGCGCGATATTGGATGCGGCGCGGGATTGAGGTCTTCGACCTTTGACCTGTTTTTTACTCGCTCAGAATAGGGCGTCTGCCTGACAGGTGCTGTCAGGCCGCGTCATGCCAAAGGCATGCCTCTGGCATGACCCGCCCCCCGTCAAACCGAAGGTTTGCCTTCAGCAAAATGGGCGGCGCGATTGCGCCCCCCGCGGGCCGGCGCGTGAATTTCTGTTACTAAGGTCGCTGGATTGTGGCTCGCTTGCGCTGCTAAGGCCGCAGCACCATACAAGTCGTCGAGCCGGTGGCGTAGAGCTTGTCGTCTTCCACCCCGCGCATCTCACCCGCGGCGACGCCGGTCGAGCGCCCCATGTGCTGCACCCAGCCACGGGCGGCGATGCGCGTGCCGAGGGGGATGCCGCGGGTGACGTTGATTTTGTATTCGAGCGTGGTGTAGCCGGTGCCTTTTTCGAGCATCGTCATCACAGCGCAGGCCATGCAGCTGTCCAGGAGCGTGCCGTACCAGCCGCCGTGGACCGTGCCCATGGGGTTGCAATGGTCGAATTCGGGCGTGCCTTCGAAGGTCACCTCGCCTGCGCTGACGGCGGTGAGCTGGTAGTTGAGGACTCGGCAGATCGGCGGGGCGGGCAGGGTGCCGTCACGCATGCCCTCCATGAAGGCGAGGCCGGACATCTACATGATCTCCGGCAGGGGCAGGAGGTCTTCGGGGCCGTCTGCGAACTTGATATCGGCCATGGTCAGGCCGCGTGTGCGCCGTCGCTGAGGGATTTGACGAAGGCGAGCACATCCGGGACCGATTTGCCGGAGGCAAGTTCGGAGACGATGGCCGAGCCGACCACGGCGCCGTCCGCAACGGAGGCGATCTCTTGTGCGTTTTCGGGGGTGCGGATGCCGAAGCCGACAATCACAGGCAGGTCGGTGGCGGTCTTGATCCGTGCGACTTCGGGGCCGACATCGGCCGATTGCGCGGCGGCTGCGCCAGTGATGCCGGTGATCGAGACGTAGTAGACAAAGCCTGACGTGTTCTGCAGCACCTTGGGCAGGCGTTTGTCATCGGTCGTGGGCGTGGCGAGGCGGATGAAGTTGAGGCCCGCCGCTTGCGCCGGGATGCAGAGCTCGCTGTCCTCTTCGGGTGGCAGGTCCACGACGATCAGCCCGTCGATCCCGGCCTCCTTGGCCTCGGCCAGAAAGTGGTCCACGCCGCGCGAATAGATCGGGTTGTAATACCCCATGAGCACGATGGGAGTCGTGTCGTCGCCCGCGCGGAAGTCGCGCACCATCTGCAGCGTCTTTTGCAGCGTCATGCCCGCCTCGAGCGCGCGCTGTCCGGCGAGCTGGATCGTCGAGCCGTCCGCCATCGGGTCGGTGAAGGGCAGGCCGAGTTCGATAATGTCGACGCCCGCTTCGGGCAGACCTTTCACGAGGTCCAAGGCTGTCGCGTAGTCAGGGTCACCGGCCATGACGTAGGACACGAACGCCTTGCGCCCGGCGGCGCGCAGCTCGGCAAATTTGGCGTCGATGCGTGACATGGCGATCTCCCTTTGACAGCCCTGCACATGTGCCGAGGCGGGCGGGAAAGGTCAATCGTTACTCTACATTCACCATCCAGCCGACGCCGAACTTGTCACGGCAGACGCCGAAGCCCCTGGCCCAGAAGGTGGCCTCGAACGGCATCTCGACGGAGCCGCCGTCGCTGAGCTTTTCGAAGAGGGCCTTGCCGGCGTCCAGATCCTCCATCCCGATGTTGAGGACGATGCCGTGGTGGCCGTTGAAGCTTTCGAACCCGGCGGTGTCGGAGGCCATCACGGTGACGCCGGCGAGGTCGACGGAGGCGTTGGCGATGCGGTGCTTGTTGGTCTCGTCGACCCAGGGCTCGTCGCCGGGGATGTCGCCGAAGGTCATGACGTCACGGACCTCGGTGCCGAAGGTTGCGGCGTAGTAGTCGAGCGCCTCGCGGGCGTTGCCGTCGAAGGTAAGATAGGGGTGCAGTTTCATCCGGGGGCCTTGGCGTTGTGGGTCAGAGCAGCCTAGGCGTGGGATGTGTTTTGCGTCAATGGCGCGGTATGGGCGCAAGCACCCATCCTACCGGTAAGTCATGGGTGCAAGCACCCATCCTACGGGGGTGGCGCTGAACATGTAGGATGGGTGATTTCACCCATCCCGGGTCAGGTCGCTTGTGCCAGCCAGTGCTCGAGCCAGTGGATGTTGTAGCTGCCCGCGTGGATGTCCGGCTCTTCGAGCAGGGCGTGAAAGAGCGGCACGGTCGTGTCCACCCCGTCGATGATGAGCTCTCCCAACGCGCGGTTCAGGCGGGCGAGCGCCTCAGGCCGGTCGCGGCCGTGCACGATGAGTTTGCCGATCAGGCTGTCGTAATAGGGCGGGATCCGGTAGCCGTCGTAGATCGCGCTGTCCATGCGCACGCCGAGTCCGCCGGGGGCGTGGTACTGCGTGATCGTGCCAGGGGAGGGCGCGAAGGAGGGCAGCTTTTCCGCGTTCAGCCGGACCTCGATGGCGTGGCCGTTGATCTGCAGGTCCTCCTGGCTGAAGGACAAAGGCAGGCCCGACGCGACGCGGATTTGCTCGCGCACGAGGTCGACGCCAAAGATCGCTTCGGTCACCGGATGTTCGACCTGTAGGCGCGTGTTCATCTCGATGAAGTAGAAGTTGCCGTCCTCGTAGAGGAACTCGATCGTGCCGGCGCCGGCGTAGTTGATGTCGGCCACGGCCTTGGCGCAGATGGCGCCGATCTCGGCCCGCTCTTCGGGGGAGATGCTGGGGCCGGGGGCCTCTTCGAACACCTTCTGGTGACGGCGCTGGAGGGAGCAGTCGCGCTCCCCGAGGTGCACCGCGCCGCCTTTGCCGTCGCCGAACACCTGGATTTCGATGTGGCGGGGGGTGGTGAGGTACTTTTCGATGTAGACTTCGTCGTTGCCAAAGGCGGCCTTGGCCTCGGAGCGGGCGGTGGAGAAGGCGGTCTCCATTTCGTTGGCGTTCTGCGCGACCTTCATGCCGCGCCCGCCGCCGCCGGCTGTCGCCTTGACGATGACGGGGTAGCCAAACTCCTCGCCGATGGCGCGGGCGGCTGCGAGGTCCGGCACGCCGCCCTCGGAGCCAGGCACGCAAGGCACGCCGAGCGCCTTCATTGTGTCCTTGGCGGTGATCTTGTCACCCATCACGTTGATGTGGTCCGCGGTGGGGCCGATAAAAGTCAGCCCGTGGTCCTGCACGATCTGCACGAAGGTCGCGTTTTCGGAGAGGAAGCCGTAGCCGGGGTGGATCGCCTGCGCGCCAGTGATCTCGCAGGCCGAGATGATCGCAGGCATCGACAGGTACGAGTGCGTGCCCGCCGCCGGACCTATGCAGACGCTCTCGTCGGCCATGCGCACGTGCATCGCGTCGGCGTCGGCGGTCGAATGGACGGCGACGGAGGCTATCCCCATCTCGCGGCAGGCGCGGATGACGCGCAGGGCGATCTCGCCGCGGTTGGCGATCAGGACCTTGTCGAACATGTTACGCGATGACCATCAGGGGGGCGCCGAATTCGACCGGCGCGCCGTCCTCGACGAGGATGCGCTTGACGGTGCCGGAATGGGGCGCGGGGATCTGGTTCATCGTCTTCATCGCCTCGACGATGAGGATCGTGTCGCCCTCCTTGACGCTGTCGCCCACCTTGACGAAGGCCGGCACGCCCGGCTCGGCCTGCAGGTAGACGGTGCCGACCATGGGGGAGGTCACGGCGCCCGGCAGGGCGGCGGGATCCTCGGTGGCCTCTGCGGGGGCAGCAACGGCGGCGGGCGCCGGTGCAGCGGGTGCAGGCGCTGCGGCAGCCACGGGGGCGGGGGCCGCGATCACGGTGCCGCCCTTGGAGACGCGCACGTTCAGGCTGTCGTTCTCGGCGTATTCGCGTTTGACCTGCAGCTCGTTGAGGTCGTTCTCGTTCAGCAGCTCCGCAAGCGCTTTGATGAAGGCGACGTCTGTGTCGTGCGGTGTCTTGGCCATAGCCCCTCGCGTTTTGCCTGTCCGCGCGTCCTGCGTTGCGGCGCTGCGGTGTGCCTGAATGTGGCGGTGCGGGCGCTATAGGTCAACCGCGCGGGGAGGGGAAGGGTGCGCGTGCCGCGTCAGACTTGAGGCTTTGCCGGAACGCGCACGTTGGCGCATGCGGCACTGCCCACCTTACATCGCAGTTAAGGACGCAAGTCTGAAGGGCGTTGGCAGCGCGTGCCGGCTTGCATGGCACCGGCGTGCAGTAGGCATGTCAGGGTTGTTCAGGTTCGCAAGACCCGCACGGTCCTGATCGCGAACCGGTGACGCAAACTCCGAATAGGTGACGGCTGGGTTTGACGGCAGTGCCCACCTTACCAGTAAGGTGGGCACTGCCGATCATGCTTAACGGTTCATGCGGTTGTCGATGAGATCGTCTACCACCGATGGATCCGCGAGGGTCGAGGTGTCGCCCAGGGCGCCGTAGTCGTTCTCGGCGATCTTGCGCAAGATGCGGCGCATGATCTTGCCCGAGCGGGTCTTGGGAAGGCCCGGTGCCCATTGGATGAGGTCTGGTTTGGCGATCGGGCCGATCTCCTTGCGGACCCATTGGGCAAGCTCGCCGCGCAACTCGTCGGTGTATTCCTCGCCCGCCATAAGGGTCACGTAGCAGTAGATGCCCTGGCCCTTGATCTCGTGCGGGTAGCCGACGACCGCGCTTTCGGAGACCTTGGGGTGCGCGACCAGCGCGCTTTCGACTTCGGCAGTGCCCATGCGGTGGCCCGAAACGTTGATCACGTCGTCCACGCGCCCGGTGATCCACCAGTCGCCGTCTTCGTCGCGTTTGCAGCCGTCCCCGGCGAAGTAGTAGCCTTTGTAGTCGCTGAAGTATGTCTTCATGAACCGGTCATGGTCGCCCCAGACGGTGCGCATCTGGGCGGGCCAGCTGTCCTTGATGCAGAGCACGCCCTCGGTGGGGTAGTCGTGGATCTCCTCGCCAGACGTGGGCTCGAGCACGACGGGCTGCACGCCAAAGAAGGGCTTCATCGCGGAGCCGGGTTTGGCAGCATGGGCGCCGGGCAGAGGGGTCATCATGTGACCGCCGGTCTCGGTCTGCCACCACGTGTCGACGATGGGGCAACGGCCTTGACCCACGACATTGTAGTACCATTCCCACGCCTCGGGGTTGATCGGCTCGCCAACGGTGCCGAGGATGCGCAGCGACGAAAGGTCCGCAGCTTTGACGAAGTCATCGCCTTGCCCCATCAGCGCGCGCAAGGCGGTGGGCGCGGTGTAGAACTGGTTCACCTTGTGCTTTTCGCAGACTTGCCAGAACCGCGAGGCGTCGGGGTAGGTCGGCACGCCCTCAAACATCAGCGTCGTCGCGCCGTTGGCGAGGGGGCCGTAGACGATGTAGCTGTGGCCGGTGACCCATCCGACATCGGCTGTGCACCAGAAGACGTCGCCCTCCTTATAATCGAACGTGTACTGGTGCGTCATCGAGGCGTAGACGATGTAGCCGCCGGTCGAGTGCACGACGCCTTTCGGTGCGCCGGTCGAGCCGGAGGTGTAGAGGATGAAGAGCGGGTCTTCTGCCGCCATTTCTTCGGGCTCGCACTGGTCCGAGACGCCGTCCTCGGCCTCGTGCAGCCAGACGTCGCGCCCGTCGACCATCGGGATGTCGCCGCCGGTGCGTTTGACGACCAGCATCTTGCACTCGCCCGTCACGCTCTCGAACGCGGTATCGGCGTTGGTCTTGAGCGGGGTGTTGCGCCCGCCGCGCGGAGCCTCGTCGGCGGTGATCAGCACCTTGGCCTCCGAGCCGTTGATGCGGGCCGAGAGCGCCTCGGGCGAAAAGCCGGCAAAGACGATAGAGTGGATCGCGCCGATGCGCGCGCAGGCGAGCATGGCGTAGGCCGCTTGCGGGATCATCGGGAGGTACAGGACAACGCGGTCGCCCTTGGAGACGCCCATCCCCTTGAGCACATTGGCCATTTTGCAGACATGCGCGTGGAGCTGCTGGTAGGTGATGTGCTGCGCTTCGGCGTCGGGGCTGTCAGGCTCCCAGATGATCGCCGTCTGCGTGCCGCGCTCTGCAAGGTGGCGGTCGATGCAGTTGGCGGCGATGTTGAGCGTGCCGTCCTCGAACCAGCGGATGTCCACGTCGCCGAAGTCGAACTTGGTGTTCTTGACCTTGGTAAAGGGCTTGATCCAGTCGATGCGCTTGCCGTGCTCGCCCCAAAAGGCGTCGGGGTCGTTCACCGAGGCGGCGTACATCTCGTTGTAGGTGGCCTCGTCGGCATGGGCGGAGGCGGCAAGGTCGGCGGGCGGGGCGTAGGCTTTGGTCATGGTCATCCCTGGGGAAGTGGTCAGCAGGCGGGGAGGGGGCGTGGCGGCGCGCTAACTATAGGAGGCGTAGTGCCGCCAGGCTCGAAGATGTTGCGAAAGGCCCCGGCGCGAAGGCCGGGGCAGGGCGCATCAGATCGCGAGGTATTCTTCGCGCAGCTGGGCGTTGTCGAGCACCTCTTGCGCGGTGCCGTCAAAGACGATCCCGCCGGTGTCGAGGATCACCGCCCGGTCCGCGAGGTTCAGCGCGCGCACGGCGTTCTGCTCCACGAGGATTGTGGTGATGCCCTGGCCCTTGATCACTTCGAGCGTCTTTTCGATCTCGTCCACGATCACGGGCGCCAGCCCTTCGTAAGGCTCGTCGAGCAGCAGCACCTTGATGTCGCGGCACAGCGCGCGGGCAATCGAGAGCATCTGCTGTTCGCCGCCAGAAAGCGTCACGCCCTCCTGCTTGCGGCGCTCGCCAAGGCGGGGGAAGAGCTCGTAGACCCGCTCGATCGACCACCCTTTGGGCGGGGCGATCTGGGCGAGCTGCAGGTTCTCTTCCACCGTCAGGCCCGGGATGATGCGCCGGTCCTCGGGGACAAGCCCGATACCGGCGGCGGAGGCCTGGTGGCTCTTCATCTCGTGCAGCGGCTTGTGGTCGAGCCAGATTTCGCCGTGGCGTAGCTCCGGATCGTCCATCCGCGCGATGGTGCGCAGGGTCGAGGTCTTTCCCGCCCCGTTGCGCCCCAAAAGCGCGAGGATCTCCCCCTCGTGCACGTTGAACGAGATGTTCTGCACGATGTAGCTCTCGCCGTAGTAGGCTTCCATCCCCCAGATCGACAGGTACGCCGGTTCGGCGTGGTGTGCATGTGCGGCTTGTGCGTTCATGTCCCTGGCTCCTTATGCCGCAACCTGGGTCTCGCCGAGATACGCTTCGCGCACCTTGGGATGGCCCTTGATGTTGTCGGGGGTGTCCTCGACCAGCGGCGTGCCCTGTGCGAGCACGGTGATGCGCTGCGCCAAAGAGAAGACGACGTGCATGTCGTGCTCGATGATGGCGATGGTGATGTCGCGCGTGTCGCTGATCTCCTTGAGGAGGTCGATGGTGTTGTTGGTGTCCGCGCGCGCCATGCCTGCCGTCGGCTCGTCGAGGAGCAGAAGCCGCGGCTCCTGCGCCAGGCACATGCCGATCTCGAGACGGCGCTTGTCACCGCGCGACAGGGCGGCGGCGTGCGCATCGCGCTTGTCGATCATGTTCATGTCGATCAGCATCTGCTCGGCCTTGTCCTGCACATCGCGCTGGCTCGTGGTCGTCGAATAGGCGTTGAGCTCGAACGCGCCGTCCCGCTTGGCAAAGCAGGGGATCAGCATGTTCTCCATCACCGACAGATCGCCAAAGATCTCAGGGGTTTGGAACACGCGGCTCACACCCATCTGGTTGATCTCGTGCGGTTTGCGCCCCAGGAGCGACTGGCCCTCGAAGAGGACCGAGCCGGTGTCGGGGATCAGCTTGCCGACAAAGCAGTTGAGCAGTGTCGATTTGCCTGCCCCGTTGGGACCGATGATGGCGTGGACGGAGTTCTCCTTGACGGAGAGGTTCACATCCGAGAGCGCCTGCAACCCGCCGAAGCGTTTGCCGACATCTTTGACTTCAAGAATACCCATGGTCTCGGCTCCTTATTCTGCGGGTTTGGTTTCGGTGGCGGTGTCTTGCTTGGGCTTGCGCGAGAACAGCCGTCCCACGCGCCGCCCCAGCTCGACCAGACCGCCGGGCAGGAAGATGATCACCAGCATGAAGATCACGCCCGTGGTGATGTGCCACTGCTTGCCGACGAACATGTTCGTCACGGCGATCAGCACATCGGCCATCCAGTCCGGCGCCCAGCCGTACCAGACCTCGAGCACACCTTTGTTGATCTTCGACAGGATGTTTTCCATGTATTTCAGAAGACCCGCGCCGAGGATCGGCCCGATCAGGGTGCCGGCACCTCCGAGGATGGTCATGATCACCACCTCACCCGAGGCTGTCCAGAACATCCGCTCAGGTCCCGCCAGCGGGTCCATCGCCGCCATCAGGCCACCGGCGAGCCCGGCATACATGCCGGAGATCACGAACACGCCCAACATGTAGGGTTTGGTGTTGAGGCCGGTGTAGCTCATGCGCTGCTGGTTCGACTTCACCGCCCGCAGCATCAGCCCGTAGGGCGAGCGGAAGATGCGGATCGAGAGGTAAAAGGCGATCAGCATGACCACGGCGGCAAAGTAGTAGCCGGCGGAGAAGGTGAAGACCCAGTCGCCCACTTCCATCTGCGCGGCGCTGCGCATCTCGAGGCCAAAGAGGTTTGGCACCGGGATGTTGCCCGCCTCGGTCACGCCCGTGCCGAGGATGCGCGGATCGTCGAGCGTCAGCTGCAGACCTGTCTCACCGCCCGTCAGACCCTTCTGCAGAAGGCCCTGCTTGTCCGGGCCGTCCATGTCGGTGGCGAGCACCGAATAGGCGAGCGCATAGGACATCATGGCGAACGCAAGTGTCAGGATCGAGAAGTAGATGCCCGACCGGCGCAGCGAGACATACCCGATCACCACTGCAAAGAGGCCCGACATCACGACCGACAGCGCCAGGGCAGGGATCACGTTCATGCCAAAGAGCTTGAACATCCACATCGCCGCATAAGAGCCCACCCCGAGGAAGGCCGCGTGGCCGAAGGAGAGGTAGCCCGTGAGGCCGAAGAGCAGGTTAAAGCCGATGGCAAAGATGCCAAAGATCACGAAACGCTGCATCAGGTCCGGGTAGCCCGCGTTGAACTGTGC
Source organism: Pseudaestuariivita sp. (assembly GCF_052825805.1). Lineage (NCBI taxonomy): Bacteria > Pseudomonadati > Pseudomonadota > Alphaproteobacteria > Rhodobacterales > Paracoccaceae > Pseudaestuariivita > Pseudaestuariivita sp. Next base: position 96,245 of record NZ_JBRBVB010000013.1, on the reverse strand, counting down.
CAGCGCCGAGCTCTCCGGGAAGGGGTTGAGGATGAAGGGCGCGGCCATCGTCAGAAGGACGACGATGAGCATCAGCCCGGTGTCTTTTTTGTTAAGTCCAAGCATGGCTTATTCCTCCATCACGCCTTTGCGGCCCATCAGGCCACGGGGGCGCGTCAGCAGCACGATGATCGCGACGAGGTAGATGATGATCTGGTTGAGACCCGGCAGGATTTCGAGCACTTCGCGCATCGAGGCAAAGCTCTCGAGAATGCCCAAGAGGAAGCCCGCGAGCACAGCGCCCGGCAGCGAGCCCATGCCGCCGACCACCACGACCACAAAGCTCAGCACCAGGAAGTCCATCCCCATGTGATAGTTCGGCGAGTTGATCGGCGTGTACATCACGCCCGCCAGACCCGCGACTGCGGCCGCAAGGCCGAACATCATGGTAAAGCGCTTGTCGATGTCGATGCCGAGAAGGCCCACCGTCTCCCGGTCCGCCATGCCGGCGCGCACGACCATCCCGAAGGTGGTGAACTGCAGGAAGGCAAAGATGCCGCCGATGATCAGCATCGCAAAGGCAAAGTAGATCAGGCGCCAGTAGGGGTAGATGATCTGGCCCGCTTCCATGCCGACCGCCGCGCCAAAGTCGAACGAGCCGACAAAGGCGTCAGGCGCCGGCGTCGGGATCGGGTTGGCGCCGAAAAAGTACTTGATGAGCTCCTGCAGCACGATCGCGAGGCCAAAGGTCACGAGGATCTGGTCCGCGTGGGGGCGCTTGTAAAAGTGCTTGATGAGCCCGCGCTCCATGACGATCCCCACAAGGATCATGATCGGGATCGCAAAGAGGATCGCCAGCGGCACCGCCCAGTCGATGATCGTGTCCCCGACCGTGACGCCGAAGATGTCATGCACGTAGGGCACCTGGACCTGCAGCGGATTGCCGAGGAAGTCGGTGCGCGTCTCGTCCACCACCGGGTGGCTGAGGGTGAGGATGCGGCTGAGCGTGACGGCGCAGAACGCGCCGATCATGAACAGGGCACCATGGGCAAAGTTGACGACACCCAACGTCCCGAAGATCAGCGTCAGACCCAGCGCGATGAGCGCATAGGCGGACCCTTTATCGAGACCGTTGAGGATTTGTAGGATGATGGCTTCCATGGTCCCCACCTGTTGCTTGAGAATACACCTCTCCCGTTCAGGCGGAAGGGCGCCCGATTTTTCGTTTGAAAAACCGTTGATTGTCTTGAGAGGGTGGTAAGGTGGGCCGGGGCCCACCTTACGCGAGGCTTATGCGCCCGGGTTGCAGGTCCCCAGATCGCCGCCGAAGATGGCCGGATCGTAGGTGACTTGCTCGACCGGCGTGACTTCGACGATCTCGAGAAGGTCGAACTCGGAGGTCGGGTTCTCTTTACCCTTCACGACCAGCACGTCCTTGAAGCACTGGTGGTCCTCGCCGCGATACAGCGTCGGGCCGTTGCCCATGCCGTCGAACTGGAAGTCCTTGAGCGCTTCGCCAACCGCACAGGGGTTGAACGAGCCGGCGCGCTCCACGGCGTCCGCGTAGAGGAGTGCCTGCACATAGCAGGTGTGCGCGGCCTGGGACGGCGGGAAGCCGTACTTGGTGCCGAAGGACTTGACGAACGCCTTGGAGCCTTCGTCCTGCAGCGACCAGTGCCAGTTCGTGGAGCCGAAGATGCCCTTCACGTTGGCGCCGGCACCCTTGGCCATCAGGCGCGAGTAGAGCGGCACGACGATCTCGAAGTTCTTGCCGTTCGCCATGCGGTCACGCAGGCCGAACTGAACGGCGTTGGTGAGCGAGTTCACCATGTTGCCGCCGTAGTGGTTCAGCACGAGCACGTCGGCGTCGGACTGCAGAACCGGCGCGATGTACGACGAGAAGTCCGTTTGCGTCAGCGGCGTCAGCACGGTGCCGACGGTTTCCCAGCCCATGGCCTCGGTCGAGGTGCGCACGGCCTCCTCGGTCGTGTAGCCCCAGTTGTAGTCGGCGGTCAGGTGATACGCCTTGCGGTCCTTGCCGTAGTTGGCGGCAAGCACGGGCGCGAGCGCCGCACCGGTCATGTAGGAGTTGAAGAAGTGACGGAAGCCGTTCGCCTTCTTGTCCTTGCCGGTGGTGTCGTTCGAGTGCGTGAGGCCCGCCATGAAGATCACGCCTGCCTCCTGGCAGAGCGCCTGCACGGCCACGGCCACACCCGAGGACGAGCCGCCCGTGATCATCACGGCGCCGTCTTTCTCGATCATCGACCGGGCCGAGGCGCGCGCGGCGTCCGACTTGGTCTGCGTGTCGCCCGTGACGTACTCGACCTTCTTGCCGAGGATACCGTTGCCCTGGAGCGCCTTCGAGGAGAAGGTGTTCATCATGCCGCCGTCGCCGCCACCGTTCAGGTGCTCGACCGCCAGCTCGTAGGCGCGCAGCTCGTCCGCGCCCTCGTCCGCGTAGGGACCGGTCTGCGGCACGTTGAAGCCGAGCGTGACCGTGTCGCCCGTGGGCGCGTTGGTGAAGCCGGCGTGGCCATCGGCGAGCAGAAGCTGCGGCGCCGCAAGGCCGGCACCGGCAACGGCGCCGGTCTTGAGCATGCCCCGACGCGTCAGGTTCAATTTCGTCATGGAGTTCCTCCCTTGGATTATCGGTTGGCACCTTCGGCGCCCTCTGCGCACGTTTGTGCAAAGCCAGTTTGGTCAATTTCGTGCCCTTGCGGCAACAAACGACTTGTTCTGTTCGGTTTTTTTGTAAATTTTGACACTACTGCGACGTCGGATTTGTAAAAAAGTTATTCTGCGATGCGGCAAATACCGCGGTGTACCGAGAAAACCCAAGGAATCTAGATGTATGGCACAGGGCAGGGACACGCAGACCGGAAGCCGCATCCGTGCGCGGCGTTTGGCGCAGGGCGCACGGCAGGCAGAGCTGGCCGAGGCGGTCGGGATTTCAGCCTCCTACCTCAACTTGATCGAGCACAACCGCCGCAGAATCGGCGGTGCTCTGTTGCAGCGCATCGCGGCGGCGCTGGACGTGTCCGCCGAGGTCCTGCAGCAGGGCGCAGAGGCGCAGCTGATTGACCGTTTGCGCGAGGCCGCCGGGCAGGCTGAAGCCGAGAGCGCCGGCGCCGCGCCGCCAGAGCTCGACCGGCTCGACGATTTCACCGGGCGCTATCCCGGCTGGGCGGCGCTGGTGGCGACACAGTCGCGGCGCATTGCGGCGCTTGAGCATGGCGTCACGCGCCTGTCCGACCGGATGACGCATGATCCGCACCTCGCCACGGCGCTGCACGATCTTTTGTCCACCATCACCTCGATCCGCTCGACCGCTGCGATCCTGGCCGAGACGGGCGACATCACACCTGAATGGCGCGCCCGGTTCGACCGCAACATCCACGAGGACAGCCGGCGCCTGTCCGAAAGCAGCCAGTCGCTGGTGGCCTATCTCGACGCAGGCGCCGAGGACGCCGGAGATCCGGCGCTCTCCCCGCTCGAGGACGTGGCGCGCCTTTTCGAAGACGAAAGCCCGGCCGCGCGGCTTCTCGAAGACGGCGCGGCTCCGAGGGAGGTGCTGGCCGAGATCGCGCCCGAGCTTGGGCCGGATGCGGCGAGCCTCGCCGAGACACACCTGAGCCAGATGCAGCGCGATGCGGCGGCGCTGCCGCATTCCGAACTGGCGCCGCTGCTCGAGACCTTTGGTTGCGATCCGGCGCAGCTTTTGACCCGTGTGCCGTGTGATGCCGCCACGCTCCTGCGCCGGCTGGCCGCGCTCCCGCGGGAGGTGACGGGCGTGCCGCTCGGCTTCGTGCGCTGCGATGCGGCGGGGGCCATCCTCGCGCGCCGGGCGCTGCCGGACTTTCCCGTGCCGCGCTATGACGTGCCCTGTCCGCTGTGGCCGGTGTTCGAGGCGCTTTCGGCGCCCGGCCGGCCCATACAGCGCGATGTGGAGACGCGGGGCCGTGACGTGCAGACCTTCCGCACCTATTCGGTGGCACAGCCGGTGGCCGCCGCAGGGTTCGGGCAGGCGGCGCGTCTCGAGGCGGTCATGCTGATCCTGCCTCTGGCCGAGGCGCCGCCCGGACCCGTCCCGCGGGTCGGTCCCACCTGCAGGATCTGCGCAGCACCTGCTTGCGCGGCGCGGCGTGTGCCGTCGCTCTTGCGCGCACCGGCGGGCCAGGATGGGTGAGATCACCCATCCTACGGGGCGTGGCGCAAGGGCGTAGGATGGGTGCTTGCACCCATGGCGCGCATTTCTGCTTTTGACAGCTTCGGCATTTCGAGGTCTAGTGGCGCAACCAGAGCCAGACGTCGTCCAGGGGAGGGGAGGATGTCATGAGCCGCCACGTGCTCGTCATCGAAGATGAACAGAACATCACCGCCGCCATCTCTTTCATCCTGTCGCGCGACGGGTGGGACGTGAGCACCCATGCCAATGGCGAGGACGCGGTCGACGCGGTGCGCCGGGTCCGGCCGGGTGTCGTGATCCTCGATGCCATGCTGCCGGGGCGGTCGGGCTATGATATCCTGCGCGATCTGCGCGCGGCGCCGGAGCTGGCGGCGCTGCCGGTGCTGATGCTTACCGCGCGCGGCCAGGCCAAGGACCGCGCCCGCGCGCTCGAGGCGGGGGCGACGCAGTTCATGACCAAACCCTTTGCCAACGACGAAGTGTTGGGCGCCGTGCGCCGCCTCGCCGGAGCCGAAAGCGGGTGACGCGGCACCCTGCCGCACGCAGCCCGTCGCCGCCGGTCTATCTCGAGCGGAGGAGCTACCGCGCGCGCCGCCTGGTCGATGCCTGCAAGCTGGTGCCTGCGCTGGGCGTGCTCTTGTGGCTGATCCCGCTTTTGTGGCCGCAGGACGGAACGGCGTCGGTGCCGACGTCGCAGGCGATGATCTACATCTTTGGCGTCTGGCTGGCGCTGATCGTGATAGGTGCCACTTTGGCAAAGTGGCTGCGCCCCGACCCGCATGAAGGCCCGCATGACCCCGCGGAGCCGGGGGCGTGACGGCGCTCAATGTCCTCGTGCTGGTCAGCCTCGGCTACGTGCTGGTGCTGTTTCTGGTCGCCTGGGCGGCGGAGCGCGCCGCGGCGCGCGGGCGCGGCGGCTGGGTGCGCGCGCCGCTCGTCTACACGCTGTCGCTGTCGGTCTATTGCACCGCCTGGACGTTTTACGGCGCCGTGGGTTACGCCGCGCGCTCGGGGCTCGAGTTCCTGACGATCTATCTCGGCCCGAGCCTCGTGATGCTGGGCTGGTGGCTGATCCTGCGAAAACTCGTGCGGATCGGGCGGCAGAACAACATCACCTCGATCGCGGATCTCGTGTCGTCCCGGTTCGGCAAGTCCAACACGCTCGGCGTCGGGGTCACGGTGCTCGCGGTGATCGGCACGACGCCCTATATCGCGCTGCAGCTGCAGTCCATTGCGCTGTCGTTCGGCGCCTTTGCGGAGGCGAGCAGCCTCGGCGCGCAGGCCGATGTGGACATCGGGCAGACCGCGTTCTGGTCGGCGGTGGGTCTGGCGGTCTTTACCATCATCTTCGGCACGCGCCGTCTTAACGTGAACGAGCGGCACCACGGGGTCGTCATGGCCATCGCGGTGGAGGCCGTGGTCAAGCTGATCGCGCTGGTTGCCGTGGGCGGGTTCGTCATATGGGGGCTGTCGGGAGGCGTGGGCGAGACGCTGGCGCGGATCGACGCGTCGGCCATCGGGGCCTGGCAGGTGGACGGCGGGCGCTGGCTTGGCCTGACGTTCCTGTCGGCGGCGGCGTTCCTGTGCCTGCCGCGCATGTTCCACGTACTCGTGGTGGAGAACGAGGACGAACGGTTCCTGCGCACCGCCTCCTGGGCGTTCCCGGTGTACCTGCTGCTGATGAGCCTTTTCGTGGTGCCGATCGCGGTGGTCGGGCTCGATCTGATGCCGGCGGGCGCGAACCCGGACCTGTTCGTGCTGACGCTGCCGCTGAGCCAGGGGCGGGACGGGCTCGCCGTGCTTGCCTTCATCGGCGGGTTTTCTTCGGCGACGTCGATGGTGATCGTGGCGGCGATTGCGCTGTCGATCATGGTGTCGAACCACATCGTCATGCCGATCTTCCTGCGCGCCTCCGGCACCGGCGCGCGCATCTCGGGCGACGTGCGGGCTGCGGTACTGCTCTCGCGGCGGCTCTCGATCGCGGGCGTCGTGGGGCTGGGCTACGTCTACTACGCGGCCTCGAGCGGCGGGGAGGCGCTGGCCAAGATCGGGCTGGTCAGCTTCACCGGCGTCGTGCAGGTCCTGCCCGCCATGCTGGGCGGCGTCTTCTGGCGCGGAGCGACGCGGATCGGCGCCATCGCGGGCCTTGTCTGCGGCTTTGCCGTCTGGACCTTTGCGCTCTTTCTGCCGAGCTTTGGGCCCGGCGTCGTCTACAGCGCCGAGATGATGCAGGTGGGCCTTCTCGGGCTTGGCTGGCTGCGGCCGGAGGCGCTCTTCGGGATCGCAGGCATCGACCCGCTTCTGCATGGGCTCTTCTGGTCGCTGGCGCTGAACGTGGCGGTCATGGTCGTGGTCTCGCTGATCACCTTTCCCACGCCCCTCGAGCGGCTGCAGGGCGCGCAGTTCGTGCATGTCTTCCGCGACGGCGCGGGCCGGATCGAGCGGACGGGCGGCACCGCGCAGAGCGAGGACCTGATGGTCATGGCGCAGCGCATCCTCGGGCCGGGCGAGGCGGTCGCGCTCTTTCGGCGTGCGGCGCAAAAGCAGGGCCTGCCGGGGTTCCTGCCCGAGCCGGACGCGGCCTTTCTCGAAACGCTCGAGCGCGCGCTGGCGGGCAGCGTGGGCGGGGCGACGGCGCACGCGATGCTGGCGCAGATCACGGGCGGGGCGTCGGTGTCGGTCGAGGCGCTGATGGCGGTGGCCGACGAGACGGCGCAGATCATGGAGTATTCCTCCCAGCTCGAGGCGCAGTCCGAGGAGCTCTCGCGCACCGCCCGCCAGCTGCGCAGCGCCAACAGCAAGCTCACGCGCCTGTCGGTGCAAAAGGACGCCTTTCTCAGCCAGATCAGCCACGAGCTGCGCACGCCCATGACCTCGATCCGGGCCTTTTCGGACATCCTCAAGGCGGGTGAGGACATGACGGGCGCGGACCGCGTGCGGTTCGCCACGATCATCCACGACGAGGCGGAGCGGCTGTCGCGGTTGCTCGATGACCTGCTCGATCTGAGCGTGATGGAGAACGGGCAGGTGACCCTCAACGTGCGCGCGGGCGATCTTTCGGGCGTGCTGGGACAGGCGGTCGCGACGGCGGCGGGGGGCGAGGATGGGACAGCCATCCGCGTTGTGCAGGAGGTGGCGGACATCGGCCTGCGCACCGATCTCGACCGGTTGGGGCAGGTCTTCATCAACCTCATCGTGAACGCGCGCAAATACTGCGACGCGCCCGCGCCGCAGCTGACGATCAGCGCACAGGTGCAGGACGGGCAGGTGGTCGTCGACTTTGTCGACAACGGCAGCGGGATCGCGCCGGAGGTGCAGGACGTGATCTTTGAAAAGTTTAGCCGGGTCTCGGACGAGCGTGCGGGCGGCGCGGGGCTGGGCCTTGCCATCTGCCGCCAGATCATGACGCGCCTCGGCGGAGAGATCGACTACCTGCCGGGGCGCGGCGGCGCTGCGTTCCGCGTCAGCCTGCCGCGCGAGGTGCGGGCCGAGGCGGCGTGAGGTGTTGAGCGCGCTGGTCTGCGCTCAGCCCTTTTGCGCGGCCATCGCCTCGAGCGTGGGGCGCAGTCCGTCGAGATTGTAGCCGCCGTCTGCAGCCTGCCGCAGGATGTCGTCCACCGGCTGGGTGCCGGCCTGACCCAGCGCCCAGACCACCGTCGAGCGCGTGCCGGACGCGCAATAGGCGAGCACCGGGCCCGGCGCGCTTGCGGCGAGCTCGGCGTGGCGCGCCACGTTCTCGGCGTGCATCGTCTGGTGCGTCAGCGGCAGCACGTGAAAGGCGAGGCCGGCGCCCTCGACCGCCGCTTGCAAGGTCGCGGCACTGAGGGCGGGCGGCACTTCGGCGTCGGGGCGGTTGCAGATGACGGCGGTGAACCCGGCGTCCTTGATCGCGGGCACGTCGTCCGGGGTGATCTGTTCGGTGACGGCGTAGGTCGGGGTGATCTGTCGAATATCCATGCGCCAAGGGATAGGCGCAGGGCGGCAGCAAGTCTAGCGGCCTGGTGGGTGCCATTGTCTGGCTGTCATCGCGGGGAACGCCTGAGTCCGTGCCAGCACAGGTGGCGGGCAATGCGCGGGGCGGGGCTTGCCTTTGGGTGCCGGGCCTTGGCCTAGTGCGAGGGCGCCGCCCCGGGGGGACGTGCGGAGACGACGGGCATGGAGCAGAGCTCGGACATGGGACGCGCCGCGGCGCTGTGGTCGCGGCAGGATGCGGAGGGCGTGGCGACGCTGCGCTGGGCCGGGGACGGCCCGCCGGTGCTGATGGCCGAGGCGCGTGCCGGGCTGATGGCCCGGATCGATGCGGCGGAGGCGGATGCCGGCATCTGCGCGATCCTTGTAGCGCCGGGCGGAGCCGCGCGCTTTCCTTCGGGGCCGGACCTGCTGCACGTACCTCAGGGTTGGGCGGATGCAGCGCCGTCGCTCGAAGAGCTGACGGGCCGGGTTGCGGGACTTTCCAAGCCCTTGGTTGTCGCGCTTGCGGGCCGTGTGGTTGGCGCGGGTGCCGCGCTGTCGCTGGCCGCGCACTGGCGCGTGGTCGCCGAGGATGCCCGGCTTGGCTGGGGCGATCTTGGCGTGGGGGACGTGCCACGTGGCGGCGTCACCCAGCGCCTGCCGCGGCTGGTCGGCGCGGGCGCGGCGCTGGACGTACTGCTGTCGGGCCGGGCCTTTCCGCTGGTCAAGCCGATGCTCAAGGGCTGCGTCGATCGCGCGGCGCCTGCGGGTGAGCTGATCGCCGCCGCGCAGCGGTTTGCAGCGTCGGATGCTTGTAAGCTGCGACCAACGGACGGGCAGCGCGCAGCGATGCAGGATGGCACGCGGTTCGCCAAGGAGTGCACGGAGCGCCGGACGGCGCTCGGCCGACACCCGGACACGCCGGAGGCGCGGGTGCTGGACTGTGTCGAGGCGGCGCCGCTGTTGCCGGTCCGCGCGGGTCTTGCACTGGAGCGCGAGGCCGTGGCCACCGCCGCCGCGCATCCCATCGCAAAGGCGCGCCGGGCGCTGGCGCTGGCGGAACGCGCGGCGCAAGCGGGCGGGGCAGAGGATATGCCGGTCGTGATCGCAGGTGAGGGCGCAGCGGCCATCGGCTATGCCCTGGCCGCGCTGGAGGCTGGTCGGCAGGTGGTCCTGATCGGGGCGCAGACGGGCAAGCTCTCGCAGGCCATGGCGTCGGTCTATGACCGCACCATCGCCCGCGGGCGGATGAAGCCGGCGCAGCGCAGCGCCCTCCTTGCGCGTCTGACGGTCGAGGAGGAGGTGGCCGCGCTCCCGCAGGATGCGCTGGTCGTGGTCACCGACCTTGCTGCGGCGCAGCTGCCCTGGGGGCGGCAGACACCGCTCGCGGTGGCCGATGGCGCGGCGGAGCGCGCGCTGGACGGACACCCCACGCTGGCGCTGTGCATTCCGCAACCGGTCGCGCGGCATACGCTGGTGGAGACGCGCGCCCGCGGCCTCGACCGAGCGGCGGAGGCGCGGCTGACACGCGGCCTGCTCGGGATCGGGCGGATGCCCGTGGCGAGCCTTGGTGCCGGTCCCTTTGCGCATCACCGGCTTTGGCTGGCGCTCACGGCGGCGGTCGATCAGCTGGTGATCGCCGGGACGGCGCCGAGTGCCATCGACCGGGCTCTGCGGGAGGCGGGCTGGGCGCTCCGCCCCTTCGAGATGCGCGATGCGACGGGCCTTGCGCACACGGCCTTGCCGCCTGAGGCGCTGGTCGGCGCGCCGGAGCATGCGTATGGCCAGCTCGATGCGGCGCTGGTGGCAGCGGGGCGCCCGGGCCTTTCGGCGCGGCTTGGCTACTATCGCTACACGGACCGCACGCCGCATGTGGACGCGGCGGTGGCGGGCATCCTCGCACCCCTGGTAACCGGGGACCTCGCGCTGACCCATGCCGACATCGTCGAGGCGGTGACGCTGGCGCTTGCCAATGCGGGCGCGGCGCTGCTGAGCGAGGGCGTATTGCGCACCGCAGGTCAGGTCGACCTGGTGGCCGTGCACGGCCTCGGCGTGCCGCGCGACACGGGCGCCTTGATGACGGCGGCTCAAAGCGAGGGCCTGCCGAAGGTGGCGCTGAAACTCAAGGCAGGCGACGACCTCTACGGCAGCGCCTGGCGCCCGCATCCCTTTTGGGAGGACCTCCTACGAGGCAAAACGCGGCTCAGCCCGGTCTGACCGCGTAAACAGCCGGCGTGTCAGCCAAAGAAGATGCCGAGGATCACCAGCATCAGGCCGATCACCGACAGGAAAAGCGCGCCGAGGTTCCACGGCAGCACCGCCTGCACCGCCGCGCGCAGCTCCGCGTCATCCGTCGTGCGCCGCTTGGCGGAGGCCACGCGCAGGATGCACCAGACAAGCCCGGCAAGGCCGGTCACCGACACGGCGGCTCCGATCCAGATGAGGCTTTGCATGCGTGTCTCCCACGTCTCGGCTCTCATGCGCGCCTAGCCGAACAGGCGCCGCGCGGCAAGGGGCGGTAAGGCGCGCGGCACGCAAATCCGCGCCTTGAAGCCCGCCCGGAGGAGGGCTAACACGTGGCCCTGTTTCCCGCGCAAAGGAGCCTCGGGCATGAACGACACACCCGTGATCGAAGACAGCGCCGCCGAGGCGAATTACCGCGTGACCGCCGGCGAGCTGCGCCAGTTCATCGAGCGGTTCGAGCGGCTCGACCAGGAGAAAAAGGACCTCGCCGAGCAGCAAAAGGAGGTCATGGCCGAGGCCAAGGCGCGCGGATACGACACCAAGGTGATGCGCAAGGTCATCGCGCTGCGCAAGCGCGACAAAGACGACATTGCCGAAGAGGAGGCGGTGCTCGAGCTCTACAAGGAAGCGCTTGGGATGTGAGCGGTTTGGGTGTGGCCGGATTTGGTCGCGGGTCTGTGACGGCAGTGCCCACCTTACCGCGCTCGGATGTCTCGTCCTGAGGGTGGGCAGTGCCGGCGGAATGAGGTTCTCGCTGAGCTGTGATCAGTGTCAACGCCAAGATTGCAAGCGATCAATCCTTCGAGTCTTGCACACCCGCCCAAATTAAAGCTCCCGCCTGACCGGCACGGTCAGGCCGCGTCATGCCAAACGCATGCCTCCGGCATGACCCGCCCCCGTCAAACCGTAGGTTTGCCTTCGGCAAAACGGGCGGCGCGATGCGCCACCCCTCGGGCCGGCGCGTGAATGGCCGTTATGCAATTGCTCGGTTTATCGCTGGCTCTAGCCAGTATTCGGCGGACGCAACCATCCCGTAGGGTGGGCGCGGCCGGTGCCTGGCCTTCAAATCAACCGCACCAGCCATCCAGTAGGACGGCCCGTGCCGCGTGACCCAAACCCCCTCAAGGCTCGATCAGCGTCACCCCCGGTATCCGTGAGATGATCTCCACGTCCTCGTCGTAGATCTCCGACAACCCCTCCATCAGGCGGTCGTTCCAGCCAGGTAGGTCGATCTCTTCCTCGACCTCCTCGTCGTTGGCGTATTTCTCCAAAAACACCAGCATCGCCTTGCGGCGCTGCGGCTCGGGCAGGGTGGGGTACTGCTTGAGGAACTCGCGAAAGCGCTGCATCCCCTCCTGCGTCATGATCTGCATCAAGAGGTCAAAGCTGCCGGTGATCTTGGCGTTGACCGGCAGGCCCGCCATCCGCTTGATCACCTCGCCAAAGACCAGCGGGCTGTCCTCGTTGCACCAGACGGTGATCGGCATCTCGGGCAGCGCCGAGCGCAGACGCAGGATCAGCTCGGACCAGCGCAGGTCGCCCAGCTGCAGCCCGTGCACGTATTCGTCGAACTTGTACCCGCCCCCGCGCAGAAAGGCCGCCGGGATGAACGTGGCCGGATCGCGCAGCGCGATAAAGAACTCCAGCTCGTCCTCGGCAAAAAGCTCGCAAAACCGCGCCAGACGGATTTCAGCAGCCTGATAGAACCGCGCGCCCTTGGCGGCAAAGAGCGGCCGGCCAAAGAAATTGTCGTGGCTCAGGATCAAGCGCGAGACGTTTTCGTAATCCTCGTCGAGGATCGTGTCGAGCAGCACCTCACGCGCGTCCGGCGCCGCCGGATGCACGTCCATCGCCTGGATGGTGTTGTTGATCAGACGCCGGTAGCGGCTCGGTCCCGGCACCGCGATCCCTTGCGCCAGAAAGGGGCCGGCGTTGCGCAAAAGCGACTTGACCATGCGGTCGTCGTCCGTGCAATGCGCGCCTGTGTGCAGGGTGATTTTCATGGCATGCGGTCCCGGCGCCAGCCTGTTTGTGCGACCGTACCGCTGCCGGCGCGCGCCCGCCATGCCCGCCCGCGCGATTGAGCGGTGCTGTGGCGTCCAGTCCTCAACCTGCGCGTGCACGCCCGGAGACCACCTGCGCTGCTCCGCAAAAAGTGCACCCACCCGGCGCACCACACCTTGCGAGCCCGCGCCCTTCGCCGTAAGAGGCTCACCGTGCCCCTATAGCTCAGCTGGTAGAGCAACTGATTTGTAATCAGTAGGTCCGCGGTTCGAGTCCGTGTGGGGGCACCATTTTATCTTGAAATCGCTGCATTTTCAAGGCACTACCCCAAAAACCACTACGCAAACGCTACACAGAATCGGGTGGCGGGCATGAGGTTGTCGATGGATTTGCCCTATTTGAAGCTTGGGAAAACAGGCAGCGCCAAGTATCGGCGGCCAATCAGATCAGCCCCGATGCGGGCCATGTTGGGTAAGTCTGCGGTAGAGTGGACGCTCAAGACCCGTGATCCGCTCAAGATCGTGGAGGCGTGGAAGGTCAAACATGCAGAGTTTGAGGCGCTGCAAGCCAAGGCTGAGGGCCGGACCACCAATCAGATAGAATGGGATATGTTGCATTCCGCCGCCGTGGCGCATGGGTTGGTGCAACCCGGTGCCAGCAAGATAGGCCCGGTGGACAGCGAATTGGAAAGCGGTCGTCACGCGGCATTCACCGCCGCTGCTTAGGCGGAGGCCGAAAAGACCACACCGCAGCAGGCACTTGCGAGGTATGGTGCGGGGAAGCCTGTCACGGCGTTCGAGTTGTTGGCCAAGGCCCAGATGTTCGGGGCAGAACGCCCGCCTGTCACAATCAGCAATGCGGTCGAAGCCTATCTCAAGGATCGCGAATTGCGATCTTCCTATGCCGATCTGTCAAAGCAGGTTCAACTTGTGGCCTCCGGCCTTGAAGATTCGATGGGGCAGAAAGACCCGGCAATCCACCTGATAGATGAAGAGGTCGCCTATGCCTATCGGGACAGTCTGATTGCCAAGGGTAACTCGCTGGGAACAGTCCAGCGGCGCGTGACCACGATCAAGGCGGTTCTCAATCACGGTAAGAAACGGTTCAAACTGAAAGACTGGGACAACCCGTTCAACGGTCTTGAGATGCCGGAGGATGACGGTCTGGCCGGGGAACAGAAACGCCTGCCGCTTAGCCTGGACGAAATCCGCAAGGTGCGGGATCAGCACGAAAGCCTTAATGATGACGCCAAAGCGGTCTGGCACCTTATGCTCTTCACCGGGGTCCGGCCAAATGAGGCGCGTGGGCTGCTTTGGGATGAGGTTCATCTTGACCATCCGACCCCTCACTTTGAGGTCAGGCCGAACGCCCGCCGCCGTTTGAAGGTAGGCGAGACGCAGCGCCGTATCCCGCTTGTCGGGTCAGCCCTGACCATGATGCAAGACCGACGCAATGATGCTTCAAGTGGTCAGCAGGAAGTCTTCCCGCGATACGTCCATCACCGAAACGCCAACAGTCTGTCTGCCACGCTGGTCAAGCCGATGAAGAAAGCAAAGGTCTGGGCCAAATACGTCAAGGTGCCATACTCGCTACGCCATTCGGTCAAAGACTGGCTACGCCGCACTGCACCGGAAGGTATTCGATCCTTGATCATGGGTCATGGCCACGGCGAAGGGCGGGTTGCCAGCGGATATGGCGGTGACGATCTGCTGGACATGCAGGCAACGCATCTGACAGCGGCTTTGGAAATCGGTGGCGTGATCCACTATCCCATTCTGAGAGAGGATGACTCCTAGCGGCCCTTGAAAGCCCCCTCTGAGCCCACCTTCTACACTGGGCAGACCAACCCAACCAAACCCCACAAGCCGCTGTATGCCTCCCTCAACGCTTCTCTGACCCGCTGTAAGCAGGGACAACACTGCCGCCCCTGCCAAGTTGCATACTAGGCCAGCGGGCCGCGTGGAGTTTTGGGGGCGAAGCATGTCCCGTCAAAGGGGCTGGGTCCAGGCGGCAACCGCTTGCGCCAGTCCAAAACCAGCACGACACCCAACCGCATGAACCACGGATTGCCGGGTGTGGTCCAGTTGATCCATGCCAGCGGTTCGCCGGGCAGGCGTCCTTGAAAGAAGAGGTCGATGCGCATGGATAATTTCTTCCTGTTGCATTGGATGCGTCGTTCTCGTGGGAATGGGTAGATCATGCGGAATCCAAGTACAACACAATAAAAACAATCACTTATAAGGTCATTCTACTTGTGGACAGAATGCTCCGATGCGTCGCAGCGAAAGGTAGACCCAGCGCTGATGGCGAAGACCCTATTGATTGATGTACGGTGTTTTGCGGTACTTTTAAGGGTCACGTCGCAGATGGCCTTAGTGGTGGGAACGCGCGGCGGCAATACCCGGACACTCCTTCACCTTGAAGGATACCTTTTGTGATAGCCTTTCGGGTGTCGGCGCATCGGGGTCTCTTCCTCCCCCTCCGCCGTTTGAAGAGCGCCTTGGAAGAACTCTTCGGGTCTCTCTTCTATAGTGCGGGGGGTGGATGAACGGCCCCCATCACAGGAAGCCGTCCAACTCTTCTTGGCCGAAATACCGCCGCCAGCCGGGGTCGCCCATTGCCCTTGCCAGCTTCCGCCAGTCGTATGCCCCGGGAGGTGCGGTAGACGCAGCATCGGGTCGGGTGTCGCGCAAGGCAACCTGTTGGGGATGCTCCGGGGGATCGTTCGGCGTGACCTCTTCGGTGAACCTGCGACGGGCAGGCTTACCGTGGTCTAGGATCGCCTCACGAGTGCTGACGCCCCATTCCTCACGGCAGAAGGCATAGACCATCTTTGCGATGTTGGGCGTATCCGGGCAGCGAGTGTCGGGATAGAGCTTGCCGATGGGTGAGTGCCGATCAGCCCCAAGCAAGGTGGGGTCAAACAAGATGTTCCGCAACGGCGCATCGGTTGAAGACGCCGCTTCGAGAATGGCTAAGAGCATCTGGCGCTGTGCGTCTGACGACGAGCGAAGAACGTCATAGCTAAGCCATGCCGCCCGCTCGTAGTGCTCGCGATTGCGGCGCTTGTTCTCGATGCCCCGCGACCCTCTGGCGCTGTGCCTGCTGGCCTTTTTCTGGCAAGCCGGGACGCAATACCGCTGGGTCTTTTTGCTTGGCTTGAAGGGCGCTCCGCAGCGTTCGCACACAGGATCGTCAGTCAAGGGGGCGCGGTCGCCCGCATCCCCCTCTTCGATCAGCACAAGGTCGCTCACTGGGTGACCCCGTTAATCGTCAACTTACCGGATGCGAGGCCCCAGTTGCCAGCAGCCTCCTTTGCCAAGGCATCGGCTCGTTCGTTCCCGCTGGTGCCATTGTGGCCTTTGACCCATTCGACACGCACGTTTGGACGCTGGTCTTTCAGTGCGGCAATACGCTTCCAGATGTCAGCGTTCTTTACAGGCTTGTTCTTGCTCCCCCGCCAGTCTTTGGCGATCCATCTCGGCAACCATTTGTTGAAGCCATCAGCGCAGAGGCTGCTATCGGCGTAGATCACCGCCTTCTGTTCCGGGAGTAGGTATCTCAGACACGCCTCAAGGGCATCCATTTCGGCGGTGTTGTTGGTCGCTGATGGGTCGTGCCGCTGATACTCAACTGTTGAGCTATCAGGCATGGAGATGGTGAATGCCAGCCCGCCGGGGCCGGGATTGGGGATGCAACAGCCGTCCGTATAGGCGATGGCGAAGTGGTTTGCTTGGTCCGGGGTAACTTGGGCTTTCATGTGGTCTGTCTTTCATTTATGTGCCGCATCGGTGGCGAGGGTTCGCGGCATTGGTTGGGATCAATCCCTCGGAGATGCCCCGTCATGGTCGCCGCAACCGCCAAGGGGCGGGCGAAGGACAAAGACACGCGCCATCGGCTGACGGGACATCTCAGAAGAATTGGAAAGTGGTCGCCCCAATGGCTCCGGCTGCGGCTGAACGCACCGGGTCCGGAGGCATGATTTGATTGAAGGGGGATCAGCGCAGCAGTCAGCGGATATTTCGACGCAGAGGGGCTTTGCTGGTGATCGTCCTGGATGGACGGGAATAGACCCGACTTGGAAACTCTAGGGGTCCGGGTAGAGTGACTGCTAGGGGTTTCTATTCGTGCAACCTTGGTGTGCGCGGAGAAGACTGTTCTTCCAAAGGGTGCAACTTACCAGCAGGAAGCCTCAAAGGGGTTTCTCTGGTCGCGCAACTTTCAAAGCAGATAGGAATCACAAAGGCTCGGCAATCACCCCGCTCCGGCCCCATCTGCCGCCAGAATCCGATAGACCGACGCCCGCCCGATGCCCACCTCACGCGCAATCGCTGTCGCACCCATCCCACCAGTATGCAGACGCTTCACATCGTCCGCCTTTGCCCGCGCGGTCGGCTTGCGCCCCTTGTATTTGCCCGCCGCCTTGGCCTTGGCGATGCCCTCCCTCTGGCGTTCCAACATGATGGACCGCTCAAACTCCGCCACGCCCCCCATGACGGTCAGCAGCAGCTTGCCCGTAGGGGTCCGGGTGTCGATGCCCATATCGAGGATGCGCAGAGCCGCGCCCTTGTCAGTGATGGCGGTCAGCACTTCCAGCAGGTGTTGCGTGGAACGCGCCAGGCGGTCCAGCCGGGTCACGGTCAGGGTGTCGCCTTCGCGCATGAAGTCCAGCGCCTCTGCCAGTTTGTGCCGTTCCTTCACGTCCACCGAGGACACCTGCTCAATGAAGAGCCTGTCGCAGCCCGCCGCTTCGAGGTCACGCTTCTGCGCGTCCAGCCCCGCCTTCTGGTCAAGGGTGGAGGTCCGGGCATAGCCGATGCAGATGCCTTTAGGTGTGGTGGTGTTCATGGGTCAATTCCTGTCTCATTGGGGTCTAAGACATTCGACTCCATCCTGCCTCAAAATGTCAATACGATTCTTTTGAGACACTTTTCGGTGCCCCTTGAGGCGACTCAATAGACCAAGCCCTGCGAGACACCCCCCCGTCCCCTAAGCAAACAGAGATCACCTTTGATTATCGGCTGGCATCAAAGTCACTGGCCCTGTAACGAGGTAAGCCCCCGGTATACCTCACTGTCCTGTATGAAAGGTCATAGGGGGGAAATCGCGATGAGTGAGATAACGCTAAGGGTCCTCGAAAATTTGACCCAAAAATTGGTTGGAGGCCTCAACCGTAGGGCAAGAGTTTGATGCGGTCATATTATCGGAAAAAACTAAACAAGCTTCTTGAAGCGGCTGGCGACGAAGAATTCATACAATTGCTTTGGGCTACCCACATGCTCCAGTCTGAAACACCAGATGTTGGACGAAAGTACTTTGATCCGCAGACCATTCCGGACGGCGCAACTAATGCAGAGTTTGCAGACCCGCTGTCTATCAAACCATGGGAAATCGAAACGCTAGCCAATGAGCTGATGACAGTTCCCAAGGTGAAGCCAAGGAAGTCTGGGAAGGTTCGGTCCTTGCGCTGTGATCACTTTCGTTCGTCGCTAAACTGCGCCCGTTGGCTCCGAGAGCTTGAGAACGCAGAGTTCAGCATTCAAAAGAAGCGACAAGACATCTTTATTGAGATGGGGCGTATCGCGGCAAGGCAATTCGACTGGCAGCGCGGCTATGTCAACATACCACAGTTTTACCGGAACGCCTTTGTCTGCGGACAGGGTGAATGTGCAAGATATTTTTCAAGCACCCACGGTATTTCATTCAACCGGTTCTCGCAGATCGGCTTCATGCTGTTTGTTTCCTTGATGAACTTTCCTGTAGTCCGCAACGACAACAGTTGGGCAAAGCTTGAAGTCGAATGGGAAGAGGTCGAGAAAGTTCTCGCTCTGATCGCTCTGCCCTTTCCTGTGGCAGCAAAACTAGCGCGAGCAAGGCGTCGAAGCGTCATCCATACAGCCGACAAGCCTTCGATATTGCGCCAAGCACCCTGCCTGCGTTTTGGCGAGAATGGCGAAAGGGTCCGCGCCCCTTTACCAGAATTAATTCTTGAACGCGTTACATCCGGTGTTTTCTACGATGTCGTAGGTGGCGGTGGCCCTATCAGAGATTACTATGGGCGGCGGTTTGAAGACTATTGTTGTAAACACCTTTCAGAGGCTCTTGAAGGGCCAGAGTGGAAGCCCGAGTTTAGCTATCGAAAGAAGCCGCAAACATTTGTCTCACCTGACATACTGTGCATGGTTAATGGACAGCTTGACATCGCGCTTGAGTGCAAGGCCACAAGAATGTCGCAAGAGGCTATGTTCGGTAAAGACCCTCATGTTGCACGGGGATATGAGGACATGACGAAGGCTGTATTCCAGCTATGGCGCTTCTTCTCCCACTGCCGTCGGGGTGTGACCGGATTCGATCTAAGAGATGACGCCGTGGGTGTTGTGCTAACCCTCGACAACTGTTTGACAATGGCAGAGTCCTTGCGGCTAGAGGTGCTTGAAGATGCTGAAACCATGGCGAAACAAAAAGAACCTGAAATAACCGCACAAGACCGAAGGCCGATCACATTCGTCGCTATACCGGAACTTGCAAGAGTGCTTTCTGTCGCCACACCGACAACCTTCAAGGAAGCGCTGATCGAAATTCACTCAGATGAACGAATGGGTTGGCGGCTCGATGCTCTGTTTTTGACTCTCAGGGCAATAGCTCTTCAGAAACGAGGGGTTATCGCTACGCCGATGATCTAGGGCGTCTGCTGCCTTGGTGGGAAGATCGTTCTAAGCGGGAATGAGAACACCAGCGTAGGGTCGGTGTAATCGGCGACCGCCACCCCTTAAGCCAACTCCGGAAAAGATTGAATTTAGTTAAGCAGCCAGTTGCTTTCCATAGGTTTCAAGCACAACTCTACAGGCCGCGATATGCTCTGGTTCACCCGATTCCAGCTCAGCAATAAGGCTATCAAACAACAGCCGTTTCAATTCGACATCCTGTACCAGGAAGACCTTTTCAACCTCACCGGCATATCTCTCAATCTCGCGGTTTCGGCTTTCCAAAAGCGGAGCCCGGTTGAGGTCCAGTTCAAGTACCGTGCGAGTACCTTCCGGTGTCCTGCCCTTAACAAATGCGCCTGCGAAGAACAGATGATCGTCAGGTTGATCGCTGTATGGATCAAGAATATCTTCTTTGGCGGATTTCTTCTGATTGCAGATTTGACAGGCAAATGTGAGGTTCTCCCACAAAAACGTAAGCGACCTGTCGATTGACTTGGGTGTGACATGCTCTATGTCCCCGTGTGCGACCGCCGTGACTTTCGCTTCACAATATGCGCACTTCTCTTTTGTTTCCTGCTTTAGTGCTGATTTGACCTCAGGGTGATTGTAGCGCTTGGTCTTTCGCTTGATTTCGTCTTTGTCGTTCGCAGCAATCGCAGCAAGTAGCTCCTTCGTCCAAGTAGAACTATTGTCTTTCAGCACTTGCGGCTCTTGACCCTTCTTAAGCTTAATCACGGGCGATCCGCCCAACTGCCTCTGGGAAGAACTGAGAAAGTCCAGCTTCCCGGAGTTCCTCTCGCAGGTTTTTTATTGATTGCTCGGACAAAGTCGATTTCTCGAACCGCTCCGAAATTGCGTCGAGCTCCTCCTCCGCCCACGCGGGGATGGTCACAGAGACGCCAAGGACTTCATCCAGTATCTTTGACGCACTTCCTGCCTTGCTTTCCAATTCGACAAGTTGCGCGGTGACTGCCGAAGCATCGTTCGAAAGAGTTACATATCGAAGCGCATAGATAAATGAGTCTTTGACTGATGAAATAATGAACGGTGAGTGTGTAGCTACAACGAACTGTGTTTGCGAAAACGTTCGGACTAAATTGCTCAAAAAATCTCGCTGCAACGAGGGGTGAAGGTGATTTTCCGGCTCATCAATCAGAACGACAGCGTCTTCCCCATTGGCCTTTGTGAATAAGAAAATCTGCCAAGCAGTCTGAATCAATGCCATGAGACCACCAGACGCTGAATCAATTGGAAATTCGCCAGTCTTGGTTACAACGACTATTTCAGGGCTCCTTACCTCAAGCGTTTGGAAACCAATTTCGGTGGGGAGGAGAGTTCCTAAAGTTTCTTGGAACTCATTATAAAGGCCGACCAATTCTGGCACGGCTTTCATGTGTGCATTATCAGCCCCAAATGCCGCAAACCCAATTAAAGTCTCCTTGAGGGGTGCGATTGGATTTTCTACGTTTCGACCATCACGATGAAGGCGACCACCTCGTTGGTAAGAAGATGACGATTGAGCAAAATAGTCGAATGCTTCCTTTGGTTTAATGCCAGAGACCGGCAAGTTTTTTACGGCCTGGTAACGCGGCAAAGCTCGATGAGAAGCAATTTTGAACCCTGGGATTGCAACCCGTCCATTAATATTAATCTGATATTGAAGATCGCTGTTTCCTATTACTTCCAGAGAAGCGTGGTCACCTGACGCATACGTCAGAAGGCCAATGCTGTGCCGGTCTTCCTCTGGGCCATTTGTCGTGCTTTTTTTGAATGGGTTGAAGCGAGCGAACAGCGTCCCAATGCTAAAGCCAGACCTGCCCGACTTCTTGTCACTTACTGGTGTGGCCAAGAATGGTTCTTCATGCGGTGAGACAGTACTCAAGTTTAACAGGGAAAGTAGCGTACTTTTTCCTGAACCGTTTGGACCAGTCAAGATTGTCAGTCTGGGGTGCAGCTTTATCTCAACGTCTTTGAATTGCCTCCATTCCGCCAACGAGATCGACTTGAATTGCATGAAATCTGCTTCGCCTTTGCTTTACCGTCCCGACAACGCTAGTTGAAGTCCGTAAAGTCCACAACCTTAGCTCGATATATCTCAAGTAAGTCCAATAAAAAACAGATAGACAGGCGAAAAACGCTACACAAACACTACACAAGCGGCCCTCTGCATGCTAGGCAAACCCCTATAAAATAAAGGGTTTTAGCCATGCAAACATCCGTGTGGGGGCACCATCTCTCCATTTAAAGCCTGAAAAACAGACGCGCACGCGCACGCGCACGCGCACGCGCACGCGCACGCGCACGCGCACGCGCACGCGCACGCGCACGCGCCTGCTCCGTGCTTTGTCGCTCCGACAATTCGTATGTCCGTCTTACCCGGCGACCGAAAAACTTGCCCGACTCATTTTGTGTACGTAGCGTATACACGCACCACACAATCAGGTCCTCTCGTGTCAAAGCCAACCAAAGAGCACTGCCAGCAAGACCTGATCCAGCGGATTCTCCTGCAGGAGCTGGCGCCGGGAGAGGATCTCGATGAGGCGCGCGTGGCGGCGCAGTACGGGATGTCGCGCACGCCGCTGCGCGAGGTGCTGCAGCGGCTCGCGGGGGCGGGCTACGTGGTGCTGAACGCCGGGCGCGGGGCGACGGTGGCAGCGATGAGCATCGCCGAGCTGCGCACGTTCTTTCAGACAGCGCCCATGATCTACGCGGCCATCGCGCGTCTCGCGGCGGAAAACGCGACCGCCGCGCAGATCACCCAGCTCAAGGAGACGCAGCGCGGCTTTGCCAGGGCGGCCCTGGCCGGAGAGACGCGGGCGGCGGCGCTCGGCAACCACGCCTTTCACGCCGAGATCGGCGCGATGGCGCACAACCCCTACCTGACGGCCTGTCTTGACCGGCTGCTGATCGACCACACGCGGCTCAGCCAGACCTTCTTTCGACCCGCGACGCCCGAGGATGCGGACCTCGTGACCTCGGCGGTGGCGCATCACGAGGCGATGATCGCCGCGATCGAGGCGCGCGACGCCGATGTCCACGCGGCGCTGGCGCTCGAGCATTGGGACCTGTCCAAGGACCGGATCGCGCGCTTTGTCAGGCCCGATCCCCTGCCGCTGGATGCGCCGCCATCCGCCACACCGGAGACCGCCGATGCGCTTTGAAGGCATCTACACGCCGCTTGTCACGCCCTACCACGCGGACTTTTCGCTCAATGAAAAGGCGCTTGGCGAGACGGTCGAGTTCCTGATCGACGCCGGTGTGCACGGGATTATCGTGGCGGGCACGACAGGCGAGTACTATGCCCAGTCGCCCGAAGAGCGGATCGAGATGATGGGGCGCGTGAAGGCGCTCATGGGCGGGCGCGTGCCGATGATTGCGGGGACGGGGGCGATGCGGACCGAGGACTCGGTCATGTACGCCGAGGCGGCGGTGGAGGCTGGCGCCGATGCACTGCTCGTCGCGACGCCGCCCTACGCCTATCCTACCGGTAGGGAGATCGCCCTTCATGCGCTCGCCATCGACCGCGCGGCGAACCTGCCGGTGATGCTCTACAACTATCCGGGGCGCATGAGCGTGAACATGGACGCCGAGTGCCTCGACCGGCTCGGGCGCTCGCCCAACTTTTGCGCGATCAAGGAGAGCTCGGGCGATCCGAACCGCCTCCACATGCTCGCTCGCGACTACCCGCATATCGCTTTGAGCTGCGGGATGGACGATCAGGCGCTCGAATTCTTTGCCTGGGGCGCACGGTCCTGGGTCTGTGCCGGATCGAACTTTGCCCCGCACGCGCATATCGCCCTTTATCGCGCCTGCGCGGTGGAAGGCGACTTCACCAAGGGCCGCGCGATCATGTCGGCGATGCTGCCGCTGATGCGCGTGCTCGAACAGGGCGGCGCCTTTGTACAGTGTATCAAATATGGGCTGACGCTCCGCGGCATCGACGCAGGGCCGCCGCGCAAACCCTTGCAACCGCTCAACAAAGACGCCCGGCGTGAGTTGGAGGAGGTGGTGCGCACCATGGACCGCGCGCTGGCCGCGATAGAAGGCAATCAATGATGCGCTCCGTCACTCTTTCCTTTGGCCCGGCGCCTTGCGCCGGGCAGAGCCGACCCGCCCCCGTCAAACCAAAGGTTTGCTTGCGGCAAAACGGGCGGCGCTTCACGCCACCCCCCGGGACGGCGCTGCCCGGCCTCAAACGGAGCGATCTACAATGACTGACCTTCTCACCCGCGCCGAGTACGCTGCAATTGCCGCCGATCTGGACCTGCCGCGCACGCCCTTCATCGATGGGAAGTTTCGCGTAGGCACTGGCAAGGACATGGAGACGCTCAACCCCGCAACGGGGGAGGTGCTCGCCACGATTTCGACCGCCGGACTCGAAGACGTGGAGCTCGCCGTTCAAAAGGCGCGGGAGGCGTTCGATCAGGGCCATTGGTCACGTGCCGACCCAAGCCACCGCAAGGACGTGCTGATCAAGCTGGTCAAGTACATGACCCGCCGCCGCCGCGAGCTGGCGGTGATGGAAAGCCTCGAAAGCGGCAAGCCGATCCGCGATTGTGAGCTCATCGACCTGCCCGAGGCCATGGCCTGCCTCAAGTGGCATGCCGAGACCGCCGACAAGATCTACGACCAGACTGCGCCCACCGGAGACGACGCCATCGCCATGGTCGTGCGCGAGCCGATTGGCGTGGTGGCCGCCGTCTTGCCCTGGAACTTTCCGTTGCTGATGCTGGCGTGGAAGATCGGGCCGGCGCTGGCGGCGGGCTGCTCGGTGATCGTGAAGCCCGCCGAGCAGACGTCTTTGACCGCGCTGCGCGTGGCCGAGTTGGCGCATATGGCGGGCGTGCCACGCGGGGTGCTGCAAGTGCTGCCCGGCGATGGCCCGTCGGTGGGCGAGCCCCTGGGCCGCCACATGGACGTGGACATGGTCACGTTCACGGGGTCGACGGAGACCGGGAAACGCTTTCTGACCTATGCCGGCGAGAGCAACCTCAAGAAGGTGACGCTCGAATGCGGCGGCAAGAACCCGGCGGTGGTGCTGAAGGACGCCGAGAACCTCGATCACGTGGCCGAGCATGTGGTGAACGCGGCCTTTTGGAACATGGGGGAGAACTGCTCCGCCGCCTCCCGCCTCATCGTGCACAGCGCGGTCAAGGCGCCGCTCCTCGAACGCATCACCGCCCGTCTGCGCGACTGGAAGACGGGCGATCCGCTCGATCCCGCGAACCACCTCGGCGTTTTGATCGACGCCGAGCATTGCAAGAAGGTGTCCGCTTACCTCAAGGAAGGCGACGCAGCCGACGGGCCCTACATCACGCCCAAGGTCTATGAGGTTGCCAAAGACGATCCCAAGGCCAAGGACGAGATCTTCGGCCCCATCCTCGCGGTCATCGAGGTCGCCTCGACGGACGAAGCCATCGCGGTCGCCAACGACACGAGCTACGGTCTCGCGGCCTCGGTCTTCACCTCCCACGTCCGCACGGCCCTGCGCGCGGCACGGCAGATCAAAGCAGGCACCGTCACGGTCAATTGCTATGGCGAGGGCAACCACGCAACGCCTTTCGGAGGGTACAAGCAGTCGGGCTTTGGCGGGCGCGACAATGGCATCCACGCGCATGACCAGTACACGGAAACCAAGACGATCTGGGTCGATCTGAGCGATCCGAAGGACGGTGACAATGTGGGGTGACCTCAAGCCGGGATGGGTGCAAGCACCCATCCTACGGGATGTCGCGCAAAGTAGGATGGGTGGTTCCACCCATCCCCGGCCATGACGGTCGCGGCGGTCGGCACCACCCGCCGCGGACGGGGCGCGCGCAAGGCCAAAAGGACGGCCTTTGACACGACCATGCTGCCGGCGCTCAAGCGCAAGCTGCCGCTGACCGAACCGATGGACGCGGGCCAGATCGACAAGATCGACGCCGCCTCCATGCACATCCTCGAAAACGTGGGCGTGCAATTCCGGGACGAGATCGCGCTCGCAGATTGGAAGCAAGCGGGCGCCAAGGTCGACGGAGAGATGGTCTACCTCGACCGCTTCCTCGTGCGCGAGCTGATCGCGACGATCCCCGAGACCTTCACCTACCACGCGCGCGATCCTGCCAAGAGCCTGCCCTTTGGCAAGGACCACGGGATTTTCATCCCCATGACCGGCGCGCCCTACCTGCGGGATCTGAACGACGACCGGCGCAACCCGACGCTGGGTGACCTCGCGATGTTCCACAAGCTCGCGCATATGCTGCCCGCGCTGCACTCTTCGGCGCACCACATCGTCGAGCCCTACGATCACCCGATCAGCCAGCGCCATCTGCGGATCACCTATTCGTCGATGAAGCACTCGGACAAGACCTTCATGGGGATGACGACCTCGCCGAAGAACGCTGAAGACGTGCTCGACATGTGCGCGATCGTCTTTGGCGAGGCGTTCCTCGAGACGCACCCGGTGGTGACGGGCAATTGCAACGGCAACTCGCCGCTCGTTTGGGACGAGACGATGCTGGGCGCTCTGCGGGCCTTCTCCCGGCGCAACCAGCCGGTGCTCTGCTCGCCGTTCGTTCTGGGTGGCGCGAACACACCCGCCTCGGTCGCACCCACGGTGGCGCAGCTCAACGCCGAGGCGCTCTCCGCGCTCGCCTACACCCAGGTGATCCGCAAGGGTGCGCCTGCGATCTACGGCCACTACCTCAGCACGGTCTCGATGAAGTCCGGTGCCCCCATGGCAGGCACCCCTGAGATCAGCCTGATGAACTTCATGATCGGGCAGATGGCGCGGCACTACGGCGTGCCCTGGCGGACGTCCAACACGCTGGGCGGGGCAAAGATGTTCGACGCCCAAGCGGGCTACGAAAGCGCGATGACCCTCAACGCGGTGCTCATGGCGGGGGCCAACTACATGTGGCACTCGGCCGGCTGGAACGAGGCAGGGATGCACTGCTCGACCGCCAAATTCATCGTCGACGCCGAGATGTGCGCGATGGGCTACCGCATGGCCGAGGGCATCCGCTGGGACGATTTCGCCGAGGCGCTGGCGGCGGTGGGCGATGTCGGCCCCGGAGGGCATTACCTCGGCCATCCGCACACGCTCGAGAACTTCCAACGCGCGTTCTTCATGCCCGAGATGTTCGACAACAACTCGATCGAGCAATGGGTGGCCGAGGGCAGCATCTCGATCACCGAGCGTGCCTTGACCCGTGCGCGGGACCTTTTGGCTGCGTATGAAGAGCCCAAGCTCGACCCCGGCACGGACGAAGCCCTGCGCGACTACATCGCCCGGCGCGAACGGGAGATCCCGGCGGCTGATGCGCTCAATCAGGAACATTAGAGTGCGGCGCGGGCCATGAAGGTGACGCGCCTGCCACGCGACCCTGGGCCGGCGGGCTGGGCGCGGCTCTTGCCCAATGCGCCGCCGGCAGAGCCCTTGGACCGCGATGTGACAACCGACTGGCTGGTGATCGGGGCGGGCTTTGCCGGGCTTGCCGCGACGCGCCGCCTGACCGAACGGGCGCCGGGGGACCGCATCCTCCTGCTCGATGCTTGCCGTGTGGGGGAGGGGCCTGCGGGGCGCAATTCGGGCTTCATGATCGACCTGCCGCACGATCTGGCGTCAGGTGATTACGCAGGCGGCCTCGCGCGCGATCAGGCGCAGACCGCGGACAACCGCATGGCGATTGCCTATGCGCGCAGCATGGTGGAGGCGTTTGGCCTGCCGGACGCGGCGATGCGCCGGACCGGCAAGCTCAATGCGGCGGCCAGTGCCACGGGCGCGGCGCTGAGCGACCGCTACGCGCGGCACCTCGAGGCGATGGGAGAGCCTTTCGAGCGCCGGAATGCGGCGCAGATGAGGGCGCTGACCGGCACGGACTACTACCAAAGCGGCCTCTACACGCCCGGCGCGGCGCTGATCCAACCGGCGCTTTATGTGCGCGGCGTGGCGCAGGGGCTGCGCTCGAACCGGGTGAGCCTGCATGAGCAAACGCCGGTGACCGCTTTGAAGCGTGATGGGGTCGGGTGGCGAGCGAATACGCCGCAAGGCACCGTGAAAGCAGGCCGGGTGATCCTCGCCGTGAACGGGCATTTGGCGAGTTTCGGGTTTCACACCAACGCTTTGATGCACGTCTTTACCTACGCCTCGATGACCCGGGCGCTGACACAGGACGAAGTGCAAAGGCTCGGTGGTGCGCCCGACTGGGGCGTCCTTCCTGCGCATCCGATGGGAACCACGGTGCGGCGCGTTTCGGGGCAGGGCGGCGAACGGATCGTGATCCGCAACCGCTTCACCTTTGATCCTACGATGGAGGTCACGGGCGCGCGGATCGAGGCTGTGGGCCGTGACCACGATAAGGCCTTTTCTGCGCGTTTCCCGATGCTCAAAGGCGTGACGATGGAGCACCGCTGGGGCGGGCGGCTGTGTCTCGCGCGCAATGACGTGCAGGTGGTGCGGGAACTAGAGCCCGGGCTCTTTGCCGCCTGCTGTCAGAACGGGCTTGGGACGGTGAAGGGCACTCTGGCGGGCATGATGGCCGCTGATTTGGCGACCGGGTATGGCTCCGAGACTTTGGACTGGCTGATGGCCGCGCCCGATCCGACGCCTTTGCCGCCGATGCCATTGACCAAGCTCGGCGCTGCGGCGCGACTGCGTTGGGGGGAATGGCTGGCGGGGCGGGAGTTTTAGACGGCTTCGTGACCTGACGCCCAAATCAAAGCGCCCGCCTGACGTATACGTCAGGCCGCGCCGACCCGCCCCACTGGGGCGGCGCGATTGCGCCACCCCTCGGGCCGGCGCGTGAACTTCTGGTTCAAACAGCGTATTGATTATTGAGAAGCTGCATAACCGATAACCAAACTGGATCACGCCCATGACCTTTGAACAGCTCCGCACGTTCTTCTGGGTCGCGCGGCTGGGCGGGTTTCGCAAAGCCTCCGAGCAGCTGAACCTGTCGCAGCCCGCGGTCTCCACCCGCATCGCGACGCTCGAAACCGAGCTGCAGGCCAAGCTCTTTGACCGGGGTGCGGGGGCGCTTATCCTGACCAAGCACGGCCAGCAACTCCTTGGATACGCGGAACAAATGCTCTTTGTCGAAGAGGAGATCAAGCAGCGCGTGGGCAATCCGTCTGAGGCCGAAGGGCTCTTTCGGATCGGTGCGTCGGAGACGGTCGCGCAGGCGTGGCTGCCCGAATTTATCCAGGCGTTCAGCGCGGCCTATCCGCGGGTGAACGTGGACCTGACGGTGGACATCTCCAAGGACCTGCGCGCCGCGCTGCTTGAGCGGCGGCTCGATCTGGCGGTGCTCATGGGCCCGATTTCGGAGTTCTCGGTGACCAATGTCGCCCTCCCGGAATTCGCGCTGCATTGGTACAAGGCTGCGCATCTGAAGGACGTCGATCTGGCGCGGATGCCGGTGATTTCCTATGCCAGCCAGACCCGGCCCTACCGGGAGCTGACGTCTGCCCTGGCGCGCAAGGTGGGGCCAAAAATGCGCGTCTTTTCATCGGCTTCGCTGTCGGCCTCCCTGCGGATGATCGCGGCGGGGATCGCGGTTGGGCCTTATCCGCGCGTGCTGGCAGCGCCCTTTCTGGCGGCGGGCGAGGTGGTGGAGTTCGATCCCGGTATCGCCGTGCCTGCTCTGGAATTTACGGCCTCATACCTTGCCGAGCCGCGAAGTTTCCTCGTCGAGGAAAGCGCGGGGATCATGGGGCAGGTGGCCGCGACGTGGCACGCGGCGCATCCGGGGTAGTTCCGAAAATTGGATCAAACCTGATAGAAAATGATAATTTGAATGAATGAAGGCCCTGTGGAACGCTGCCAGCAGCTGCTCCGCGAGGGTTCATGGCTCTGCCGTCTGACACATTTCCGACCGATGCCCGCGCGATCCGGGCGATGATCCGCACCGGCGCCCATGCCGCGCATACCGCGGGGCTGGCGCCCGGGAAGCTCCAATGCAATCTCGCGATCCTCCCTGAGCGGTTTGCCTTGGACTTCCTGCGGTTTTGCCAGCGCAACCCCAAGCCCTGCCCGGTGGTGGGGGTGAGCGAGACCGGCGATCCCTTCCTGCCGACGCTGGGGCAGGACATCGACATCCGCACCGACGTGCCGCGTTACCGGGTGTTTCGGGGCGGCGTGCTGACCGAGGAGGTGACCGACATTGCGGCACTCTGGACCGAGGAGATGGTCACGGTCGCGCTGGGCTGCTCGTTCACCTTCGAGAATGCGCTTTTGCGCGCGGGCGTGCCGGTGCGGCATATCGAGAGCGGGCGGAACGTACCGATGTACCGATCGAACATCGCGCTGCAGCCGGCCGGGCCGTTCTCCGGCACGATGGTGGTCACGATGCGCCCGATCCCGGAGGCGCTGGTCGCAAAGGCGCACGCCATCTCGGCGCGCTACCCGCAGGCACATGGCGGCCCCATCGCGACCGGCGATCCAAAGGCTATCGGCATCGCGGATCTTGGCAAGCCCGACTACGGCGACGCGGTCGAGGTAAAGCCGGGCGAAGTTCCCGTCTACTGGGCCTGCGGCGTGACGCCTCAGAACGTGCTCCTCGACGCGCAGCTGCCGCTCTGCATCACCCATGCGCCCGGGCACATGCTTATCACCGACGTCGCCGAGGATGCGGAGACGACGATCTACACCCCTGAAAACGCTTAACTTAACGCAACATGGAGATCTGACATGAAACGCACTTTGACTGTTCTGGCCGCGACCACCGCGCTTGCCGCGCCCGCCCTTGCCGAGGACCTGACGGTGGTGGGCAGCTGGTCCGGCCTGCCGCTGCACAAGGAGTTCGAGGCGCCCTTCTGGACCGAGACTTTGCCAGCTGCGGGCGACTTCAACGTCGAGCTGACGACGCACAACCAGATGGGTCTGGGACTGGGCGAGATTTACCCGCTGCTCGGGCAGGGCGTCTATGACGTGGCAATGACGGTCGCCGATTATGCCGTGGCGGATGCGCCGGAGCTCGAAGGGCTCGACGTGCCGCTTTTGGCGCTCAGCGCGGACGAGGCGCGGGCGATGGTCGATGCGGCGCGTCCGATGGTGGACGACATCTATGCCGACCGGTTCAACGCCAAGGTGCTCGCCATCGCGCCTTATCCGCCGCAGGTCGTGTTCTGCAACGCTGAGATTGCGGGCCTCGACGATCTGCAGGGCCTCAAGGTGCGCGCCTCGGGCCGGATGACCGCCAAGCTGCTGGAGGCGCTTGGCGCAGAAGGCGTGAACGTGTCCTTCTCCGAAGTGCCGGGCGCCTTGCAGAACGGCGTTGTGGATTGCGCGGTGACCGGCGCGGGCTCGGGCTATTCGGCGGGCTGGTGGGAGGTCTCCACGCACCTTCTCCCGATCCCGCTGGGCGGCTGGGACAGCGTCGTGACGGCCATGAACATGGACAAGTGGAACGGGCTCTCGGCGGAGGCGCAATCGACGATCCAGTCCGAGATCACGGCCAAGTTCGAGGACGCCGCCTGGGATGTCGCGCAGAACGCGCTCGTGAATGACATCGCGTGCCTCACCGGCAATGGCGACTGCCCGGCGGGCGAGGCGCGGTCGATGACGCTGGTGGAAGCGTCGGATGCGGACTTTGCCAAGGCGCGGGACATCCTCACCACGCAAGTGCTGCCCGACTGGGCGGAGCGCGCAGGCGGCGACTGGGCGGAGCGCTGGAACGCGAGCGTCGGCGAGACCGTGGGCGTGATGATCAAGTAAAAGCCTTTGGCACCGGCGGGACCTCCTGCCGGTGCTTTTTTGTGCCAAGGACAAGGTCCAAGGAGCTGCCATGCCCGAACTCCGCATAATCGCGGCCCTGCGCCGTCTCAACCGCGCGATTGCGCTTCTGGTGGGTCTGGGCCTGCTGGGCTGTGCGGCGTTTGTGCTGGCGGACATCGTGCTGCGGCAGGTGGGGCACTCCTTTGGCGGGACGGACGAGATCGCGAGTTACGCCATGGCGCTCGCCACGTCCTGGGGGATGGCCTACGCGCTCCTCGAGCTGGGGCATGTGCGGATCGACCTGGTGCGGGTGCGCACGCAAGGGCTGGTCCGGGCGCTGTTTGACGTCTTTGCGATGATCTGCATGAGCGGGGTCGTCGTGGCGATTGCGGTGAAGGCTTGGCCGGTGCTTGCCCGTTCGCTCAAGAACGGATCGACCGCCAACACGCCACTTGAGACGCCTTTGGCCTGGGTTCAGACGCCCTGGTTCGCCGGCTGGGTCTGGTTCGCGCTTATGTCCTGCATCGTCACGCTCTGCGCCTTGTCGCTGCTCGTGCGGGGCAGGGCGGAGGACACGGAGTGTTTTGTCGGAGCCTTTGCCGAGGCGGAGACGCTCAAATGATCGCTTTTGTCTCCGCAAGCCTTCTGGGCCTTTTGGCGCTGTCGATCCCGGTGGGGATCGTGCTCTTTCTGCTCGGCTTTGGCATCGACCAGTTCTTTTCCAACTTTCCGCTCAGCCGTGCGCTGGGGAACATGG
Organism: Pseudaestuariivita sp.; assembly: GCF_052825805.1. Classification (NCBI taxonomy): domain Bacteria; kingdom Pseudomonadati; phylum Pseudomonadota; class Alphaproteobacteria; order Rhodobacterales; family Paracoccaceae; genus Pseudaestuariivita; species Pseudaestuariivita sp. The sequence continues at coordinate 64,722 of NZ_JBRBVB010000013.1, read as the reverse complement.
TGTGGACCTCGTCCAAGTCCGCGACGCTGATCGCGATCCCCTTCTTTGTGCTGCTGGGTGAAATCCTCGTGCGGTCCGGGGTGGCGACACGCACCTATGCGGCGCTCGACCGGTGGGTAAGCTGGCTGCCGGGCGGGCTGGTGCATGCCAATGTGGCGACGGCGACGATGTTCTCCGCGACCTCCGGCTCCTCCGTGGCGACGGCGGCGACGGTGGCAACCGTGGCCATGCCGCAGGCCGAAAAGCTGGGCTACGATCGCAAACTCTTTTCCGGGGCGATCGCGGCGGGGGGTACGCTGGGGATCATGATCCCGCCTTCGATCAACCTGATCGTCTACGGCTTTCTCACCCAATCCTCGATCCCGCAGCTCTTTCTTGCGGGGCTCATCCCGGGCATCGCGCTGGCGCTTGCCTTCATGGCAGTGACCGCGCTCATCTGCCTGGTGCGGCCTGAGCTTGGCGGGAACCGAAGGCTCTTTCCTTTTACCCAGATGCTGCGAGCGCTGGTCGACCTGGTGCCGATCCTGCTGCTCTTTGGCCTGATCGTGGGCTCGATTTACCTTGGCTGGGCGACACCGACGGAGGCGGCTGCGGTGGGTGTGGCGGGGGCCTTTCTCATCGCGCTGGCCTTTGGCGGGGTGTCCTGGACGATGCTCGAGCAGAGCCTTCTGGGCACCGTCAAGATCACCGCGATGATCATGCTCATCGTCATCGGCGCGTCTTTCCTCAACTTTACGCTGGCCTCGGCAGGGCTGGGGCGGGAGCTGACGGCGTTCCTCGAAGGGCTCGGTCTCACGCCGCTCTGGACCATCCTCGTGATCGTATTGCTTTACGTGGTGCTCGGGTTTTTCATCGAGACGCTGTCGCTGATGGTGGTCACGATCCCGATCATCGTGCCCATCGTCGTGGCGCTGGGGTACGATCCGATCTGGTTCGGCATCCTGATGATCGTTCTGATCGAGATGGCGCTGATCACGCCGCCGGTGGGGCTGAACCTTTATGTCGTGCAGGGCGCGCGCAAGTCCGGCTCGCTCAACGAGGTCATGCTGGGCGCGGTGCCGTTTGTCCTGGTGATGTTACTGATGGCGTTTGCTTTGATTGCGTTTCCAGGCATCGCGCTGTGGTTGCCGGGAGTGCTGAGTTAGTGGGCGCGCGGTGGGCTGACACACACACACGCCTAAATCGAAGCACCCGCCTGACAGGCACTGTCAGGCCGCGCCGACCTGCCCCCATGGGGCGGCGCGATTGCGCCACCCCTCGGGCCGGCGCGTGAACGTCTGTTTTTCACGCGTCAAAACGAAAGCCGTTTGTTCCACCGCATTACCATCACCGATTTGACTTCTCTGCGTCACGATCTAAAAAATCTCCAACACTTTTGGAATCGGGGGAGGGTTTTGAGTGTTCGGACGCAAGCAGGAGGACGACACCACGGTGGTGCACATGCTCGCGTCTGCTTTGCGCCGCGACATCTCCTTTGGCACGCTGCTCCCTGACCAAAAGCTCAAGATCGAGGCTCTGAGGCAGCGCTATGGTGGGTCGAACCACTCGATGCGGGAGACCTTGCGCCTGCTGACGGCCGAGGGGCTGGTGGAGGCGACCGCGCAGCGCGGGTTCCGCGTGACCTCCGCCACCGAGGACGACCTGCGCGACATCCTGATGGTGCGGGTTGAGATCGAGAAGATCGCATTGGCGCTGTCGCTCAAGCTGGGGGATGTGGCCTGGGAGGGCCGGGTGATCGCCGCGCAGCACGGGCTGACCAAGGCGGAGGCGGCGGTGGCAAGCACGCCGGATGACCTGAAGGCGCTTGAGTGGGACGAGGCCTGCCGCGCCTTTGCCGCCACATTGATCGAAGCCTGTGAGAGCCCGCGCCTGATCGACCTTCACGCCCGCTTTTTCGACCAGTCGCGCCGCTTTCGCCTCGCGCTCTTGCGCGAGGGGGGGCTCGACTTTGCCGCCCGCAAGGCGCGCCAGCGTGCGCTGGTCGACGCCATTCTGGAGCGCGACGAGCCGGCCGCGCTGCGCCTGATCGAGGATGAGATTACCGCGGAGCTGACCACGCCCCGCTGAGACCTGCACCATGTCACATATCTGGGAGGAGAGACCATGATGACACTAAACCGCCGCAAGGCACTTGCGCTGATGACCGGCACGGTTGCCGCCACGGGGCTGGCCGCCCCCGCGCTTGCGATGAACAAGAAGATCAAGGTGGGCGCGCTGCGCTTTACCTCGCACTCGGGCAATTTCGTGGCCTTTGAGCGGGGCTACTTTGCCGATGCCGGGCTGGACGTGGAGTTCGAGTTCTTCAGCGCCGCGCAGCCAATGGCCGTCGCGATCGCTTCGGGTGACGTGGACTACGCCGTCACGGCAATCTCGGGCGGGCTGATCAGCCTCGCCGACAAGGGCGCGATTAAGGTGATCGGCGGCGCGCTTTCCGAAGAGGAAGGGATCGACGGGCAGAAATACCTTGCCTCCGATGCGGCCTTCCAGGGCGGAGTCAAGACCTGCGCCGATCTGGCGGGCAAGCGCTATGCGGTCACGCAGTCGGGCTCGTCCTTCCACTACATGGGCTCGAAAATGGCGCAGGCCGAGGGCATCGACCTGCGGTTCGTGCCGCTGCAGAAGGTCGGCGCGATCATCGGCGCGATGAAGTCCGGCCAGGTCGACGGCTGGTCCATCGTCCCGCACATCGCCAAGCCGATGGCGGCCTCGGGTGCGATGCACATCATCGGGAACGTGGCCGACTACCTGCCGAACTACCAGGTCACGACCGTGTTCACCTCGGCCAAGAATGCGGCGGAGGAGCGCGGCATGACGGAGAGCTTCCTTGCGGGCTTCTCGCAGGGCGTCGACGATTATGCGGCGGCGATGATTGACGGGACGGCGGATCAGGACGCGATGGTCGATCTGATCCACAAATACGTCTACACCGACCGGCCGCGCGAGAAGGCGGCGCCCTCGATCATCAACGGCACGATGCGGCTCAACGCCGGTGCGGCGCTCAACGTGGCCTCGGTGCAGGATCAGCTGAGCTGGTTCCAGTCCGAGGATTTGGTGTCGAAGGACATCACCCTCGATACGCTGATCGACACATCGTACGTCGAGACGATCGGCGCCTGAGCGCGGACCTTGTAGGGTGGGCCTCGGCCCACCTTACGCAACGGGGGACATATGGACATCCAGCTGAGGAACATCTCCCACGCCTATGACGGGGTGGAGGTGATGAAGGACATCACGCTCGACATCCCGGCGGGGCAGATCGTCTGCATCGTCGGGCCCTCGGGCTGTGGGAAGTCGACGCTTCTGCGGTTCATCGGTGGGCTCGAGAGGCCCGGCGGGGGTGAAGTGCTGCAGGTCGGCGCGCCACCCGCGGGCAGCCTCAATCCGCTGACCTATATCTTTCAGGACTTTGCCCTGCTTCCGTGGCGGAGCGTGGCGGGCAACGTCTCGCTGGTGCTCGAGGATCACGGCATCCGCGGCGCTGCCGCCAAGGCGATCATCGACGACGTGCTGGCGCGCACCAAGCTGAGCGATTTTGCCACCGCCTTGCCAAAGCAGCTGTCGGGCGGGATGAAGCAGCGTGTGGCGATTGCCCGCGCGCTGGCGGTGAACCCCGCCGTGATGCTGATGGACGAGCCGCTCTCGGCGCTCGACAGCCAGACGCGCGAGCTGCTCATCGACGATCTGATCGACCTCTGGTCGCGCCAGCCTTTCACGGCGGTCTATGTCACGCACAACCTCAACGAGGCCGTGCGGCTCGGGCACAAGGTCGTCGTCCTGTCGCGCCGTCCCGGGCGCATTCGCGAGGTCGTGGAGATCACCAAGCCGCTCGCCGCGCGCGGCTTTGGCGATGCCGAGCTGGAGGCGCACCGCCAGAAGCTGTGGCAGATCATGCGCGACGAGGCGCGGGCGGCGGATGCGGAGCTCATTCATGTCTGATCTGACGGCCAACGCGCCTGCCATGGGCACCACGAAGACCTCGGGCACGGCTCGACCGACCCCCTTTCGCGGCGGCGGGTTCAAGCCGCGTTCGCGGCGCTGGGTCGGGGTCCTGGTGTTCGTCGTCATCATACTCGTGGCCGAGTGGGGCACGCGGGCGGGCTGGATTTCGGCGCTGACGCTGCCGCGCCCCTCGGATGTGCTGGCCACGTTTCGCGAGCTTTACGAAAGCGGGATGCTCTTTCGCCACATGGGTCCGTCGCTGAGCCGTCTGGCCGTGGGCGCGGCCATCGGCGCGAGCCTCGGGATCACGATCGGCGTGCTGATCGGGCTTTTCTCCTACGTGCGCTCGGGGCTGGTGCCGGTTGTGGCCGCGATCTTTCCGATCCCCAAGATCGCGCTCTTGCCGCTCTTTGTGATCTGGTTCGGCATCGGAGAGGGCTCGAAATACGCGCTGATCGCCTTTGGCACCTTCACGCCCACGGTGGTCGCCACCTACGGCGCCGTCGACAACGTGGACCGGACGCTCATCCGCATGGGGCAGAGCTTTGGCCTCTCGTGGTGGTCAATCGTGCGCAAAATCGTCCTGCCGGGGGCGATGCCGGGGATCCTCTCGGGTCTGCGCATCAGTCTTGCGATTGCGATCATCCTGCTTGTCGCCGCCGAGATGCTGGGCGCCGAGTATGGGATCGGGGCCTACATCCTCGAGGCCGGCTCGCTCTACGATCTCGAGCGGCTCTTTGCCGGGGTTGTGATCCTGTCATTGCTTGGTGTGCTGACGAGCGCGGCCATCGGGCTTATCGAACGTCGGCTCCTGGGCTGGCGCACCTAACATCCAAAGGGAGGAAGTCATGAAGTTCACACATCTGATCGCGGGTCTGGCCATCGCCATGGCCGGCACCGCAAGCGCCGAGGAGCGCATCACCTACAAGTCGGCCAAGACCGGCTCGTCCTACTACCAGATGGGCGTCGAGATCGCAGAGGCGGTCAAGGCGGGCTCGGACGGCGATCTGATCGTCACGGTCGAAGAAAGCCAGGGCTCGGTCCAGAACGTGATGGAGGTGCGCGCAAGAGGCGGCGACTACGTCTTTACCACGCCGCCCGCTTTGATCGGTCTCGCGCAGGGCGGCAAGGCGATGTTCGAGGGCAAGGGTGATCCGGCCTTCGACGAGATTCGCGCTCTGTTCCCGATCCCGTCGCTGACGATGCACTTTGTCATGTCCGACGCGTCCGGCGTGACGGATTTTGCGGGTATGGAAGGCAAGACGATCCTGCTCGGGAAAGGCTCCTTTGGCGCGCGCGAAGGGGCGAAGTACCTCGGCCTCTTTGGCCTCGAGGGCAAGGTCGAGATCGCCGATGTGGAGCTGTCGAACGCCGTCTCCGCGCTCAAGAATGGGCAGATCGACGGGTTCGTGACCGCGGGTTCGTACCCTGCGCCAAACGTGATCGAGGCGGCTGCCAGCACCGGCGTGACCGTCCTGACGCTGAACGAGGAGCAGATCGCCGCCACCAAACGCGCGCGGCTGGTGATCCCGGCGGGGACCTATGCGGGGCAGGACAGCGACATCGTGACGACCTCGCTGCCGGTCGCGGCCTTCACCACGACCAAGATGAGCGATGACGCGGCCTATGCGCTGACCAAGACCTTCTGGGAGCAGAAGGCGGCGATGGGTGAGACGACGCCCTGGTGGAACGGTGTGGACGAGGGCCTGATGGGCAACGTCAACGTGACTTTCCACCCCGGTGCGCAGCGGTATTACGAGGAGGCCGGCATCGCGCTGAATGACGCGCAGATGTAAGACCATCCGACCGGTAGGACGGGGCGCTGGTAAGGCGCCCCGTTTGTCGTTTCTGAAAGGCCCTGACACGTGATCCAGCCCCAGTCCCAGTTGCTGCGCCTGGCCGCCCTGATGCTTGCTGCGGGCGTCGTGCTCTTTCACCTGTGGCTGGTGTTCTCGGGGCTGGTCCCGAACCTTGTGAGCCGTCCGGTGCACCTGGCGTTGGCCCTGCCGTGGATCCTGCTTCAAGCGGGGCAAAGAGGATGGCAGAGGTGGAGTGGAATTGCCCTGACGCTCATTGGCGTCAGCGCGGCGCTTTGGGTGGCGTTTTCGCATGATAGGCTGTCGGACCAGTACGGCTTTCTCGAAAGCCCGTTCCAGGTCGGGGTCGCGATCACGTTGCTGGTCGTCGTGCTCGAGGCGGCGCGCCGGGCGATTGGCTGGCCGCTGCCGGTGGTGGCGGCGCTGGCGCTGGCCTACGGGCTTTATGGCCAGCACATTCCCGGGGAGTTCGGCCATTCCGGCACGCCTTTGCGCTCGTTTTTGGGGACTTTGACCATCGCGGAGGGCGGCATCTGGGGGAGCCTCACGGGCGTGTCGGTCAACGTCGTCGCCATCTTTGTGATCTTTGGCGCGGTACTGAACGCGGGCGAGGCGGGGCAGGGGTTCATGAACCTCGCCTCCGCCGCCGCAGGACGGCTCAAGGGCGGCGCGGCTAAGGTCTCTGTCCTCTCCTCTGCGCTCTTCGGTTCGATCTCCGGTTCGGCCTCGGCCAACGTGGCCTCCACCGGGGCGATCACGCTGCCTGCGATGACCAAGCTCGGCTACCCGAAAAGGCTCGCCGCCGCCGTCGAGGCTGTGGCCTCCTCCGGCGGTCAGATCATGCCGCCGCTCATGGGCGCGGGGGCCTTTGTCATGGTTGAGCTCACGGGCGTTCCCTACACCTCGATCATGGCGGCGGCGCTCTTGCCGGCTGTGCTCTACTTCTTTGCCGTCTGGATCGGTGTGGACGCCTATGCCTCCCGCTATGATCTGCGCGGGATTGCTCCCGAGGACGCGCCGAGCGGTCGGGACGTGCTGATCACGTCCGCCTTCTTCGCGGTGCCTTTTGCGGTGCTGCTGGCGGGGCTTTTTGTGATCAAGGTGACCCCGCAATACGCGGCGAGCCTTGCGATCCTCGTGGCCTTTGCGCTGCTTTTTGTGGACCGGTCGGGGATCGGGTCGATAAAGCAGACAGCCGAGCGGATCGAAAGCGCCATGCTGAACGCGGCGCGGCAAGTGGCGCTGATCGCGTCGATCATCGTCTGTGCCTCGATCATCATTGGCGTGCTGGCGATCACCGGGCTGGGGGTCAAGATCACCTCGCTGATCATCTCCGGTGCGGGCGGGATGCTCTGGCCGGCTTTGCTGCTGACGGCGCTCGCGTGCCTGATCCTCGGGATGGAGGTGCCGACGACAGCGGCCTACGTCATCTGCGTCTCGGTCGCCGGTCCGGCGCTGATCGAGTTGGGGCTCGCGCCGCTGCAGGCGCATCTCTTTGTCTTCTGGTTCGCGCTCCTCTCGACGATCACGCCGCCGGTCTGCGGGGCGGTGTTCATCGCGGCGGGAATGATCGGGGAGAACTGGCTCAAGGTTGCGCTGACGGCGATGGCGCTGGGGTTCGGGCTTTACATCATTCCGCTGGCGATGATCGCCGCGCCGGAGGTGATCGGGCTTGAAGCCGCGCCGCTGGCGGCGCTTGGCGCGGCGGTGCAGATCGGGTTGGGGCTTGCGCTGATGTCGCTGGGGCTCATCCGGCAGAGCCTGCGGCTGTGGCGGGTGCCGCTTTTTGCGCTGGGCTTTGTGGCGGTGTTTGTGAGGGTGTTGGTTTAGGTCTGTTTGGCCTCAGTTTGGAAAAACAGAAGTTCACGCGCCGTCCCGCGGGGTGGCGCATCGCGCCGCCCCAGGGGGGCGGGTCGGCGCGGCCTGACAGTGCCTGTCAGGCGGGTGCTTTGAATTGAGCGCGCGGAACTTTCGGTCAAGACTTACTCAAAAGAAACCCGAGCCTACTCATTCATCCAGTCATAGATGTCGAGCTGGTGGGCCTGCATCGTGTAGCCCATCTCGGCAAGGTCCGTGCTGACGCCCTCGGTGTACATCGTGCCGATCACCCAGACCGCGTCCCAGAGGTTGTCGCTCGGCCAGATCACGTCACTCTCGACATAGACCAGCTGGTTTGGCGGGGGCGGCGGGACGTGGATGCAGGCGCCGAGGTAGGGGACGAGGATAAACTCCTTGGTCCCTTCTTCAGTCAGCTCCACGGGGATAATAAAGCCCGGCATGCGGATCAGCGCGCCGTCGAGCCGCTCGTTCAGCTTGGAGCCGTTGGCGTCGAAGATCGGCTTCCAGGTGTCGGCGACGACGTCCATCTCCCCCTCGCCGATGATCTCGCCATAAGGCACACCAGGCGGGATCAGGTCGTCCCAGCCGATCTCCCACGGGGCCTTGGCCCGGCCTGCGGCGGGCGTCAGGGCGCCGGCGGCGGCGAGCGTCAACATGTGTCTGCGTGTCAGGTGGGTCATGATTTGACTGTCATACCATCGGCAAGCGACAGGCGGTAGGCGCGCAGTGCGGGCAGGGCGCTCACAATTGCGCTAGCGGCGATGACACCAGCCAGCACGTAGAGCTCACGCAGGCTCGGCGCCTCGATTGGCAGGTAAAGCCCAAACGCCGCGTCGATCATCGGTTGGCCCACAAAAAGCGCAGCGTAGAGCAGAACGAGACCGAGGAGCGCGCCCATGGCAGCGGTCAGCACCGCCTCGAGGATCAGAAGGCCAAAGATCACCCGCGGAGATGCCCCCATCGCGCGCAGGATCGCCATTTCGCGCCGCCGTGCGGCCAGTGCCGAAAAGAGTGTCGCCATCATGCCGATGAGCGCGGTCACGACCACCATCACCGACACTGCCAAAAGCGCCGTCTCGGCGATGCCGACGATGGCCCAAAGCTCGGCCAGCGCGACGCCCGGCAGGACGGCGAGCAGCGGCTCTTCGGGATAGGTGTTGATCGCGCGCTGCAGGTTGAAGGTCTGGAGCGGGCTCTTGACCCCGATCAGCGCCGCCGTCACGGCCTGCGGCGTCAGGTCCATCGCGCGGATCTCCGCCTCGGGCGTCGTCTGGCCGGGGATGCGCGCGCCGCTCTGCCAGTCGACATGGATCGCCTCGATCGCCTCCATCGAGACAATCACCGTCCGGTCCACCGGTGTGCCGGTCTTCTCGAGGATGCCCGCCACGCGAAAGGGCTGGTCGTCGTGCAGGCTGAAGGACGCGATCCCGTGCGCGACCACGATCGGGTCTCCCACCGCGTAGCCCAGCGTCGCCGCCACATCCGCGCCGATTACCGCGTCAAAGAGATCGTCCATCAGCACGCCCTCGGCCACTTTTAGCCCGCGGTCCTGGCGGTACTTGTAGTGCTCGAAGAAGGCGACGTCGGTGCCCATCACACGGAACTGCCGGTGGCTGTCCCCGAGCGAGATCGGCACGATCCAGTCAACTTCGGGGCGGGCGGCGATGTCCTGATAGCTCTCCCAGGTGACGTTGTTGGTGGCGTTGCCGATGCGGAAGACCGAGTAGAGCAGCAGCTGCACCGAGCCCGAGCGCGCGCCCATGATCAGGTCCGTGCCGGAAATCGTGTCGGCAAAGCTCGCCTTGGCGCCCGTGCGCACCTTTTCGACCCCGAGAAAGAGCGCCACGGAGAGCGCGATGGCAAGCACTGTCATCGCGACGGTCACCGCCCGCGCGAGGAGGGAGGCCATGGCGAGCCGCAGGATCATGCCGCTGGCCTCTCGACCCGCGCGATCTCGTCCATGCGCAGCACCCGATCGAACCGGGGCGCGAGGCGCGGGTCGTGGCTCACCATCAGCAGCGTCGTGCCTTGTGCGGCCACCTGGTCAAAGAGCAGGTCGAGAAATCGGCCCTGCGTGGTTTCGTCCAGCGCCGAGGTCGGCTCGTCGGCGATCAGGATGGGCGGCTGCCCGATGAGCGCGCGCGCCACCGCCACACGCTGCTGCTGGCCCACGCTGAGCGCGTCTGCCTTTTGCGTAGCAATGCCCTCTGGCAGGTCGAGCGCGCCGCAGAGCCGGGAGACCTCGGCGCGCGGGTCCGCCACCCTGGCGCGGCGCCGCGGCGCGAACCTGAGAGGCAGCAGGATATTGTCCCGCACGCTGGCGAAGGGCAGCAGGTTGAACTGTTGAAAGACGACGCCGATCTCCTCGGCGCGCAGCCGGTCGCGCCGGGCGCCCGAAAGGCCGGCGAGTGCAGTGCCGCTGATCTCGACCCGGCCCGACTGTGCCAGCGCCGTGCCGCAGATCAGCGAAAGCAGTGTCGACTTGCCCGACCCGCTGGCGCCTAACAGAAGCACCCGTTCACCGGGCGCGACGTAGAGCTGCGGCACGGTGAAACCAAAGGACGCGCGGCTTGCCCAGGCAAACCGCACTTCCTCCAGCGTGATCGCACCTTTGCTCGTCACGCCCCCTCACTCACGTCAGAAAAGGCTCCCGAGGTCGAGCGTCGGCGCCTCGCGCGTCAGCTCGGTCGCCTGCGCGCCTGCGCTCGAGACGACCTGCACCTCAAGCTCGAGCGCATTTTCAAAGCTCTCGAAATAGGTAAGCTCGAGCGTGCCGATGTCCTCGAGGCTGGAGCAGGTCATCAGATACTCGGCGTGGAATTCGGTGTGCCGCGCTTCGGCGTGTTCCTCACCGTGATCGTGATCGTCGTGCGCGTGATCTTCGCCGTGGTCATGGTCGTTGTCCTCAGCATGCGCATGGGCCTCGCCATGGTCGTGGTCATGTTCCTCGCCATGCGCGTGCTCTTCGCCATGGTCATGATCGTGCTCGCCTTCGGCGTGGTCCTTGTCCCCGTCATGGCCCTCATGGCCGTGGACTTCGTCGCCGTGGTCTTCATCGCCATGGGCATGGTCGTCGTGATCGCCGTCTGTGTCCTCGCCATGGTCATGGTCGTGCTCGTCTTCGGCCTCGAGCTCGGCGCTGGCGAGCAGGACCTCGCACCCGGCGGCGTCGGAAATCCCGAAGAGCTGGACCGGATCGCTCAGCGTCACAAGTGCCGCCTCGATCGCGGCCATGTCCGCCTCAGAGGTCGCTTCGTACTCGAAGCCCACGATGTCCGCGCCCGGCGTTATCAACTCCAGCGCAAGACTTTGGCCGTCGACCGCGATGTTGAGCGTCCCGACGCCATGCACATGCGCGTCGAGTTGGCGCGTGTCCTCGGCCAGCGCGGGCAGGGCGGCGAGACACAAAAGAGGCGGCAACACGTGTTTCATAAACTGTATCCTTCAAGGGTAGGCAAAAGGGCCGGGTTGTCCAGATCGTGGCTGGGGCGGGAGGGCCTGATCCCCTGGGATTCACTGCCCGATACCGCTTTCGGGTGTTATCATATAACACTCTCCTGTGAGGTCCAGCAGCCTCCGCGCCATGGGCGGTTTCCCCGCGCCTGCGCCGCAGAGCGCGATGCGTGAGACCCGTCACGCCAAGCCCGCGCGGAACCAAGCCCGCGCCAAGGGCTTTCCTACCAGCGCCGCGCAGGCTAAATGACGCCGCGGATAACAAACAGCCTCGGCACAGGCGCCGCCGTGACCGGCCTTGCAAGGAGAGACCCGATGAGCGGATTGCTCGCCCTACTCGACGACGTGGCGGCGATCGCCAAGACGGCGGCGGCCAGCGTGGACGACGTTGCCACCATGGCGGCCAAGGCCGGCTCCAAGACTGCGGGGATCATCATAGACGACGCGGCGGTGACGCCGAAATACGTCGCCGGCCTCGATGCGAGCCGCGAGCTGCCGATCATCTGGAAGATCACCCGCGCCTCGCTTTTCAACAAGCTGGTGATCCTGCTTCCGATCGCGCTGTTGCTCAACGCCTTTGCCCCGTGGATGATCGCCTATCTGCTGATGCTGGGCGGCGCCTACTTGTGTTTCGAGGGCGCCGAAAAGGTCTACCACGTGCTGGTCCCGCATCCTCACGAAAAGGTGGAGGCCGACCTCGACGTCGGCAATCCCGCCCAACTCGAGGAGACACGCGTCAAGGGCGCGATCAAGACCGACTTTATCCTGTCGGCCGAGATCATGACGATCACGCTCTCGGCGATTCCCGCCGCCAACTTCTGGTTCGAGAGCGCCACGCTCGCGGTCGTGGCCGTCGCCGTGACGCTGGTGGTCTACGGCTCGGTCGCGCTGATCGTGAAGATGGACGACCTCGGCCTGTGGCTCGTGGCGCGGCAAGGCAGCGAGACGTCCCAAGCGTTCGGCCGCGGCCTCGTCAAGGGCATGCCCTACCTGATGAAGGCGCTTTCGATCATCGGCATGGCGGCCATGCTCTGGGTGGGTGGCAACATCATCCTGCACGGGCTCGAAGTCACCCACATCTGGGCAGCACCCTACGAGGTGATCCACGGCTTTGCCAAGGACATCGCGGGCGGGAACGGCTTTCTCGAATGGGCGGTCACCGCCTTCCTCGACGGCATCGCCGGCCTCCTGATCGGCCTGGCCCTCATCCCCCTCGCCACCCGCATCTTCGCCCCGCTCTGGGGCAAGCTGGGACTGGCTTGACGGGTCATCTGGACTGACTGGAGGTCTTGTGGAGGCGAGTACCGGAATCGAACCGGTGTACACGGATTTGCAATCCGCTGCGTCACCACTCCGCCAACTCGCCGCCGTGGTGGAGGCCCGGATACGGCAGAGGGCGCAAGAGCGCAACAGGTTTGTGCGCAACATCTGCGCAGGCGAGGCGGGCCGGGAGGGGCGATGCGCAAATAAACCGAACGGTTCAGTTACTTTGCGCTTGTTCAACGCGCCGCCTCCGGTCCATACAAGGGAAACGCCCTTTCTGACCGATGAGAGCCTGCCCCGTGATGATGGATTTTGCCGCACGTCGCACCATGATGGTCGACACCCAGGTCCGGCCTTCGGACGTGACGAAATTCCCCATCATCGACGCCATGTTGACGGTCCCGCGCGAGGCTTTTGTGCCGACCGACTTCACCGCGACGGCCTACGTGGGCGAATCCGTGCCGCTCGATGCGGACCGCGTGGTGCTGGAGCCGCGCACCTTTGCCAAGATGCTCGACGCCGCCGATGTGCAGCCCGATGAGCTGGTGCTCGATATCGGCGCCGGGCTTGGCTACTCGTCTGCCGTGCTCGCGCGGCTTGGCGAGGCGGTCATCGCGGTCGAGGACGACGCCAGCCGCGCCACCGAGGCGCAGGCGCTCCTGTCGCAGAACGGCGCCGACAACGTGATCGTGCACGAGGGCGTACTGGCCGAAGGCGCTGCCGCCCACGGGCCTTACGACGTGATCTTCCTGCAAGGCGGAATCGAGGCGCTGCCGCCCGCGCTCGACGCGCAGGTCAAGGAGGGCGGACGGATCGTGGCGCTCTTCATGGAAGGCGCGCTTGGCACGGTCAAAGTGGGATACAAGATCGACGGGACGCTCAACTGGCGCTACGCGTTCAACGCGTCCGCGCCGGTGCTGCCGGGCTTTGAGCGCGAAAGGTCGTTCGTACTGTAACGCGTGGCGCGCGGGATCGCGCCGAGGGGGATGCGCAATGAAACACTGGATCACGCGTGTGATGGCGGCTGCGACCGTCACGGTCATGGCGCTGCCGGCCAGCTCGGAGACCCTGGGCGACGCGCTGGTGTCGGCCTACGGCCACTCGGGCCTTCTCGAACAGAACCGTGCGGTGCTGCGCGCCGCGGACGAGGACGTGGCCGTCGCCATGGCCGCGCTGCGCCCGGTCATCAACTGGTCCGCGTCGGCGAGCCGCACCTGGGTGCGCAGCAATGCGCAGGACTTTGGCCTGATCACCAACACCGCCAACACCGAGCTGTCGGCCGGCATCAGCGCGGAGCTCTTGCTCTATGACTTTGGCGGCACGAGGCTCGGCGTGGACGTGGCCAAGGAATCCGTGCTGGCGACCCGCGACGCGCTGATTTCGCTGGAACAACAAGTGCTTCTGCGCGCCGTCCGGGCCTACATGAATGTGCGGCGCGAAACCGAAAACGTGGCCCTACGCCAGAACAACCTGCGGCTCCTGCGGCAAGAGCTGCGCGCCGCGCGTGACCGGTTTGCGGTGGGGGAAGTCACCCGCACCGACGTCGCTCTGGCCGAGGCACGCCTTGCCGGCGCAGAGGCCGAACTGGCCGCGGCCTTTGGCGGGCTCGAGCAGGCGCGCGACGAATACGCCGCCGCCGTCGGGCGCAAACCGGGCAATCTCGCCCCCGCGGGCCGCCTGCCGCGGATTGCGAGCTCTGAACAGGCCGCCGTCGACATCGCGCTGCGCACGCATCCCGACATGTCCCAGGCGCAGCGTCAGGTCGCCATCGCCGAGCTCAACATCCTGCGCGCGGAGGCCGCGATGAAGCCGCGCGTGACGCTGCAGGGCAGGGTGGGTGTCAGCGACACGTCGGACCCCAACCGCTTTTCTTCGTCGGGCTCGATCTCGCTCAACGCCGGCGGTCCGATCTACCAGGGCGGGCGGCTTTCGGCGCTGGTGCGCCAGGCGCAGGCCGGACGGGACGCGCAACGCGGCGCGCTGCACAACACGCGGCACAACATCCGCCTCAACGTCGGCCAGACCTGGGCGCTGCTGCATGTGGCGCGCGCCAGCCGCGAGGCGAGCGAGGCGCAGGTGCGTGCCGCCAACGTGGCCTTTCGCGGCGTACGCGAAGAGGCGACCCTCGGCGCCCGGACGACGCTCGACGTGCTCGACGCCGAGCAGGAGCTGCTCGATGCGCGGACCCGCGTGATCTCCGCCCGGGTGGACGAGTACATCGCGGCCTACACGCTTTTGTCGACCATGGGGCTCTTGACCGTAGAGCATCTCAAGCTGCCCGTGCAGCAATACGACCCGGCGGCCTACTACAACCTGGTCAAGGACGCGCCCGTGCGCTCGAAACAGGGCGCGCAGCTGGACCGTGTCCTGGAGTCCTTGGGAAAAAAGTAGAATTGCCGCTATCTGTTGTGTGAGAGCCGTCGCGCCGCTATGGTTGCGGCGCAGGCAAAATGAGCATTCCCATGTCAGGTTCCGTCACGAACGTTGAAATCGAGGACGTGCTGTCCTCCATCCGTCGATTGATTTCCGAGGATGCGCGGCCCGGCGAGGGTGCTGGCGCGCCCTCCGAAGTGCCGGCTGATGAGGGCGGGGAGGCTGCCGACGTGCCGTCCGCCAAGCCCGAACCTGCCGCCGACACCGACCGTCTGATGCTGACGCCCGCGTTGCGCGTGGCGCAGCCGCCTGCGGAGACTGCTGATCAGAAGCCCGCGGAAAGCGCGTCATCCGCGCAACCGACCAAGGCTGAAACTTCCGAGCCGGCGCCCGCGTCCTCAGACCTCGAAGATGACGACCCTGCGGATGTGGACGAAACCGCGCTGGCGGCCTTTATCCCGAAATCCGGCCCGAGCCTGCGCGAGGTTGCGACCGCAGAACCCGGAGAGGACCACGCGGAAGCAGTAGAGAAGGGCGCCGAAGAGGTCTCCGAAGCTTCAGGCGAAACGGCTTCTCGGGCGGAAACGGACTCAACGCCGTCAACGGAAAAGCCCGCTGAGACGGCCAAGGCGCCGACCCGTCCGGCTGACCCATCGCCCCGCGATGCACTGCGGGCGATTGTGGCCCAAAGCCTCGAGGCGCCTGTGCAATCGACCGTGGATGACGCCGCATCCAGTGCCTTGGATGACGACGCAGACGATCGCGGTGAGACCGGCCAGGGCGACCAACGGACGGACAACGTGACCAAGGTCGCCATCCCCTTTCGGCACGTCAAACGCGACGCGGCACCTGCGCCTGAGCGTCCGCGCGCACCCGTGGACGCCGTTCAGGACCTCGACGAGGACGCCCTGAGGGACCTCGTGGCCGACATCGTGCGCGAGGAGCTGCAAGGCGCACTCGGCGAGCGCATCACGCGCAACGTGCGCAAGCTGGTGCGCCGCGAAATCCATCGCGCGCTTGCCAGCCACGAGATTGACTGACCTCAGCCGTTTCCGATCAGCGCAACCGGCGCGATGAACACGCCGGCGCACGTGATCTTTGGCCTCGCTTGTTTCGGCAAGCCGGACCATCGCGCGACGCTCTGGGCCGCAGCGCTCGGCGGGCTGGCGCCCGACCTTTCGCTTTATGTCATGGCGGGTGTGGCGCTCGGAGTTCTGGAAATCCCGCCATCGGTCGTCTTCGGCCAGCTCTACTTCTCGGACGCGTGGCAGACCGTCTTTGCCATCGACAATTCGTTTTTGCTTTGGGGTCCGCTGCTTGCGTTGGCCCTCTGGAAGGGCATGTCGGTTCTGACGGCTTTTGCCGCGGCAGCGCTGCTGCACGTGGCACTGGATTTCCCGCTGCATCACGACGACGGGCGCCCGCACTTCTGGCCGCTGTCGTGGTGGGTCTTTGAAAGCCCGGTGAGCTACTGGGACACGCGTCACTACGCTGGCATCATCGGCCCGCTCGAGCTTGTCGCCTCGAGCATCCTCGCCGCCCTTGCCGCGTGGCGCATCCGCACGCTTGGCTGGGTGCTGCTACTCGCAGCGCTTGTCGCCGCCGAAGCCTGGATCGTGCGCGTGTGGTTTCAGTGGCTCTTTTGAGCCCGCTATAGAGGGCGACCTTTGACCCTAGAAGCACTAGCTTAGATCAAAGCGCCCGCCTGACGGGAACCGTCAGGCCGCGTCATGCCAAAGGCATGCCTCCGGCATGACCCGCCCCCCCCTGGGGCGGCGCGATTGCGCCACCCCGCGGGACGGCGCGTGAACTACGGTTTGTCGTTTGCCTGGTCAAATGTCGCCCGCTACAAGGCTGTCGCTTCGAGTAGCGCAAAAGGATAACGCCGCGTCCCTCTCAGGCCACGGCGCTCCGATAAGTTGTACGTGCGGTATAGCTTACGCGGCTTCTTGCTGAAGCGCGGCGTTGCGGCGCTCGCTTTCCTCGCGCGAGAGCGCGACAGAGGTGCGCACACCTTTGCCGACAAAGTCCATCAGGCCGGAGACCACACGCTCGTTCGGGTCGATTCCGGCGCAGGACAGCACCTCACGGCCGTCGCGCGAACGCGCCCAGCGGGCGATTTGCTCGGGGCCGTTTCCGTATTTCTTGTCATCGGCGATTGCATCGTCCAGAGCGGCCAGTACGACGGCGGCAAAAAGCTTGCGTGCGCGGTTGCCCTGTTCGGAATTGTATGCGGTGCCATCCACGAAGTCGTTCATTTCGGCGTCCTTGTTCTTGCTCTTGCGTTTCAGACGTAGGGGGTCTTATGACCCATCCCCGTCGATTCGGATACCCCGTTTCTGCATAGCACTGTTGCGCTTGGCGCATGGCTCTCTGCAGGTGCAGCACGAGATAGGTCGCCTTGCGCGACCCCAACCCGCGAGATATAGGTGCGGGCCAAGTCCGATCAACCATTTGCCAAGATTTTGACACAATGCCGAAAATCAATGGAAACGAAATCCGCCCCGGAAACGTGCTCGAGCACAACCAGGGTTTGTGGGCTGCCGTGAAGGTGGATCATGTCAAACCTGGTAAGGGTGGCGCGTTCGCACAGGTCGAGCTGCGCAACCTGCGTAACGGCTCAAAGCTTAACGAACGGTTTAGAAGCGCCGACAAAGTCGAGCGCGTGCGGCTCGAACAGAAGGACCAGCAGTTCCTCTACGAGAGCGACGGGATGCTCGTCTTTATGGACAGCGAGACGTTCGAGCAGATCGAGCTGCCGGCGGAGCTGCTCGGTGAGCGGCGCCCGTTCCTGCAGGACGGCATGACGATCGTGGTGGAGTTCTACGAGGCCGAGGCGCTGAACGCGACGCTGCCGCAGAAGGTGACGTGCCAGGTCGTGGAGACCGAACCGGTGGTCAAGGGCCAGACGGCGGCCAACAGCTTTAAGCCGGCCACGCTCGACAACGGGATCAAGGTTATGGTGCCGCCCTTCGTCGGGCAGGACGAGATGATCGTCGTCAACACCGAGACGATGGATTACTCCGAGCGCGCCTGAGGGCCGCAGGGGTAGGGTGGGCAAGTGCCCACCTTACGCGCGGCTCAGAACGCGAAGAGGTCGTCCACGTCGATCTCTTTGACTTTGAGGTCGTCGAGAAAGATCGTGCGCTTGTAGCTGTCCTCGGCGGTCTCGGCGCCGCCGGTGTAGCCGGACCCGATCAGGACGCCCCCTTCGAGTTGGACGACCTTGACGTTGTTGAGGGTCGAGAGCGGGCTCATGCCGCTGGCCAGCGTGATTTCGATCTCGTCTCCGCGCGCGGCATCGAAGTCCGTGATCCGGTCGTGCTGGCTTGTGCCGTCCCATTCGAATTCGAACGTGTCCGCGCCAAGCCCGCCGACCATGCGGTCGTCGCCCGCCCCGCCGATCAGCCGGTCGTCGTCGTTGCCGCCTTTGAGGTAGTCGTTGCCTTCGGAGCCGAAGAGCACGTCGCGCCCGTGGCCGCCCTTGACAAGGTCGTCGCCCGCGCCGCCCACAACGACGTCGTTGCCGCTGCCGCCGCTTACGAGGTCGTTGCCGGCAGCGCCGAAGACCGAGTCGTTGCCGTCGCTGCCGTAGGCGGTGTCATTGCCGGTGCCGCCTTCGACGCGGTCCTGGTGCTTGCCGCCGGTCAGGCGGTCGTCGCCGCTGCCGCCCTGCACCAGGTCGTTGCCGTCGCCGCCGTGGGCTGTGTCGTTGCCGGAGCCGGCGTCGAGGATGTCGTTGCCCTTGCCGCCCGACATGCGGTCGTTGCCGGCGCCTGCGTCCACGGTGTCGTTGCCACCGCCCGCGTCGGCGCGGTCGTTGCCGCCGCCGGCGTCGATCGTGTCATTGCCTTCGCCGCCCGAGATGCGGTCGATCCCGTCGCCCGCGACGATGGTGTCGGCGTTGTCGCCGCCGTCGATGCGGTCGTTGCCGGAGCCTGCGATGAGCGTGTCGTTGCCCTGGCCGCCGGAGATGCGGTTGTTGCCGTTGTGGGCGTTGATGTTGTCGTGCCCGTCGCCGCCGTCGATGCGGTCGTCGCCGTGCAGGGCCTTCATCGTGTCGTTGCCCGTGCCGCCGGCGATGCGGTTGTTGCCGTGGCCGCCGTTGATCTCGTCATTGCCGTCGCCGCCGGGGATCCAGTCGTCGCCGTCGCCGCCCGAGAGGTAGTCGTGGCCGGTGCCGCCGGTGACGCGGTCGTCGCCGTTGCCGGCGTAGACGGTGTCGTTGCCTTCGCCGCCGTTGAGCCAGTCGTTGCCGTCGCCGCCGGTGAGCGAGTCGTCACCGTCGCCGCCGTTGACCTTGTCGTCGCCGTTCGAGCCGTGGACCGTGTCGTCGCCCTTGCTGCCGCTGAGGGTGTCGTTGCCCTCGCCGCCGGCGATGCTGTCCTCGTGCTGGCCGCCGCTGATCTTGTCGTTGCCGTCTCCGCCGATCAGCGTGTCGTTGCCGTTGCCGCCGGAGATGTCGTCGTCGCCGGCGTCGCCAAAGGCGTGGTCGTCGCCGTGAAAGCCGTCGATCCGGTCATCGAGCGGGCCGCCGATCAGGCGGTCGTTGCCCGCCCCGCCGTGCAACGCGTTCTTGCCGTCACCGCCGTTGAGCGTGTCGTCGCCCGCGCCGCCGGTCAGCTTGTCATCGCCGCCACCGCCGGAAATCGAATCGTCGCCCGCGAGGCCGTTGATGATGTCCTTGAACGCCGAGCCGAGCACGTTGTCGGCGTTGAACGTGCCGTCCAGCTTGTAGAGGCCGTCGCTGTTTTTCTGGCTGATGAAGCGCCCGTCGGTCAGCGCCTCGAGCGTGCGCTCGGTCGAGGTCTTGGCCCGTTTGATGAACGGGGACTGGATCGGGCTTTGGTAGGTCGAGGTCATCGGATCGGCTCCCCACAGGTCCGGGTCAAAGGCAACGCGTGGCGCGTGACAAAGGCGTGCGGAAGCCGGCGGGGCCGGCAGGCGCACTGCGGCCTTCATCAAACGTTAACCACGATGGCGGGATGACAGGGCAATGCGCCGGTGCAGCGACGGGATTGCGGTCTTTTTGGGGCTCTGCCGAAGATTTTATTCTGGGGGCTCTGCCGAAGTACATTTTTGGGGGCTCTGCCCCCGACGGTGAAAATCCTAAGATTTTCACCATCTCCCCCGGGATATTTCTCGCCAGAAGAAGGGACGCGGTTGGTGCCTTGGAGGCTTAAGGTGCAGTGTAGCAGACGGTCGCGTCGCCCGCTTGCATGTCGGGGCCGGCACGGTCGAAGCGGAGGTAGGCGAGGGCGTGGTCGCCTGACTGGGTGAAGAGCGTGCCAGCTTCCTTGGACCCGGCCATGATCGGCGTGCCGGCGGGGGCAGCGCCGGTGATCGTGACCTGGGCGAGGCCCTTGCGGAGCTCGGTCTTGTGTTTCATCCGGGCGGTGACTTCCTGGCCGACGTAGCAGCCCTTGCGGAAGTCGACGCCGTTTAGGCGTTCGAAGCCGGCTTCGAGGATGAAGCTGTCTGGGGTCAGTTCGATGCCGGTCTGCGGGATGGCGTGCGTCACGCGGAGGGCGTCCCAGTCGGTGTCGTCGCTGACGTCTGCATCGCCGCAGAGGCGCCAGCCGAGGGCTGGGTGGCGCGGGTCGGGCAGGGCGCCGTCCGGGGCAGAGCCGGTGCCGCGGCTGACGGTGAGGGGGCTTTCGGAGAGGGAGACGTCGGCGCGCAGCTTGTACATCGAGAGGCGTTGCATCAGGCCGGGTGCGTGGTCCGCGGCGACGTCGATCAGGTACCCGGCCTCGTCTGCCTTGATGAAGAAGTCGACCAGGAACTTGCCCTGCGGGGTCAGGAGCGCGGCGTAGACGAGGCCACCCCGGGTCCCGTCCACGTCGTTGGTGACGAGGTTTTGCAGGAAGTCGTGCGCGTCGCTGCCGGTCACGGAGATGAGCGTGCGGGGATCGGGTTGGGCTGTCATCTGCGCTTTGTCCTTTGGGGTCTCAGTCGATATAGGCAAGCGGGGCGCCGATGTCAGGGGCCGAAGGAGGGAGAGGACAATGCCGGCACCGCTTTCGGTGGTGATCCCGACGCTGAACGCCGCAACTGCGCTGCCGGGCTGTGCGGCGGCGTTGATGGAGGGCGTGGAGGCTGGGCTGATCCGCGAGCTGGTGGTCAGCGACGGTGGGTCGACGGATGGCACGCTCGAGGTTGCCCAAGGGCTGGGCGCGGTGGTTGTCTCGGGGCCTGCGTCGCGTGGGGGGCAGCTGCGCCGGGGTGTCGCGGCGTCGCTTGGGACACATGTGATGGTCCTGCACGCGGACACGCAATTGGCGCCCGGGTGGGGCGAGGCCGTGGCTGGGCATTTGCCTTCGGAAAAGGCTGGGTATTTTGCCTTGAGGTTCGACTCGTCGGGCCTTCCGGCCCGCCTCGTGGCGGGGTGGGCCAACCTGCGGTCGCGTGTGTTTGGCTTGCCGTATGGGGATCAGGGGCTGGTATTGCCGCGGGCGCTCTATGACGCGGCGGGCGGGTATCCCGACCAGCCGCTGATGGAGGATGTGGCACTTGCACGGGCCTTGAAGGGGCGGCTGGTGCGGCTCGATGGGGTCGCGGTGACGTCGGCGGAGAAATACCGCCGGCAAGGGTGGCTGCGGCGCGGGGCGCGCAACCTCTGGACGCTGGCGCGGTATCAGTTTGGGGCGTCGCCAGTGGTTCTTGCGCGGTCCTATCGCCGCTAAAGCGGGCGACTTTAAACCTGATACACACCAGCTCTGATCAACGCGCCTGCCTTACGTTTACGTCAGGCCGCGCCGACCCGCCCCCGTCAAACCGTAGGTTGGCCTTCGGTAAAACGGGCGGCGCGATTGCGCCACCCCGCGGGACGGCGCGTGCTCATACGTTCCGAATGTATCAGGTTTAAAGCCGACGGCTTTAGTCGGCGCTGGCTTGCAGGGCGTGCAGTGCGGCATAGGCGCCGCCCTCGGCCATGAGGCTGTCGTGGGTGCCGGTGGCGACCACGCGGCCCTGGTCCATCACGACGATCTGGTCGGCGTCGCGGATGGTCGAGAGGCGGTGGGCGATCACAAGTGTCGTGCGGCCCTTGGCGAGTTCGGTGAGTGCGGCCTGCACCAGCTTTTCGGATTTGGCGTCGAGGGCGGAGGTGGCCTCGTCGAGCAGCAGCACCGGCGTATCGCGCAGGATCGCGCGGGCGATGGCGACGCGTTGGCGTTGACCTCCCGAGAGTGACGCGCCGCGCGGGCCGACGGGAGTGTCGAGACCCTGTTCGAGGCGCGGAACGAAGTCCGTGACATGCGCGGCCTCGAGGGCGGCGGTGAGCCTATCCTCCTGCACGTCCGCGCCAAAGGTCAGGTTCTCGCGCAGGCTGTCGTCAAAGAGCGCCGGGTCTTGGCTGACCGTCGAAAGGCGCGCACGCAGGTCTGCCAGAGAGAGCGTGCGGATGTCGGTGCCGCCGATGCGCACCGTGCCGCTTTCGGGGTCGACCAGCCGGGTGAGCGCGGCAAAGAGCGTCGACTTGCCCGCGCCCGACGCGCCCACAAGCGCCGTGGTCTGCCCAGCAGGTGCGGTGAAGGAGACATCGTCGAGCACCAGCGTCTCGCCATAGCGGAGGGAGACGTTCTCGAACGCGACCTCCAGATCGCCTTTAGGCGCGGCTACAGGCGCGGCGGGTGACGTGATCGCGGGGCGTTCGGACAAAAGCTCGCGGATGCGCTCGATGGCGGCGGCGGCCACCTGCCAGGTGCCGGAGATTGCGCCGAGCCGGCGCAAAGGCTCGAAGGCGAGGCCGATTGCGGTGAAGAACGCCATGAAGTCGCCGACGGTCTTTTCGCCCGAGAGGATCTCTCCGCCGCCCCAGACCAGCACGCCGACAAAGCCGATGCCCGACATGATGTCGATGAGGCCGGGCACCGAGGCGGCACCGAACTGCGTGCGCACTTCGGTCCGCACGCGGTCCTTTGTCAGGCGTCCGTAGCGGCGGGATTGGTAGTCCTCGAGCTGGTTGAGCTTGACCGGGACGATGCCGTGAAAGACCTCCGAGAGCCTGCCCGAGAGGCGCGCAGCGAGGTCGCGGGCGGTGCGGGCGTTCTTGCGCACGTAGCGCTGCAGGATCATGCCGGGCGCCACCAGCATCGGCGCGCCGACAAGCGCGATCATTGTCCAGACCCAGTCGATCCACAAAGCCACGGCAAAGAGTGCGATCAGCGCGACCACATCCCGGCCCGCGCCAGTCACGATGGTGGTCCAGACGCGGTTCACGGCGGCCACGTCGCCTTCCACGCGTTGCATCAGCTCGCCGGGGGGATGCGCGGTGTGAAAGCCGAGATCGAGCGTCATCAGGTGCCGCAGCAGGTCCTGCCGGATGTCCGCCGCCGTCTGCTGGCCGAGCTTGGTCAGCAGCACCTTGGCCGCCACCGAGGACACCGCGCGGGTGACAAAGACGCCAAAGATGATGAGCGCAATCGTCACCAGCAGGGTCTGGCTGCCGCCCGATGCCAGCTGGTCGAACATCGGCTTCATCATGCGCGCAAGTAGGCCGAACATCGCGCCCTCGATCGCCATCAGCACCATCGCAACCGCCAGCAGCGCCTTGTAGCGGGTCAGGTAGCGCGTCCAGAGCCACTTGAGCAGACCCCGCGACAACGCCGGGTCCATCACACGCTCGGGGGCGTTATCGCGCATGGGCGCCCGTCTCGGTCTGCGTCAGTTGCAGGTCCTCGGCGGCGACCTTGTCCCGCCAGCCGGCCTTGATCTGCTTGTGATCGTACCACACGCGCACCCAGGTCTCGAAATCGAGCGGTGCACGCGCGTTCTGCGCGGCATAGACATCGAGGATGTAGTCTTGGATGCCCGTCGCCGTGAAATCGAGGTGGATGTAGCGCAGGCTCAGCATTTTGGCGGCTTCTTCGACAGGTTTGCCTTCGAAGATCATCAGGTACATCGCCGCGACCATGCCCGCCCGGTCTGCCCCCGACTTGCAGTGAAAGAGCAGCGGCTTTTCCGCCGCCCGCAGCGCGTCGATCACGGCAATGAGCCGCCAGCGGGGCGGGGCGTCGCGGGCCCAGAGCTTGGCATCGACCAGCGTCAGCCCGAGCGCTTCGCAGCTTTCCTTTTCAAAGAGGTAGTAGGAGTACTTGTCCTCCCCCCGCAGGTTGATCACCGTCTTGACGCCCATCTCGGCATACGTCTCGAACCGCGCATGGGTCGGCTGGTTCGAGCGGTAGACGCCCGGTGCGATCTCGTCGAAGTTGGTCCAGAGCACCCGCAGGAACGCGTGGTCAAAGAGGTGGTAATGCACCTTGGACCAGAACCGTCCGCGCGGCGTCACGATGTCCTTGCCAAAGGACCGGCGCAGGCGGCGTTCGGCGTTTTCAACACGGGTCCAGAGGGCGGAAAGCATCGGGCGCGGGGTTCCAAAAGGTCGCTCGGGATGTAGAGGCGAAAGGGTACCGGCGCAAGGCAGGCTCGGCATGGTGGACATTGGATTGACGCGCGCGGGCGGCAGGCTAGGGTCCGGCGCAACTGCTCGAAAGGACCTTTGCCCCATGTCGCTTGCCCACGGCCGCCACCACCTCGCCATCCCCGGACCGTCGGTCATGCCCGACGCCGTGCTGCGGGCGATGCACCGGGCGGCGCCCAACATCTATGACGGGGAGCTGATCGAGCTGACGCATTCGCTGATCCCGGACCTCAGGAAGGTGGCGCGCACCGAAGGCGACGTCGCGATCTACATCGGTAACGGCCACGCGGCGTGGGAGGCCGCACTTGCCAATGTGCTGGCGCCCGGCGATGCTGTGCTGGTGCCAGCGACAGGCCGGTTCGGGATCGGCTGGGGAGAGATCGCGGACGGGCTGGGTGCCGAGGTGCAGCTTTTGGACTTCGGCAAGCGCAGCCCGATGGACATGGACGCCATCGCGGAGGCTCTGCGCGCGGACATAGACCACAAGATCAAGGCGGTTTTGGCGGTGCACGTGGACACGGCGACCTCGATCAAGAACGACATCGCGGCCTTGCGCCGGGTGCTGGACGAGGCCGGGCACCCCGCGCTCCTGATGGCCGACTGCATCGCTTCGCTCGCCTGCGACCGGTTCGAGATGGACGCCTGGGGCGCCGATATCATGGTCACCGGCTGCCAGAAGGGTCTGATGGTGCCGCCGGGGCTGGCGTTCGTGTTCTTCAACGAGAAGGCCGCGCGTGTGCAGGAGGGCCTGCCACGCGTGTCGCGTTACTGGGACTGGCGTCCGCGCGCGAACCCCGAGATGTTCTACCAGTTCTTTTGCGGCACCGCGCCGACGCACCACCTACACGGCCTGCGCGTCGCGCTCGACATGCTCATGGACGAAGGCATGGAGCACGTCTGGCAGCGCCACGAGACCTGCGCGCGGGCCATCTGGGCGGCGTGTGAAGCCTGGGGGCAGGGCGGTCCTCTGGAGCTGAACGTGGCGGACCCGGCGTTCCGGTCCTGCGCGGTGACCGCTCTGCGGCTCGGGGAAGACCGCGCAACGCGGCTGCGCAAATGGACCGAGTATGAGGCCGGCGTGACGCTTGGGATTGGGCTTGGGATGGCCGAGCCGGGGGACCCGGCGTGGCACGGCTTTTTCCGGCTCGGGCACATGGGCCACCTGAGCGCCGGGATGGTGATGGGCATGCTCGGGGCTGTGGATGCCGGGCTGAAGGCGTGTGAGATAGAGCATGGGCCGGGGGCGCTGGAGGCGGCCTCTGCCGTTCTGTCCAACGGCTAGCCGCACATCGACGGGCCGCGGTGCGTCGATCCAACCTAAGTTCTAAACACCTTTATAGTTGCCAAGCTCGGACGACCTCGAAGCGAGGCGCTGATCTAGACGTATCGACGTGCCGTGCGGGCGGCCCGTCGATGTGCGGCGGCTACGCCTTGATTCCGCACGGGAGAGAAGAACCGTGATGTCCATGAGACCCTTAGGCCCGCCGCCGTTGCACCCAGCTGATCAGCTTGTCGAGGACATACCCCGTCGCCATCACTGCCCAGAGGCCGATCATCACCCAGATGGTGAAGAACACCCAGAGCAGGTTGAAAAAGCCCATCACCAGACAGGCGTTTGTGTAGTTCGGAGCTTCGCGCAACGGTCCTCTCATACGCAGAGGTTAGCGCCAAAAAGCTTGATTGCACGTTAAAATTTTCGGGAGCTTCAGGTGGAGCGCGCGTCCGCCAGTGCCGGGCCGAGGGCGGCTTTGAAATGCGCGAGGTCTTCGGGCCGTCCGGCGCTGACGCGGATGCAGCGGTCCTGCGGCGCGACGAAGGGCATGCGGGCAAAAACGCCGCGCGACACGAGGCCGGCGAGCACCTTGCGCGCAAAGTCGCCCTCCGCGCCGCAGTCGACGGCGACGAAGTTGGTGGCCGACGGAAGCGCGCGCAGCCCATGACGGGCGGCGATGGCGCCGATCTCGTCCCGGGCGGTTGCCACATCGGCGCGGACCTTGTCCATCCAGCCTTGATCGCCAAGCGCCGCCAGCGCTCCGGCCTGCGCGATGCGGTTCACGCCGAAATGGTTGCGCACCTTGTCAAAGCTCTGCACCAGCTCGGGCGCGCCAATCGCATAGCCGACGCGCGCGCCGGCCATGCCGTAGGCCTTGGAAAAGGTGCGCATGCGGACAAGGCGCGGGTCGGTGGTGTCGAGCGGCGGGATCGCTTGCGTCGGCGCGAAATCGGCGTAAGCCTCGTCGAGGCAGAGAAGGCACCCTTCCGGTAGGGCGGCCAGCATCGCGGTGATGCGCTTTGCCGGCAGCCAGGTTCCCATCGGGTTGTCGGGGTTGGCGAGGTAGACCAGCTTGGCCTTGTGCTCGATCGCCGCCGCGACAAGCGCGTCGGGGTCTTCGTGATCGTCTCTATAGGGCACCTTGACCAGCTGCCCGCCGAACCCCGCGACGTGGTAGTTGAAGGTCGGATAGGCGCCGTCAGACGTCACCACCGTGTCGCCGGGCGCGATCAGCAGACGCACGAGCACGCCGAGGAGGCCGTCGATCCCTTCGCCCACCGTGAGCGCGTCCGGCGTGATGCCGTGGTGCGCGGCCAGCGCCTCCTTGAGATCGAAGTTCGTCGGATCGCCGTACATCCACGCCTCTGCCGCGGCCGCCTGCATCGCGGCAATCGCGCGGGGGGAAGGGCCGAAGACCGACTCGTTTGCGCCAAGGCGCGCGTCAAAGCGCCGGCCTTGCGCGCGCTCCTGCGCCTCGGGACCAACGAAGGGGACGGAGGCCGGCAGGCTCTGGGCGAGTTCGGTATAGCGCGGATGGGTCATGGCCAGAGGGGTATCAAACGCCGGGCATTGCGCAAGGGGGTGCAATCGCGGCGGCGCCCCCTATATGCAAGTCATTCGCAACTGGAGGGCCAAATGGACCGTCGCTCCTTTCTCATCCTGTCAGCCGGGGCCGTCGCCGGGCGGACGCTTGCGCCGGTGCTGCCGAAGCTGGCGCAGCGCCGTGTGCTGACGCTGGTCTATGGCAAATCCATTGGCGCGATGCGCGCGATCGACAAGGTCGTGCCGTAGGGTCTGGCTGGCGTGTGGGCGTCTGGCCTGTAAGGTGGGCACTGCCGCAAAGGAGCGCCCATGAGCACCGACACCCCCGCCCGCGTTACCACCGAGGTCACCGATCACGTCGCGCATGTGACGCTGACGCGTCCGGACAAGATGAACGCCTTTGATCGCGAGATGATCGTCCAGCTGATCGCGGCAGGTCATGCCTTGCGCGAGCGCGATGACGTGCGGGCGGTTGTGCTTTCGGGCGCGGGCAAGTGCTTCTCCGCGGGGCTCGACGTCGCGAGCTTTGCGGCGCTCGCGCAGAGCGACCCGGAGGCGTTGATGCTGCCACGCACGAACGGGCTCACCAACGACTTTCAGGAGGTTGCGTTGGTCTGGCACCACTTGCCGGTCCCGGTGATCGCGGCGCTGCACGGCACCTGCTTTGGTGCAGGGCTTCAGGTGGCGCTCGGCGCGGACATCCGCATCGCGGCGCCGGGCACGAAGATGTCGGTGATGGAGATGCGCTGGGGCCTCGTGCCGGACATGGGCGGGATGGTGCGCCTGCCGCATCTGGTTCCGAGCGATGTGATGCGGCGGCTGGTCTACACGGCGGAGGTGTTCACTTCGGAGGACGCGCTGGGTTGGGCTCTGGTGACGGAGCTTGCAGAGGACCCCTCGTCCCGCGCCATGGCGCTCGCCTCGGAGATCGCGGCCAAGTCCCCAAAGGCGATCCGCGCCGCCAAGCGCCTGATGGCGGTCTCGGAAAGCGAGGCGGAGGCGGAGGTCCTGATGGCGGAAAGCCGGGAGCAGGCCGCCCTGATCGGCGGGCCCGAGCAGATGGAAGCGGTGATGGCCAACATGCAAAAGCGCGCGCCAAAGTTCTGAGGGGCAGGCATGCGCCGCGCCCTTGACCCGCGCGCCCGATCGGCGCAGACCTGAGGGAACGAGCAAAAGACGCGTCCCAACGAGGAAGCCATGGCCTCACAGCCCACCCCCTTTGCCCGCTTCGAGTGGATGATCGCCTGGCGCTATCTGCGCGCCAAACGCGCCGAAGGCGGTGTAAGCACGATGACGTGGATCTCGCTCATCGGGATCACGCTGGCGGTCTTTGCGCTGATCGCGACGCTGGCGGTGCGGTCGGGCTTTCGGGCGGAGTTCGTGGACACGATCCTCGGCGCGAACGCGCACGTCACGGTCTACCACCAGCAACGCGTGACCGAAGCTGGGCAGATCACCCGCACCATCGACGATTACGAAGCGATTGCCGCCGACCTGCGCGGCGTCGAGGGCGTCACGCGCGTCGCGCCGCTGGTCAAGGGGCAGGTGATGGCCACCACGCCCGACGGCAACGCGGGCGTCGAGGTGTTCGGCATCTCGCCGGAAAACCTGATGACCATCCCGCGCGTGGCGGACCCGGAGGCGGCCACGGGCGACATCGGTCTTTTTGGCGGGGAGAGCATCGCGATCGGCTCGGGCGTGGCACGGCTGCTTGGCGTCACGGCGGGCGACAGGATACGGCTGATCTCGCCCAACGGGGCGCGCACGGCCTTTGGCACTTCGCCCCGGGTCAAGGCCTACGAGGTCGTCTATGTCTTTACCGCCGGGCGCTACGACATCGACCGCACGCGGGTCTACATGCCGTTTGCCGAGGCGCAGAGCTATTTCAACCGCGAGGGCGCGGCGGACGAGTTCGAGGTCATGGTCGCAGAGCCCGAGCGGGTGGACGCCATGGCGCTCGACCTGCTGCGAGCGGGTGGTCAGCAGTCGCTCCTGTGGACCTGGCGCGATGCGTCGGGGGGCTTTCTGAGGGCGCTCGAGATCGAGGACAACGTGATGTTCGTGATCCTGTCGATCCTCGTGCTGATCGCCGCGATGAACATCGTCTCGGGCCTGATCATGCTGGTCAAGAACAAGGGCCGCGACATCGGGATCCTGCGCACGATGGGGCTGACGGAGGGGTCGATCCTGCGGGTCTTCTTCATCTGCGGGGCGTTTACCGGGCTGATTGGCACGGCGCTGGGTGTGATCCTGGGTTGTCTTTTCGCGATCTACATCGATCCGATCTTTTCCTTTGTGAACTTCGTGATGGGCGGTGGGGTCTGGGATCCGTCGATCCGCGGCATCTATGCGCTGCCGGCGCGGCTCGAGCTCGGGGATGTGCTGAGCGCGGTGGGCCTGTCGCTGACGCTGAGTTTCATCGTGACGATCTTTCCCGCGCGCCGGGCGGCGCGGATGAACCCGGTGGAGGCCCTGCGCTATGAGTGACGCGCCTGCGCTGAGCCTCGTTGGTGTCGAAAAGGCGTACAACCACGGCGCGCCGAACGAAGTCGCCGTGCTGCGCGGGGCGGATCTCGACGTTGCACAAGGCGAAGTCGTGGCGCTGGTCGCGCCGTCGGGGGCCGGCAAGTCGACGCTGCTGCATATCGCGGGGCTGCTCGATGTGGCCGATGCCGGGTCGGTGCGCGTGTCGGGGCACGAGACGACGGGGCTGAGCGACAGGCGCCGCACGATGATGCGCCGGCGCGATGTAGGCTTTGTCTACCAGTTCCATCACCTGCTGCCCGAGTTCACCGCGCGCGAGAACATCGTCCTGCCGCAGTTGGCCAATGGTGTGGCGGGAGTGGAGGCAGAGGCCCGGGCGGATGGTCTTTTGTCCTCGGTCGGGGTGGGCCAGCGGGCGGGGCACCGGCCTGCGGCCATGTCGGGCGGCGAGCAGCAGCGCGTGGCGTTCTGCCGGGCGCTTGCGAACAGCCCGCGACTGCTTTTAGCGGATGAGCCGACGGGCAACCTCGATCCCGCCACGTCGGATCAAGTGTTCGACATGCTCTTGCAACTGGTGCGCGACACGGGCCTCTCGGCGCTGATCGCCACGCACAACCTCGGCCTTGCCGCGCGCATGGACAGGCAGGTGCGGCTGGAGGACGGCGTCGTCCGGGCCATGTGATGCGCGCGGTTTGACAGCTGCGGGCGGCGCGGTCGCGCGGAAACCTACCGGATTTTGGTCCAATTCACGTCAAACTTGCCGATTATCCCCGCTGCGGAAACGCAGGCGGCGGGAAGAGGGCGCGCTCATGTTTGGCGAAGGGTTGATCTGGTTGGCGGCCTTGCTGGGTCTGGCGGTGTTCGGCGCGGGTTTGGTCTCGGACGGAGACGGGGGCAGCGACGACGACCGGGACGAAGGTTTGGTCGAGGACGACATGGAGATCGCGTCCGCAGACGGCGCGATGCTCGATATTGGCGAGATGACCGGTGGGGAACTGAGTGCTGGCGCCAGCGGTGGGTCGGAAGACGTGGGAGCTGGAACGGCTGACACTGCGGTTGCGGATGATCCGATTGCCGGGCCTGTGGAGGATGACGCGGGTCGTGATGATTTGGAGGCCGATGGCTCTGAAGAAGATGGCGATCAAGTCGAACTGAGCGAGGATGACTTCCGCGGTGATGTGGACCTTGTGCCGGACATGGAAGTGCCGGACATGGACGATGAGGATATGGTCGACGAGGAGGCGGATGATGCGGACGGCGGTGATGGCGACGAAGACGCTGATGACGACGCCGCCTCCCTTCCAGACACCGGCATCGACCCGAACAGCTCCGACGACCAGGTCTATGTCGGCAACAACGGGTTTACCGACAGCGTTCAAGGCGGCTTTGGCAACGACATCCTGACCGGGCTTGGCGGTGACGACGCGCTGGATGGTGGCGCAGGCAATGACGAGCTTTTTGGCGGCGACGGCATGGACCGGCTGGGCGGGGACGCGGGTGCCGATACGCTCTTGGGTGGCGCGGGCGAGGACATCGCGGACGGCGGGCCCGGTGCGGATGCGGTCGATGGCGGCACCGGCAGCGACACGCTGGATGGCGGCGCAGGCGCCGACACGGTCACTGGCGGCTCGGGCGAGGACGTGTTGAGCGGCGGGACAGGCCGCGCCGACGACGGCGCGGGCGACGTGCTTTTTGGCGATGCGGGTGACGACACGCTCTTTGCCGGGGCGGAAGACACGGTCACGGGCGGCTCGGGCGCGGACACGTTCAACGTAATCGGCACGACGGTCATCACCGATTTCAACGCCCAGGAGGACATGCTGGTCCTGCGCTACGGCACGGACGATGTGCCGACACTGACCGAGCAGTCGAGCTCGGAGGATGGCATCGCTTTGGTGTTCTCGAACGGGCAAAGCGTGCTGCTCGAGGGGCTCAGCGGCACCTTCGATGCCGATCAGATCATGTTCGTGCAGCAGACCGGCCCATAGCGCTTGACGCCGCGCGCGCGCTGGTGACCCTTGCCGGGCAGCAGGGGAGGTGCGCGATGGTTGAGGTGCGGGTTGAGACGATCGAGGACGTGGCGCGGCAGGCGCTCGTCCGGCATGGCGCGTCCGGGGAGGCGGCGGCGCTCGTTGCGCGCGCGGTGGCGGAGGCGGAGAGCTTTGGCAACCGGATTTGCGGGCTCTATTACCTCGAGAGCTATTGCGTGCAGCTGCGCACGGGCCGGGTGAACGGCACCGTCACGCCCGAGGTGACCCGCCCGCGGCCGGGCATTGTGGCGGTGGATGCCAAGTTCGGGTTTGCGCAGGTCGCCTTTGCCGCCGGACTGCCGGAGGCGCTGGAGGCGGCGCGCAGCCAGGGGATCGCGAGCCTCGCGGTCGGTCACGCGCACACCTGCACGGCGCTTGGCCACTTTACCCGGCAGATCGCCGAGGCCGGGCTGATGGCGTTTGGCGCCACCAATGCCACGCCCATCGTGGCGGCGCCGGGCGGCAAACGCCGCGTGATCGGCACCAACCCGATGGCGTTTTCCGTACCGGACGGGCAGGGCGGCTGCGCGCTGCATCTCGACCAGTCGACAAGCGCCGTGGCGCTCGGGCGGATAACGATGGCGGCTGCCGCGGGCGAGGCCATCCCCGAGGGCTGGGCTGTCGACGCCGAAGGCCAGCCGACCACCGATCCGAACGCGGCTCTTAAAGGCGCGCTTGTCTCCTCTGGCGGGGCCAAGGGGTGGGGGATCGGGCTCATGGTCGAGCTGATGGCGGCGGGCCTGACGGGCAGCCGTCTCAGCGTCGATGTCGCGCCGCTCAAGGCGCCGGAGGGGCCGCCCCACGACCTTGGCCAGTACTACATCCTGATCGATCCGGGCACGGCGCCGGAGTTTGCAGGCCGCCTCGCGCAGCTCGCCGGTGTCATTGGTGAAGACCCGGGCACGCGGATGCCGGGGCAGGGCCAGTCGCCCGCCGCACAGGTGGACGTCCCCGATGCCCTCTGGGCGCAGGCCGAGGGTCTGGCACACGGCTGACGGCACGGGCGAGCCACACCCTTTGAGGCGAACGCTATGTCCCAGGACATGGACGCTTGACTTGCACGCCCGCCTTGCCCTTACGTAACCGCACGAGTTGTATTTCGTAGACGCGTTGCCCCCCGACACTTTTGGAGACCTTCCCATGCGCCAATTCCGCGCCCCAGCCCTTTTTTGCGCTGCGAGCCTCGCCTTTGCTGCGTGCCAGAGCACCGAGACGGCAAGCTCGAGCCAGACCCCCAAGCCGGCTTCCGGCCCGGCGGTCCCCGTGGCGCAGCCGGCCTCGGAGCCGATCACCGTCAGCGAGCGGACCAAGACCAAACGCTCGACCGAGCGGACCTCGGGTGGGGGCGTACGCACGACCGAGACGACCACGTCGAGCTCGGTTTCGGTCAATCCCGCCGGTCTAGTCAACGTCCTGCTCGGCGGCAGCGCTGCGCCTGCGACCGTGACGCCCGCCGAAATGGCTGGAAACTGGACGCTGGTGCAGCCGGACGGCAAGAGCTGCCGGGTCACGCTGCGCACGTTTGGCAGCACGGCGGGGGGGCAGTTCGTCAAGATGGGCTGTTTTCACGAGGACGCCTTTGACGCCCTGCGCTGGGAGCTGCGCCCAGGCCAGATCGTGCTCTCGAGCGCGTCGAACCAGCCGGTCGCGACGCTGTCGCTTGCGGGCAAGAATAGCGCGAGTGGCGCGGGGATGACGCTCTTTCGGTAGGGGTCAGGCGAAGGTTGGCGAGCCTACACCCGATACACCCGAAACAGAAGTTCACGCGCCGTCCCGCGGGGTGGCGCAATCGCGCCGCCCCATGGGGGCGGGTCGGCGCGGCCTGACAGTGCCTGTCAGGCGGGAGCTTTAATGTGAGCGAATGCGTAGTAGGTCATGGGTCTCTAGCTCAGCCCTGCTGCGTTAGCCAAACCCCGACGGCCATCAGCCCGATCCCGCCCGCGCGGGCGGGGCTGATCGGCGAGACCGCCGCGCCAAAGAGGCCGAACTGGTCGATCAGCGCGGCGGAGATGAGCTGCCCCAAGAGCACAAAGAACACAGCGTTGCCCACCCCGAACCGCGGCGCCACATAGGTGATCGAGAGCACGTAGAACGCGATCAGCGCGCCGGCAAGCAAGAGGTGTTTCGGTGCGTCGACAACCCCCGCCACGGCACGAGGCCCCGTCACCAGCATCACCGCCGCAGCCACGCTGAGCGCCACCACAAAGAGCACGAACGCCGCCGCCCAGGGCGAGCCGATGCGCACGCCAAGCGCGGCATTCAAAGCGGCCAGCATCGGGATCCCGATCCCCGCCACCAGCATCACCGCGGCATAGCCCAGTGAAGGTCCGCCCATCCCGTCTCCTCCCTCAGATCGACAGCGCCAGCACGCGGCTGATCTCGATCAGCGAGCGCCCCGACTCGTCGCGCCAAGTGTTGAACGCGCCCTGCACCTCGGCCATCGCGCGTTTGGAGGTTGGCGCCTTGTCGATCACGCCCTCAGCGACGAGGCGCGCGATGACGTCCCGCGACAGGATGTACCCGTCCCGCGCCAGGAACCGCAGCGCATACTGCCCGGTCGAGCCGCCGAGCCGCGCGCCCTTGCGCTTGAGCACGTCGAGCAGTCCGGCAAAATCCTCCGAAGGCCAGCCGCCGATCACCGAGCCAACGCCGCCGCCCTCACGCATGTCCGCGATGAGACGCGCGTTGTCCTGCACCGCGCGGATCTTGGCCGGGTAGCGCACGACGCGCGTGTCGGCGCACAGCTCTTCGAACCACGGCTCGGGCATGAAGGCGCAGGCGTCCACGTCGAACCTCTGGAAGGCGGCCTCGAAGCCTTCCCACTTGGCCTCGATCACCTTCCAGTTGAAGCCCGCCTGAAAGACCGACTTGGTGAACTGCGCCAGCCAGCGGTCTTCGGGGCGTGCGGCCAGCGCCTCGGGCGGTGCCGGACCGTTGCCGATCCGGGCGGGCAGGGCGTCGCCGTGCCGTCCTTCGGCGATGGCATAAATCTCTTCGAACGACCGCATCGGCACTCCTTGACCTTCGACGGCACCGTGACAGACCCGCCGCGCTTTTCAAGCCTTGCCGGACCGCGTTAAACTACGGCTTTGGACCCAAAGGACTTTGCCCCCCGTGATACGCACGCTCCTTCTGACGCTGCTCCTGCTTTTGCCCACAGCCGGCACGGCGCAAGACACCGGCCAGCCCACCGGCACCATCGCGATGGAAAGCAGCGCGGACACCGACGCCGCCATGGCGACGCGCATCCGCGGCATCCTGACCGAGCTCGAGGGCTATGGCGACGTCACCGTGACCGTCACCTCCGGCATCGTCACGCTGCGCGGCACTACGCTCGACGCGGGCAAGGCGACCGCGCTCACCGGGCTCGTCAGCCGCCTAGAAGGCGTCGTCGCGATCGAGAACGAGGTGGCCGAAAGCACCGACGTCGCCGAGCGCCTCGACCCCGCCATCGACCGCTTCCTCAAGCGCGCCGAGCAGTTGGTGGCGTTCCTGCCGCTCCTCAGCATCGCGCTCTTCGCCTTTGCGCTTGTGGTGCTCGCCGGCTTCTGGATCGCGCGCTGGCGCCAACCCTGGGAACGCCTCGCGCCAAACGCCTTTATCGCGGAGATCTACCGCACGGTGATCCGCCTCGGCTTTGTCGTCGGCGGGCTGGTCGTCGCGCTCGACATCCTCAACGCCAGCGCGCTCTTGTCGACCATCCTCGGCGCCGCCGGCATCATCGGTCTGGCCATCGGTTTCGCGGTCAAGGACACCGTGGAGAACTTCATCGCCTCTATCATGCTCTCGATCCGCCAGCCCTTTCGCCCCAACGACACCGTCGAGATCGAGAGGGACATCGGCAAGGTCATCCGCCTGACGAGCCGCGCCACGATCCTGCTGAGTTTCGACGGCAACCACATCCGCATCCCCAACGCGACCGTCTTCAAAAGCCGGATCGTCAACTACACCCGCAACACCGAGCGGCGCTTCCTCTTTGACCTCGGGATCGCGCCCGAGGCGGATCTCGCGTTGGCCAAGGACACCGCGCTCGCAACGCTCCAGGGTCTGCCGTTCGTGCTGCAAACGCCGGCCGCGGCCACCTGGCTCGAGACGGTCGGCGACAGTACCGTGACCTTGCGCGCGGTGGCCTGGATCGACCAGCACGAGACCAGCTTTGTGAAGGCGCGCAGCGAGGCGATCCGCCTGACCATGGCCGCGCTCACCCATGCCGGGATCGAGATGCCCGAGCCGACCTACCGGCTCAAGACCGGCGCGGCGCTGCTTCCCGACACGGACGCCGAACCGCCCCGCCGCGCCGCGCCTGCGCCGCCCACGCATGTCACCGACGTCGATGCCTCGATGGACGAGGACCTCGACCGCATCATCGAGGACGAGCGCGAAGCCTCCGTCCGCACCGACCTTCTCAAACCCGAAGGTCCCGAGGAATGACCCGGCTTTGCACGCACGGCGCCCGGACGCAGCGCCGCGGGACAGGGGTGATTTTTGTGCCGCAAAGGGCTTGATCCCGCCCCGCCCGCACAGTACATCGCGCAGCACGGTTGGGGTGTAGCCAAGTGGTAAGGCAACTGTTTTTGGTACAGTGTACCGTAGGTTCGAATCCTACCACCC
This sequence comes from Pseudaestuariivita sp., assembly GCF_052825805.1. Taxonomy (NCBI): domain Bacteria; kingdom Pseudomonadati; phylum Pseudomonadota; class Alphaproteobacteria; order Rhodobacterales; family Paracoccaceae; genus Pseudaestuariivita; species Pseudaestuariivita sp. Next base: position 28,674 of record NZ_JBRBVB010000013.1, on the reverse strand, counting down.
CAGCCAAATCTTTAATTTAATTGAATTTTTTACTCTAAAACTAGAAAATCACCTTATCTTTACTCCATAGGCGCCGACACATCAGCAAACGGCGCCTCGATCATCAACACTTCAGCCCCCGAAATGGACGCATCAATGCGTGACTGCCCACCATGCCGGGCCTTGGCGCGGCGTTTTCTTTCTTGGCGTGCCATTGGCGTTTTGTGGTCAGCGAACAGCTCTTTGCGCCCGATGGCCTCGGCAAGCCGGTTGCAACGCTTGCAAATTCGCGCTCAGACGGCCGAATAGCGGAGTCTTGAAGATACGGCTTACCGTTCATGCGCCGGTGTGATCGACTTCAAAGAGCTCGGAGAACGTCTCTGAAGTCCGAAAACACTTTCAGGACTTATCAATACAAGGCGTATGCGCGGCATTGCGTCTTGGTCAACAATCGCTCGAAGAAATGCGAGCCGACCGCTGGACGATCCGTGACTGCGGGCCATGACTGAACCAAATGAGGCTCGAACCGCATTCCGAACGCGGCGCCGCTTGGGAGGTGTTCGTGCTATAGCCTTGAAACACTCGGCTCTCGAAAAGCTCCGCTACACCAGAATATCAGCCTCCAGCCCCGCAGTGCTTGTCAGCCCTACGAGCAGCACCGAAGCGCCGCTGCCGAACTCGATCAGCACGCCGTCCGCCGTGACCTCGGCGAGGCCGGCGATGTCGCTGGCCGTCAGTGTGCCTGCCCGTGCCGCGCCGAACATCAGGCTGTCCACGCCCAGCTCGTAGTCGGCGATCCGGTGGGTGCCAGAACCCACAGCGCTGCGGAACTCGAACGTGTCCGCCCCCGCGCCGCCGTTGATCGTGTCGCTGCCGGTGTCTTCCTCCGGTCCGCCGTCGCGGTAGAGGTCCGCGCCCTGGCCGAGCATCACCCGGTCGTCGCCGGCGCCGCCAATCACCGTGTCCGCGCCCGTGCCGGAGATCAGCCGGTCGTCGCCTTCGTTCCCCTCGATATAGTCGGCATCCGCGCCGCCGATCACGAGGTCGTCCCCGATCTGGCCATGGAGGCGGTTCTCGCCGCCGCCGGCGCGGATCGTGTCGTCGCCAACGCCGCCAAGCACAAAATCGCTTTCGAACCGCCCGGTGGCCTTGTCTCCCAGATAGGTGTCGTTGCCGACGCCGAGGATCACGTTGTCCGAGCCGGTGCCTCCCACCACGACGTCATCGCCGCCACCAGCCTCGAGGGTGTCGTCGCCCGCGCCGCCGTAGAGCGTGTCGTTGCCGAGGCGGCCGCGCACGACATCGTGGCCGGCACCGCCAAAGGCCAGGTCGTCGCCTGCAAACGCGAAGATGGAATCGTCGCCGCCGTTGCCGTAGATCGTGTCCGCATCCATGATATTGGCGTTCAGGGCTTCGGAGTAGATGTCATCGCCATTGCCCAGCTCGACGTAGTCTGCGCCGCGCCCGCCCTGGGCGCTGTCCGCGCCATTGCCACCAAGGAGCGTGTCCGCGCCGTTCCCGCCAAGCAGCGTATCGTCGTTGCCCTGGCCCTCGAGCAGGTCCGCGCCGGCATTGCCCCGCAGCTCGTCATCGCCTTGGCCACCTTTGAGCGTGTCGGTCCCGTCGTTGCCTTCGCCGGTGTCGTTGCCCGCGCCACCCTCGACGAGGTCATGGCCATGGCCGCCGGTCATCACGTCACCGCCATTGCCGCCTTCGAGCGTGTCGTCGCCCGAGTCTCCCGTTAGCCGGTCGGCTTTCAGGCCACCTCGCAGCAGGTCGTCGGCGCCACCCCCTTCGAGGAAATCGACGCCGTCCCCGCCAATCAGCGTGTCAAACCCGCCATCGCCGAATATGCGGTCACTGCCGCCCTGACCGAGGAGCAAGTCGTCACCGAACCATCCCACCACGGTGTCGCTTTGAGAGCCGCCGAACACGGTGTCGTCTCCCCAACCGCCAACAAGGGAATCGTCGCCCGAACCCCCGAACAGCAGATCGTCGGATAGCTGGCCGGTCACCGTGTCTTCGCCGGCTCCGCCTCGGATTGTATCGCTATCGTCCCCGCCGTAGATTTCGTCGTCGCCACCCGCGCCAATGATCAGATCATTTCCAGCATCGCCGATGACAACTTCATCCGCGTCCGTGCCGCGAAACGTGTCATTGCCGTCGAGAAGCAGATAGGATTTGTCCTGGCCAATGCCGATCAAATCATCGTCCCCCTCGGTGGGGATCGGCGCGTTGCCCAGCGTCGCGATGCCCGAGACGGACGTGCCGAGGCCCACGTCAAAGCCCTGATCGACGCTGTAAGACGCATCGAGCAGGCGCAACTGGAACGTCTCAGGCGCCTCGTTGGTCAGGTCGGACACGGTTTCTATGACCACGTTTTGAACGCGCTGCCCCGGCGCGAAGGTGATCGAGCCCGTATAATCCGCCGGGGTGGCGAGGTCTTCTGCCGTAAAGCCATCACCCACGGGGATCAGGGTGTAGCTGACGTTCAGTTCGGTCAGGCGGCCCCCCTGGCGTACGATGCTGAACATGGCGTCACTGCCCTCGATCACGCTCTGTTCGTGGGTGGCGACGTAGACGCTGTCGTCGACGACCGTCTCGCGGCTCCAGTCGGTCACGCCGCGATTGTGCTGTCCGTCGGAGCCGGCTCTGCCAGCGTCGCCAGCCTCTCCGTTCTCGCCATCCGGCTTGGGAGGTGGCGTAACCAGGAGCGCTCCGGGATCACCATATTCCCCGCTTTGCCCACCGATGCCGCCGATTCCGCCCAATCCGCCGCTCGCGCCTTGGCCATACGTGGTCATGGAGCCGGAGATGGCGATGGGTGTCTCGACGTCGGTTGTTTGGAACTGCGTGCGCCCGTCGAGAGAGACACCGACAACTGTGTTGCCTCCATCGCCGCCGTTGCCACCGTCCCCGCCATGGCCACCATCACCGCCTTGGCCGCCTGCGCCGACATTGCTGCTGAATGGAGGTGCGTCACGCCCATCGGCTCCGTCCGCGCCGTTGCCGCCGTTGCCTCCATCCGCGCCGATCTGGCCCCAGGCCGCGACGGCGGTGCTGTCCACAAAGGCGACGTCGCGCAGAGTGATCTCGCCGCGTGCATCCACGCCGACGATTGCATCAAAGCCGTCCGTTCCGTCAGCGCCATCGCCGCCGCTGCCACCCGCGGGACCGGGCCGCCCATCGCCGTTGCTCAGCCGCGTGTCTGCATCGGGAGGTGAATAGCCGGCGCCACCAAAGCCGGAATTGATGCCCTCGCTTGTGAGATAATCTTCATTGGCGACACCGACGGTGTTGTTGGCGAACTCCACGCCATTGAGCGTCAGGCTCGCCTCGGAGTAAATGAGTGACGCCGCATCAAGGCGCTCGCCAGGGATGTAGCCGTCCGCACCGTCGCGCTGATCAAAGGCTGACTGACCATCATTGCCGGGCTCGCCACGAATGTAGTCCCCGGCAAGGTTGACGATGTCGACGAAGTCGATGTCCTGAAATACGACCGCGCCTTCGCCAAGGACTTCGATGGCCGCGCGACCACCGGTTTCACCGGTGATGAACACGTCGGCCACGCCGTCACCGTTGCTGTCGCCGTCTATCGTGACGGTTTGCCCAGCTGACGTCATGATATCGAGGCCAAAGATCGTCATGTCGGCCACACGGACGTCCGGTGCGAATTTGATCGTGTGGCTCAGGCCGGAGGCGTTCACGGCTTCTATGGCCTCGGTCAGCGTGATGTCGCTGTCTGTGGCTCCATATCGTTCGTTCGTTGTCACTGTGATGACGGTCATGCCCACATCCCTCAAAATCCAAAGCTGCGCGGAAATATTGGTGCGCTGGCATCATAGTGCCGTAGGCGGGCGGGGAGGGGAAGGCAGGAAATCCCGACCGTGGCCGTGTCGGCGGATCGCACCAAAAAGGCGGCACCCGGGGGTGCCGCCTGGAACTTGTGACCAACCGTCTCGCGGGTACGCGCGAGGGGCACTGGTACCGAACGGAGGGCTTACATGCCTTGCGAGACCGCAAAGCTGGAGATGTCGGCGGTGCCGAGGTCCGAGAGCAGCGTCGCCGCGCCCGAAGTCACGTCGATGGCGTAGAGGCCGGCGGTCTCTTCCCCGTCGATCTGCAGGACCGCGTAGGCCGCATCGGTGCCTTCCTCGGGGGAGACGATGTCGAACCCGCCGACCGGCAGCACGTCGACCGCTTCACCGTCCACGGTGATCAGGCCCACCGTCTCGAGCGTGCCGGCGTTGTTGGCGAGGCTCGCCAGCGCGTTGGCGCGTGCGTCGAGCACGTACTGGAACGTCCCGCTCGCCTTGGCGCCGTTGATGGCGTTGGTGTAGGCGTTGGCAAAGATCAGCGGCTCGGCGCCTTCAGAGTTGTCCCCTTCGGCGTAGAACATGTCGGTAAACTTGCGCACCGAGTTGGCGCGCTCGTCGCCGAAGTTCGACGGGAAGTAGACGAGGTTCTCACCCGTGGACGAGACCGCGCGCACGGCGTCGATGGCGTTGTTGAAGTCGAACGCAACGACCGAGCCTTCGGGAATCATCGCGTCGTCCATGAACATCGCGCCGGCGTCGGCGGTCGCGCCCGACATCGTGTCGATGGTGACGATGGCGCCGTCGGCATAGCCGATCAGCTCGCCTGTGACCGGACGCCACGCGATCGAGCGGACGGGGGTCGAAAGCGTCATGGTGCGCGCCTCTTCGGGGGCGGCGATGCTGTCCATGACGGTCAGCATGGTGCCGTCGCCCGACAGTGCGTAGCCCTTGGTGCCGGCGTGTCCATCCGCCAGCGCGGGCGCGGCGAGAAGGGCGAGGGTCGAGGTGAGGGCTGTCATACGAAACATGAGGTTTCCTTTTAGTCTAAGTAGGTTAGAGCGTTAACGTCCGCTGCCGCCGAACCGTTGCAAGGCACGTTTCAACAAAATCGTGAAGCGCGCCTTACGTGCGGAACGTCTGGCTGACGCCGTTGAGGCAGTGCCGGTCGCCGGTTGGCGGTGGGCCGTCGTCGAAGATGTGACCGAGGTGCGAGCCGCAGCGGCGGCAGTGGACCTCGGTCCGCGTCGCAAAGAGCGAGTTGTCCGCCTTGGTGCCGATGGCGCCGGGCAGGCTTTGCCAGAAGCTGGGCCAGCCGGTGCCGCTGTCGTATTTGTGCGCCGAGCTGTAGAGCGGCAGGTCGCACCCCTTGCAGTGATACGTGTCTTTGCGCGTCTCGGCGTCGAGCGGGCTGGAGAACGCGGTTTCCGTCGCCTCCTCCCGCATGACGGCGTATTCCACATCGGTCAGCATCGCCCGCCATTCGGCCTCGGTCCGGGTGATCTCGAAATTGCTGTTCGCCGCCCGTAGCATTGTGGCGGAGCTGGCGAGGAGACCGGAAAGGAACAAACGGCGTTTCATGGCATGTCCTGACGATAGGGGGACGCCCCCCGCCAAGGGCGAGGGGCCGGGGGGTGCGGGGCGCCTTACTTGGGCACGAGCACCTTGTTGACCACGTGGATCACGCCGTTCGACTGGTCGACGTCTGCCACGGTGACTTTGCCCGCGTTGCCGCTTTCGTCGAAGATGTAGACGTTGCCGCCCACGACCTTGGCCGAGAGGGCGTCGCCCGAAACGGCGTTGAAGTGGTAGAACCCATCCGGGCTCGATTTGGCGGCGGCGATGATGTCGGCGGCGGACCAGTCACCGGCGACCACGTGCGCGGTCAGGACCTTTTGCAGCATCTCCTTGTTTTCCGGCTCGAGCAGCGTCTCGACCGTGCCGGCGGGCAGCGCGGCAAAGGCGTCATCGACAGGGGCAAAGACGGTGAACGGACCTTCGCCTTGCAGCGTCTCGACGAGATCGGCAGCCTGCACGGCGGCGACCAGCGTGGTGTGGATCGGCGAGTTGACGGCGTTCTCGATGATGTTGCGCTCGACGAGCATCGGCGCGCCGCCAACGGTCGGGTTCATGGCAAAGGTGGCGGTGGCCAGGGCGATTGCGGTGGCGGTGCCTGCGGCGAGAGACTTGAACGTCATTTTGGTACTCCTGATACTGGTGGCCGGTTTGGCCGAACGATGCAGGAGGCACGAGCGCGGGCTGGGTGAAGTTTCACACTTCGTAAACTTTTTCAGGCCAATCTTCAGGCCATTCAGGTTTTTCGTGTTTAAAGTCAGTGCCTTAGGCGTCCGTCACTTCCCCCACCGCGAGCACGCTGCCGGTCGGAGCGCCGGTCGGGGAGCCACCTGGCGGCTCGTCGCTGACCGCCAGAACGCCGCCTGCCAGCTGCGCGGCGAGGCGGTCGCTCACCTCCAGGCGGGTGGCGGAATCGGCGCTCAGCACGCCCAGCGACACCGGCGCCGCGGCGCCTTCGGCGATCAGCCACAGCTCGAGCACCCGGCCGGGCGGAGCGTCCCCCGCGGCGCGGATGATCTCGAGCGCGCGTTGATCGGCAAAGTAGCTGGCTGCGATGGCCAGCGTGCCGTCTTCGGCCATGATCTGCGCCGTCAGGGTGGGAGTGGCGGGAGGTCCTTGAAGAATGGGCGGGGCGAAGACCATCGCGCCGAGGGCGATGGCCGCCGCCACGGTGCCACCGGCCAGCCACTGCCAGAGCGGCCTGCGCGCCTTGGCGGGCGTGCCGAAGAGCGCTGCGTCGACCTTGGCCTTGAGCTGGCGCGGCGGCGTCTCGGGCGGCACTTCATCGGCCATCACCACCAGCGCGTCGGTCCAGTCGCGCACGAGATCGCGCAGGGCCGGCTCGCTGCGCAGGCGCGCCTCGAACGCTGTGCGCTCGGCGTCCGGCATCAGGCTGAGGACGTATTCCCCGGCCAGCGCGGCGTCGGTCTCGTGATCGTCCTGGTCGCTCATCGGCTCAGGCAGTCCTTCAGTTTCAGCAGGCTGCGTCGCAGCCAGGTCCGCATCGTGTTGAGCGGGACATCGTAGCGTGCCGCCAGCTCCTTGTAGCTGTCGCCGTCGAGGTAGGCGCGGCGCACGGCCTCGGACCGGTCCGCGTCGAGCTCCTCCATGCAGGCCGCCAGCTTGCGTCGTTCGGAGGCGGCAATCGCCTGCCCCTCGGGTCCGGGGCCTCCGTCCGGCAGCGCCTGCGCCTCGTCGATGTCGAGCGTCACCGTCTTGCGCGCCCGCAGGCGGTCGATGGCCGTGTTGCGCGCCAGCGTGATCAGCCAGGTCATCGGGCTGTAGCCGTTCGCCTTGTAGAGCCCGGCCTTGTGCCAGACCTTGATGTAAACCTCCTGCAACGTGTCTTCGGCCTCGGCGCGATTGTTCAAGACACGCAGGCACACGCCGAATAGTTTCGCCGAGGTCGCGTCATAGACGAACTGGAACGCGGCCCGGTCGCCGAGGCTGATCCGCGCAATGGCGTCTTCGATGTCGTCCGGTGTCGTCACGTTGCCGCCCATCGGGCGCCTGCGCCCTGACCTCGTCCTGTGGGTGACACTGTGGCACGCGGGGCGCAAAGGCCAGCCCAAAGTGGCGGGCTTGGGTAAAGGGCGGCGTGCGCGCGGCGCTTGGCGGGGCAGGGGTTTGCGCGCTAGGCTGGGTCTCGCGCAGCCGGAGACTTTGCGACATGAGCCGACCCGACACCCAGACCGGCAAGGTCATCATCACCTGCGCCCTGACCGGGGCGATCCACACACCCTCGATGTCGCCGCATCTGCCGGTGACGCCGGACGAGATCGTCGCGGAGGCGCTGGCCGCCACGGAGGCGGGCGCGGCCGTCCTGCATCTGCACGCGCGCAATCCCGAGGATGGGCGCCCCGACCAGACGCCCGAGGGCTTTGCCCCGTTCCTGCCGCGGATCAAGCAGGGCTGCGATGCGGCGCTCAACATCACCACGGGCGGCTCGCCTTACATGAGCGTCGCCGAGCGTGTCGCGCCGGCGGCCACGTTCCAGCCGGAGCTCGCCTCGCTCAACATGGGCTCGATGAACTTTGGCCTCTACCCCATGCTGAACCGCTATACCGAGTTTCGGCACGACTGGGAGCGGGCGCATCTCGAAGGCTCGCGCGACCTGGTGTTCCGAAACTCGTTCCAGGACATCGAGTACGTGCTCGAGACCTGCTACGGCAACGGCACCCGGTTCGAGTTCGAGTGCTATGACATCTCGCATCTCTACAACCTTGCGCATTTTGCCGAACGCGGACTCGTCAAACCGCCGTTCTTTGTGCAGTCGGTCTTTGGCCTTCTGGGCGGGATCGGGGCGCATGCCGAGGACGTGCTGCATATGAAGCGGACGGCGGACCGGCTCTTTGGGGCGGACCTGCGGTGGTCGGTGCTGGGGGCAGGCGCAAACCAGTTCCGTGTCGCGGCGCAGGCAGCGACGCTGGGCGGCAACGTGCGTGTGGGGCTCGAGGACAGCCTCTGGGCGGGCCGGGGGGAGCTCGCCACCTCGAACGCGGTGCAGGTCGCCAAGGTGCGCGCGCTGGTCGAGGGGCTTGGCCTCGAGATCGCGACCCCGGACGAGGCGCGGGTGATCCTCGGCCTCAAGGGCGGGGATCAGGTCGCGTTTTGAGATATGGTGGCGACGTCTAATCTGACGCAGTCGAAACAGAAGCTCACGCGCCGACCCGCGGGGTGGCGCAATCGCGCCGCCCCAGGGGGGCGGGTCGGCGCGGCCTGACAGTGCCTGTCAGGCAAGAGCTTTAAATTGAGCCTGTGTTTAGAAGGTTTAGAGCCGCTTGCTTAAGCGCGCCAGCTGATCCGAAAGGGTGTTGCCGTCAAAAGATGTTCCACAGCATGACCACCGCCATCCCAATCATCATCAGGTTCTCGGTCAGGCTGACAAAGCCGAGCGGCACGTTGGAATTGCCGCCCACGCAGGCGCATTTGAGCGTGCGACGGTCGATGTAGACGGCCTTGAACACGCTCACGGCGCCGATGGAGGCGACGATGAGCGCGGCGGGGGCGGAGAGCCAGGTCAGGAGCATCCCGGTCATCAGGATGCCGGCGCCGGTCTCCACGAACGGGTAGACATAGGCGTAGGGCACCCAGCGGCGCGCCAAGAGGTCGTAGTTGAGGAACATCGTGGTGAACCCCTCGATGTCGCGCAGCTTTTGCATGCCGAGCAGGATCATCGAGACGGAGATGAACCAGCCGAGCGTCTGCCAGGTGATCGCGCCGAGAAACCCGATGGAGAGCGCGACGGCCGTCAGCGCCGCCACGGCAAAGAGGAAAATCACAGGCGTGTAAGTCGTCCGGGACGGATCCCAGCCGGTCAGCTTTTTGCGCAGGTCGGTGTAGCCGCCGACACGGGTGCCGTCGATCCAGGCTTGCGGCGTCGTCTTGACGCCATGCGCGGCCTTGAACGCGTCGACCTCGGCGCGGGTGCGAAAGAGCCGGTCATCCACGATGTAGCCCTGCCGCTCGAGCAGCCAGCGCGCCTTCTGGCCCGAGGGACAGAGGTGATCGGGCAGCGCCATGCGGTAGAGCACTGCGGTCTTGCCAATCGCCGCCTTGGCGGGGTCGGTCGAGACATCGGATGCGTCGCGGGTGTCTTTCGGCACAAGTCCCTCCATCGTCGCTGGCTCCGCCGCAGCGCGGCGCGGGCGTGTCACTGGGGATATGCCGTCGCAGGTGGTGCCTGACAAGGGGTGCGGCGATCTAGGTCATTTGACGCCCTGCCGTTCTAAAGCGCCGTCTCTTTCAAAGCGCTGTCTCGCGGCGCGAGAAAACGCAATCAGCTGTTGCAGACACTGCACGAGCTGGCATGCACGTCGGTGATTGTCGTCTCGCGCAGGCGCTGCACCAAGCTCGCCTCGACTTCCTCGAGCACTTGGGCGACGCGCTCCTGCAGGCCGGTCTCGACGCTGCACTGCGAGGTCTCGATCTCGCCGCTGGCGCCGGCCACCAGCCGCTCGTCCAGCGCCTGGTAGACATCGGCCAGCGTGATCCCCGATGCCGGGCGTGCCAGACGCCAGCCGCCCGCGTGGCCCTTGTCGGAGCGCAGAAGCCCGGCCTCGCGCAGCTTGCCCAGCACCCGGCGCACGACCACCGGGTTGGTGCCGGCGTGGCTGGCGATATCGGCGGAGGTGCGCACGCGGTCCGGCTCGCCTGCCATGTGGCTGAGCGTGTGCAGGGCAAGCGACAGGCGGCTGTTGCGCTTCATGGGTTGGCTCCTCCACGCGGGCCATTTGGCAGCCCGCCTATTACCATCACTCACATCGTAACACTTGCGGTTGCATTTGTCTCGCAACTCGATAGGTTACGTGGCGCGCAACATGGGGATGGAGCTGCACCATGACAGACACACGACTTCCCGTCACCGTCCTTTCGGGCTTTCTCGGAGCGGGCAAGACGACCTTGCTCAACCGCGTGCTCAACAACCGCGAGGGGCGGCGGGTGGCGGTGATCGTCAACGACATGTCCGAGGTCAACATCGACGCAGGTCTCGTGCGCGCCGACACCGAGCTGAGCCGCACGGACGAGACGCTGGTCGAGATGTCGAACGGCTGCATCTGCTGCACCCTGCGGGACGATCTGCTGGACGAAGTGCGCCGCCTCGCCGGCGAGGGCCGGTTCGATTACCTGTTGATCGAAAGCACGGGGATCTCCGAGCCACTGCCGGTCGCGGCGACCTTCGATTTCCGCGACGAGCTCGGCGACAGCCTGTCGGACGTCGCACGGCTCGACACGATGGTCACGGTGGTGGACGCGGTCAACCTGCTCAAGGATTTCTCCAGCCACGACTTTCTCAAGGACCGGGGCGAGTCCCTGGGCGAGGAGGACACGCGCACGCTCGTGCACCTTTTGACCGACCAGATGGAGTTCGCCGACGTGGTGATCCTGAACAAGGTCGGCGATGCTGCGCCAGAGCAGGTTGATGCCGCGCGCAAGATCATCCGCAGCCTCAACGCCGATGCCGAGATCATCGAGACGAACCATTCGCAGGTCGCCGCCGACAAGATCCTCGACACAGGGCTCTTTGATTTCGACGCCGCGCACGAGCATCCGATGTGGGCCAAGGAGCTTTATGGCTTTGCCGATCACGTGCCGGAGACCGAAGAATACGGCGTCACGTCCCATGTCTACCGCGCCCGCGCGCCCTTTGTGCCAGAGAAGATCCTGGCGGTGCTCAACGGCGAGATGCCCGGCGTGATCCGGGCCAAGGGCCACTTCTGGCTGGCCACGCGCCCTGAATGGGTGGCCGAATTCTCGCTCGCAGGGGCGCTCTCGAGCATCCAGCCGATCGGCACCTGGTGGGCGTCCGTCCCAGAGGAGCGCTGGCCCGACCACGACAGCGCGCGCGACTACATGCGCCAGCACTGGCAGGAGCCGTGGGGCGACCGCCGGCAGGAGCTTGTCTTTATCGGCGCGGGCATCGACTGGCCCGCGCTCAAGGCCAAGCTCGACGCGTGCCTTGTCCCCGAAGAGCTGGCGTCCGGGCCCGATCAGCTGCCGCTCGATCTCTCCGATCCGTTTCCGGGATGGCGCCGGGCGGAGGCCGCCGCGTGAATGCGCTGGCAGGCAAGACCGCGCCGCAGCCGGCCGGGACTTACGTGGTAGACACGCCCGACGCCATGGACGACTTCTGTGCCGCCGATTGCGCAGCGCTGGTGTGTCGCGCGACATGCCGGCGGACGTGCTGGGCTGGCTCGACGCCTTGGCGCCCGAACACCTGCCGCACGGACGGATGGTTGCCTCGGTCGCGGGTATCGCCCGCGCAGCAGAAGCGCTGTGTGACGCAGCCCGGATGCCCGCCATGCCCGAGCGCGCCTGGCTGATCGGGGACATCGCCTCCCTCGCCGAGCGTTTTGCCGACATGATGGAGGCGCGCCAGCTGCGCCTGCGGCTCGAGGCGGTCACCACCAATGCCTGCCGCAAGTTCCACCGCGACGCGATCACCGCGCGGCTGGTCTGCACCTACCGCGGGACGGGCACCCAATACGGCACCGCGCACGCGGGCGGCGATCCACAAGAAATTCTGACCGTGCCGACGGGCGCGCCGATCCTGATGCGCGGCTCCCTCTGGCGGCCCGAGCCCGACGCCGGCCTCCTGCACCGCTCGCCTCCGATCGAGGGCAGCGGAGAGACGCGCCTGCTGCTCGTCCTCGATCCGCTTTCCGGCGACGACGCGACGTTTGATCACGCGCCCTGACCACGCAGCTCAACCCCGCCAGTCGAGCACGACCTTCCCGGACTGCCCCGACCGCATCGCCGCAAAGCCGGCCTCGAACTCCGAGGCAGCCAGCCGATGAGTGATGACGCGGCTCACGTCGAGGCCGTTCTGCAGCATCGCGATCATCTTGTACCAGGTCTCGAACATTTCGCGGCCATAAACGCCCTTGATCGTGATCGCCTTGAAGACGATGCGCGACCAGTCGACGGGGGAGTGCCCGAGCGGGATGCCAAGCAGAGCGATCTTGCCACCCATCACCAGCGCCTCGACCATCTGGTCGAGCGCCTGCTGGCTCCCGGACATCTCGAGCCCGACGTCAAACCCCTGGCTCAGACCCAGCTTGGCGATGACGTCCCGCAGCTCTTCGGTGGCGACGTTGACGGCGCGGGCGGTTGGCACGACGTGGCGCGCCAGCTCCAGCCGGCCCTCGTTGATGTCGGTGATGACCACGTTGCGCGCGCCGGCGTGCCGGGCGACGGCGGCAGCCATGATCCCGATCGGGCCCGCGCCGGTGATCAGCACGTCCTCCCCCAAAAGGTCAAAGCTGAGCGCGGTGTGCACGGCGTTGCCGAGCGGGTCGAGGATCGCGCCGATCTCGTCGGGGATGTCATCGGGCAGTGGCACCACGTTGAACGCCGGCAGCGCGAGGTATTCGGCAAAGGCGCCCTGCGTGTTGACCCCGATCCCGCGCGTGCCGGGGTCGAGGTGGAACTTTCCCGCGCGGCTCTGCCGGCTTTGCGTGCCGATCAGGTGCCCTTCGCCCGAGCAGCGCTGCCCGATGCGGAGCCCTGTCACGTCGCGTCCGATCTCAACGATCTCGCCGGCAAATTCGTGCCCGGTGATCATCGGCGTCGGCACCGTGTGCGCCGCCCAGTCGTCCCAGTTCCAGATGTGCACGTCGGTGCCGCAGATGCCGGTGGTGTTGACGCGGATCAGGACTTCGTCCGGGGCGATCTCGGGGACGGGCGCCTCGACCATCCAGAGCCCCTCGCGGGGCGCGGATTTCTCGAGCGCCTTCATCGTGTTGCGGCGCATCAGATCACTCCCAGCCGTTTGCCGACCCTCCCGAACGCCTCCAGGGCGCGGTCGAGCTCGGCCTCGGTGAGGGCCGCCGACATCTGCGTGCGGATGCGCGCCTGGCCCTGCGGCACGACGGGGTAGAAAAAGCCCGCGACGAACACACCCTCGTCAAAAAGCTCCGCCGCCATGGCCTGCGCCAGCTTGGCATCGCCCAGCATGACCGGGATGATCGGGTGCGATCCGGCCAAAAGGTCAAAACCGAGCGCCTCTAGACCTGCGCGCCAGTGCGCGGCATTGGCAAAGAGGCGCGCGCGTAGGTCCGCGCCGTCCTCAATGAGCGCGATGGCCTCGATCCCGGCGGCCACGATCGACGGCGGGAGCGCGTTGGAGAACAGGTACGGCCGCGCCCGCTGGCGCAAGAGGTCGATCACCGGCTGCGGTCCTGCGATGTATCCGCCGATGGCGCCGCCCAGCGCCTTGCCGAGCGTGCCGGTCAGGATGTCCACCTCGACGCCGAAATGGTCGGGCGTCCCGGCTCCGCGCGGACCCATAAATCCCGTCGCGTGGCAGTCGTCGACCATGACCACCGCGTCATAGGCTTCGGCGAGGCGCGTGATCTCCGGCAGGTTCGCGAGATAGCCGTCCATCGAAAAGACGCCGTCGGTGGCCACCATGATGTGCCGGGCGCCCGCGGCGCGGGCCTCACGCAGCTTGGCCTCGAGATCGTGCATGTCGTTGTTGGCGTAGCGGTAACGCTTGGCCTTGCAGAGGCGCACGCCGTCGATGATCGAGGCGTGGTTGAGGCTGTCGGAGACGATTGCGTCCTCGGCGCCCAGCAAGGGCTCAAAGAGCCCGCCGTTGGCGTCAAAGCAGGCCGCAAAGAGGATGCTGTCGTCCTTGCCGAGGAACCGCGCCAGCCGCGTTTCCAGCTCCCGGTGGAGGTCCTGCGTGCCGCAGATGAACCGCACCGAGGCCATGCCGAACCCCCGCGGGTCCATCGCGCGCTGCGCCGCCGCGATCAGGGCCGGGTGGTTCGCGAGCCCAAGGTAGTTGTTGGCGCAGAGGTTCACCATCTCCCGCTTGCCGACAGCGATCCCGCCGCCTTGCGGAGAGGTGATCTGCCGCTCTTCCTTGTAGAGCCCATCGGCGCGGATTTGCGCCAGCTCCTGCGTGACGTGGGACAAAAACGGGTCTGACATGGGGCCTCCAACTCTTTGGAGGTATGTCTATCATAGCGGACGTGTTTCCGAAATAGTGAACTTCGTTATGACAGAAAAAATTCCGGTATGTCGGATAGGAGCTAGGTTTTGACGATGAGGAAGATGCGCGCGGCGCCGTCTTGTGCGGTGATCGCGTGGTCGACGTCGGCCCGGTAGCGCGCCGTGTCGCCCGCGCCCATACGGCTTTCCGCCGCGCCGGAGACGACGTGCACCGCGCCATCGAGCACGGTAAGTTGTTCGTGCGTGCCGGGTCCGTGCGCCTTGCTGACGAGCGCGCCACCTGCGGCGAGGTGGATGTCGTAGACCTCATGTCCTCCAGCGTCCTTCGGCGGGGACAGGATGCGGATACGGCAGCCTTGGCCCATGTTTTCAATGGTCGGCACGTCCGCGGCGCGCAGCGTGTCGATGCGGTCCTCGGCGGCGGGCGCGTCGAGCAGACCGGCAAAGTCGACCTGCAACGCGCGGGTGAGGTTCCAGAGCGTGGAGATCGTCGGGCTGCTTTCGCCGCGCTCGATCTGGCTGACCATCGACCGGGAGACACCGCTGAGATTGGCCACCGCCTCGAGCGACAGCCCCTTGTCCCGACGCGCCTCCTTGAGGCGGGCGGGGAGCAGGGTCAGAATGTCATCGTCGTCTTCCAACATGGCGGAGGTGTAGGGCATATCGGCGGATGTGCCAATACTCTGCAGAGCTCAGTAGGCGTGCAGCCCGTCGAAATCCGCCTTCCCGATGGCAAGCCCCGCGTGGCGCAGCCCGGCATAGGCCATCGTCAGGTGAAAGAGCATGTTGGGCAGCGCAAAGCGGGCGACGTAGTCGGCTGCGGTCTGCGACAGCTGCGCGTCGCCAGCCTGATGGTGGACTGGCGCGGTCCAGTCGGTGGCAGGGGCCTTGGCAACCGCCTCGGTGACGTCGCTGTGCAAGGTGCGGAGGGTGGCGAGCGTGCAGGGCTCCGCGATTTCCGGCACGGGTGCACCGACCGGCAGGCAGAGCGCACGCGCCGCGAACTGGATCGCGACCGCGAGGTGAAAGCCGGTGTCGAACCCGTCCGGCGCCAGCGTCACGGCCATGAGCGCCGCCGGGTCCTCAGCCTCTTCGATACGCGCGAGCACATGGCCCGCGCGCGCGAGGTAATGCGTGACTGCGCCGGTGAGGGCGGCGTCGGTGCCTTGGGTCACTTGATGGCCTGACGGGCCGCCTCGGAGAGGGCGGCCACGGCGGCGGCGTAGGCGTCGACAAAGGTGCCTTCGGAGGCAGTGCGGGCGGCCCATGGCTCGAACACGACGCTGGCAAGGCCAAGCGCGCTGGCTGCGTCGATCGCCTCTGCCGGGGGGGCCGCCTCCCAGATCAACACGCGCGCGCCGGTCTCCTCCACAAGCGCCTCGAGCGCGGCAAGCTCGTCCGCATTTGGCATTGCACCCGCCTCCCATTCGAGGGCTGCGATGGAGAGGTCATAGCGCCGAGCGAGGTATTGATAACGCGGATGCGTGGCGATGAACGTCGTATCGCTCATCCCTTGCAGCGCGTTTCGGGTCTCGGTATCGAGCGTCGTCAGCGCAGCGCGCAGATCGGCAAGCCGCGCGTCCGCGTCGTCAGGTGCCAGACCACGCCGCTCGAGTGCCGTCGCCATCACCTCCACCTGCGCCCGCGCAAGCGTCGGGTCGAGCCAGGTGTAGGCCGCCAGCCCCTCGTGGGAGTGCTCCCCGCCGTCGCCGTGGCTGTGGGTGATGCTCTCGGTGACGATGAACCGATCCTCGATCCCCGCCGACGTGTTCACGACGCGCGAGCGGGGCAGGGAGACCCGGTCGATCCAGGTCGCAAAGCCGGCACCGTTCAGCAGGATCATATCAGCCGATTGCACGGCGCTGATGTCGGCAATCGAGGGGCGCCAGAACGACGGATCGACGCCGTCCGGCACGGGAAACTCGACCTGCGCTGCATCGCCCAGCAGCGCCTCGGCAAAGGAGGCAAGCGCCTGGCTGACGGCGACGACGCGCGGGCGGTCCTCCGCACTTGCAGAGGTGGCGGCGAGCGCCAGCAGAGCCGCGGCGCAGAGCCCGCGCAGCCGGGGCAGGGGCGTCAGCTTCCGCATTTGCGCGCGATGTCCTCGGGGGTCACGATCCAGTAATTGTCGTGGCTGCCGGTGTCGACTTCGATCACGAGCCCGCCCGAATGGTCCAAATCTGCGAGCGGCACGCGCGCCGTGCCATCGGGTTGCAACCGCAGCGTCGTCTGTAGGGTGTTGTCCCCGTCCAGCACGCGCACATCGCCCTCTTGCGTCACACGCCCGTTCGAGAACTTGGCCTCCACCGTCACGGCCTCGCAATCGACGGAGGCAAAGACGACAAGCTGGTGTGCCGCCGCCCCGATGGGAGCGGCGAGCATGAGGCTTGCGCCAAGACCAGCGCAGAGGACCTGGCGCAGAGTCACTGACCCGTCCACTCTTCGAAGTGGACCCAGATCACGGCACCGAGCTCGACGGCTTTCTCTTCGCCCGAGCCCTCTTCGGTCAGGGTGTAGTCGGCGGTGTTGAGCGCGGCAAAGCCCCACCAGCCGTCCGAGGGCGGCGCGTAGGTGAAGACGCCGTCGGCATCCGCCTTGACCGTCTGGGTGATCATCAGCTCGTCCGGCACCGTGGCGCCCGCGCCGTCGTTGAAGAACTCGACTTCGACCTCGGCGTACGGCACCGCCTCGCCGTCCATCTTGACGA
This sequence comes from Pseudaestuariivita sp., assembly GCF_052825805.1. NCBI lineage: Bacteria > Pseudomonadati > Pseudomonadota > Alphaproteobacteria > Rhodobacterales > Paracoccaceae > Pseudaestuariivita > Pseudaestuariivita sp. The sequence continues at coordinate 11,640 of NZ_JBRBVB010000013.1, read as the reverse complement.
TGCCCTGGAACACGTTGTGCTCCCAGAGGCCAAAGGGTTTGGACAGCGGCACGATCTCCGTCTTGAGTCCCAGCTCGGTGTCCCACCCCTCGTCGTCGCCGTAAGCGGTCACGTAGGTCTTGGTGTAGTGGATGATGAACGCGTCCTCGGCCGGCTCCCAGTAGGGCTGCGGCTCCATCGCAAAGACGTAAGTGCCCGGGCGCTCGAGCGGGTAATCGAGCGTGTAACCCGCCTCGTCCATCACCGTGGCGCCTTCAAGGTTGCCGAGCAGGTCGGTGGTGGTGCCCTCATGCGTGACCGTAAACGCGTTCGGCGTATCGAGCATCATCCCGTCCATTTCGAACGGGTGCGAAAACGACATCGTCAGCGCAACGCTGCGCCCGTCTTCCTGGCTGACCATCGGGTCGTCCGGGATGATCATCCCGTAATGCGCCAGCGCCGGCGTGGCGGCGAGAAGAGCGGTGAGCGATGCGGTGAGAATGTGACGTGTCATGGAACCTCCCAGGTTTCAGTGTCTTACCTAAATGTGTGGTGCTTTAGGCGCCGACTTCAAGAGCCAAAGGCGAGCAGCCAGCCCACCCAGGCCTCGGCATTGCGCGCAACGAGGGTTGCGCCACCAGCTGCGATAACGGCGGAAAGTAACAGCAATGTAACGGTTTCCGCGGCCAGCAGCCGCAGCACCATGCCGCGCGCTGCGCCAAGCTTGATGGCGGTGGCGATTTCCCGCGCACGCAGGCGGTACGTGAGAAAGACCGCGAGCCCCACGGCGGCAAAGGCCGCCACGGCGATGATCGCGGTCACGACATCCAAAAGCGCCTTGATCCGAAAGATGCGGTCCACGAGGCCGCCGATCACTCCGGCGGGCGCGATCAGCTGCGTCGGTCCCTCGGCGTCGAGATAGCGCCCCTTGAGGATCGTCGCCGCGCGCGTGTCGTTCGGCACGACGATCACGCCGGAGGCCGGAAAGTTGTCCTGATCGCCGTGAAAGTGAAAGCTCTCGATGTTGTCTTCGGTGATGCGCTGGTACTCGACCACTGCCGCGCCCGAAAGCGCCGCCGCGCCGCTCGCGACATCCGCTGCCGTGACCACATCCTCGTGCCCGTGCCCGATCCCCTGGATCACCCAGGCCGTCTTGATGTCCACGAAGATCGCCTGATCATCGGGTGTGTTCGTGCGTGCGAGCACGCCCACGACCGGCATCTCGAGCGGGTAGACCCCGTCGAGGTCAAAGAGGTTCTCAGGCGCTGAAACGAGCGTGTCCCCCACGCCCTTGCGCAGCGCCTCGGCCACGTCTGCACCGATCACGGCATCGCCGAGCAGCGACAACCCGCGCCCCTCGGCAGGTGTCAGGTCGCGAAAGTCGAAATAGTCGAGCGTCGTGCCGACGATGCGGAACCCTGACGAGGAAAATGCCGTATGCACCGGGATCGGGATGCCGAGGCCGCTGTCCCAGATCATCTCTACCTCGCGCATGGCGACCGGATCCGGGCGCTCGTCCGAAAAGTAGAGCGCCGCCATCGTCAGATCGAGCTGCGAGCCGCGACTGCCGAGCAAGAGCGGCGTCGCCTCGCCACGCGCCACCAGCGCCCGCTCGCTCGTCGAGAGCAGCGTCTGCGTGGCCACCGGCACGAACATGATGAGCGCCGCGACCAGCACCAGCACGAGGCTCCGCGCCCAGTGATACCGCAGGTAGGCAAAGGCGAGATAGAGCGCGTTCATGCCTCCTCCGCCTCGCGGAACTGCGCAAAATCGAGGACCCGCCCGAACCGCGGCAAGAGCTCGTGATCGTGGGTCACCGCCAGCACCGCTGCGCCCGCCTCGGCGGCCTGCTCGAACAGGAGATCGAGGATGCGCGCCTTGGACGCCGGGTCGAGGTTGCCCGTCGCCTCGTCCGACAGGATCAGCCCCGGCTGCGTGACCAGCGCCCGGCAGATCGCCACGCGCTGCTGCTCGCCCTGGCTCAGCGCCGCCGGATGGCGGTCGAGCTTGTCCCCGATCCCGCAGGCATCCGCGAGCCGCTGCGCCCGCTCTTTGGCAGCGGCATCGAGCGTCAGCGCCGGCGTGATGCGATAGGGATAAAAGATGTTCTGCCGCGCCGAGAGGTAGTCGAGCAGGGCAAAGTCCTGGAACACGAACCCGATCCGGCTTGCGCGAAACCGCCGGCGGTCGCCGTCGGACATGCCCGTCACCTCGGTCCCGCCCACCTCGATCCGGCCGGCCTCGGGCGTCAGGATGCCCGCGATCAGGTTCAAGAGCGTGGTCTTGCCGCTGCCGCTCGGTCCGACGATGGCAACGCGCTCACCCTCGGCCAAGCTGAACTCCGGCACGCGCATGCGAAATCCGCCGCCCGCGTAGCCAAAGGTGAGGTCCCGGACCTCGATCATCAGTTGGTCACCGCGTCTTCTGGCGGCGCCTCGAACGTCTCTCCGGCGGTGTCGCGGTTGACCTCGCGCAGCACGAAATCGGTGATCCGCCAGGCGCCCTCCACGGGGGCCACGGTCAGATCGGCGCTGTAGGTGTTGCCGCGCACGTGCAGGTGTTCGGCATGGCCTACGGTCCCGATGACCTGCCACGTCGCGTCGATCTCCAGGGTGCCGCCCGCGCGGCTGGCTTGCGTGTTCAAAAGCTGGATCTCGTGGATCTTCTGATCCGCCTCCTCGAGCCCGCCGCCTTTCATCGCGCCCACGCGCTCGAGATAGAGGTATTCCAGCGCGTCCCCGTGCGTGACGCTGGCCAGCGTGTCATAGATCGCCGCCTCTTCGGTCTGGCCAAACGCCTCGTAAACGACGAGCAGCAGCGCCGGGGTGAGGCGCCAGAACTCCACCTGCGCGCCCGTGATGGTCATCGGCTCCATGCCCGGCGCGGTATAGGTCTCGGTCTCCGAGACCGCCCCGCCGCGCGGCCAGAACGCCGCCGCCCCCAGCGCGAGACCCGCCACCAGAACACCGGCTGCAACAAGGGAAGTGGATTTCACGGCTCAATCTCGACGTCTGGCTGGTCGACTGCCGCGCAGCCTCTGCGAAAAGGCGCGGGAGTGCAAGCGCTCCGGGGCAGGTGCGGACGTGCCGCTAGCGACGACGCATGCGTCTCGGCCCTCGGGGCCGCGTTGGAAAAACACTCGGCGCGTCCGCCTCGTTTAACCCATTTGGGGGATGCTACCGTGTGAGAACAAACGTAGCCTGCGTGCAAGAGGGACGTTTATTTTCACAGTGCGCGTTCAATGATGGATCGGCAGCCACAGGCAGGCAGTGACGACACGGGTACAGATGCGCTCGTGGCGGCGATCTATCAGGTCACCGTCGATCCCGACGCCAATGACAAGCTGATGGCGCTGTGGGGCGATTACCTCGAAGCGCAGGTGCGCGCGCAAGACGCCGCAGGTCGCAGCGCGTACCCGCCGGGGCAGGGCGCAATCGCCGATCACCTCTTGCGCGCCTTCGACATCCACGCGCGGATGGGGCGCACGCCGGGTGCGGTGCCGGAGGCGGAGGTGGCCGAGCTGCAGCTGAGCGCCGAGGGCCGCGTCACCTCCTGCAACAGGGCGGGGTCGGAGGCGCTGGGCGTGTCGGTTGGCGCGACGGTCGAGCTCACCGGGCGCGCGGGCGACAGCATCGTGGTCGCCACCGGGGCCAGCGGTCTCAGCGCGGCGATGGTGGTCACGGAACGCAGGCGCGGACGCAAGACTTTGCGGGCGCTGCATGGGCGGTGGACTGCGCAGCATGACGCGGCGGTGCAGAGGCTTTACGACCTAACCGCGGCAGAGACGCGGGTCGCGGCGGCGCTCCTGCAAGGGCTGAGCCTGCGCGACATCGCGCAGAGCACCGGGCGCGGGATCGAGACGATCCGCTCCCAGCTCAAGGCGGTCCAGCGCAAGACGCGCATGCCCGGCCAGACCCAACTCGTGCGCCTGCTCACCGGCCTTCAACACGTGATCGACGCCACCTCGGGTGACGCCGCGCAGCGCGAGGCGCGCGTGCTCGTGCTCCCGGACGGGCGCAAGCTGCACTATGCGCTTTACGGACCACGGACCGGGCGGCCGTGCCTGATGCTGCACAACATGCTGAACGGGCCGTACTGCCTGCCGCCGCTGGTGGAGGCGCTCAAGGCCGAGAACCTGCGGCTGATCTGCCCCTGGCGCCCCGGCTTTGGCGACAGCGATCTCGACAAGGGCGCGGTGGCGGACCCGCCGAGCGCGCCCGGGCGGCTGTCGGCGGACCTCGGAGTGCTTTGCGCGCGGCTCGGCGTGTCCGGTGCCGTCGTGGCCGGACATATGTCCGGGAGCCTTTACGCCTATGACTTTGCGAAAGCCCGGCCCGATCTGGTCAAAGGCGTGCTGGCGGTGTCGGGCGGCGTGCCGATCAGGTCGATGGCGCAGATCTTTGCCATGGAGCGACGCCAGCGCACGGTGGCGCTGACGACGCGCTGGACGCCGCGGCTCTTGCCCGCGATCCTGCGCTCGGGGATTGCACAGATCGACGCGCGCGGCATGGACGCCTTCCTCGCTGCGCTCTACCCGGCGGGCAGCGTGGATGCGGCTGCCGCGGCCGCTGACCCGGCGCTGCGCGACATGCTCTACGCGGGCTTTCAGAACATCGTCAAACAGGGCCATCAGGCGTTCGAGATCGACGCGCACCAGGTGGTGCGGGACTGGTCCGACAACGTGAACGATCTGGCAGCCCCCGTTTATATTCTGCATGGCCGGCACGACCCCGTCGTGACTTTTGACAGCGCCCGGGACTACGCCTCTCGGATCGGCGCGACATTCACCGGGATCGAAGACGCAGGCCAGCTCCTGTGGTGGACCCATCCAGCCCTCATCGCGCGCCACTTGAGCGCGCTGCACGACTTTTCAGATCGGAGTTAATTGATGTCTTTTTCGAGCGTCGAGAACCGCTTTATCATTCACGGATATTCGTCGTCTGACGCGAGCGCATTGCTCGACCGTCTTGCGTATCTTTACAACGACTCAAGTACGTTCCGAGGCTGGGTGGACGGCTGGCTGACGAACAATGTGGGCCAGAACATAGACCTCGTAGCGCCAAGCGTGTTTGCGTCCTACACGCCGACGCCCGGCAACCTCTACTTTGAACTGGCGCGAGACCCGTACCCGGACGCGATGCACATCACCAACGACGGCGTCGGCGCGGAGGCTCACCCGGACCTGGGCTTGATCGCGCTTTTCGCGAGCGAAGTGGCCGATCTGTCTTTCGTGGTGTCCGCGTCTGACTACACGTCGGATATCGGGCGCGGTATCAATGCCGTCTTTTCCGAGATCGGCAATGGCGCGTTCGAAATCCTCGGCTGGCCTGCGATCGACGTGTTCGGCGACAGGGCGGGTATCGTCGACGGCAGATCCTATTCGTTCGGCAACGAGATCGATATGGCGATGGCGGTATCTTTCGTTCAGGACACCACCGGGCTCGGCAACTCGCGCGACGTTCTGTTGCTCAACCAGGGCTTCGACGGCACTGCAGCCAGCGGGGGCGGCGACGACTACATCTGGCATGGCGAAACGGACGCGGTCATCGACGGGGGCGACGGCATCGACACGCTGGTCCTCGAAGGGCTTGCCAAGGACTGGGACTGGCGGTTCCAGCCGGACGGGACATGGAACCTGTCGCATGTGCGCGGCGCCGCGAACCAGGGCGAGGTGACGGCGATCGGCATCGATCAGGTTCACATGCTTGGCTCCGGCAAGACCTACGCGCTCGAGCAGAACGGGATGACGCACCAGACCGACATCCAGTTCATCGTCGACACCTCGCACTCGATGAAGGGGAACGACGCGATTGTCTCTGGCCAGATGGTGCGCGACATCGCCCGCAAGGTGATGGAGCAGAACGGCGGCAGTCAGGACGTGCGCTTTGCGGCGTCCTACACGGCGGAAATCTGGGAACGCGACGAGACGCCCGAAGAGCCGCTGGGCTACGAGCGTCCGCTCGATACTTTCAATGTCTCCCGCGATTTTGGCGAGATGGTCGATTTCGAGGCGCGCTTTAACCAGATGATGGGCGACATCTCGGGCTTTCTCGAGGAAACCGAGGACCGCGAAGAGGACGAGCGGGAAAAGCCGCCGGAAAGCGGCCCGGTCTGGGAGCCGATCTTCGAGCTTATCAGCCAGGTCGACTGGCGGCCCTCTGCGGGCTCGCGCAGCGTGGTGCTGGTGACCGACGCCTTCCCGGATGATGCGAGCTTTGCGAGTGCCGCAACGGCGCTGGCCAACAGCCTTGGCCCGACGGCGTCTTACATCGACGGGTGGAGCGGGACCATCGGCGGCTCCGGCCTGCCGGGGCCCGACACGGTCGAGATCCCGGTCCACAACATCACCGTGGAAATCCCGCCCAGCAACCAGGCGACGGGTGATACCCAGCAGCCCGAGCCGATCACCGTGGGCATCTACATCGTGCCGGTGGGTCAGTTGAACGGGCCAGGGGCGTCGAACTCGAACAACGACGGTCCTGCGGATCAGGCCGACACGCACCTGAGCAACAATGATGCCGGTAAGCTGCTGGGACAGACTTATGGAGACTGGATCGGCGATGAGACCTATTCGGAGTTCATCGCCAACGAGCTGGTGACCATCATCAGCCAGGGCGGGCTGCGCCCCAGCGACAACACGTCCGGCGGGGATGACGTCGACTTCGGCTCCTCGGGCAACGACTTCCAGAACGGCATGGACGGCGACGACGAGCTGAGCGGCCTTGCTGGCGACGACCTGCTCGAAGGTGGCGCGGGTGCCGACACGCTGCGCGGCGGCGAGGGCAATGACACGATCCGCGGGGGCGGCGGAGATGACCTGCTGGTCGCCGGTCCCGGCAATGACGAGGTCGACGGGGGGCGCGGCGAAGACACGCTGGCCATCGTCGACGTGGTCGAGGATGAGGTGGACTATCCGGCCGACGCAGACGTGGAGTTCGAGCTGTCGGAGGACGGAGACCTTATCATCACTTCCCCGCTCGGCGAGATCACCGCGCGCAACATCGAGTGGGTCGCGCGCGCCGATGGCTTGCTGATCCCGGCTGCCGGAGACGATGTGGATGGCACGTCGGGCAACGACACCATCACCGGCTCGCTCAGCATCGACACGCTGACTGGCGGGCTCGGCGACGATCTGATCGACGGGCTCATAGGCGAGGACGTGGCCGTTTTTGGCGGCGACTTCGATCGCTACACGCTCGACCGCCCCAGCGAAGGCGCTGCGATCCTCACCGGGCCGGACGGGAACGACACGATCGAGAGCATCGAGTGGCTGCATTTCGACGACCGTGCGGTCGACATAGGCGGCATCATTGGCGCGCGGACCTCCAGCCCGAGAACCAACGACATTGAAATGTTTGGCACGGACCGCGGCGACTTTCTGGTCGACGGCGATGGAGCCACAGCGATCTACGGCCAAGGCGGACACGACATCATCCGCGCGGGCGGCGGCGACGACACGATTACGCTGGTCGATCTCGAAGCGCTCGAGGTGGACGGCGGTGATGGAATCGACACGCTGATCATCGCCGAAGGCGCGCTGCCCTACGCGACCGAGCCGATGACCTGGGATTTCGACCTCGGGCAAGTGCGCAATGAGCTTGGGACTGTCCTGCTTGAAGTCCAAGGGATCGAGAATGTCATCTTTAGGGGTCCGCAGACCTGGGAGATCGTCGGCACTGCCGATGGACAGCGCATTGAGACCGGCAGTGGGCTCGACACGATTGATGGCGGGCCGGGCGACGACACCATCGCCTCCTTCGGCGGCTACAACATCATCACCCCAGGCACCGGGAATGATGTGGTCGGTGTCTCGGGCGAATTCTACGACACGTTCAACGGTGGGGATGACCGTGCTTCGGGCGGAAGTGGCAACGACATCCTCTTTGGTGTCGACGGCACGGACACTCTGAGCGGCGGAAGTGGCAACGACCTGATCTTTGGCGGCACCGACGCCAGCGAGCTGAGAGGCGGGAGCGGGCTCGACCGCATCATAGGGGGACCCGGCGATGACACGATCATCGGCGGCGAGGACGCGGACTCGCTCGAAGGCGGGGATGGCAACGACTTCATCCAGGCGCATGGGCTCATCGTCGGAGGCAGCTATGACGTGATCTCGCCGGGGCTCGGCATCGACACGATCGACGCGCACGGTCCCGACATGATCCGCGGCACTCTTGAGGAGCTCGACGGCGACCACCTCGAGCGGTTCAACATCGGCATGACCATTGGCATCGGGGAGCCCTTTTCCGAGTTCGATACGACGATCCCGCAGCCAGTGTCCTTTGACTTTGTCGACGTCGGCACGACCAGCGCGCAAGAGCTGCGCATCGACATGGGCGATGACGGCTCGGTGGATGCGGTGCTGCACATCGCGCGGTCCGACCAACTGCTCGCCGCCCAAGGCATCAGCGTCAGCTCCGTCGGCGGCCTGACCATCCTCAAGGGTGAAGACGTCCCGGGCCTTGTCCTCGCGCATGGCAGCGGCAATCAGGAGATCAACGGCACCGCGGGCGCCGACACGCTTTCGGGCGGGCAGGGCAACGACACACTCATCGGCTTTGCCGGCGATGATCTGCTCAACGGGGGCGACACGGCCTTCCCATCGAACGAGGACGGCGCCGACAGCTTTGTGGGCGGCGACGGGCGCGACACGGTCACCTACGATGGCGCGCTCAACTCGCTGCGTGTAGACCTGCGCGACGCCAGCCTCAACGAGGGCGCCGCCGAAGGCGACCGCTACCAGAGCATCGAGAACGTGGTCGGCTCGCCCGGCGCGGACACCATCGGTGGAAATAGCTTCATCAACGAGTTGCAGGGCAAGGCCGGCAACGACTTGCTCATGGGCTATGCACAAGACGACACGCTTATTGGCGGCGCGGGCAGCGACACGCTCGTGGGCGGGAATGGCGAGGACCGGCTCGATGGCGGAGCGGGGTTCGACTACGCCAGCTACGCGGACGCCACGAACGGCGTTGAAATTCACCTCGGCGACGCCAGCAACAACAGCGGCGACGGGGAGGGCGATTTCTTTGTCTCGGTCGAGGGCGTGATCGGGTCGGACCACGACGATGTGCTTGTCACCAGCCTCGTGAGCGGCGCAGCGGACGGCGGCCCCGGCGATGACCTGCTGCAGGGCCTGAACGGCAACGACACGCTGACGGGCGGGCTTGGCGACGACACGATCCGGGGCGGTGACGGTCAGGACCGCGCGGTCTTTGCCATCAACTCGAATGAGGTGACGGCCACGGCGGGCGCCTCATCGCTGGTGCTGTCTTCGCCCCTTGGCGACGATCTAATCGGGGACGATGTCGAGCTCTTCGTCTTCAACGACGCCACGCTCACCTACGCGCAAGCCTCCACGCTTGTTTCGACAGGCCCCGTGGTGATCGAGGGCAATGGCGACGACAACACGCTGACCGGCACGGTGGTGAACGAGACGATCCTCGGGCGCGGCGGCGCGGACACGATCCGGGCAGGCGCGGGCGACGACACCGTCGATGGCGGCAACGGCGCGGACGAGGTCTACCTCGGCGCCGGGAGCGACCTCTTCGGAGACAAGTCGGACGGCGCAAACGGGCCGGACAGCGTCTTTGGCCTCGGAGGCGCGGACACGATCTACGGCGGCGGCGGCGCGGATGATCTGCGTGGCAATTTCGGCGCGGACAGCCTCGAAGGCGGGAACGGTGCCGATGCGCTCTTTGGCGGCAACGGTGGGGATACGATCAGATCCGGCGGCGGCGCGGACACGGTGCATGGCGGCGACGGCCGTGACCTTGCCTTCCTCGGCGCGGGCGATGACCGGTTCGTGGACACCGCGCAGGGCGACGTGGTCGGGCGCGACACGGTGCATGGGTTAAACGGGGACGACACGGTCCTCGGCAGCGGTGGCAACGACGAGATCTATGGCAACAGCGGCAAGGACAGCCTCGAAGGCGGCACCGGAGCCGACACGATCTACGGCGGGATAGGCGCGGATACGATCCGCTCGGGCAACGGCACAGACACCGTGTACGGCGGCGATGGCCGGGACTTGACGTATCTCGGCGGTGGCGCGGACAGGTACTTTGACACGGACCAGGAGGGTGTGAACGGACAGGACACGGTGTTCGGGCTAAACGGCGCGGACCGCATCGTGACACGTGGTGGCGACGACGAACTCTATGGCAACGCGGGCAACGACACCCTGTTAGGCGGGGCCGGGGCGGACACGCTCCTCGGCGGTGCTGGCGACGATAACCTGAACGGGGGTCTCGGCGCGGACGTCTTTGTCTACGGCAGCGGTCAGGACACGATTTCCGATTTCGGGATTGGCGCCGACGTCATCGAGCTCGATGACGCGCTTTGGACAGGGACCTTGTCGGCCGAAGACGTGGTCAGCTCCTTTGCCAGCGTTCAAGGGGTGCGGATCGTGTTCGACTTCGGCGGAGGCAACACCCTGACGCTGGAAAACATGAACACCCTCGCGGGTCTCGCAGATGACCTGGTGATCGTTTAGCGTTTGAAAGGTTGGGAGGAGGCGCGCGGCGCGAGGTGCACACCGAGCCTGGTTTCTCACTTTGCCTTGGTTGAGCCAAACGCGGCCAAACCGAAAATCTGTGGGAGCCGGGCCAGTGCATCCTGTGCTCAAGCAAAGCGATCGTGTGGGAGTATGCAAATGCCGATTTTCGTGAGTAGATGGTTCGTCGGGTGATGCACCCGCCACAGACTTTGGTAGCGGGCGTTGCACGTCGTTGCGTGAGCTGGTGTAAAGCCACTGGCAATTCAGAGGTTAAAGCCTCGCAAGCCTTGTCCGACGGCGGAAACCCACGGTCCGGGAGAAGAGGAAAAGCGCTCAAGGCGCATCGAGTTCATGATTTCAAATCCCACGGCTGAACGTCTAGCAGGCCATCTTTCTCGAGCGGAGCCAGAAACCGCTGGATATGCTCAGGAGGAGGGCGGGAAAAACAAACCGCAAGGGCGTTTGAAGCGTAGATTAGCCTTTGACTGACGCGCGTGGCCCTATCAAAGTCTGAAATTGCCCAAACTTCCGCTGGACCCAAATTAGGTTGTTTAGCACCGACCTCGGAAAATCTTTCCAACAACTCCCTGTAAGCTTTGCGATAGGTGTCAGCCCGTCTCAATAGAAGTCGATCGCTGAGGTCCGATCGACAACTCCATACCCCGTGACAGAAACTATCTCGAAACCGCTTAATCTGCTGACGGGCATGGAGAAACTGAGCTACTGCATTTCTAAGGTCTCCTCTTCCACTTGAGGCGAGACACAACTTAAGCATAAGTTTCACGTCGTCGTCTTTTCGAAGTACACTTTGGAGTTCTTGCGACAGGTCTGCATCCGGCGATAGCCGAGACATTACGAAAATGCGAACGTTCGAATCGGCTTCTGCGTACTTCGTGACGGTGTCAGCGATTGCCGCCTTGGCATCCGGGAATTTGTCGAGCGCTGCCGATCCGAAGCGTTCATGGAAATATTGGGGTGGTTCGGGAGCGGGCGTCTGGCGCGGAAACTTAGTCACCTAGATACGATACTCGATCGTTGCGCTTTATACTAAAAGATACGCATGTCGTCATGCGGGTTGCCGACGAAGGAACATGGGTCCAGCTTCGGTTACGCTACGTATCCATCCGATTTGCGTGTATTTTTGGCTCCGGCGGTAGGGATCG